>NZ_JAWQLX010000002.1:0-613069 GCF_033446725.1 Polaromonas potterensis | reverse complement strand
GCCAGAGCTGACCGCCGCCAAGATCATCGTCTCCGGTGGCCGTGCCCTGGGCAGCGCCGAGAAGTTCAACGAAGTCATGATGCCGCTGGCCGACAAGCTGGGCGCGGCCCTGGGGGCCTCCCGCGCCGCGGTCGATGCGGGTTACGCCCCCAACGACTGGCAGGTTGGCCAGACCGGCAAGATTGTCGCGCCCCAGCTCTATATCGCGGCCGGTATCAGCGGTGCGATCCAGCACTTGGCCGGCATGAAGGACAGCAAGGTGATTGTGGCGATCAACAAGGACCCGGAAGCACCTATCTTCTCGGTGGCTGACTATGGCCTGGAAGCCGACCTGTTCACGGCGGTGCCTGAGCTGGTGGCTGCGCTGTAAGACTGTAAAAAATGTCATTGCGGGCCTGACCCGCAATCCATGCTGGATCACTACACCTGTCGGTACATGCGGCATGGATCCCGGATCGAGTCCGGGATGACAACACACCGGAGACAAGACATGAGCTACAAAGCCCCCCTCAAGGACATGTTGTTTGACATCAAGCACCTGGCCGACATCGATGCCGTGGCGCAAATCCCCGGCTTTGAAGAAGCCGGTTTTGAAACCGCGCAAGCCGTGCTGGAAGAATGTGCCAAGTTCAACGAAGGGGTGCTCGCACCCTTGAACCGCGAAGGCGACATCAACCCGTCCAGCTGGAAGAACGGTGAAGTCACGACAACACCTGGTTTCAAGCAAGCCTACAAACAATATGCCGAGGGTGGCTGGCAAGGCCTGCAACATCCGCTGGATTTTGGCGGCCAGGGCCTGCCCAAAACCATAGGTGCGGCTTGCGGCGAAATGCTCAACTCGGCCAACATGAGTTTTGCGCTGTGCCCCTTGTTGTCGGACGGCGCGATTGAAGCACTGCTGACGGCCGGCTCGGATGAGCTCAAGGCCACCTACCTGGAAAAACTGGTCAGCGGCCAATGGACAGGCACCATGAACCTGACCGAGCCGCAAGCCGGCTCCGACCTGGCCATGGTGCGCTCCCGCGCCGAACCGCAGGCCGACGGCAGCTACAAAATTTTCGGCACCAAGATTTTCATCACCTACGGTGAACACGACATGGCCGAGAACATCGTGCACCTGGTGCTGGCACGGGTCACCGGCGCGCCCGAAGGCGTGAAAGGCATCAGCCTGTTTGTCGTGCCCAAGTTCATGGTGGGCAAAGACGGTGCACTCGGCGCGCGCAACGACGTGTTTTGCGTCAGCATCGAGCACAAGCTGGGCATCAAGGCCAGCCCGACGGCGGTGTTGCAGTATGGCGATCACGGTGGCGCCGTGGGTTACATCGTGGGCGAGGAAAACCGCGGCCTCGAATACATGTTCATCATGATGAACTCGGCGCGTTACGCCGTGGGCATGCAGGGGATTGCGGTGGCCGAGCGCGCCTACCAGAAGGCCGTGGCTTTCGCCAAGGACCGGGTGCAAAGCCGGCCGGTGGATGGTTCGATTGCCGCCAGCGCACCCATCATTCACCACCCCGATGTCAAACGCATGTTGATGACCATGCGTGCCTACACCGAAGGTTGCCGCGCGATGGCTTCGGTGGCCGCCGCCGCTTATGACGCGTCGCACCACCATCCCGATGCGGACGTGCGCAAGCAAAACCAGGCCTTCTACGAATACATGGTGCCGCTGGTCAAGGGTTACAGCACCGAGATGAGCCTGGAAGTCACCTCCTTAGGTGTGCAGGTACATGGCGGCATGGGGTTCATCGAAGAAACCGGCGCCGCGCAGTATTACCGTGACGCCAAAATTTTGACGATTTACGAAGGCACGACCGCGATCCAGGCCAACGACCTGGTGGGCCGCAAAACCGCGCGTGATGGCGGCCAGACGGCCAAAGGCATTGCCGGCCAGATCGAGAAGACGGAAGCGGCGCTGATCAAGCAGGGCGGCGCGGCAGCAAAAGCCGTGGCCAAACGCCTGAAGGCCGCGCGTGAAGCGTTTGTCGATGTGGTGGAATTTGTCGCCGGCAACACCAAGGCTTCGCCCAATGCGGTCTTCGCCGGCAGCGTGCCTTACCTGATGCTGGCCGGCAACCTGGTGGCCGGCTGGCAACTGGCACGTTCGCTGCTGGTGGCGGAAGAAGAACTGGCCAAAGGCCATGACGTCGACTTCATGAAAGCCAAGATCACCACCGCGGTGTTTTACGCCGACCATTTGCTGAGCAAGGCCCCCGGCCTGCGCGACAGCATTGTTGAAGGCGCGGACAGCGTGACGGCGCTGGCGCTGGAAGCGTTCTAAATCGACGCTTGCTGAAATCGCTATTAAAAGAGTAGCTGTTGGCGACCACAGGACGGGGGCTACAGCCTATTTTTTCATAAATTTTTGCTTCTACACACGGAAAACACACCATGTCCAGACTGCCTGCCCCGCTCGACAAACTCCCACTGCCCATCATCGCTTCGCCGCTTTTTATCATCAGCAACCCCAAGCTGGTGATTGAACAATGCAAGGCCGGTGTGGTGGGTTCCATGCCCGCACTCAACGCCAGGCCGGCGGCGCAGCTGGAAGACTGGCTGGCCGAAATCACCGAGACCTTGGCTACCTACAACAAAGCGAATCCCGACAAACCTGCCGCGCCTTTTGCCATGAACCAGATCGTGCACAAGTCCAACGACAGGCTGGACCACGACATGGAAATGTGCGTGAAGTACAAGGTGCCGATTTATATCACCTCGCTGGGCGCACGCGAAGACATCAATGCCGCGGCACACAGCTACGGCGGCGTGGTCTTGCACGACGTGATCAACAACAAGTTTGCGCGCAAGGCGATTGAAAAGGGCGCTGACGGCCTGGTGGCTGTGGCGGCCGGTGCCGGCGGCCATGCCGGCGTGAAAAGCCCGTTTGCGCTGATCCAGGAAATTCGCCAGTGGTTTGACGGCCCGATCGCGCTGTCCGGCGCGATTTCGACCGGCGGCGCTGTGCTGGCCGCGCAGGCCATGGGTGCCGACTTTGCCTACATCGGCTCGGCTTTCATCGCCACCGACGAAGCCCGCGCCGCTGACGCCTACAAACAAGCCATCGTGGACAGCAGCTCCGACGACATCGTCTACAGCAACCTGTTCACCGGCGTACACGGCAACTACCTGGCGCCGTCCATCATCGCCGCCGGCATGGACCCGGCCAACCTGCCCGAGAGTGATGCGAGCAAGATGAACTTTGGCGGCGACGCCAAGAAGGCCTGGAAAGACATCTGGGGCTGCGGCCAGGGCATAGGCGCGGTCAACAAGGTACAAAGCACGGCCGACTATGTTGCGCAGCTCAAGCGCGAGTACCAGCACGCACGCCAAAGGGTGGGCGTCTAGGCCTCGCGCCGCATGGTTATTCCGGCCGCTGCCACGGCGCCGCCTGCGCAGCGCCTGCCCGGGATCGACGCGCTCAAGGCCCTGGCCTGCGTGTTGATCATCTGGCACCACCTGGCTTTTTACGGCCCGATGTCGGATGTGGTGCACCACGCAGCACCCGGCCTGATGGACTGGCTCTACACCTATGGCCGCATGGCGGTGCAGGTGTTTCTGGTAGTGGGTGGTTTTCTCGCGGCCTGTTCCCTGGCGCCTGAGGGCGTCGCGGTTTTTCAGCAACCCGGCCACCTGATCCTGCGCCGTTACCGCCGGCTGGCGCTGCCCTTGATGGTGGCGGTGTTCATCACGGTCGCGGTCGCGGCCCTGGTGCGGCCCTGGTTGGCCGATGACTCGGTGCCGGACGCGCCCACCTTCTGGCAACTGCTCAGCCACATCTTTTTGCTGCAGGACGTGTTGGCTCAGGAGGCCTTGTCGGCCGGCATCTGGTACGTGGCGATTGATTTTCAGTTGTTTGTGATCAGCGTGGCCGTGCTTTCGCTGCTGCGTGACACGCGGCACCGCTGGCTGGTGCTGGTGCTGGCGGCGGCGTCCTTGTTGTATTTCAACCGGGATGCCGGGCTGGACATGACGGGCCTGTATTTTTTCGGTTCTTATGCGCTGGGCATGCTGGCCTGGTGGGCTTCACGCAGTACCCATCCAGCGCGCTGGCTGCTGGCTATTGCTGTGTTGGGTGGGCTGGCGTTGCTACTTGATTTCAGGGGCCGGCTGCTGGTGGCCGTGCTGGTGGCGCTGGGTCTGGTGGGGTTGCAGCGCGGCTTGTGGGCTGCGCGCTGGCTACAAGCGCCGTGGTTGCTGCAGCTCGGGAAAATCTCGTATTCGGTGTTCCTGATTCACTTCCCGGTGTGCCTGCTGGTGAATGCCTTTATCAGCCATTTCTGGCCGACCCAGTTGCTGGCCCATACCCTGGGCCTGCTGGCGGCCTTTTTGCTGTCCCTGCTGGCCGGCGCGGCCTTGTATCGCGGTGTTGAATCTCCGCACGCGCCTTTGCACGCCTGGCGCAAAACTCGTTTGATCCCGCAGTAAAGCCCGTGACAGGCATTTTTTTTAAGTAAAAAGTGCCTCTAGCCCATATCCGACGGTCGCAAGAAGCTATCAAATAAGTAGCGATTCAGGTTGCCCGCTCAGCGCCTGAACATCTCAAGCTTTAACACCGAGGCCTGGCCCAGCCAACTGGCATGGGTCGTGTGGTCAGCCAGATCATCGCCCGTGAGGCCGTGCACAAACACATCGAGCCCGTTGCGGTGTTGCTCCAGCCGGGGAATCAGGCGCTCAAATTCCGCGCTGTCAAAGGCCAGCTGGCAACTCCAGTGCGGGTGCGGGCCAACTTCGCGTTCATGCACACGGCCCACGCTGGCCTTGAACAACTCGCCGGCCTGCTGGCGCAAGGCACGTGCTTGTTCCACGGTATCCGGGCCGAAATAAACATGGGCGTGGTAGCGGTCGTAAAGGTTTTCGGGGCGCTGGGTCATGCGAGGGCAGGGCTATGGAAAAGAAGCTTTGATTGTCAGGCCAGCATGGTTTTTCTGACGTCGTCAGGGGTTCTGGATAAAATGACTGTATATTTATACAGTTGTAAATAGTTGCCATGAGCGATGTGATCATTCCCCTCCATGCCATCAAAGGCCGAGGCACGGCCACACGCATCGCGCACCGCTTTGAGAAAGATACACGGGCGGCCTACGACGACGGCTGGGGCACGCTTCAAGAAGCAGGTGACGAGGCGCGGCGTCTCGACACAGAAGTTTTGTTTGAAGACGCGCGTAGCGCGATTGTGCGCAACGACTCGCCCGACATCTTTTTTGACTACAGCCTCAACCCCTACCGGGGTTGCGAACACGGTTGTGTTTATTGCTACGCACGGCCCACTCACAGCTACCTGAATTTTTCGCCGGGCCTGGACTTTGAAACCAAAATCATTGCCAAGCGCAATATTGCCGAGGTCTTGCGTGCCGACTTGGGCAAACGCAGTTATGTGCCCAAACTGCTCAATATCGGCTCGGCCACCGACTGCTACCAGCCGGCGGAGCGCGAGTTGCGGTTGACGCGCGCTGTGATCGAGGTCTTGCAGGAGGCTCGCCATCCGTTTTCGCTGGTCACCAAGTCCAGCGGTGTGGAGCGCGATATCGACTTGATCGCCCCCATGGCCGCCGATCGACTGGCCGCGGTGTATGTGACCATCACCACGCTGGACGGCGAGCTGGCGCGCAAGCTGGAGCCACGTGCCGCCGCGCCGCATCGCCGGCTGCGCACCATAGCGACGCTGGCAGCGCAGCGCATTCCTGTCGGTGTCAGCGTCGCGCCGCAAATCCCGTTTGTGAACGAGGACATGGAGAAGGTGCTGGAAGCCGCCTGGCAGGCCGGCGCACGTTCGGCGTTTTACACCGTGGTCCGTTTGCCCTGGGAGGTGGCGCCCTTGTTCCAGCAGTGGCTGGAAATACATTACCCGCAGCGTGCGGCACGCATCATGGCGCGGATTCATGACATGCGCGGCGGCAAGGATTACGACAGCGATTTCGCCTCGCGCATGAAGGGCCAGGGTTTGTGGGCCGAGCTGATCCGCCAACGGTTTGCGAAAACCTGCCAGCGCCTGGGTTTCAACCGCGAACGTGTCGAGCTGGACCTGAGCCAGTTCAGGCCACCGGCAGCTGCGGGGCAGGGCCACCTCTTCTGAACCCGTGACGGGGCTGGGGCCGCCTGCCAGGGCCGGCCTTCGCAGTACCGCACTGCAAACGTGCGGTATCGCCAAGCCGCTACGATCACGGGCTTCGGCCAACCCGCCTCGCCGCATCATCATGGATACGGCTTCAGGCACGACTCGTGGAGAAGTTCACTCATGCACGGCTTGCATTTCACTGCAGACCTGTGCCCATGCAGGGCAGGCCGGTCGGTGCCCGCCTGCTGCCACGCCGCCGTGCCACGTTATATCGACGGACCCCAAGCCGCACGCTAGTACAGCGTCGACCTGAGTGTGGCAGGTCGGCGCATCCGGTGCTCCGGGACGCACTCGACATCCGCTTTCCGCGCCGCTAACACACCTCTCGCGCATCCTTTTCGGCCGCAGCAGCTGCTGCCCTTGATGGACTTGTCACGGCCGCCTGCCGCGCGCCGTCGTTCCCGCACGCCTGGAGTTTTTTGTGGTCTTGTCCTTGCCCCCTTATTGCCCACCCTGTTTTCCGTCCCTGCCGCCCTGGCTGTCCCGCGCGTCCTGGCCCTCTTTTCCTTCCTGGCACCTGCGGCCCGCCGAGCTGCGCATCGACGTGGGCCCGCAAACAAGCAGGCCTCTGGGCGACGAGTTGCAGGACATCTATACGCAGCTGAACAAGCCGGAGGGGCGCTTGGGCGGCCTGCCTGAAGAGGGCATGCAAGACCCCGAGTTTGTGATCCGCAGCCGCGAAGCCGACGGCGAACATTATGTGTATGTGGAAGATATCCGTCAGCAGCGCCTGGCCGGCTACACCGTCTTCAACCGGCTGATCGAAGTCGGTCGCCAGGCGGACCGCTACATCCGGGCGCCGCACTCCAAATACGATGTGGCCTACCAGCGGCGCGGCCTGGCCACGGCGGTCTACCAGCGCGGCCTGGCGTCGGGCCTGTGCCTGGTCAGCGGTGCCCGCCAGTCGGCCGGGGCCCACGCCTTGTGGCGCGCGCTGGCCAGGAACTACGACTGGGGGTTTGTGGATCTGCGCAACAAGCGCCTGCGTTACCTCGGCCGGGAGATTTCACCGCAGGTGCAGGAAGACTTGCACACGCGGATATTTTTGCTGGGCGAGGGCTGGACGCTGGCGCGTTTTTCCGAGGCGGCCGGCATGAGTTGAGGCGCCGTCGCGCCGCTCGGTTTATTCAGACAGCTGGCGCGCGTGGTGGTTCAGGTGGTCGGCCATGAAGGTGGCGATGAAGTAATAACCGTGGTCGTAACCGGTATGCCAGCGCAGCTGCAGCGCCTGGCCTGCCTTGGCGCAGGCGGCTTCAAACAGGTGAGGGTGCAACTGTTCGGACAGGAATTTATCGGCCAGGCCCTGGTCGATCAGGATACCGCCGGGGTAGGGCGCTGCGTGCAGCTTGGCCATCAAGGCCGTGGCGTCATGGTCCGCCCAGGTGGATTCGTCGGCACCCAGATAAGCCGTGAAAGCCTTGCGGCCCCAGGGGCTGTGGCGGGGTGCGCAGATGGGCGCAAAAGCCGACACCGACTTGAACAAGTCGGGATGGCGCAAGGCCAGGGTCAAGGCGCCGTGCCCGCCCATGGAGTGACCGAAGATGCCGATGCGCCCGGCCTGGATGGGCTGGGTGCTGGTCAGCAGCGGCAGCAACTCCGCCGTGATGTAGCTTTCCATGCGGTAGTGCGCCGACCACGGCGCTTGTGTGGCGTCAAGGTAAAAGCCGGCGCCCACGCCCAGGTCCCAGCTGTCGGCTTCGCCGGGCAGCTTGGCGCCACGCGGGCTGGTGTCGGGCGTGATCAGCGCCAGGCCCAGGCTGGCGGCCAGTCGCTGTGCACCGGCCTTCATCATGAAGGTTTCTTCGGTACAGGTCAGGCCAGCCAGGTACATCAGCGCGGGCACCTTGCCGCCGGCCTTGTCGATCAGGATTTGCGGCGGCAGAAACACCGAAAACTTCATCGGCAAGCCGATCTCGCGCGAGTCGTGGCGGTAAAAACGCTGCACGCCACCGAAGCAGGCGTGTTCACTAAGGAGTTCAGGTTGTGTGGTCATGGGCCTCTTTCAATTCGAGCAGGGGCCGCGGAACCGGCTTAGCCGGGCCGCAGGCGCAGCGCCCCCTGAGGGGGCAGAGAGCTACACGCAGTGAGCGAACGTGGGGGCTAGTAAATAATTACGCCGCGAATCGATTCGCCGCTTTTCATCAGCTCAAAACCCTTGTTGATGTCTTCCAGCGGCATGGTGTGCGTGATCAGGTCGTCAATGTTGATCTTTCCTTCCATGTACCAGTCGACGATCTTGGGCACGTCGGTGCGGCCGCGCGCGCCGCCGAAGGCCGAACCTTCCCACTTGCGGCCGGTGACCAACTGAAACGGGCGCGTGCTGATTTCGGCACCGGCTTCGGCGACACCGATGATGATGCTGCGGCCCCATCCCTTGTGGGTACATTCCAGCGCCTGGCGCATCACCTGGGTGTTGCCAATACATTCAAAGCTGTAGTCGGCGCCGCCGTCAGTCAACTGCACGATGGCATCGACCACGTTGTCGACTTCCTTGGGGTTGATGAAATGGGTCATGCCGAACTTGCGCGCCATTTCCTGGCGCGCCGGGTTGATGTCCACACCAATGATCTTGTCGGCGCCCACCATCTTGGCACCCTGGATCACGTTCAGGCCAATGCCGCCCAAACCAAACACCACCACGTTGGCGCCGGCTTCGACCTTGGCGGTGAACAGCACCGCACCAATCCCGGTGGTGACGCCGCAGCCGATGTAGCAGACCTTGTCAAACGGTGCGTCCTTGCGGATCTTGGCCAGCGAAATTTCAGGCGCGACCGTGTAGTTGCTGAAGGTGCTGGTGCCCATGTAGTGGAAGATGGGTTTGCCGTCCAGGCTGAAACGGCTGGTGGCATCGGGCATCAGGCCCTTGCCTTGCGTGCCGCGGATCAACTGGCACAAATTGGTCTTGCGCGAGAGACAAAACTTGCACTGGCGGCATTCCGGCGTGTACAGCGGAATGACATGGTCGCCTTTTTGCAGCGTGGTGACGCCGGGGCCGACATCGACCACAATGCCCGCGCCTTCATGGCCCAGGATGGCCGGGAAGATGCCTTCCGGGTCGGCGCCCGACAAGGTGTAGTAGTCGGTGTGGCAGATGCCGGTGGCCTTGATCTCGATCAGGACTTCGCCAAACTTCGGGCCTTGCAGGTCCACGGTTTCAATGGTCAGGGGTTGGCCTGCTTGCCAGGCGACGGCGGCTTTGGTTTTCATGGGAATAAGAGCTTGCGCTTGGAGTGAACGGTGAATGAATGGCACTATAAATCAGACCCCGCCCTGGTGCGCTGCGGGGTGCTGCAACGCCCGACTTGCCAGAGGGCATGACAAGTTGGCCGAAAAATTGCATGGCCTGTGGCGTGACCCGTGTCATGGAGGGCTTGGGTAAACCATAAGCTAGTATTTGCGACTTATTGTGAGAATCAAGCCCACCTTTTTTACATTTATCCCGTATTTATTTTTTTAAAAGAATCCCGCATGAAACTCTCGACCCTCACGACCGCCGTACTGCTCACGCTGGGTCTGGCCACCACCGCCAGCGCGCAAACGCTGAAAAAAGTGGCCGACAGCAACAAGATCACCGTGTCTTACCGCGAGTCGTCCGTGCCTTTCAGCTACTTGATAGGTTCGACCAAGGCGGTCGGTTTTTCGGTGGACCTGACCGAAGCCATCATTGATGACGTGCGCAAGACGCTCAAGAAGCCCAATCTTGAAGTGGCTTACATGCCGGTGACCTCGCAAAACCGCATCCCGCTATTGACCAACGGCACTTACGACCTGGAGTGCGGCTCGACCACCAACAACACCGCCCGCGGCAAGGACGTGGCCTTTGCCATCAACCATTTCTACACCGGCACGCGTTTGCTGACCAAGAAGAGCTCAAACATTAAAAACTACGCCGACCTGGCCAAAAAGACGGTGGCCAGCACCACAGGCACGACTAACGCGCAGGTGATACGCAAGTACAGCGCCGATAAAAACCTCGACATGCAGCTCATTTTGGGCAAGGACCATGACGATTCGCTGCTGCTGGTTGAAAACGACCGCGCCCTGGCCTTTGCCATGGACGATATTTTGTTGTTCGGCCTGAAGGCCAACTCCAAAAATCCGGCCGCGCTGGACGTGGTGGGCGATTCGCTGCAAGTCGAACCCTATGCCTGTATGCTGCGCAAGGATGACCCCGAGTTCAAAAAACTGGTCGATGGCAGCATCACGCGCCTGATGACGTCGGGTGAATTCAGTAAAATGTACGACAAGTGGTTCGTCTCGCCGATTCCGCCCAAGGGCGTAAATCTGAACCTGCCCATGAGCGAGCAGCTCAAGGCCAACCTCACGGCCATGAGCGACAAGCCGGCGATGTAAGCGTGGGCGGTGCCTTGCGTCTGATTTTTGGTAACTACTCAGGTCTTGTGAATCAATGACTTACACCCGACGTGACTTCAAAGGCGCTCAAATATGAAGCAAATTTCGGTCGAAATTCGCCGAGTTTTGAATTTTTCGATTCGGGCGAATTTCTAAGTCGTTGATTTATATGAAATTCATAGCTACAGGTGGACCTGCAGTAGTTACCTTTTTATAAGAAAAAAGTGCCTCCAGCCCTTGAGGGGCGGGCGCAAGCAGCTATGAATTAAATAGCGCCTGCGCCGCAACTTCAGGCGCTGAAGAAACTTTTCAGCTTGTCGGTCCAGCTTTCGCCGCTGGGCGAATGTTTGGCGCCGCCTTTTCTCAGGGACTCGTCGAGTTCCTTGAACAGCTTGCGCTGGTGCTCGGTCAGTTTCACCGGTGTTTCCACCGTGATGTGGCAATACAGGTCGCCGGGGTAGCTGGAACGTACACCCTTGATGCCTTTGCCGCGCAGACGGAACTGCTTGCCGGACTGTGTGCCTTCAGGAATGTCGATGGCGGCTTTGCCGGCCAGGGTCGGCACCTCGATCTCGCCGCCCAGCGCTGCTGCTGCCATGCCGATGGGCACCACGCAATGCAGGTCGTCGCCGTCACGTTCGAAGATGTCGTGTTTCTTCAGCCGGATCTCGATATAGAGGTCACCCGGCGGGCCGCCGTTGGTGCCCGGCTCACCGTTGCCGGTGGAGCGGATACGCATGCCGTCGTCGATGCCGGCCGGAATTTTGACTTCCAGGGTCTTGTTGTTCTTGGTCTTGCCCACGCCGTGGCAGGCCACACAAGGCTCGGGAATCAGTTTGCCCGTGCCTTTGCACTGCGGACAGGTTTGCTGCACGCTGAAAAAGCCCTGGCGCATTTGCACCGCACCATGGCCGTGGCAGGTGGTGCAGGTGACCACCTTGGTGCCGGGCTTGGCGCCGCTGCCGTGGCAGGTTGTGCAGTCGTCCCAGCTTGGGATGCGGATTTGTGCATCCTTGCCGGTGGCAGCTTCTTCGAGCGTAACTTCCATCGCATAACTGAGGTCGCCGCCGCGATAGACCTGGCGGCCGCCGCGCTGTCCGCCGCGTCCCTGCTGCCCACCAAAGACGTCACCAAAGATATCGCCAAAGGCCTCGGCAAAACCACCAAAACCTTCCGCACCCGGGCCGCCGCGGTTCGGGTCCACGCCAGCGTGGCCGTACTGGTCGTAAGCCGCGCGTTTTTGCGCATCGGACAACATCTCGTAAGCCTCTTTGGCTTCCTTGAATTTTTCTTCCGAGGCTTTCCCGGTCTCGCCCTGGTTGCGGTCCGGGTGGTGCTTCATCGCCAGCTTGCGATAGGCTTTCTTGATGTCTTCGTCGCTGGCGTTTTTGGGAACACCCAGCGTGTCGTAATAGTCTTTTTTGATGGCCATGGAAATTGCGTGTTCAGTGGAGAGAAATGCTTGCTGCCCGAATATGGCAAAGCGGAATCCGGGGTGACCCCTGGCTTCCGCTTCGCTGCATCGAGGCTATGCCTCAAAAATAGGCATTACCCTTTTTTGACTTCCTTGACTTCGGCATCCACCACATTGTCGTCGGCTGCTGGTTTGGCAGCTGCCGCTTCTTCGGCACCGGCTGCACCACCGGCCTGAGCCGCTTGTGTTGCCTGCATGTCGGCGTACATTTTTTCACCGAGTTTCTGGCTGGCTTCCATCAGCGCGGTGTTTTTCGCGTCAATGGCTTCCTTGCTGTCGCCTTTGAGGGCTTCTTCCATCTCGGTGATGGCGGTCTCGATTTTTTCCTTCTCGCCGGCTTCGAGCTTGTCACCGTATTCGGTCAGCGATTTCTTGACGCTGTGAACCATGGCTTCGGCATTGTTCTTGGCGGTCACGAACTCGACTTTTTTCCGGTCGTCTTCGGCGTTCAGCTCGGCGTCTTTCACCATTTGCTGGATCTCGGCTTCGCTCAAGCCCGAGTTGGCCTTGATGGTGATCTTGTTTTCCTTGCCGGTGCCCTTGTCCTTGGCGCCCACGTGCAAGATGCCGTTGGCGTCGATGTCAAACGACACTTCAATTTGCGGCGTGCCGCGTGCGGCTGGCGGAATACCCTCGAGGTTGAACTCGCCCAGGCCTTTGTTGCCGGCAGCAATTTCACGCTCACCCTGGAACACCTTGATCGTCACGGCCGGCTGGTTGTCTTCAGCGGTCGAGAAGGTCTGGGCAAACTTGGTCGGGATGGTCGTGTTTTTCTTGATCATCTTGGTCATCACGCCGCCCATGGTTTCAATACCCAGGGACAGGGGGGTGACGTCGAGCAGCAACACGTCGGTGCGGTCGCCGGACAAGACCTGGCCCTGAATCGCAGCGCCCACAGCCACGGCTTCGTCAGGGTTCACGTCCTTGCGCGGGTCCTTGCCGAAGAATTCCTTGACCTTCTCCTGCACCTTGGGCATGCGGGTTTGGCCGCCGACCAGGATCACGTCATGGATGTCGGCGCTGCTCACACCGGCGTCCTTGACCGCAACGCGGCTCGGGGCGATGGTGCGTTCGACCAGCTCTTCAACCAACTGCTCCAGCTTGGCACGTGTCATCTTGATGTTCAGGTGTTTCGGGCCCGAAGCGTCTGCCGTGATGTAGGGCAGGTTGATGTCGGTCTGCGCGCTGCTGGACAGCTCAATCTTGGCTTTTTCAGCGGCTTCCTTCAGGCGCTGCAGGGCCAACACGTCGTTCTTGAGATTGACGCCGGACTCTTTCTTGAACTCTTCGATGATGAAGTCGATGATGCGCTGGTCGAAATCTTCGCCGCCCAGGAAGGTGTCGCCGTTGGTCGACAGCACTTCAAATTGTTTTTCGCCGTCGACATCGGCAATCTCGATGATGGAGATGTCGAAAGTACCGCCGCCCAGGTCATAGACCGAGATCTTGCGGTCGCCTTTTTCCTGCTTGTCCATGCCGAAGGCCAGGGCCGCGGCCGTGGGTTCGTTGATGATACGTTTGACATCCAGACCGGCAATGCGGCCGGCATCTTTGGTGGCTTGGCGCTGCGCATCATTGAAATACGCAGGCACGGTGATCACAGCTTCGGTGACCGGCTCGCCGAGGTAGTCTTCGGCGGTCTTTTTCATCTTGCGCAGGATGTCGGCAGACACTTGCTGCGGAGACATTTTTTTGCCGTGTACTTCGACCCAGGCGTCGCCGTTGTCGGCCGCCACGATTTTGTAAGGCATCAGGTCGATGTCTTTTTGCACTTCTTTTTCGGCAAACTTGCGGCCGATCAGGCGTTTGACCGCGTAAAGCGTGTTCTTGGGGTTGGTCACGGCTTGGCGCTTGGCCGAGGCGCCGACCAGCACTTCACCGTTCTCTAGGTAGGCCACGACCGACGGCGTGGTGCGTGCACCTTCCGAGTTTTCGATGACGCGGGGAACATTGCCCTCCATCACAGCGACGCAGCTGTTGGTGGTGCCCAAATCGATGCCGATGATTCTTCCCATGATTGCTTACTCCTAGATTTTCTGTTTGCTTGATTAACTCAGCGGGGATGGCCCTTCAGGCCAGCCGCTGTGAATGACTATGTTGATGACTTGTGGATAACTTGGACTGTTTCAAGTGCCGCACGCGCCTGGACAGGGGTTTATTTGGGGGCGGCCACCATCACCAGCGCCGGACGCAAGACGCGGTCGGCGATCAGGTAACCTTTTTGCAACACGCTGACCACGGTGTTGGCTTCCTGCTCGGCCGGCACCATGCTGATGGCCTGGTGCTGGTGCGGGTCGAAGCGCTCGCCGTTCGCGGGGTTGATCTCGACCACCTTGTTGCGTTCCAGCGCGCTTTTGAGCTGTTTGAGCGTGGCTTCTGTGCCTTCGCGCAACTGCTCGACGCTGGCTTCCTTGATGGCCAAGCCGGCTTCCAGGCTGTCGGCAACGGGCAGCAGGCTTTCGGCAAAACCCTCGACGGCGAACTTGCGGGCCTTGGCAATTTCATCGTCGGCACGGCGGCGGGCATTTTCAGCCTCGGCCTTGGCACGCAGGAAGTTGTCGGCCAGTTCGCTGTTTTTGGCCTGCAGCAGGACCAGTTCGGCTTGCGCTGCGCTCAGGGCATCGGCTTCGTTGGCGGCTTGCGCGGCTTCCAGTTCTTCCGGGCTGGGAGCGCCTGTAAGTGCTTGATTTTGTTCGGATTGTTTGTTTTCTGGCATGGTCGGAGGCGGTTATTCAAAAGGACAAGTGAGCTAGCTGGGGGCAGCAAAGCCCTTTTCAAGGCAAGGGTTTGTGCCCCGATGCCTGACCTGCAACGTGCGTCTGCGTTAGCAGGCGCCGTCAACATGCTATGAAATAAATAGCTTCCTGCGCACGCAGGAAAAGGGCCAAGGGCGGATTTTATACAAAAAAATCAAGCGCCCAGCCACTTGGCGCCCAAATGAAAAGACAGGCGCCAGGCCTGTCTTTCAGGAGGGGGAGACAGTTTATTTTTTCTTGACCGTGCTGCCGGCAGCGGCCTTGACCTGGCTGGTGGTCCATTTGGCGGCAAAAGCCTGCATGTCGTTCAGGCGTTTGAGCAAGTCGGCACCCAGTGTGGTGACGGTGTAGCCTTCGTTGCCGTGGCTCATCAGGCCGGCGTTGCGCAATTCCTTGATGCGGGTGTTCAAGGTGTTGGGGGTGATGCTGCCGATGCTGTCCTGCAGCAGGCGGAAGGTTTGCGGGTGACCGTCTTTCAGGGCCCACAACACGCGCAAGGCGTAACGCGATTCAAGCAGTTCAAACAGTTGGCCGACGGCGGCATTTTCTTTGGAACTCATTAGGGGGATCTCCTGGTCACGTTTTTGTCACGGTTAATCGGTAAGCACGGGCTTGATGCGAAATATAGCGGAAATTTTGAACTGCTACTAGTTTTGTAGCTGCCTGCGCCCGCACGGTGTAGCTTCGCAGCCAAAAGGGCTTGAAAATTTGGGGCGGATGGAGTAATCCCCCGGGCGCTGTTCACGGCCTGCGCATCAGAGGTAAATTTTTTGCAGCAGGCGAAGCAGCGTTTTGCGCTCGGTGGCGCTCAGGCGGGCGGCGGCGTCGGATTCCAGTTCCTGCGCCGTGTTTTCGGCCTGGCGCATCAGTTTCTGGCCGCTGGGCGTCAGGTGCAGGCCAAAGGCCCGGCCGTCGCGCGGGTGTGGTTTGCGCTGAATCAGCTCGCGCCGTTCCAGCGCGTTGATCATGCCAACCAGGTTGGGCGGCTGGATGTTCAGCGCCGCGCACAACTGGCGCGAGGTGATGCCCGCGTTGTGTGTGATCAGCGAGATCACCGAAAAATCGACCGGCCGCAAGTCATACACCGCCATGCGTTCCAGGAAACTTTCGATCACGACCACCGCGGCGCGCCTGGCGTTGTAACCGAGCAGGCTTTCCAGGTAGCGGGTATCGACGGTTTCGACAGCCGGGGGTAATTTTTCTGGCATCGGATGGGGCGGGTCTGCAGGTGGTGGGGAGGGGCGTTAGTATCGCCGCTGCTTGGCCGGGGCCGGCTGGCGGCTTTTGTCCTGGTCTCTTGCTTTTATCGGCAACTGAAACTGGCCGCGTTTTCGCTGTCGCCGCTGCCCTGGTAACGCGGCACTTGCGGGTAGGGACACAAGAGGCGGGTGCGGGTGGCGCTCCAGTTGGCGGGTATTTCGGGGTTGGGCACGGCGGCGCCAGCACCGCGCGCCTGCGCCACCACGGCTTGCGGCGCCTGGCCTTGTTCGACCCAGCGCACCAGTACCTCCAGCATGTCCATCTGGTCGGTGGACGGACCACCGCGGCTGTGGTTCATGCCCGGCACGAGGAAGAGGCGGGCATGGTTGTCGGCGGCAGCGCCATGGGCCTGGCGGAAGTTGTCATGCCAGGTGATGCTGTCCAGCGCGGAAAATACCGGGTCGGCCGTGCCGTGAAAGACCAGCAGTTTGCCGCCCAGTGCAACAAAGCTACGCAGGGTGGGGTCAGGCGGCGTCATGAAGTTGATGGCGGATTCGCGGTAAGCCCCGTCGGTGGCCGACAGGCGCGCGAGGTCGCTGTCGATGTTGAACTGCAGGGCGTAGTCGATCAAGGTGTTGCCCTGGCCCGTGACCACGGCGGGCGAGGCCGGTGGGGTGTTCATCACAAAGGCCAGTGCGATGGCATCTCGCGGGCCCACGCTGTTGATAAATTTCCAGCTCGCCCAGTCGCGCCCCGCCATGCCCGGGTCCCAGGGCAGACCGGCATACACACGTTGGCCGGTCGCCGTCACCGGCCCGTTGGCGACGCTGGCCATGGCTGTTTTTTGCGCCGCGCTCAGGCAGTTGCCGTCGGGCACCGTGCTGGCTGCGCAACTGGGTACGTCGCGTTCAATGTTGAAGGCTGCCTGGCAGCCTTGCAGGTCGGCAACGATGCCGTCGGCCAGGCCGTCAAGCGCATCACAACGCGCGAGCACACGTCGCGCGAGCAGGGCCAGGTCTGCGGGTGTGAGGGCTGTGCTCAGATCGGGCCGGCCGGTGGCAGGGTTGGTTTTGGCGATACGCGCAAACTGCTGCGCGCCCCACACCTGCGCCGCGGCCGACAGCGGCAGCCTGTAGCCCGGTGTGCTGACCAGGATGCCGTCGTAAGCGGCCGGCAGGCGCGAGGCGGTGACAAAACCGTGGCGCCCGCCGTTGGAGCTGCCCACCAGGTACGACGTGTCTGGCGTTTTGCCGTAATAGGTCTTGATCAGGGCTTTTGCCATGGGCGTGAGTTGCGCCACGGCCTTGTAGCCATAGTCCAGTCGCGCCTGCGGGTCCAGCCCGAAGGTGGCGCCGCCTATCGGTGTGTTGCGGTCGAAGGTATGACCGGCGTCCGAGCTGATCACCGCAAAACCTTTGAGCAGGCCGTTGGCGGATGGGCCGCCGCCCAGGATGTCGCCATAAGCCGGGGTCTGGAAACCGTCGAGGCCGCCGTTGGCCTGGTAAAAGAAACGGCCGTTCCAGGCCGTGGGCAGGCGCATCTCGAACCCGATCGCATAAGGTTTGCCGTCTATCGGTCCGATGCGTTCGTGCATGGCGCCTTTGAGCACACAATGCGCGGGCATGGCCTCTGCGATGCCGGCTAATTTGAGCTGGCCGGCTTCCACCCGTTGCGCCGACAAGATGCGTGTGCCGGCAAAACTGAAACCCGCCGCCAAGCCTTCGCAAGTCATGACGGCACTGGAACCAGTGGCGGCAGGCCGCGCAGTCGGCGTGCTGCTGCAGGCGGCCAGCAGGAGCAGGCCGGCGGCGCTGGCCACCAGGCGGGTGACGGTGTGGGGCATGGGTGTCTCCTTCGTGTGGGCTGATGCGTTGGATGGCACCTGAAATTTGCTATAAATTCAATAGCTGCTTGCGCAGGTGGGATGGTGGCTGCAGCCTGTTTTTATGCATAAGCTCGGGCGGCGCAGCCTGGCGTGACTCAGGAGTCGGCGGTAAAGCCGATTTGTTTGATCAGGCGGCGCCATTCGTCGGCGTCGGCCTTGAGCAGCTCGTCCAGCGCCTGCGGTGACGAGGAGCCCACCTCCATACCGACTTGCGCCATGCTGCTGATGAGGTCGGGCTGGGCCAGGGCGGTTTGCATGTAGGCGGCCGCGCGGCGCACGGTTGGCGGGCTGGCTTTGCCCGGCAGGAACACGCCATACCACTCGCGCACGGTGATGGGAATGCCTTGCTGGCGGTAAGTCGGCACGTCGGGCACAAAGGGGCTGCGGTTGATGCCCGAGATCGCCAGCAGGCGCAGCTTGCCGCTTTTCAGGTAAGGCAGGTAGTCACCGACCGGCGAGGACATGGACGAAATCTGGCCACCCAGCAAATCCTGGATGCCAGGCGCCGAGCCGCGGTAAGGGACGTGGCGCAAATCTGTGCCCAGCAGCTTGTTCATCAGCCCGACGATGAGGTGCGCCATGGAGCCCGCGCCGGGTGAGCCATAGTTGGCTTTGTCGGGGTTGGCCTTGGCCCAGGCCAGAAAGTCTTTCAGAGTTTTGACACTGGCCGGCACGGCCGGACCGACGCCGAAGGCGTGGTTGAAATAACAGGCCAGCGAGACCGGCGCCACGTCTTCGGCCGGTTTGTAAGGCAGCTTGGGGTAGACAAAAGGGTAGATCGACAACATGGACGAGGGCGTCAGCAACAGAGCGCTGCCGTCGGCTGGGCTGTCCCTGAGCGCGGTGATGCCGATCTGGCCGGCCGCCCCCGGCTTGTTGTCCACGATGACGTTGGCCGCATAGTTGCCGCGCAGCTTGTCGGCCAGGCGACGCGACATCGCGTCGCTGGTGCCGCCTGGCGGAAAACCGCAGATGAGTTTGGCCAGTTCGAGGCTGGTCTGCGCCTGGGCTGACAGCGGCAGGCCGAGGCTGGCCAGGGCGACGGCACCGCCCAGGGCTTGGGTGAATTCGCGGCGTGTTGTCATGGTGTCTGTCTCCTTGTAATGGATTGAAGTAAAAAACTCAGGTGACCTTAGTGCGGACCTTGTGATTCAGGCCGTTGCAGGAGCCGCTGCGCACTGGCCCTGAATCGTTTGGATGCGCATGTCGAATTCAGGCAACACGCGCAGACGCAGCGCGGCCGATCCGCGGCGCCAGCGCGGGGCGTCGCCGCCCGTCGCCTGGTCGATGCGGGACCAGGCCCAGGCCAGCAGGGCGAGCGCGACGGCGCGCAGGTAGTCGTCGGCGGCCTCAAAGGGCAGCACCGGGTGGGCCTGGCTGGCTTCGACCAGCAGGGCCGTGAGGTCGCGCAGCGCTTTGAAGCGGCGCAACACATCGGCGTCATCCGGGCAACCGGCATCCAGGCCGGTCTGCAGTTCCCGCAGCAGCGCGGCCATGCCTGCACCGCCGTCGGTCAATACTTTGCGTACCAGCAGGTCGATCGCCTGGATCTCATTGGTGCCTTCGTAAATCATGGCGACGCGCGAGTCGCGCACGATTTGCTCGATGCCCCATTCGCGCACATAACCGTGGCCGCCGAAAACCTGCAGGCATTCGCTGGCGCCGTAAAACGCCTGGTGGGTGAAGGCGGCCTTGAGCACGGGCGTGACCAGGCTGCACCAGCGTTGCGCGCTATCGCGCCGCGTGGCGTCGGGGTGGTGTTTGGCGATGTCGAGTTCGATCGCGGTGCGGTAGGCCAACACGCGGCCGCCGTCAATCCAGGCGCGCTGGGTGTCCAGGATGCGCTGGATGGCCGGGTGGCTGGCAATCAAATCCGCCGGTTCGGCGCTGCTGCGCGGACCAGGCGCACGCATTTGCCGGCGTTCGCCCGCATAAGCCTCGGCTTTTTGCCAGGCGGCTTCGAGCAGGCCTAGCCCCTGCAGGCCCACATGCAGGCGCGCGGCATTCATCATCACAAACATCGCGGCCAGGCCGCGGCCCGGTGTGCCGACGATCCAGCCGGTCGCCTCGTCAAAACGCATGACGCAGGTCGGGCTGCCGTGCAGGCCCATTTTTTCCTCGATACGTTCGCAGTACACGCCGTTGCGCGCGCCGTCGGGCAAGAGCTTGGGCGCCAGGAACAGCGACAAACCCTTGGGACCGGGCGGCGCATCGGGCAGGCGGGCCAGCACCAGGTGAACAATGTTGTCGCTCAGGTCGTGTTCGCCGCCGGAAATAAAAATTTTCGTGCCGCTGATGCGGTAACTGCCATCGGCCTGGGCCACGGCGCGGGTTCGCGCCAGGCCGAGGTCGCTGCCCGCATGCGGCTCGGTCAGGCACATGGTGGCCAGCCATTCACCGGTGGCGACTTTCTCAAGATAAGTCGCCTTCAGCGCATCGCTGGCATGGTGTTTGATGCATTCGTAAGCGCCGTGTAGCAGGCCGGGCGCCATGGTCCAGCCGTGGTTGGCGGCGCTGAGCATTTCGTACAACACGGCTTCAAGCACCGTGGGCAGGCCCTGGCCGCCGTCCTCAGTCGCACAGGCCAGCGCCGGCCAGCCGCCTTGCCAGAAGGCGGCGTAGGCGGCCTGGAAGCCGGGCGGGGTGGTGACGCGGCCGTGGTCAAAGGTGCAGCCGATCTCGTCGCCGCCCTGCTGCAGCGGCGCGATCTCCTGGGCCACAAATTTTCCGGCTTCGCTCAGGACCTGCTGCATCAGCTCGGTGTCGGTCTCGGCAAAAGGCGTGAGCGCCTGCAGCTGGGCGGGCGCGTCCAGCACCTCGTTCAGGATGAACCGGATGTCCTCGATGCGGGGCTGGTAATGCATGCGCTGTCAGCTTGAAACGGGGGACTTGCGCGAGGCGCCCAGGTAGGTGTCGACCACACGCGTGTCGCGTGCGAGTTCGGCGGCCGGGCCGCTCAGGCCAATCTCGCCCATCTCCAGCACGTAGCCGTGGTCGGCCGCTTCCAGTGCGGCGCGCGCGTTTTGTTCCACCAGCAGGGTGGTCACGCCGGTCTTGCGCAAGGCTTCGATGGTGCGGAAGATTTCCTTCACGATCAGCGGTGCCAGGCCCAGGCTGGGTTCGTCCAGCATCAGCAGTTTGGGGCGCGACATCAAGGCCCGGCCCAGGGCCAGCATTTGCCGTTCACCGCCCGACAAGGTGCCGGCTTCTTGGGCGCGGCGTTCCTTGAGGCGGGGGAACAGCTCAAACACCACCTCCATCTGGTCGCGCCAGGCCTTGTTGCGCAAGCGCACCTGGCGAAAGGCGCCCAGCACCAGGTTGTCTTCGACCGACATGCTGCCGAACAATTCGCGTTTTTCGGGCACCAGGGCGATGCCCAGCATGACGCGTTCTTCCAGCGGCAGCCCGATGATGGACTGGCCGGCGTATTCGATGCTGCCGGTGGCCGGCAGCACACCCATCAGCGCGTTGAGCAAGGTGGACTTGCCCGCGCCATTCGGGCCGATGACGGTGATGATGCTGCCACTGTCGGCCTGCAGGTCTATGCCGCGCAAGACCTCGGCCTTGCCGTAACCGGCGTGGAGGTTGTGGACCTTAAGAAGAGGGGTGCTCATGAGGGGGACCTTCAGTGTTCGGTGCCGAGGTAGGCGGCGCGTACCGCCGGGCTGGCCTGGATTTCTTCGGGCGTGCCTTCAATCAGCCGGGTGCCGAACTCCATGACCACGATGCGGTCGGTCACCTGCATCACCAGGTCCATGTCGTGTTCAACCAGCAGGATGCTCATGCCTTCGGCCTTGAGCTGGCGCAAGACCTCGATCAGCGCCTGTTTTTCCAGGTAACGCAAACCGGCCGCGGGTTCGTCGAGCAGCAGCAGGGCCGGGTCGTTGCACAAGGCCCGGGCGATCTCCAGCAGGCGCTGCTGGCCCATGGCCAGGTTGCCGGCGAGTTCGTGCAGGTGTTCACCCATGCCGACACGTCGCAACTGGTGTTCGGCTTCGCGCAGCAGGCCTTGTTCTTCCGCGCGATCCAGCCGCAACATGGCGGCCGTCGCGCCCTTGTTGCCGCGCAGGTGGGCGCCCAGCGCCACGTTCTCCAGCACGGTCATGTCGGCAATCATCTTGACATGCTGGAAGGTGCGCGAAATGCCGCGTTTGGCAATCTCACGCGAGGGCAGGCTGCTGATGGTCTCACCTCGGAAACTCACGCTGCCGCGGGTCAGGGCCAACACGCCGGTGATCAGGTTGAAGGTCGTGGATTTGCCGGCGCCGTTGGGGCCGATCAGACCCACAATCTGGCCCGAGGCCACCGAGAAGTTGATGTCGTTGACCGCGACCAGGCCGCCAAACTCCTTGCGGATATTGCAGGCCTGCAGCACGATTTCACCGGCCGCCGGTTTGGTGCGCGCCGGCAGGGGGGCCGCGTCCTGCCAGTCCACCTTGCGCCTGGTTTTGGGTAACTTACGATCGATAAAAGCCCAGATGCCGTCGGGCGCGTATTTGAGCGTGAGCACCAGCAACACGCCGAACACAATCATTTCGTAGCTGCCGCTGGTGCCCAGCAGTTTGGGCAGCAAGACTTGCAACTGGTCGGCCAGCAGTTTGGTGATGGTCACGCCGGTGATGGCGCCCCAGACGTGGCCAACGCCGCCCAGCACGGCCATGAACAAGTACTCGATGCCCACATGCACGCTGAAAGGCGAGGGGTTGACCGAACGTTGGAAATGCGCGTACAACCAGCCGGACAGGGACGCAAACAAGGCGGCGATCAGGAAGATGCCGATCTTGAAACGCAAGGTGTCCACCCCCATGGACTCGGCCATTTGCGAGCCGGTCTTGAGCGAACGTATGGCCCGGCCGACACGCGAGTCCAGCAGATGTAACAGGCTCAGGCTGCCCAGCAAGACCAGCGACCAGCTCAGCAGCAGGTAAACCCGCCCCTGGCCCAGCTCCCAGCCGAAAATGGACAGCCCGGTGACTCCCAGAATGCCGTCGTATTTGCCCAGCGCCTGCAGGTTGCCCATGGTGTAGTACAGCGACAGGCCCCAGGCCAACGTCGCCAGCGGCAGGTAATGGCCGGACATACGCAGCGTGATCCAGCCCAGCACCACCGCACACATCGCTGTCAGGCCCAGGCCCACCAGCAGCGTGAGCCAGGGCGAGAGACCGGCGTTCACCGTGAGGTAGGCGCTGGTGTATGCGCCTATGCCGACAAAAGCGGCCTGGCCGAAGGAGGTGAGGCCGCCAACCCCGGTCAGCAGGATCAGGCCTAACACCGCCAGGCTGGAGATGCCGATGTAGTTGAGCTGGGTGATCCAGAACTCGGGCACGGGCAGGATGCAGACCAGAACCAGCGCGGCGATCAGGAGCCAGCCGCCCCATTTGCGAAGCGCCATGTCAGTGCTCCTCGTCCGAATGGCCGCTGGTGAGCGAACGCCACAAGAGCACCGGCAGGATCAGCGTGAAAACAATGACTTCCTTGAAAGCACTGGCCCAGAAGGAACCAAAGGCCTCGATCACCCCGACCAGCAAGGCACCTATGGCCGCGCCCGGGTAACTCGCCAGGCCGCCAATCACCGCGGCCACAAAACCTTTCAGGCCGATCAAAAAGCCCGAGTCGTAAAAAATCGTGGTGGTGGGGCCTATCAGCAGGCCCGAGAGCGCACCTATCAGGGCCGCCATGGCCAGGGTCAACTGGCCCGCGGTTTGCGACGAGATACCCATGAGGCGGGCGCCCAGACGGTTCACGGCGGTGGCACGCAAGGCCTTGCCGTACAAGGTGCGCTCAAAAAACAGCCACAACAACACAATCAGCGCCATCGACGCCAGCGCGATGATCACGGCCTGGCCGGACAGGTTGACCGCACCCAGGCTGAAACGTGCATCCCAGAATGGCGGGTTGCGAAAACCTTCGGCGCCAAAAAAAACCAGGCCCAGACCGGTCAGTGCAAAGTGCACGCCGACCGACACAATCAACAGCACCAGCGAGCTGGCATCGGCCAGCGACTGGTAGGCCAGGCGGTAGACCAGCGGCCCGAAACAGGTCACGATACAGACCGAGAGCAGGGCTTGCACCAGCAAGGAGAACTGCTGGGGCGCGGCCCACAGTGTGACCAGCGCCACCACCACCGGCATCACCAGCACCTTGAGCCCGGCGCGCAGAGCGCCCAGGGCTTGTTGGTGCCTTTTCCAGGTGTGCCAGGCCTCGGCCAGCGCGGCCAGGCCGGCCAGCAGCAGCAGCAGCCAGATGGTGCCCGGCACCTTGCCGGTTTGCAAAATGGCCAAGGTGAGCGCGCCATAAGTCACAAACTCGCCTTGCGGAATAAAGATCACCCGCGTGACGGCAAACACCAGTACCGTGGCCAGGCCCAGCAGCGCGTAAATCGCGCCATTGGTCAGGCCGTCAACCAGCAGAATGCTGGCAATTGAAAAATCCATAAAAACCTTCAGGGGTGCCCGTGAAACCTGTTCGGGCCGAACCGCGTGTCTGCGGTCCGGCCCGGGAGAACCGTAGAAATGCAGCGTTTACTTAGGCTGCAATTTCCAGTCGCCGTTCACGATCTGCATGATCACGCCGGTGTCATCGGTGTAACCCGCGTGGTTGCTGGCGGTGTAGTTGACGGTGCCATGGAACAGCGCAATCGGGCCGGCGTTTTCCAGGGCGGCCTTGAGGGCGGCGCGGAACTCCTTGGTGCCCGGCTTGGCGGTCTTGAGTGCCACGGGAATGATTTTCTGCAGCACCACGGAGGCGTCGTAAGCGTGGCCGGCGAAGGGGTTGCGGCTGTTGGGGCCGTAGACTTTTTCCCAGGCGATCACGTGGGCCATCGCGACCTTTTTGCTCGGGTGATCGGCCGGCAACTGTTCGGCCACCACACCCGGACCGGCGACCACAAACGCACCTTCCACGTCCTTGCCGCCGACCCGCATCAGGTCGCGGGAGGCTGCGCCATGGGTCTGGTAAATCTTGCCCTTGTAGCCACGTTCGATCAGCGCCTTGTGCGGCATGGCCGCGCCGCTGCCCGAGGCGACGATCAGGATCGCGTCGGGGTTGCCCGCGGTGACCTTCAGGGCCTGGCCGGTGACGCTGGTGTCGGTGCGCGCAAAACGTTCTTCGGACACAAACTTGATGTCGGTGCCGGCCATCTTGACCTTCATGTCGCGCAGGAACAGCTCACCATACGCATCGGCGTAACCGATGAAACCAACGGTCTTGACGCCGGTTTTCTTCATGTGCGCAACGATGGCATGCGACATCACCAGGGTGGACTGCGGCATGTTGTAGGACCAGGGCGACTTGGCCGTGGACACGTCGATGGGGGCGAAAGTCAGGTGCATGGTGCCGCTTTCAGAAGCGACGGCGGCAACGGCGTTGGCTGGTGGCGTGGCGGCCGAACCCATCAGGATATCCACCTTGTCGTCGGTCACAAAACGACGGGCGTTTTTGGTGGCATTGGTCGGGTCGGTGGCGTCGTCAAGAATGATGACGTTGAGTTTTTCGCCGCCTATGCTGGTGGGCCATTGCGCGATGGCATTTTTGATCGGGATGCCCAACGCGGAGGTCGGTCCCGTCAAGGGCAGGCTCACACCAATGCTGATATCGGCCAGGGCGCTGCCAGCGGCCAGCATGGCCACGGCGGCGGTGATGATTGTTTTTTTGAATGTCATGGGAATGTCTCCTGCGGGTGGATGAAGAAAGAAGGCCTCAGCGCGGCGCCATGCGCAGCGCGCCGTCAAGGCGGATGACTTCGCCGTTGAGGTGGGTGTTGGTCACGATGTGGGCCGCCAACTGGGCAAACTCCTCGGGTTTGCCCAGGCGCGAGGGGAAGGGAATGGAGGCCGCCAGGGATTGCTGAACGGCTTCCGGCAATTGCTTCATCAAGGGTGTGGCGAACAGGCCGGGTGCGACGGTGCAGACACGAATGCCGTGTTGTGCCAGGTCGCGGGCCATGGGCAGGGTCATGCCGACCAGCCCGCCTTTGGAGGCGCTGTAGGCCTGCTGGCCGACCTGGCCGTCAAACGCGGCCACCGAGGCGGTGAACATCATCACGCCGCGTTCGCCGTCTTCCAGCGGCGCCAGTTTCACGCATTCGGCCGCAAACAGCCGGCTGATGTTGTAGCTGCCGATCAGGTTGACGTTGATGACTTTGGCAAAGTCTTCCAGTGGTGCGGCCGAGCCGTCTTTTTGCACCACGCGTTTGGCACTGCCTATGCCGGCGATATTCATGAGGATGCGTGCCGGCCCGTGGGCCGCGCTCGCCTGGGCGAGGGCCGCTGTCACGCTGTCGGTGTTGGTGATGTCGCAGTGGCAGGCGATGCCGCCTATCTCGGCTGCGACTTTTTCGGCCAGGGCCAGGTTGACGTCGAACAAGGCGACCTTGGCGCCCAGGCGGGCAAGCTCACGCGCCGTGGCCTCGCCGAGGCCGGAGGCGCCGCCGGTGACGATGGCCGTGTGTCCCTGGATGTTCATGTGAGGGTTCCTTGTGCTTGGAGGGTGAAAGGCAGGCTGCCTTCATGCAGCGTATGGGCCAGTGTTTCGCGGTGTTTGAGCACGGCGCGCTGGTTGATCGAACCTTTGTCCGTGACCTCGCCCTTGTCGATGGACGGTGGCTCGTGCATCAGGTGCAGGCGCGTTATGCGGTTGGCGCTGCCGGTGGCGGTGGCGGCGAGCTGATTCAGCACTTTCTGGAAATATGCCTGCACGGGCGCACTTTCCAGGACTTGCTGGAGGCTAGCCTCGGCAGGCAGTCCGGCCAGTGATCGCACGGCAGCGGTGGGAAAAATCAGGGCGCCGACTTCCTTGAGGTTGATGCCGGTCAGCACCGCATCCTGGATGTAGGGCGCACCGGCCGCGATGATTTTTGCGCGCAGCGGGCCGACACTCACAAAGGTACCGGTGGCGAGTTTGAAATCTTCGGCAATACGGCCGTCGAACTTCAGGCCCTGGTGGATGTTGTGTTCATCAATCCATTTGACCGCGTCGCCGGTGCAGAAAAAACCTTCTTCGTCAAAAGCTTCCTGCGTGGCTTCGGGCGAACGCCAATAACCCGGCGTGATGTTGGGTCCGCGGTAACGCACCTCGGTTTTGCCGTCGGTAGGCACCAGCTTGAGCTCCACGCCCGGCGTGGGCACACCGATGTCGCCGGCCTTCACATTGGGGCTGGTCACAAATACCGCAAACGGCGCGGACTCCGTCATGCCCAGGCCGGTCCCCATGACAATGCGTTCGCCGACCTCGGCTTCCTGGGTGGCGTGCAGGCTGTCCCAGATCGGTTGCGCCAATGCGGCGCCCGAGTAAAAAAACATCTTCACGCGTGACAGCAGGGTCTGGCGCAACTGCGCGTCGGTTTTCATCGCGTTGGCGATGGCCTCGAAACCGGTGGGCACATTGAAGTACAAGGTGGGCGCCACTTCGCGCAGGTTGCGCAGGGTCTCGCCCATCAGCGCCGGTGTGGGTTTGCCGTCGTCGATGTACAAGGTGCCGCCGTTGTAAATCGTCAAGCCGACGTTGTGGTTGCCGCCGAAGGTGTGGTTCCAGGGCAGCCAGTCAACCAGCACGGGCGGCGTTTCGGTCAGCACCGGCATCGATTGCCGCATTTGCTGCTGGTTGGCGCACCACATGCGGTGGGTGTTGATCACGGCCTTGGGCATCTTGGTGGAGCCCGAGGTGAACAAAAACTTGGTGATGGTGTCCGGCCCGGTCGCCTGCAAGGCGGCATCCACTTGCGCCGTCGGGGTGGTGGCCAGCAGCGAGGCGAAAGGCGTGCTTGAAAGGCCCGACAGGCCGTCCAGCGACCCTTCACACAAAACGACTTCAACACCGGGGTTGGCCGTGGCCTGGATGGCTTTGCCATAACGCGCGGTGTCGCTGGCGAAGATCAGGCCCGGGGTCAAAGTTTTGAAAATATGCCGCAACTTGTCGTAGTCCAAGCTGACCACGCTGTAGGCCGGGGAGGCCGGGCAATAGGGAATGCCAGCGTAGAGACAGCCCAGCGCCAGTTGTGCGTGTTCAATGCTGTTTTCGCTGAGGATCACCACCGGGCGTTCGGCGTTCAGGCCGCGGTTCAGCAAGGCCTGGCCGACAGCGCGGGCCTGCACCAGCGCCTCGCCGTAGCTGAGGTGGCGCCAGTCGCCCAGACTGCCATCGACATTTTTGACACGGCGCGCCAGGAAGGTGCGCTCGGGCACGGTTTGCGCCCAGTGCAAAAAGCGGTCGGTCATGCGTTCCGCATAAGCCGTCAGCGGCTGATCGGCCTGGAGGTAACGAATACCGTTGTCGCCATCGCGAAGGGCCACACGTGTGACGCCGAATTCCAGCGGACGGTAACGCGGGGAAGAAGTAGATGTTGTCTCGCTCATGTTCTTGTTTTTCTGTGCTTCAGACGGTCTTGACTTTGTTGGCCTTGCCTTCGAGGAAGGCGCGGACCCGTTGTTTGGCTTCCGGTGCGCTTTGCGCAATCGCCGCCATCAGCGATTCGGTCAGGTAACCCTGGTCGGCCGGTTGTTCTGCAATCCGGGGCAAGGCGTGCATCAGGGCGTAGTTGGTCAAGGGGGCGTTTTGCGCGACCCGCAGGGCCAGTTCCAGGGCTTTGTCAAAAGCCTGGCCTTCCGGCACCAGGTACTGGGCAAAACCGGCGCGTTCGCCGTCTTCGGCGTTGTAGACGCGGCCGGTCAGCATCATGTCGGTCATGCGCGCCACACCTATCAGTTTGGGAATACGCACCGAGCCGCCACCACCGACAAAAATGCCGCGCGAACCTTCGGGCAAGGCGTAAAACGTGGATTCATCGGCCACGCGGATATGGCAGGCGCTGGCCAGCTCCAGGCCGCCGCCAACCACGGCGCCGTGCAGGGCCGCAATCACCGGCACCGGGCCGAACTGCACACGCTCCAGCGCCGCGTGCCACATGCGGGAGTGGTGCATGCCCTGGCCGGCGTCGCGCTCTTGCAATTCGCTCAGATCCAGGCCGGCGCAGAAGTGCCCGCCGTCGCCATGAATCACGGCCGCGCGCACGGTGGCGGGCAGGTTTTCGAATAAATCGCGCAGGGCCAGGATCAGGCCGTCGTTGAGGGCGTTGCGTTTGGCGGCGCGGTTCAGGCGAACCACGGCGACCTCCTGGTCGTCGCCGCGAAAGTCAAGCTGGATATCTTTGGATGGGGTTTTGGAAGTCATGGTGAGGTTTGCAAAGTGACTGAATTATTGTTATAAACAATAACCAATTCAATCGATTTTCAGACCTTATTTCTCGGTGTTAACCCGCATGTATGCGGAAGACACCGAACTTGCCCCAAAACACCATGGACTACAAAAACCTCATCGCCATTGACATGCACACCCACGCCGAAGTGAGTTGCTGGAACCCGTTTGACAACTATGGCGAGGAGTACGACCGTGCCGCCGACAAATACTTTAAAAACAGCCGCCGGCCCACGATTGAAGAAACCATTGCTTATTACCGCGAACGCAAGATCGGCCTGATCATGTTCACGGTGGACAGCGAATCCAAACTCGGCCGGCGCCGTATTCCTAACGAAGAAATTGCCGAAGCCGCGCAGAAAAACAGCGACATGATGATGGCTTTCGCCAGCATCGATCCGCACAAAGGCAAGATGGGCGCGCGTGAAGCCGAACGCCTGATCAAGGAGTACGGCGTCAAGGGTTTCAAGTTTCATCCGACGGTGCAAGGCTTCCACCCCTACGACAAGATGGCCTGGCCGATTTACGAGGTGATCAACGCCTACAAACTGCCGGCGATTTTCCACACCGGCCATAGCGGCATTGGCAGCGGCATGCGTTGCGGCGGCGGCCTGCGGCTGGAGTATTCCAACCCCATGCACCTGGACGACGTGGCCATCGATTTCCCCGACATGCAGATCGTCATGGCGCACCCCAGCTTTCCCTGGCAGGACGAAGCCCTGAGTGTGGCCACGCACAAGCCCAATGTCTGGATTGACCTGTCGGGCTGGAGCCCCAAATATTTCCCCAAGCAACTGGTGCAATACGCCAACACCTTGCTGAAGGACCGCGTGTTATTCGGCAGCGACTACCCGCTGATCACACCGGACCGCTGGATGAAAGATTTTGAAGATGCGGGTTTCAAGCCGGAGGTGATGCCTGGCATCCTGAAGGGCAATGCGATGCGGCTGTTGGGGTTGGGGCAGGATTGATTGCAGGCCTGAAGCGGTGGGTCGCACTGCTGGGACTGGCAGGGGCCTGCGTCATGACGGCTTCATCGCCGGCCTTGGCCTCGCCTGACGCTGGTACGTGTGCGCAGGTTTCGGAAGCTGGTGCGGCCGCGATGTTGCGCCGCACGCGGCTGGCGGGCTATTACGAACACAAACTCGCACTGATTGACGGCCGCGTTTTTGAATGGCAAGGCAGCCGGCGTCCGCGGCTGGTGCTTGAAGGGGCGAGCCATGTGGCGGTGGGCAAGTCGCGTGGCTATGCGATCGATATGCAGCAGAACGCGCTGGCTTGGACGCTGGGATCAGCGCGGGTCGAGCCTGAGCCGCTGCTTGACAAGGTTGCGCTGCTGTCGGCCGGCGACAGCGGACTGCTGGCGATCCGTTGTGACGGCAGCCTGTGGCAACGCAGGACGGGCGCCGGCGAGTGGACCCGCAGCGCCGATGCGGCCATCCACGCCTGGGTTGGCGATGGCGCTGACTACTACATCGCCCCCAACGGGCAGGTGTATGCACGTGGCCTGGCGCACCGCGGCCAATACGGTGACGGCAAGCTGGCCCAGGCGCCGGGCTGGACCGCCGTGGCCGCGCAAGGTGGGCGCGTGGTCGGCCACACAGGGCATGCGCTGTACCTGCGCCGGGACGGCGCGGTGTTGGGCACTGGCGGCAATATCTACGGCCCGTTAGCCAGCCACGGCCATGGCGACAAGGCTGCACGCTGGGGTGTGATCTTCGAGGGCGCGACGGCGATCGCCACCGGCAGCCGCCACTCGCTGGCACTGCGGCCCGATGGCAGCCTGTGGATATGGGGCGCGCAAGAGGGACTGCAGCCGCGCCAGGTGATGCAGCGTGTGGCCGAGGTGGCGGCCGGGCTGGAGGACACGCTGGCCATCGATGTGGATGGGCGGCTCTGGAACTGGGCGCTCGGCGAGCGCCCGCTGCGCCCGGTTGAACTGCCGGCAACGCGCTGAACCCAGCATGCCACTCCATAGAATTTCTTAAGAAAAATAAGCCTCTAGCCCACATCCCACGGGCGCAAGCAGCTATCGAAAAAATAGCGAATGGCGCGCCGGCCCGAGCGCTTCAGCGCAGCAGGGACACGGCGGCGCCGCTTGCCGATGAGGCCATCATGGCCGTGATCAGCCGGTGCACTTGCAGCGCGGAGCGTCCTGTCACGGCAGGGTCGGTGTTGCTGCGGATGGCGTTCACAAAATCCTGCAGCACCGCGCGATGCGCCTGGTGGTCAAAGGCCATGAGGTTGGCGCCCGAGCCCGAGGCCTGTTTCTCGCCAGCGTGAATTTTTTGGCCATCCAGCAGTTCGGCCTGTAACTCGCCGGCTTCCAGCGTGGCACTGCCCAAGGTGAAGTTCAGGGCGATGTGTTCCGGAAAACCAGGATAAGCCGCCGTGGTGGCGTCGATGTTGGCCACGGCGCCGTTGGCGTAATGCAGCAGGGCGACCACGGTGTCTTCACATTCCATGTGATGCAGGGCGCTGGTGCTGGCCAGCGCGATCACCTTGTCCGGCATGCCGGTCAGGCAAAGCAAGAGGTCCAGCGTGTGGATGGCTTGTGTCATCAAGACGCCGCCGCCATCACGTGCCAAAGTGCCGCGGCCGGGCTCGTCGTAATAACTTTGGGGCCGCCACCAGCGCACGCTGGCCGAGGCGCTGACCAGGCTGCCCAGGTCGCCGCCGGCCACCAACTGGGCCAGTGTTCCGGCCGCATCGCGCATGCGGTGTTGCAGCATCACGGCCAGCTTGACACCGTGTTGCTCGCAAACGGCCACCATCTGTTCGGCCTTGTCCAGGCTGACGTCCAGCGGTTTTTCCACCAGCACATGTTTGCCGGCTTGGGCCAGGCGCTGCACGATGTCGCCGTGGGTGTTGGGCGGTGTCAGCACCAGCACCGCCTGAACTGACGGGTCTTCGAGAACGTCTTCCAGCCGGGTGCTGGTGGCGGTGCCGGCTGGTAACTTGAGTCCGGCAAGACGCTCGGTGCTGCGCGCCACCACCCAGGCCAGTTCCACTTCGGCGCCCAGGTCTTCCAGGCTTTGCAAATGCGGGGCCGAGGCCTGACCCGCACCCACCACGGCCACACGCATGCGGGTGCCGACGCTTTTATTCAAGTTTGATGCCTGCCGCCTTGATGACCTGGGCCCATTTCTCGACCTCGGCTTTCTGGAAGGTCGCAACCTGATCCGGTGTCATGTTGGAGGGTTGCATGCCCAGGCTTTTCAGGCGGTCCTGCATCTCGGTGGTCTGCAGGATTTTCATGGTTTCAGCGTGCAAACGGTCCACGATGGGTTTGGGCACACCGACGGGCACAAAAATGCCTTGCCAGGACACCACTTCAAAACCGGGTACACCGGACTCTGCAATGGTTGGCACGTTCGGCAGCGACTCCAGGCGTTTGGCCGAACTCACGGCGATGGCGCGTACCTTGCCGCTCTGGATATGGGGGCCGGCCACCACGGTGGTGTCAAACATCATGTCGACCTGGCCGCCAATCACGTCCTGGATGGCCGGGCCGCTGCCTTTGTAGGGTACGTGGATGAACTGCGTGCCCGAGCGAAAACCCAGCAACTCCAGCGTCATGTGTTGCGAAGTGCCATTGCCGGCCGAGGCAGAGGTGACGGTTTTGGGTTTGGCCTTGGCCGCGTTCAGAACGTCTTGCAAGGTCTTGTAAGGGCTGTCCGCTTTGACGATCAACACCACCGGGTTGGAGCCAATCAGTGTCACCGGCGAGAAAGATTTGATCGGGTCGTAACCGAGTTTGGGGTAGAGGCTGACATTGATCGCATGCGAGCTGATGGTGCCGCCCAGCAGGGTGTAGCCGTCGGCCGGTGCACGTGAGGCAATCTCCGAACCCACGCTGCCGCCGGCGCCGCCGCGGTTTTCGACCACCACGGTGGTATCCAGCACCGGCCCCAGCTTTTGTCCGATCAGGCGCGCAAGAATGTCTGTGGTGCCACCGGCGGGAAAGGGCACGACATAGTTAATCGGCTTGGAAGGCCATTTGTCCTGGGCCCAGGCCGGCAGCGCCATGGCGCCACCCAGGGCGAGCGGGGCGGCAAAGGCAAGGGTAGAGTGAATCAGTGAGCGGCGTTTCATATTGTCTCCAGGCTGTTGTTAAGGATGAAAAGGCAGGCGCGCGGGTATGAACGGTTTTGTGGGAGGCCCTGAATCGGCGCACGCAGGCTGTGCAGGTGAGCGCCGGTTTGTGGTTGGCGTCCAGGGCGTGTGTGTTCGAGATTCAGAAGCAGGGGAAAGGATCGCACAAACTGTCAAAATAGATCAGTCATCGTACAACTTGGCTGGATTTTCTGCCAATCGGGGAATTCCCTGATTGGCCTCTTCCCCCGCGCTTGAGGCTCAGCGAACCGGCGTGGGCTCGGTGTTCTGGCCTTTGCGCAGCCGTTCGCGGCTGTTGGACAGATGGGTGCGCATGGCGGCCCGGGCGGCTTCCGCGTCCTGGTTGCGGATGGCGTTGTAAATGTTCTCATGTTCGCCGTTGACACGCTGCAGGTAGTTCAGCCGGCCCTCGGGCGCGCTTTGCGGCGTGTTCACGCGGGTGCGCGGGATGATCATGGTGCCCAGGTAAGTCATCAAGTCCGCAAAGTGCCGGTTGCCGGTGGCGCGCGCCACTTCCATATGAAATTGGAAGTCGGGCGGCACGGCGTCGGAGTCCGCATGGATGGAGTCCTGGAAGGCGCGCAAGGCCTTGGCCATGGCTTCCAGATTTTCCGTGCTTCGCCTCTGGGCAGCCAGGCCGGCGGCCTCGGTTTCCAGGCTGATACGCAGCTCCAGCACCGAGATGACATCGGCGACCGTCGCAAAGTCGGCAGCGGCAATCCGGAAGTTGCCGGACTCCCGGTGTTGAATCACAAAAGTGCCTATGCCGTGCCGCGTTTCGACCAGGCCGGAGGCCTGCAGCTTGGAAATGGATTCGCGCACCACGGTCCGGCTGACGTCAAAACGGACCATGATTTCGGCCTCGGTGGGCAGTTTGTCGCCGGGCTGGAGTTGCCCTTCCTTGATGCTGGCGGCCAGGCTTTCGACGATTTCCGTCACCAGCCCGCGCGGGCGGCGCATGCGCGGGGCTTCGTCAATCAGGGGGCTGCTCGGCTTGGGTTCCATCGGGTTTGCTCGTATAGGGGTTTGCCTGGGTGTCATCAAAAAAATGTTGACAGGTAAAGGCTGCTCATTAAAATTCTTTGTCATCAGACAACATATGACTGATGTGTTGATCAATTCAAGCCACTGTAGCAAACTGGGTAAAAAAGTCCAGCATTGCACCCCGGCAAGTATTCAAACAGAGACCTTATGACAATCCAGGTTCACAAAAAATTGCTGTTGACCGGTGCTGCCGGCGGCTTGGGCCAGGCCTTGCGCGAGCGCCTGAAAGCCAACTGCGCGGTCTTGCGCCTGTCGGACCGGGTGGACTTGGGCGCGGCAGGTGCGCAGGAAGAGGTGGTGCTGGCCGATCTGGCCGATGCTGCGGCGGTGGATGTGATGGTGCAGGGCGTGGACGCGATTGTTCATCTGGGCGGCGTGTCGGTCGAAGGACCTTTTGGTCCCATCCTGCAAGCCAATATCCTGGGCCTATACAACTTGTATGAAGCGGCGCGCAAACACGGCGTCAAACGCGTGGTGTTTGCCAGCTCCAACCATGTCACGGGCTTCTACCGCCAGAGCGAAACCATCGATGCCGATGCGCCGGCCCGCCCCGACGGCATGTACGGCCTGAGCAAGGCCTTCGGCGAGGATTTGTCGCGTTTTTATTTCGACCGCTACGGCATTGAAACCGCCTGTGTGCGGATTGGCTCCTCGTTTGCCGAACCCAAAGACAGGCGCATGTTGGCCAGCTGGCTGAGTTTTGACGATTTGCACCGCCTGATCACCGCCTGCCTGACCACCCCCGTGTTAGGCCACAGCATTGTGTTCGGCATGTCCAATAACGCCGTGACCTGGTGGGATAACAGCAAGGCTCGGCATATCGGCTACAAGCCGCAAGACAGCTCGGATATTTTCCGCGAAGCGGTTTATGCGCGCACTCCGGCGCCCGACCTGAGCGACCCCGCGGTCCAGTTCCAGGGCGGTGGTTTTGTCAAAGCCGGCCCTTTCGCCGATTGATGCCATGAGCGCCCAAGCCGAACTCGTGCTGGACAGCCGCAACGCGACCGGCGAAAGCCCGGTCTGGCAAGTTGCTGAACAAGCACTTTACTGGGTTGATATCCCGGCCCGCCAGCTTTGCCGCTGGTTAGCGGCCACAGGCGAAATCACCACCTGGCGGGCGCCCGAAATGCTGGCCTGCATCGCGCAGGGCAGCCGCCCGGGCCACTGGGTGGCAGGTCTGGAAACCGGCATTTTTGAATTGCAGACCTTGCCCGGCGGCGAGTTGGGCAGCCAGTTGCTGGCCGGTGTAGACCATGCCCAGCCCGGCATGCGTTTCAACGACGGCCGCTGCGACCGGCAAGGGCGGTTTTGGGCCGGCACCATGGTCATGAACATGGGCCTGGCATCCACCGCCGGTGCCTTGTACCGTTATAGCCAACCTGGCGGCTTGCAAAAAATGCTGGACGGCTTCATCACACCCAACGGACTGGGCTTCAGCCCTGACGGCCGCACCTTATACCTCTCGGATTCCCACCCCTCGGTCCAACTGATCTGGGCGTTTGACTACGACACCGTGACCGGCACACCCTCCAACCGCCGGGTCTTTGTCGACATGAATTCTTTTCCGGGCCGCCCCGATGGTGCGGCCGTGGATGAAGACGGTTGTTACTGGATTTGCGGCAACGATGCCGGCCTGGTGCACCGCTTCACGCCCGACGGCAAGCTGGACCGCTCGCTGGCCGTGCCCGTGAAAAAACCAGCCATGTGCGCCTTTGGCGGCGCCGGCCTGGACACCCTGTTCGTGACATCGATTTGCCCTGACGGCATCGACCTGTCTGACCAGCCGCTGGCCGGTGGTGTGTTTGCGTTGCGCCCCGGCGTGCGCGGACTGCCTGAAGCCGCGTGTTCGTATTAGAAGAGCAAGAAGAGCAGAAGAGTTTTCAACCACCAACCTAGAGGATGACATGAAGAAGATTAAAAAAACATTGCTGGCTGTCACTGCCGCCCTGGCATTGACGCCGCTGGTCGGCCTGGCCGCCGAGTTCCGTTCCGCCGACATCCACAATGCCGACGACTATCCGACCGTGGTCGCCGTCAAATACATGAGCGAGGTGCTGGACAAAAAGAGCGGCGGCAAATACAAAATCAAGGTCTTCAACAAGGGCGCGCTCGGCACCGAGAAGGAAACCATCGACCAGGTGAAGATAGGCGCGCTGGATCTCACACGTGTGAACATCAGCCCGATGAACGCGATTTGCCAGAAGACGCAGGTGCCGACCATGCCCTTCCTGTTCCACTCGGTCGAGCACATGCGCAAGTCGCTTGACGGCCCTGCTGGCGAAGAGATACTGAAGAGCTGCGAGTCCGCCGGTTTTATTGGCCTGGCCTTTTACGACAGCGGCGCACGTTCGATCTACGCCAAGAAGCCGATCAAGACCGTGGCCGACGTGAAGGGCATGAAGATTCGCGTTCAGCAGTCCGACCTGTGGGTGGCCCTGATTGCCGCCATGGGCGGCAACGCAACGCCCATGCCCTACGGCGAGGTGTATACCGGCCTGAAGACCGGCCTGATCGACGCTGCCGAAAACAACATCCCTTCGTTCGATACGTCCAAGCACTACGAGGCCGTGAAGTTTTATTCCAAGACCGAACACTCGATGGCGCCAGAGATGCTGCTGATGTCCAAACTGGTGTGGGACAAACTGCCCAAGGCGGACCAGGAGATGATCCGCAGCGCGGCCAAGGAGTCGGTCGCGGTCCAGCGCAAGAAGTGGGACGAGCAGGAAGGCAAGTCGCTGGCCGTGGTCAAGGCGGGCGGTGTCCAGATCGTTGAGGTTGACAAGGCCTCGTTCCAGTCGGTGATGGGTCCGGTCTATGACAAGTTCATGAGCACGCCCGACCTGAAACGCCTGGTCAAGACCATTCAGGATACCAAGTAAGCATCACCTGGCAAGCCCTCATCCTCGCCTGAAAAGGCCGGGGTGAGCGGCGCTTCACCCACTGGCGGGAGCGTTGCGACAAGGGTCAGCAGAGAAATCATATGTATACAAAATTTTGCGCAGCGCTATCCAAGCTCAGCCTGATCCTGGCGGTGATCGGCCTGATTGCGATCGTCCTGTGTGTTCAATGGCAAGTCATTGGACGCTACGTTTTGAACGACACGCCGACCTGGGCCGAAAATCTGGCGCTGCTGCTGGTGCTGTTCGTCACGGCTTTTGGCCTGGCGGTCGGTGTGCGCGACGCCGGCCACATCGGCCTGGAGTCCCTGGTTGTCCTGCTGCCTGAAAAATGGCAGCACCGAATTGAAATCCTGATTCACGGGCTGGTTGGCCTCTTCGGCGTGCTGATGGTGCAAGGCGGCTGGTTGTGGATGGTCGCCAAGTGGGATGAAAAAAAACCCATGATGCCCGTCCCCGACGGCATCGATTACCTGCCGCTGGTGATTGCCGGCGTGCTGATCGTGCTGTTTTCGATTGAACATATCATCGCGCTGGTGCGCGGCCAAACAGTGGAGCCCGCATGGAACTGACCGTACTCGCCCTGAGCTTCACGCTCCTCCTGGTCATCGGCGTCCCGGTTGCATTTGCGATTGGCCTGTCGTCGGTGGCCACCATCATTGCGGCAGGCTTGCCTGTCGCCGTGGTGTTTCAGAAGATGGTCGGCGGCATGCAGGTGTTCTCCTTCCTCGCCATCCCGTTTTTCGTTTTTGCCGGCGAGTTGATGCTCTACGGCGGCATCGCCGAGCGCATCGTGCGTTTTGCCAACAGCCTGGTCGGCCACGTACGTGGCGGCCTGGGCATGAGCAACGTGATCGGCTGCACGCTGTTTGGTGGCGTCGCCGGCTCGCCCCTGGCCGACGTGTCGGCCATGGGTTCGGTGATGATCCCGCTGATGAAGAAGGAAGGTTACGACGCCGACTATGCGGTCAACGTCACCACGCACGCTTCGCTGGTCGGGGCGATCATGCCGACCTCGCACAACATGATCATCTTCACGCTGGCCACCTCGGGCATTGCCTCGGTCAGCGTGCTGAGTCTGATTCTTGCCGGTCTGGTGCCCGCAATCATTCTGACCTTGTGCAACCTCGGTGCGGCCTATTACGTCGCGGTCAAACGCGGTTATCCGACCCACGGCACGTTTCCCGGCTGGCGGGTAGTGATGCGCGCCTTCGGCGCAGCGTTGCCGGGTCTGCTGGTGGTGGTGATCATTCTGGTCGGCATCTTGTCGGGGGCATTCACCGCCACCGAGTCGGCCTCGATCGCCGTGGCTTGGGCACTGGCCATCACGGTGTTGGTCTACAAGACCTTGACCTGGAAAAACTTTCTCAAGGCCTGCGCCAAGGCCTGCAAGACCACCGGGGTGGTATTGCTGTTGATCGGTATCTCGTCGGCATTCGGTTATTTCATGGCACTGTACGAGGTGCCGCAATTGACCGGCGACCTGATGAAGTCCGTGAGCAGCGAGCCCTGGGTCATTTTTCTGATGATCAATGTGCTGCTGTTCATCCTCGGCACCTTTCTCGACATGGCCGCAACCATCCTGATCTGCACGCCCATCTTCATGCCGATTGCGATGCAATTCGGCATGGACCCGGTGCAGTTCGGCATCGTGATGCTGATCAACTGCGCACTGGGCCTGAACACGCCGCCGGTCGGATCGGTGCAGTTCGTCGGTTGCGCGATTGGCGAGATATCTGTGGGCCAGGTGATGCGCTCAATCTTGCCGTTTTACAGCGCACTGGGTGTTTGCCTGTTGCTCGTGACTTACGTGCCGGCGTTTTCGCTCTGGTTGCCGTCTCTGTACAAGTGAGCCTGGAATATCGCCCGAAGAGAACTGAACCATGACCGATCCGCTTTACATCCGCATGCACCCGGCCGACAACGTGGCCATCGTTGCCAACGACGGCGGCTTGGCGCCCGGCGCCAGGTTTGCCGACGGCCTGACGCTGTGTGACCGTGTGCCGCAGGGCCACAAGGTGGCACTGGTTGATCTGCCCCGGGGCAGCGCGGTCTTGCGTTACAACGTGCCCATCGGTTATGCGCTGAAAGACATTCCGGCTGGCAGCTGGGTGCATGAGCGCCTGCTGGAGATGCCGGCCGCACGCGAACTCGTTGGCTTGCCGATGGCGACGCTGCGGCCTGAGCCCTTGCCGCCGCTGGAGGGTTACACCTTCGAGGGTTATCGCAATGCCGATGGTTCGGTCGGTAGCCGCAACATCCTGGCCATCACCACCACGGTGCAGTGTGTGGCGGGTGTGGTGGAGTTTGCGGTCAAACGTATCAAGGAAGAACTGCTGCCGCGTTTTCCCAATGTGGACGATGTGGTAGGCCTGGAGCACACCTACGGATGTGGCGTGGCGATTGATGCGCCCGACGCCATCATCCCGATACGTACCTTGCGCAACATCACGCTGAACCCCAACTTTGGTGGCGAAGTGATGGTGGTCAGCCTGGGCTGCGAAAAGTTGCAGCCCGAGCGCCTGCTGCCGCCAGGCACGATCCAGATTGTGGATGAACGCAATGTGGCCGATGTGGGCATCAGTGCCGACGCCGTGCTGGACGTGGTCTGCCTGCAGTCGGAACACCATGTCGGTTTCATGTCCATGATCGACTCCATCATGCAGGCGGCCGTTTTGCACCTGGAAAAGCTCGATGCACGACGCCGCGAAACCGTGCCGGCCAGCGAGCTGGTGGTCGGTGTGCAATGCGGCGGCAGTGATGCGTTCTCCGGCGTGACCGCCAACCCGGCCGTCGGTTTTGCCACCGATTTGTTGGTGCGCGCCGGCGCCAGTGTGATGTTTTCCGAAACCACCGAAGTGCGTGACGGCATTGACCAGTTGACCGCACGCGCCAGCAGCCCGGAAGTGGCGCAGGCCATGATCCGCGAAATGGCCTGGTACGACGCTTATCTGCAAAAAGGCCTGGTCGATCGCAGCGCCAACACCACGCCCGGCAACAAAAAAGGCGGCTTGTCCAACATCGTCGAAAAAGCCATGGGCTCCATCGTCAAGTCGGGCACAGCGCCTATCACTGGTGTGTTGGCACCCGGCGAAAAGCTCAAGCAAAAAGGCCTGACTTACGCCGCCACGCCGGCCAGCGATTTTATTTGCGGCACCTTGCAAGTGGCTGCTGGTATGAACCTGCATGTCTTCACCACAGGCCGCGGCACGCCGTATGGCCTGGCCGAAGTGCCGGTGATCAAGGTGGCCACACGCAGCGATCTGGCCAGGCGTTGGCACGACCTGATGGACATCAACGCCGGCCGTATTGCCGACGGCGAGGCCAGCATCGAAGACGTGGGCTGGGAGCTGTTCCACCTGATGCTGGAAGTTGCAAGTGGCCGCAAAAAAACCTGGGCTGAACACTGGAAGCTGCACAACGCCCTGGTGCTGTTCAACCCGGCACCTATCACCTGAACCCCGTACACGCACTTTTTAGATCATTTTTTCAAGCGAGACCCCATGACACAAGCCACACCTTACCAATCCTTTCCCAATACCTTCAAGCGCGACCTGCTGGCCGGCAAGAAGCTGATTGGCTGCTGGTCCTCGCTGTCCAATGCCATCACCACCGAGGTGCTGGGTGTGGCCGGTTTTGACTGGATTTTGCTGGACGGCGAACATTCGCCCAACGACATGGCCACCTACATTCCGCAGCTGATGGCGCTCAAGGACAGCAAGAGTGCGCCCGTGGTTCGTCCCAGCTCCAACAACTCGGTCGAGCTCAAGCGCCTGCTGGATGCCGGTTTTTACAACTTCCTGATTCCTTTTGTTGAAAGCGCCGAGCAGGCGGCCAGCGCGGTCTCAGCCACGCGTTACCCGCCGCAGGGCATACGCGGCGTGTCGGTGTCCCAGCGCAGCAACCGTTACGGCACGGTGCCCGAGTATTTCAAGTCCATCAACGAGCACATCTGCGTGATGGTGCAGATCGAGAGCCGCGCCGGCGTGGCCGCCACGCGTGACATTGCCGCGCTGGACGGCATCGACTGCATCTTTATCGGCCCTTCGGACCTGGCGGCGGGTTATGGCCACCTGGGCAATGCCGGCCACCCGGAAGTGCAGGCGGCCATGGTCAGCATCTTTGCTGATGCCAAGGCCCACGGCAAGCCGGTTGGCATCCTGGCACCGGTGGAAGCCGATGCACGCCGCTACATGGAAATGGGCGCCACCTTTGTCGGCGTCGGCAGCGATCTGGGCGTGTTCCGCGCGGCCACGCAGGCCTTGCACGACAAATACACGAGCTGATTTTTCCTGTCATCCCGGACCTGATCCGGGATCCATGCACCCGCCTTCTGAGTCGCGGGTCATGAGGTGCAGGTATTTTTTTGACAATCAAAGGAGAAATTGAAATGAGCAAGCTTGGTTTTATCGGTCTGGGCATCATGGGCGCGCCAATGGCAGCACATCTGGTCAAGGCCGGCCACGAGGTTTTTCTGACCACCCGCAGCAAGGTGCCGGCGGATTTGCTGACCGACAAGGCCGTGGCCTGCGGCTCGGCCCAGGAAGTTGCAGAAAAGGCCGACATCATTTTCATGATGTTGCCCGACACGCCCGATGTGGCCAAAGTGCTGTTCGGTGACAAGGGTGTGGCGGCTGGCCTGAGCAAGGGCAAAACCGTGGTCGACATGAGCTCCATCTCGCCCATGGACACCAAGGAATTTGCCAAGAAGATCAACGATCTGGGTTGCGACTACCTGGATGCGCCGGTTTCCGGTGGCGAAGTCGGCGCCAAGGCGGCCAGCCTGACCATCATGATTGGTGGTCCGGATGCGGCTTTCGAACGTGTCAAGCCACTGTTTGAACTGATGGGTAAAAACATCACCCTGGTCGGCGGCAACGGCGACGGCCAGACCTGCAAGGTGGCCAACCAGATCATCGTGGCGCTGAACATCGCCGCCGTCGGTGAAGCCCTGTTGTTTGCCAGCAAGGCCGGCGCTGACCCGGCCAAGGTCAGGCAGGCGCTGATGGGTGGTTTTGCATCCTCACGCATCCTGGAAGTGCATGGCGAACGCATGATCAAACGCACCTTCAACCCCGGCTTTCGCATCGGCCTGCACCAGAAAGACCTGGGCCTGGCGCTCAGCGGTGCACGCACCCTGGGTGTGGCGCTGCCGCAAACGGCCAGCGCAGCCCAGCTGATGCAGGTTTGCAGCGCCAACGGCATGCAGGACCTGGATCACTCGGCGCTGGTGCGTGCGCTGGAACTGATGGCCAACCACGAGGTCGCCAAGGCTTAAACCACAGGGCCGCTCGGCCTGTTTTTTCAATCTGTTCGAGGAGTTGTCATGTCTGTGAACCGCCGCAAAGTTCTGGCCTCATCATTGGCCCTGGGTCTGGCCGCCTCCGGCGTGCAAGCGCAGGCCTGGCCGGCCAAACCGATACGTATCGTGGTGCCTTACCCGCCCGGCGGCTCGTCGGACATCATTGCCCGCTCCATCAGCCAGGCGCTGTCGGAAGCCCTCAAGCAGCCGGTGATTGTTGAAAACCGGGCCGGGGCCAACGGCAACCTGGGCGCCGACGCGGTGGCCAAGTCCGCACCCGACGGCTACACCTTGTTGCTGTGCGACACCGGTGCACTGGCCATCAGCCCCTCGGTCTACACCAAGCTGGCGTTTGACCCGAGCAAAGACTTGCGCGGCGTCACCATGCTGGCTTATTCGCCGCATTTGCTGGTGGTGCACCCCTCGGTGCCGGCCAACAACCTCAAGGAACTGGTCGCCTTGTCGCACAAGTCGCAGCTCAACTTTGCCGTCACGGCCATGGGCAGTGCGCCGCACCTGGCCGGTGTGGCTGTGGAACGTGCCAGCAAGGCGACGTGGCAATACATTCCCTACAAAGGCGGCTCGCAAGCCGTGACCGACACCATCGCCGGGCAAACCCAGGTCTTGATGAACGGCATGTTGGCCACCTTGCCTTTTGTTCAAAGCGGCAAACTCAAAATCCTTGGCGTGTCCAAAGCCACACGCATGCCGCTGATAGGTGATGTGCCGACCTTGCAGGAACAAGGCCTGACCGGTTTCGAGTCCGGTACCTGGCAAGGCATGCTGGTGGCCAATGGCACACCGGCGGCGATTGTGAGCCGGCTCAACACCGAGCTGATCAAGATCATCCGCAGCCCCGAAATTCGCGCCAAGCTCAGCGGGCAGGGCGCCGAAGTGGTGACCATGGCCCCGGCCGAACAGGACAAGTTTTTCAATCAGGAGCGCAAGCGCTGGGCCGAGGTGGTGACACAGGCCAAGATCAAGCTGGATTGATCAGTCGCTACTGATTTAATAGCTGCTTGCGACCGTCATGTAAGGGCTGGGGGCCTATTTGACTGTATAAAACAGGTCAAATTGGCTCGCAAGGCTTTCTGCGCGCCTGAGTCAGAGTCTTTGTCGCCGCCGCAGCACATACTCCAGCCCTTCAAACAGCGCCTCGCTCAGCAGCGCCAGCAAGGTCGCGGGCAGGGCACCGGCCAGCAGCAACTGGCCGTCGTTCAGCGCCAGGCCGGTAACGATGCGCTCGCCGTAGCCACCCGCGCCTATGAAGGCGGCAATCGTCGCGGTGCCGATGGCAATCGCCGTGGCGGTGCGCAGGCCCGCGACGATGGTCGGCAGCGCCAGCGGCAGCTCGACCAGGCGCATGCGCTGGCCTGCCGTCATGCCCAGTGCCTGCCCGGCCAGCCGCAAGCCGGTCGATACCTCGCCCAGGCCCGCCACGGTGTTGCGCATGATGGGCAGCAGCGCGTAAAGCATCAGCGCAATCAGTGCCGGTACGGTGCCGATCACGCCCAGCAGTGAAATCAGCATCGCCAGCAGCGCCAGCGAAGGCACGGTTTGCAGCAGGCCGGTCGCACCCAGCACCACAGCGCGCAGCCGCGCATGCGGAAACACCCACACCGCCAGTGGGATGCCCAGCAGCGCCGCCAGGCCCACCGAGGCCAGCGTCAGCGCCAGGTGCTGCCGTGTCAGGCGCGCCAGGTCGGGCCCGAAAAGCTTGACCCAGAAGCCGCGTTGTGATGCGTCGGTGGTGCTGGCGCTGGGTGTACCTCCCGACGCCTTGGCCACCAGGTGATCGCGCGCAATCACATCAAATGCCACACCCTGCAACTCGGCCCGCGCATTCATCGCAATCATGGCGTTTTCGTCGATGCTGCCGCGCAAGCCTTGCAGCGCCGTCCAGGCTTGCGGAAATCGTGTCGGTACATCGAGCCGGTAGAGCAGCACCGCGTCGTAACGCGGAAAATAAGCGCGGTCATCCTGCAACACGTACAGACCCAGATGGCCAATCTTCGCATCGGTGGTGTAGATGTCGATCACGTCCACCTGCTGCTGCGCAATCGCGTCGTAAGCCAGGCCGTGGTCCAGTGCGATAGGTGTCTGCGGCGCGCCATAACGCTGCGCCAATCCCTTCCAGCCATCGGCGCGGCCTATGAATTCATTGGACAGGCCGAGCTTGAGTTCTGGATGCTTGGCCAGGTCACTGAGCGACGTGATGCTCAGGCGCTGTGCCGTGTCCGCACGCATGGCCAGCGCGTAGCCGTCGTTAAAACCCAGCGGCACCGCCACACCCAGGCCCAGCGGCGCCAACGCCGCGTTCATGCCGTCCAGGGGCAGGGGGGCGCTGCTTTTGAGAATCTCCAGGCTGATGGTGCCCACGTATTCCGGGTACAGGTCGATGCTGCCCAAACGCAACGCCTCGTAAACAATCGCCGTGTTGCCTAGCCCTTGCAGCACCGATGGCGGGGTGGGGGTATGCGGCGCCGCCGTTTGCGCCAGCACCTGCGCCAGGATGTAGGACTCGGTGAAACGTTTGGAACCTATGCGCAGCGTGTCGTCGGGGGAGGGTGCAGCGAAGCAGAGGCTGCTGACAAGGCCCAAGAACACGGCAATACAGCAGGCGGCAAAGGCGGGGAGTCGACTTGTCATGGCGCCAGTATCGCCGCGTCGCCGACCGACGCCAAGCCGAGACCGCAGCGTGTGTCATCTCCACGCAGCAGCATTCGGTCAGCTGTGGCAGACTGCCTTCCGACCGACGCGCAGTACGTCTGCGCGAATTCATCCAACAAAAAACAGACACACCATGACCATCCAGCTTTACGCCTTCGACACCCCCAACGGCCGCAAGATCAGCGTCGCCCTGGAAGAAATGGGCCTGCCCTACGAGGTGCAGGTGGTGGACATCACCAAGGGCGAACAGAACGCCCCGGCATTCCTGAAGATCAGCCCCAACAACAAAATCCCCGCGATTGTTGACCCGGATGGCCCCGGCGGCCTGCCCATCAGCGTGTTTGAGTCCGGCGCCATCCTGATCTACCTGGCTGAAAAGACCGGAAAATTTTTACCCAAAGAGCCGCGCGTCCGCGTGGCCGTCATGGAGTGGCTGATGTTCCAGATGGGCGGCTTCGGCCCCATGCCCGGCCAGGTGCACCACTTCGCTGGCCTGGACAACGAAGCCGACCGGCGTTATGGCCTGGAGCGTTTTATGGCCGAAACGCGCCGCCTTTACGGCGTCATGGATCGCCGGCTGGCCGACAACACTTTTTTTGCGGGGGAAGATTTGTCCATCGCCGACTTCGCCATCGTGGGCTGGGCCTGGCGGCATGAGCGGCACAAGATTGACTTGGCGGATTTTCCGCATGTGCGGCGCTGGTATGAGGCGATGATGGCGCGGCCGGCGGTGGCGCCTGGATTTGTGGTGGCGCTAAAACGCGCGTCCTGACACCCGCGCTTGAAGCGAAATTTGCTATAAATATAGTAGCTGCTTGCGAGCGCCCCTCAAGGGCTGGAGGCTAATTTTTCGCTAACGTTTGATGAAGATTAAGGGAGGTAATTTTACAAACTTAACGAATTTGTCTAAATTTTCTAATTGAACTAAAATCAAGCCATCAAATAGGCAACTAGTTCCGGCTCTCAGTATTCGGGGTAGCAGTTTTCCAAATTGATGCAGGCCTTGAAAGGGTTCAAATGATCGTTCTTAAAGCAACACAAGACGAAGTACTTCGCGTCTTGCAGTCTGTGGCAGGCATTGTCGAGCGGCGGTACACCCTGCCCATTCTTTCCAACGTATTGCTGCGCAAGACAAGCACAGATTTCCCCGAACAAATTAGTAGAGCCACAACCGGGATGGCTATGACGGGGCGTGATGTGTTTGTTGCGCCCTTGCGGCAGGGGTGTCGCGTAATGCTGGGTGCCAGTTCACGTTTCAGCGGCTTCTTCTCAGCCAGCAAAGCCAATTTGCGTAACGCGCCCTGAGGCGCAACTTTTTCCAGACACACGCATGAACACTTTAACCCTTACTTCACCGTTTGCCACTGAATCTGACCAATCGCGCCATGGTTCCAGCGGTAGCCCTTATGCCACTGCGACGCAGACCACTGCCGTATTACGCTCTGGTGCTCAGTACCGCCGTGACCGCATGGATGCCGCCGACATGATCACCACCGACGAAGCCGCCGCGCTGGCGGGCACCACGCGGGTGACGATCAATGCTTGGATCAAAACCGGGCGTTGCATTGGACTGTCTAACCTGCGCCGGGGTTTCAAGCTGCCGCGCTGGCAGTTTGAGCCTGCTATCTGGCCTGCGCTGCAGCCTGTGGCCAAGCAGTTGGGGTCCACCGATGGTTGGCAGCTGCTGGCGTTTTTGGAGTCCCCCGCCACAGCGTTGGACGGCCAGACGCCGCGCGCTGCTTTGGAGCAAGGCGTAGCGCTGGATCGCGTACTGGCACTGGCAACGGCTGAGGCACATTGACCTCATCCATGAACTTTCACGACTTTCATCCCCCCATCATTGAGATACCCGCGCACCAGGGCTGGCATCGGGTACAGCGAAAAACCGCCCGGAGAGATAGCGTGCGGCTCAAGGGCTATGTGCTGGCGCCACCGGGCGTTCTGGCCGGGCGGTTTGACCTAGCCGATGAACCCACGGCCTATTTGGCCGACAGCCCGGAGACGGCGCTTTACGAGTCACTCTTTCGCCGCGAGGTGCGTAGTTGTAGCTGGGGCCGCATAGAGCAGCGTATGCTGGTCGGCTTCGAAACCCAAGCCTATTTACGTTTGGCAGACCTGCGCGGCCTGGAGGAGCGCTACCCGGTGCTGCAGTCCATGCGCTACGAAACCAGCCAAACCTTTGCACAAGACTGCAGGCGCCAAGATTTGCACGGCATCCTTTATGCGTCAGCCCAGCATCCGAGCCATGGGTGTTTGTGCCTGTTCAAGGCTGGTATCGAGCGTACTAGGAAGACCTCATCGATTGCCCTTGTACAGCAAGGTGTAGAGGTACTCCACAAGGCAGTAGTTGCCGCGGCGCGCGGGTCACAAGTGCCGATTATTCGGGAAGAGCGCTGAAACGCTATTAAAAATGAAGCTGTACTTGCAATGAGTACAAGGGCTGGAGTGGGAATTTGAAAAAAGCCGCCGGTGACCCCGGCGGCTTTTGCATGGCTATTTAGTAAGAGTATTACACCGAACCCCACACCTCCTGCGCTGTCTCCACCACCAGCCGCAGCTTGGCGCGCTGAACTTTCACAGCAATCTCCTTGCCATGCACGCTGCGGCCGGGCTGGGCCAGCCTCGATAGGTTGGCAGGGCCTCACGATCGTGAGGTCTAATCCGATTTTGTGAACGCCATCTCCCCATGAACAACGATCTTCCCTCCCTGACCCAATCCCTGCGTGACTTTGCCAAAGCGCGGGACTGGGAGCAATTTCACTCGCCCAAGAATCTGGCTTCGGCACTGACGGTGGAGGCTTCGGAACTGCTGGAGCACTTCCAGTGGCTGACGGAAGAGCAGAGCCGCAACTTGGCTGCACCCAAAAAGGCCGAGGTGGCGGCGGAGGCGGCCGATGTGTTGCTGTACCTGCTGCAGCTCTGCGACAAGCTGCACATTGATCTGGTGGAGGCGGCGCGCCTGAAGCTGCTCGTCAATGCCGACAAGTATCCGGTGGAGCGTGCACGCGGCTCCAGCCAGAAATACACCGATATCCCCGACCCGAACCGGGGCGCGTGAGGCTGGCGTGTCGCTCATTATTTGATAGCTACTGGCGCCCATATCGATTGGGCTAGAGGCCAATTTGGCATAAGAGAAGCCGCCAAAAAGGCGGCCTTTGAGCGTTGGTGTTAGCGGTTCAGGCTTAACCCCACACCTCCTGCGCTGTCTCAATCACCAGGCGCAGCTTGGCGCGCTGCGCTTCGACGGCGATGTCGTTGCCGTGCACGGTGCTGCTGAAGCCGCACTGGGGCGACAGCGCCAGTTGTTCCAGCGGCGCGTAAAGCGCGGCGGCGTCGATGCGGCGTTTCAGGTCGTCCTTGTCTTCCAGGGTGCCGAACTTGGTGGTCACCAGGCCCAGCACCACGGTTTTGCCTTTGGGCAGGTAACGCAGGGGTTTGAAGTCGCCGCTGCGGGCGTCGTCGTACTCCATGAAGTAGGCGTCGAGGTTCATTTCCTGGAGCAGGGCTTCGGCCACGGGTTCGTAGTTGCCGGCGGCGGCATGCGTGCTCTTGAAGTTGCCGCGGCACAGGTGCATGGCCAGGGTCATGCCGGCAGGTTTTTGCGCCACCACGAGGTTGATGAACTTGGCGTAGCGGTGTGGCAGCTCATTGGGGTCGTCGCCGCGCTGGCGGGCGGCTTCACGCATTTTTTCGTCGCACAGGTAGGCCAGGTTGGTGTCGTCCATCTGCACATAGGTGCAGCCGGCGGCAGCCAGGCTGCGCAGTTCGTCGCCATAGGCATTGGCCACGTCCTGGTAGAACTCAGGGTCCAGCTCGGGGTAGTGCTCCCTGCTGATGCCGGCGCGGCCACCGCGGAAGTGCAACATGGTCGGCGAGGGAATCGTCACCTTGGGCGTGTTGCCGGCAGAGACCTGGCTCTTGAGGTACTGGAAGTCGGCGAGCTGGATGTCCTTGACGTGGCGCACCTTGTCGACCACACGCATCACCGGCGGTGCCAGCTCCTGCGTGCCGTCAGGCCGGATCACGGTGACCGGGATGTCGGTTTTCACGCCGCCGATCTGCTCCAGAAAATCGATGTGAAAGTAGGTGCGGCGAAACTCGCCGTCGGTGATGCTTTTCAGGCCCACGTCTTCCTGGAACTTCACGATCTCGGTGATGGCCTTGTCTTCGACCAGGCGCAACTGCTCGGGCGTGATCTCGCCCTTGGCTTGTTGCTCACGGGCTTCGAGCAGGTATTTGGGACGCAGAAAGCTGCCGACATGGTCGTAGTGGGCCGGCAGATGCAGGGCGGGGGTGCTCATGGGATGTCCTTTGAGATTCTGGATCGAAGCTGGAATATTAAGGCATCTGGAAATGTCAGTAATGAATACATTAACGGGCTTTTAAAGCCGTATTTCGCCAGAAATTCTTGATTTTTCAGGATAAATGTATACAGTGTGTATTCATGAAAGCTGAAAAACCTCTGTTTCCGCTCAACGCCTGGTACGCCGCGGCTTACGACGTGGAAGTCGCGCGCACATTGTTGCCGCGCACCATTTGCAAACAAAAAATCGTGATGTTCCGCAAGACCGATGGCTCGGTGGCGGCGCTGGAAGATGCCTGCTGGCACCGGCTGCTGCCACTGTCCATGGGCCGGCTTGATGGTGACGAACTCACCTGCGGCTACCACGGCCTGGTCTACAACGCGCAAGGCCGTTGCACCCACATGCCGAGCCAGGAAACACTCAACCCATCCGCCTGTGTGCGCGCCTACCCGGTGCTGGAAAAACACCGCTTCGTCTGGATCTGGCCCGGTGACCCGGCCAAGGCCGACCCGGCGCTGGTTCCCGACATGCACTGGAACGATGACCCGGCCTGGGCCGGTGACGGCAAACTCATCACCGTGAAATGCGACTACCGCCTGGTGGTCGATAACCTGATGGACTTGACCCACGAGGCGTTTGTGCACGGCTCCAGCATAGGCAACCGCGAGGTCGCTGAAGCGCCGTTTGTGGCGACACACGGCAACCGCACGGCGACCGTGACACGCTGGATGGACAACATCGAAGCCCCGCCATTCTGGGCTGGACAGATACAGCATGCGCGTGGCTACACCGGGCCGGTGGACCGCTGGCAGGTGATCCGTTTTGAAGCGCCGTGCACGGTGACTATCGATGTGGGTGTGGCCGAAGCCGGCAGCGGTGCGCAACCCCGGGACGGCCAGCCCGGCGACCGCAGCAAGGGCGTCAACGGTTTTGTGCTCAACACCATCACACCCGAGACCGACGGTACCTGCCATTACTTCTGGGCCTTTGCCCGCAACTACTGCCTGGGGGAGCAAAGCCTCACCCATCGCCTGCGCGAAGGCGTGGCCACCATCTTTCGCGAAGACGAACATGTGCTGGAAGCGCAGCAGGTCGCGATGGACGAACACCCGGACCACCAGTTTTACAACCTCAACATCGACGCCGGCTCGATGTGGGCACGCAAGCTGATCGACAAGATGTTGACGCAGGAAAGCACGCCAACACCGGTGATCCCGATTCGCCGGGCAGCATGAGTACGCAATTCAGACAAAGGACTTCCATGGCATTCGCTATCAAAAACAGAGCTATTGACGCAGATCCTGAAAGGGCTGAAGGCCAATTAGGCACTGAAAGTGCGCAGGTGCGGGCGCTGCTGCGCCTGCGCGAGCTGATTCTGTCCGGCGAACTGGCTGGCGGCACACGGATTGCCGAGCTGGCGATTGTGGAACGTATCGGTGTGTCGCGCACGCCCATACGTGCGGCCCTGATGCGGCTGGAGCAGGAAGGCCTGCTTGAAGCGCTGCCCAATGGTGGTTACGCGGTCAAAACTTTTTCAGAGCGCGACATTGCCGATGCGATCGAGCTGCGCGGTACTTTGGAAGGCCTTCTGGTGCGGCTGGCGGCCGAGCGCGGTGCGCCGGCCGTGGTGCTGGCCGAAGCCAAAGATTGCTTGCGCCAGGTCGATGCCGTGCTGGCCGACACCGCGCTGAGCGACGAAGCTTTTTCCGCCTATGTGGATTTGAACCAGCGCTTTCACACCCTGTTGTACGAAATGGCCGACAGCCCGGTCACCGTCAAACAGCTGGCGCGTGTGGCCGGTCTGCCTTTCGCCTCGCCCTCGGCTTTTGTGGTGGTGCAGTCGAACTCGCCGCAGGCGCGCGACATGCTGGTGGTGGCGCAAGACCAGCACTGGCAGGTGCTGGATGCGATTGAGCGCGGCGAGGGCACACGCGCCGAAGCGTTGATGCGCGAACACTCACGCCTGGCCCAGCGCAACCTGCGCCATGCGCTGTCAGGCCAGGGCGGCGCACAGATGCCGGCCTCCATGAAAGCGATGAAACTGATTCGCCGGCGCGGCTAAATATGGCCCCCACGCTAGCCACTTCGTGTGCTTCGCTGCCCCCCCCCCCGAGGGGGCGCTGCGCCTGCGGCCCGGCAAAGCCGGTTCCGCGGCCCCGGCTTGAAGAGACAGATGCCAACCATTGATGAATCATGAAAAGCAACCAGACCCTTTACGAGGCCACCATCGTCGCGCTGCGCGACCTGACGCCCACCGTGCGTGAGTTCGAGATTCATCCTGTACAAGGCGCCGCCTTGCCTTGGGATGCAGGCGCGCATTTGCAGGTGCAAGTGCTGGTCAACCGCCAGGTGCAGACACGTTCTTATTCGCTGGTCGGCGTGCCCGACGGACAGAGCTACCGTATCGGCGTCAAACACATGGCCGACGGCCGGGGTGGTTCACGTGCGATGTGGCAACTGGCCGCCGGTGACCGGCTGCAAATCAGTACGCCGCAAAACCATTTCCCGCTGGATTTTTCGGCGCCGCATTACCTGCTGGCGGCCGGCGGCATAGGCATCACACCGCTGGTGATGATGGCCCAGCAGTTGCAGGCCCGCGCGCGCCGAACCGGTGCCACGCTGCGTATGTTGTACGGCGTGCGCACGCAGGACGAGCTGGCGTTTTTGCCGCTGTTGCGCGAAACCCTGGGCGACTCCTTGCAGTCCTTTGTGGCCGAACGCGGCGAAAGCATGGACCTGGCCGCCGAAATTGCCGCCTTGCCCGCGGGCGGGCAGTTGTACACCTGCGGTCCGGTGTCCATGCTGGAAGCGATCAAAAAAGCCTGGGCTGATGCCGGGCGTGTGCCGGCCGACCTGCGTTTTGAAACCTTTGGCAGCAGCGGGCGTTTTGCCGCACAGAGTTTTCGGGTCCAGGTGCCGCGTCACCAGGTCGACATCATGGTGCCGGCCGACACTACCTTGCTGGATGCGCTGGAAAGTGCGGGCGTCGAAACCCTGTCTGATTGCCGGCGCGGTGAATGTGGCTTGTGTGTGATGGAGGTGCTGGCGCTGGACGGCGAGGCCGATCACCGCGATGTATTTCTCAGCGCGCACGAAAAGCAGGAGAACCGGCGCATCTGCGCCTGTGTCTCCCGGGTGGCGGGCGCCATCACGCTGGATTCGGCGTGGCGGCCCGACTGAGTCAAATCGCCATGCCTGAGACCTTGCCAACGGCGCCGCAACCAAGAGGGCTTTCGCATCCCCGGGCGGCGCGTTGTTCTGCAAGCTCAATAACGCAAGCGGCCGTCGCTGCCAATCACGCCGATGTCGACGAAGTTGCTGCCGACATTGCTCTTGGAAAAGTCCACCCTGAAGCCGCCAAAGTCCAGTTCGCCCATGCTGCGCAGGGTTTTGGCCAGACCGGTCGCGGTGGGTTCTTTTTCGGTGTTGCGCTTCACGGCTTCGGCCACGGTGCGCGCAGACAGATAACCTTCCAGATGGAAAGAGGTGTACTCCGTCAGTTGCGGGTAGGTGGCTTTCATCGCGGCCTGAAAGTCGCGGTGAACCGGCAAGGTGCGGCCATTGGGGTTGGGGAAGGTTTGTGCGATACCCACACCGCGCGCGCCTTCAACACCGGCGAGTTTGACGATCAGCGCGGCCGGCACATAGGACAACACAAACAGCGATTGCGATACGCCCGCCTTGCGCAGCGCGGCCACGCCGTCGGCCATGAAACGTGGCGCGCCCAGCACCAGCACACCCTGGCCGCCCAGGGTGGCGATCTGCTGGCTGGCCGCGGCCAGCGCCGCGGCATCGGGGCCGGACTTCACGCCCTTGATCTCCAGGCTGCCTGTGCGGCCCGCGGTTTCCTGCGCCACCGCCATGCCCGAGGTGCCTATGGACAGGTCCTGGTACAAGACCGACAACCGGGTCATGCCGATGGTGCGCGAGTGATTCACCATTTTTTCGATCTGCTGCTTGTCACCGGCGCGGATGTGGAACAGCTTGGGGTGGCCGGGCGAGCGAAAACTCTCGGCGCCGGGAATCGCATTCATCACCACCACGTCGGCCTTGTCCAGCAGCTTGTCGTCCAGCATGCGTTTGAGCGCGTTGGAGCCAATCGGCGAGAGCAGGGCGAGCGGTTTTTTCTCCATCGCCTTGCCGAACTGTTCGGCAAAACCGTCTGCCGAATATCGGTCATCGAGCTCGAAAAAACTGATCTTGCGACCACGCAGGCCTTGTTTGTTGGCTTCATTCACATAGGCCTTGATGCCCTGGTTGATCTCGGGCGCATCGGGCACGGGGATCACGGTGAAGGGGCCGACCTGACCCAGAACAATGTCGGCGCCGCGGGCGGGCAGGGCCGTGAAAGTGGCGGTCAGGGCAAGCGCAGCAAGCCACGCAGAGGAAAGGCGAAAAGCCATGTAAAAACGTCTCCTTGATGCTTATGTTGTGTTCGTATATAGAACATTTGTGCTTGTTACGAACAATTACTATACTAATCTCGCCCGTGAAATCAGACAAGTCGTTCCCCGTAAATCCTCCGGAGACAAGCATGCAAAGACGAACGTTCACAGCCCTGGCCCTTGCCACCGCCGCCCTGGTCGCCGTGCCCGCACAGGCCCAGGACAACACCTTCAAGATCGGCCTGATCCTGCCGATGACCGGGCAACAAGCCACCACCGGCCGCCAGATCGAAGCAGCGGCCCGTCTGTACATGGCGCAGAACGGCGATACGGTTGCTGGAAAAAAAATCCAGCTGATCGTCAAGGATGACACCAGCTTGCCCGATGTCACACGCCGGCTCGCGCAGGAACTGGTGGTGAATGACAAGGTCAACGTGTTGGCCGGTTTCGGCATCACACCTTCGGCCATGGCCACGGCCCCGATTGCGACACAATCCAAGACCCCCATGGTGGTGATGGCCGCGGCCACCTCCAGCATCACCCAGGCGTCGCCTTACATCGTGCGCAGCAGTTTCACGCTGCCGCAGGTGTCGGTCGCGCTGGCCGACTGGGCGCCCAAAAACGGCATCAAGAAAGTCATCACGCTGGTGTCCGATTACGGCCCTGGCCTGGACGCCGAAAAATACTTCAAGGAGCGCCTGACCTTTAACGGCGGCCAGGTGACGGAGGCCTTGCGTGTGCCGCTGCGCAACCCCGACTTCGCGCCTTTCCTGCAAAAAGTGCGTGACGGCAAGCCCGACGCGCTGTTTGTGTTTGTGCCCTCCGGCGCCGGTGCGGCGGTGATGAAGCAATTTCTGGAACGTGGCCTGGACAAGGCCGGCATCAAGCTGATCGCTACTGGCGACGTGACCGACGACGACCAGCTCAACGACATGGGCGACGGCGCGCTGGGCGTGGTCACCTCCCACCATTATTCGGCGGCTCATCCGTCGGCGATGAACAAGAAGTTTGTCGAGGCCTTTGGCAAAGCCAACAAAGGCATGCGCCCCAACTTCATGGCGGTGGGCGGTTACGACGGTATGCGGGTGATTTACGAAGCGCTCAAAACCAGCAAGGGGCAGGGCGGCGGTGATGCCTTGCTGGCGGCCATGAAGGGTCAGCTTTTCGAGAGCCCGCGCGGCAAGATTTTTATTGACGCGCAGACGCGCGACATTGTGCAGGACGTCTACTTGCGCAAGGTCGAGAAAAAAGACGGCCAGCTTTACAACGTGGAATTTGACGTGATCAAGGACGTCAAGGATCCCGGAAAGACGAAGTAATTGCAGACCCCCATCCAGGCTCACTGCGTGTAGCCTGTTTCCCCCTTGCAGGGGGCAACGCCTGCGGCCCGGCAAAGCCGGTTCCGCGGCGTTCCTGGAATGGCCCCTTCAAGCAGCTTCTGACGATCTGGCCAAAACATGTTGACCATTCTTTTTGACGGTATTGCCTACGGCATGCTGCTGTTCATCCTTGCGGTGGGCCTGGCCGTGACCATGGGGCTGATGAATTTCATCAACCTGGCGCATGGCGCCTTTGCCATGGTGGGCGGTTACATCACGGTGTTGCTGATGCAACGCCTGGACGTGCCCTTTCTGTTGTGCCTGCCGATCGCTTTCATCGGTTCGGCGCTGATCGGTGGTGTGCTGGAGCGCACCTTGTACCGACCGCTGTACAACAAGCCACACCTGGACCAGGTGTTGTTTTCCATCGGCCTGGTCTTCATGGCCGTGGCCAGCGTGGACTATTTCATCGGCTCGACCCAGCAAATCATCCAGCTGCCCACCTGGCTCAAGGGCCGCACCGAAATCGGCAGCGGCGACTGGATATTGGGCATGGGGCATTACCGCCTGTTCATCATTGCCGTGTGCGCCGCACTGACGGTGGCGCTGCAGTATGTGTTGGCGCGCACACGTTTCGGCAGCCGGCTGCGTGCCTCGGTCGACGACCAGCGCGTGGCCGCGGGCCTGGGCATCAATGTCAATCTGGTGTTCCTCTCGACCTTTGCCTTCGGCTCTGGCCTGGCCGGCCTGGGCGGCGCGCTGGGGGCTGAGGTGCTGGGCCTGGACCCGACCTTTCCCCTGAAATTCATGATTTACTTTTTGATCGTGGTAGCCGTGGGTGGCACCTCGTCCATCACCGGCCCCTTGCTGGCGGCGCTGCCGCTGGGCATTGCCGACGTGGCGGGCAAATACTACATCCCCAAGCTGGGCGCTTTTATTGTTTACAGCCTGATGATTTTGATTCTGATCTGGCGTCCGCAAGGCCTGTTTGTGCGCAAGGGAGGCAAGTGAGATGACTGCTCAGCAATCCCTGCTTAACAAAAGCCGCTGGAAAGCCTGGGAGCCGCTGCTGTGGCTGCTGGCTTTTGCCGCACCTGTGGCCTTGCCCAGCCATGCCATGCTGATCAGCGAAATCGCCATCGTCGCGCTGTTTGCGATTTCGCTGGACCTGATCCTCGGTTACACCGGCATCGTCTCACTCGGCCACGCGGCCTTTTTTGGCCTGGGCGGCTATGCCGCGGCCCTGTTCGCCAAACTGGTCATGCCCGATCCGCTGGTCGGGCTGGCGGTGGGTATTGTGGTGGCCACCCTGATGGGGGCGCTGTTCTCGCTGACCATCATGCGCGGCAGTGACCTGACGCGGCTGATGGTGACCCTGGGTGCGGGCTTGATCCTGATGGAGCTGGCCAACAAGCTGGACTGGCTCACAGGCGGCGCCGATGGCCTGCAGGGCGTGGTCATGGGCCCGGTGCTGGGGCGTTTCGAGTTTGACCTGACTGGTCGCACGGCCGCTTATTACTCCCTGACCGTGCTGCTGATTTTCTTCTTGCTAATGCGCCGCATCGTGCATTCCCCGTTTGGCGCGACGCTGACGGCGATTCGCGACAACCGGCTGCGCGCCATGGCGATTGGGATTCCGGTGTCGTCGCGACTCGCCTTGTCGTACACCGTGGCGGCCGGTGTGGCCGGTGCCGCCGGCGCCTTGCTGACCCAGACCACGGGTTTTGCGTCGCTGGACCTGTTCGAGTTTCACCGCTCGGCGGACGTGATGCTGATGCTGGTGGTCGGTGGTGTTGGCTGGTTGTACGGCGGCATCGTCGGCGCCGTGGTGTTCAAGCTGATGCAGGACACTTTGTCCAACATCACGCCGCAATACTGGACGTTTTGGATAGGTTTGTTCCTGGTGGTGCTGGTGCTGGTCGGCCGTGAACGGTTGCTGCGGCCCTGGACCTGGTTCAACAAGCGGGGTGGCGCATGACCGCCCCGGTGCTGGAGGCCCGTGGCCTGGTGATGCGTTTTGGCGGCATCACGGCCACCAACCATGTGACGCTAAACCTGCAACCCGGCGCGCGCCACGCCTTGATCGGTCCCAACGGTGCGGGCAAAACCACCCTGATCAATTTGTTGACAGGGGTGTTGCAGCCGACCGAAGGGCAAATCATTCTGCTGGGTGAAGACATCACCCAACTCGCGCCGCACCAGCGTGTGCAGCGCGGCCTGGTGCGTACCTTTCAGATCAACCAGCTCTTCGATTCCTTGACACCGCTGCAGACACTGGCGCTGACCTTGTCTCAGCAGCGCGGCCTGGGCTTGCGCTGGTGGCAGGCGCTGGGCCGGAATCGGGCCGTGACCGAACGCTGCGAACAATTGCTGGAGCAATTTCACCTGACCGAGGTGATGAACCAGCCGACCCGCGAACTCGCCTACGGCAAGCGCCGTCTGCTGGAAATTGCGATTGCGCTGGCTTGCGAGCCGCGTGTGCTGTTGCTGGACGAACCGGTGGCCGGTGTGCCGGCCGGCCAGCGCGAAGAGTTGCTACAGACCGTCGCGGCCTTGCCGGCCGATGTGTCGGTGTTGCTGATCGAACATGACATGGACCTGGTTTTTAGTTTTGCCACACGCATGACGGTGCTGGTCAACGGCACGGTGCTCACCGAAGGTGACCCGGACCAGATCGCCAATGACCCGGAAGTCAAGGCGGTCTACCTGGGCCATGGCGAGGAGGCCCAATATGACTGAACTACTGAAGGTAGAAAATCTCAGCGCCGGTTACGGCGAAGCCGTGGTGCTCAACAACATTTCGCTGGCGCTGGATGAAGGCAAAACCCTGGCGCTGTTGGGCCGCAACGGCACCGGCAAAACCACTCTGATCAACACTCTGGCTGGCGCCACGCGCCAGCACGGCGGCAGCATCAGCCTGGGTGGCCTGGCCCTGCACAAGCGACCCTCCCATGAACGGGCGGCGGCCGGCATAGGCTGGGTGCCGCAAGAGCGCAACATCTTCAAGTCGTTGACGGTGCATGAAAACCTGACGGCGGTGGCGCGGCCTGGCCGCTGGACGCCAGCGCGTGTCTACGAGATGTTTCCACGCCTGGCCGAGCGCAAAACCAACCTGGGTACACAACTGTCGGGGGGCGAGCAGCAGATGCTGGCCGTGGGTCGCGCGCTGGTGCTGAACCCGCGCCTGTTGCTGCTGGACGAACCGCTGGAAGGCCTGGCGCCCATCATTGTGGAAGAACTGCTGCGCGCCATTCGCCGCATCACGCGCGACGAAGGCCTGTCGGCCATCATCGTTGAGCAGCATCCACAAGCCGTCCTGGCGATCTCGGACAGCGCGGTGGTGCTGGACCGCGGCACGGTGGTGCATGCCGGCTCGGCGCAGCAGTTGCGCGAGCAGCCGCAGTTGCTGGAGCATCTGCTGGGTGTTGCTCGCTGATTCTGTGTTGCTATTAAATTAGTAGCTACTTGCGCTCACCCCATAAGGGCTGTAGCCATATTTCTCTTATAAAAATGGCCACCAGCGCTCGGCACCCTCCCGCGCTGGTTATGCGTCTTTGTTCTGGCAGCTAGAGGGCTGGGTGGCTTACGCGGCGGCGCCGGCCGGGCCAGAATACCGCGATACCCCTAGAACAAGGACAATCCATGCGCCTTCCGCGCCTTGCCTGCAGCCTGCTGCTGGCCCTGATGGCGGTACATGCCGCCACGGCCCAGACTTTTCCCACCAAGCCGCTGCGCATTATTGTGCCTTTTGGTGCGGGTGGCGTCGCCGACCTGACGGCGCGCACCGTCGCCCAGAAGTTGGGTGAGTCGCTGGGCCAGCCGGTGGTCATCGACAACAAGCCGGGCGCCGGCGGTGTGGTGGCCGGGGACTTGGTGGCCAAGGCCGAGCCCGACGGCCACACCTTGCTGCTGATGTCCAACGGCACGGCGGTCAGTGCTGGCCTGTTCAAATCCCTGCCGTTCGACACCTTGCGCGACTTCGCGCCGGTCTCCACGCTAGGATTTTTTGACATCGCGCTGATCACGCCGATGAATTCGAAGTTCAAGACCCTGGCCGAGCTGCTGGCGTTTGCCCGGGCCAACCCGGGCAAGCTCAATGTCGGCACTATCAACGTCGGCAGCACGCAAAACCTGGCGGGCGAACTTTTCAAGACCAGCTCGGGTACCGACGTGCAGATCGTTCCTTTTAATGGCACGCCGGCCGTCATCACCGCACTGCGTGGTGGCCAGATCGATGCCGCCGTGGAGATTCTGGGGCCGGTGTTGCCGCAGATCCGAGCGCAAGCCTTGCGTGCGCTGGCGGTGACCGGCGAGAAACGTGCCGCCGTGTTGCCCGATGTGCCGACCGCCAGGGAAAGTGGTTTGCCCGGCTTTGTGGCGACAAGCTGGAACGCGCTGGCTGTGCCGGCCAGGACGCCAGCCGCCGTGATCGCGCGGCTGAACCGCGACATCGCCGCCGCCGTCAATACGCCTGAGGTGAAAAAGAAGCTGGCGGAACTGAATGTGGAAGCCCGCAGCGGTTCACCCGAACAGGCGGCCGCGCTGCTGGCCGGCGACACCAAACGCTGGGGCGAGGTCATCACCCGCGCCGGGATTCCCAAGCAATAGCGTCAAAGGCAGCGTGCCGCCGTGTCGCGCAGCAACTGCAAGGTGGTTTGTTGCGTCAGGGTCGAGGGCCGGCGTGAACTGATGGCCAGCGACACGGGGATACGCAGGGACGAGGCGCCAATTTGGCGCACCGAAAAGGCCGCGGGCTGGCTGAGATTCATCACGGCGTTGCGGGTGAGCACGGCGTAACCGGCGCCATCGGCGACCAGGGCCAGGATGGCGGCCACACCGTCAATCTCCAGCGCAATCACGGGCCGGCAACCCACGGCAGCCAGCGCGGACTCGACATGCATGCGAATGGCATTGGGCCGGCTGGGGATCACCAGCGGCAAAGCCGCCAGGGCTTGCAGCGTGACCGGTTCTGCCGAAGGCGTGTCCTGCATGCCTGGAGCACAGGCCTGCACCAGCACCAGTTCTTCTTCGGCCAGGGGGCTGAGCTCGATGTCGTTGCTGGGCTGGGTGTTGTACAAGACCGCGATATCGAGTCGGCCGTTGACCAGTTCATCCTGCAGCGCCACCGACAGCCCTTCGCTGATCGACAGCGTGGCCTCTGGCAACTGCTGGCGAAACGCGCGGGTCAAAGGCACCACCAGCGCCCGTGCCAAGCTGGGCGGTAGGCCGATAGCCACACGACCGTCGAGTGCGCCGCGCACACGACCCAGTTCTTCCCGTGCGCGCGCCACTTGGTGCAGGATGCCGCGCGCGTGGGCCAGCAGCAACTGCCCAGCTTCGGTCGGCAAAGCACCGCGGCCGTTGCGGGTCAAGAGGTTTTGGCGCAACTCGACTTCCAGCAGCCGCACCTGCCGGCTCAAGGCCGGCTGGGCGATGTCCAGGGCGATCGCGGCGCGGGTGAAGCTGCCCAGCTCGGCGACACGCACAAAATATTCGAGTTGCTTGAGGTCCATGGTGAAAGTTGATAACAGGGTGTCAATTATGCTGGCTTGTTATAGCTGATAGCGGGCAGAGCCGCTTGGCCGGAGAGCGCGTGCTGGGCACAATCGCCGCATGTTGCCGTATGCCCCACCTTCAGTCTTTCCCCCGCCCAGGAAGCAACGCCCATGACAGTGCCGATACGCGGGATTTCTTCCATGGCGACCCGCCAGTTGCTGGCCGAGTTGACAGCGACCTGGCAGCAGCGGACCGGCGACGTTGTCAGCATCGAGGCAGTCGGCGGGGTGGATGCCGCCCGGCGGGTTCAGGGAGGAGAAGCCTTCGACGTGGTGATCCTCGCGTCGGATGCCATTGACAGGTTGATGGCTGGCGGTCGTGTGCTTGCCGGCAGCCGGGTGGACCTGGTCCGTTCCGGGGTGGCCGTTTGTGTGCGGGCCGGTGCCTCGCGGCCGGACATCAGCACCGAAGAGGCTTTGCGGCGCGCCGTCCTGGCCGCGCGAAGCATAGGCTACTCCACCGGGCCCAGCGGTGTCGCCTTGATGAAACTTTTCGAGCGCTGGGGCATTGCCACGGAAGTGCTGCAGCGCAGCGTCCAGGCGCCGCCGGGCATACCGGTGGGCGCGCAGGTGGCGCGCGGTGAGGTGGCGTTGGGCTTTCAACAACTGAGTGAGTTGATGTCGCTCGACGGCATCAGCGTGATTGGCCTGTTGCCCGCGGCCGTGCAGATCACCACGATTTTTTCGGCCGGCCTGTGCCCCGCTTCTTCGCAAACAGATGCCGTGCGCCGGATGCTGGCCTTCATGGCCTCGCCCGAGACCATCGCCATCAAACGCCGCCACGGCATGGATGCCGCCTGAATTTTTTGCCCACGCGGCACTTTCACAAGGAAAACAATGAGCCTCATCATCGATTGCCACGGTCACTACACCACGGCCCCCAAGGCGCTGGAGACCTGGCGTAACCGGCAGATCGCCGGCATCAAGGTGCCGTCCATGATGCCCAAGGTCTCGGAGCTGAACATCAGCGACGACGAGTTGCGCGAATCGATAGAAAACAACCAGCTGCGCCTGATGAAGGAGCGCGGCAGTGACCTCACGCTGTTCTCGCCACGCGCCAGCTTCATGGCGCACCACATCGGCGACTTCAATGTGTCGGCCACCTGGGCCGCTATCTGCAACGAGTTGTGTTACCGCGTCAGCCAGCTCTTCCCCGATCATTTTGTGCCCGTGGCCATGTTGCCGCAGTCGCCCGGCGTCGATCCCGCCACCTGTATCCCCGAGCTGGAAAAGTGCGTCAAGCAATACGGCAATGTCGGCATCAATCTGAATCCCGATCCATCGGGCGGCCACTGGACCTCGCCGCCGCTGAGCGACAGGCACTGGTACCCGATTTACGAAAAAATGGTGGAGCACGACATTCCGGCGATGATCCACGTCAGCACCAGTTGCAACGCCTGTTTTCACACCACGGGCGCGCATTACCTGAACGCCGACACCACGGCCTTCATGCAGTGCCTGACCAGTGATTTGTTCAAGGACTTTCCGACCTTGCGTTTTCTGATTCCGCATGGCGGCGGGGCCGTGCCTTACCACTGGGGGCGGTTTCGCGGCCTGGCGCAAGAGCTGAAAAAACCGCTGCTGTCCGAACACCTGCTCAACAACATCTTTTTCGACACCTGTGTGTACCACCAGCCCGGCATTGATTTGCTCAACACCGTGATCCCGGTGAAAAACGTGTTGTTTGCCTCGGAAATGATAGGCGCGGTGCGTGGCATTGATCCCGAAACCGGCCACTACTACGACGACACCAAACGGTATATCGAGGCCAGCAAGATCCTCAGCGCCGATGACCGGCATCAGATTTATGAAGCCAACACCCGCCGCGTGTTCCCGCGCCTGGATGCGCAACTCAAAGCAAAAGGACGCTGACCATGTTTGAACTTGGCGTGGTTTACCGCAACATCACCCGTGCCGATCGCGCGGCCACGGACGCGCTGGCGTCGCTCGGCTCGGCCACGGTGCACGAAGCCATGGGCCGTGTCGGCCTGATGAAGCCTTTCATGCGGCCGATTTACCCGGGTGCCCAGGTCAGCGGCACGGCGGTCACGGTGTTGCTGCACCCGGGTGACAACTGGATGATGCATGTGGCGGCCGAGCAGATCCAGCCCGGCGACATCGTGGTCGCGGCCATCACGGCCGATTGCACCGATGGTTATTTCGGCGACCTGCTGGCCACCAGTTTTCAGGCGCGCGGCGCGCGTGGCCTGATCATCGACGCGGGTTGCCGCGATGTGAAGACGCTCAAGGCCATGAACTTTCCGGTCTGGAGCAAGGCTATCAGCGCCAAGGGCACGATCAAGGCCACCATCGGTTCGGTCAACATTCCCGTGGTCTGCGCCGGCATGTCCGTTCACCCCGGTGACGCGGTCGTGGCCGACGACGATGGCGTGGTGGTGGTGCCGCGGCACCTCGTGGCCCAGACCCTGGCCGCCGCTCAGCTACGGGAGGCCAACGAAGGCGCCAAGCGCGACAAGCTCGCTTCGGGCGTGCTGGGCCTGGACATGTACAACATGCGCAAGCCGCTGGCCAAGGCCGGCCTCAAATACATCGATTGAATGAATTGTTGTCATTGCGGACTCGATCCGCAATCCATGGTGGTGTGCCAGTACATCGTCATGGATGCCGGATCAGGTCCGGCATGACAGCGCTTTGAAAGACCTCAGTGATACCTCCAAGCCTGTCCCGCCGTCTCGGCCTTTCCTTGCTGCTCGCGGCCGCCTCCAGCCTGCTCGCCGCCTGCGCTGGTTTCGCACAGCCTGCAGATCCGGCGGTGCGCCAAGCGTTGGCACCCACGGGCGTATTGCGCGTCGGCGTCTATCCCGGCAGCCCCTCGTCCATGGTCACCAACCCCCAGACGGGCGAGACGGCCGGCGTCACCTACCAGCTCGGCCAGGCGTTGGCGCAGCGCATGGGCGTGCCGGTGCAGATCGTCGAATACGAGCGCCTCGCACTCGTGGTCGATGCGGTCAAGACCGGCGCGGTTGATTTGACCTTCACCAATGCCAGCGAGGCACGTGCGCGTGACATGAACTTCACGCCCATCCTGCTGCAGGTGGAACTGGGTTACCTGCTGCCCATGCAGTCGACTATCGCATCGGTTGCCGAGATGGACATGGACGGCCGCCGCCTGGGCGTGAGTCAGGGCAGCAGTTCGCAGGCGGCGCTCGCGCGCCTGTACAAGAACAAGGTCACGCTTGTTCCCGCCAATTCGCTCAAGCAGGCGCAGGACATGCTGCGCCGCGGTGAGGTGGAGGCGTTTGCCACCAACAAGGGCATCTTGAGCGAAATGCTCGACAGCCTGCCGGGCTTCAAGATCCTGCCGGGCAGCTGGGGCGTGGAGAACATGGCGATTGCCATCCCCAAGGGCCGCGAAGCGGGCATGCCCTATGTGCACCAGTTCGCGCAGGACATGCAATCGGGCGGACAGCTCCAGTCGTTCATAGCCAAGGCAGGCCTGCGCGGCACGCGCAAGCCGGATTGATCAAGAGACACACATGGACTTCACCGAGCCGCTGATCCGGCTGAAGCTTGGCTACCGCGTGCGCGTCGACTGACCTTCCCCCTATTTTTTCATTTAACAGGACATCACCATGAATACGTCACTTCTTCGCTCGGGCTTGTTCGGCCTGCTGGCCGCCACAGCCGCCGCCCTGCCGCTGCAGGTCGCTGCCCAGGCCTATCCTTCCAAACCCGTGAAAATTGTCGTTGGTTATTCCGCCGGCGGCGCGGTGGACATCGTGGCCCGCACCCTGGGTCAAAGCCTGGGCGGCAGCCTGGGCCAGCCCTTCATCGTCGACAACAAACCGGGTGCCGGCACCAACATCGCGGTCAAACAGGTCATCGATGCGCCAGCCGACGGTTACACCCTGATGCTGGCCGCCAATGCGCTGGCCGCCAATATGTCGCTGTACCAGCCCGCACCGTTTGACGCCGAGCGCGACCTGGTGGCGATTTCGCTGGTGGGCCGCGTGCCCGTCGTGATTGCAGCCAATATCAACGCACCGTATGCCAATATCGGCAAGCTGATCGAAGCAGCCAAGGCCAAACCCGGCTCACTCGCGTTTGCCAGCCCGGGCAACGGCTCGACACCGCACATGGCGGCCGAATTGTTCGCACGTGCGGCCGGTATGCAACTGCAACACATTCCCTACCGCGGCGGCGCGCAGGCGATCACCGACGTGATAGGCGGCCAGGTGCCGCTGCTGGCCATGAACGCGCTCGAGGTCAGCCCGCATGTGAAAAGTGGCAAGCTCAAGGTGCTGGCCGTGTTGAGCCCGAATCGTTCGGCGATATTCCCCGACGTGCCGACCATTGCCGAGTCGGGCTTTCCCGGCTTCGAGGCCTCGGTCTGGTACGCGCTGATGGCGCCGGCAGCCACACCCAAGCCCATCGTCACGCAGCTGCATGCCGAAGTCCAGAAAGCGCTGAAGACGCCTGAAGTACAGCAACGTATGACGGCTGTTGGCGGCGAGGTCTTGCCCGGCAGCATGGACATGGTCGCCAAACTGATCCGCAGCGAGCGCCAGCGTTACGAAAAACTGGTGCGCGAAGCCGGCATCAAACCGGACTAAAGGCTGGTTGTCGTGATGTTTCCCAAAACCCCTGGCTGGCTGGACTGGTACGCCGGCCCGACCAAGCCGCGTTTTATCTTGCCACCTGGCAGCGTGGACGCACATTGCCATGTGTTCGGCCCCGGCGCCGAGTTTCCCTACGCGCCCGAGCGCAAATACACGCCGTGTGATGCCAGCAAACAGCAGCTGTTTGCGCTGCGCGATCATTTGGGTTTTGACAAAAACGTGATTGTGCAGGCCACCTGCCACGGTGCGGACAACCGGGCCATGGTCGATGCCTGCCGTGCGTCCGGGGGCAGGGCGCGCGGCGTGGCCACGGTGCGCCGCAGTGTCACGGATGCGGAACTGCTGGACATGCATGGCGCCGGCGTGCGCGCCGTGCGTTTCAACTTCGTCAAACGCCTGGTGGACTTCACGCCCCGGGACGAGTTGATGGAAATCGCCGGCCGCATTGCGCCGCTGGGCTGGCATGTGGTGATTTATTTCGAGGCGGTGGATCTGCCCGAGTTATGGGACTTTTTCACTGCGCTGCCGACGACAGTGGTGGTGGACCACATGGGCCGGCCCGATGTGCGCCAAGGGGTGGACGGGCCGGAGTTTGCCTTGTTCATGCAACTCATGCGTGAACACGGCAACATCTGGAGCAAGGTCAGCTGTCCCGAACGTTTGTCCGTGACCGGGCCCCAGGCCCTGAACGGCGAACCGCAGCCTTACCGGGATGTGGTGCCGTTCGCCAGGCGTGTGGTCGAGACTTTTCCCGAGCGCGTGTTGTGGGGCACCGACTGGCCCCATCCCAACCTGAAGGACCACATGCCCGACGACGGCCTGCTGGTGGACTTCATCCCGCAGATTGCCAGCACACCGGCCTTGCAACACAAGCTGCTGGTGGACAACCCGACGCGGCTGTACTGGTCCTGATTCAGCCGCACCGCGCGGAGGTCAGTTGCTATTGTTTTAATAGCTTATTGCGCCCGTACCATAAGGGCTAGAGGCCTAAAAGGCTTGTAACTTGCGCTTTTCGGTGCCATGGAGCACTTGTGCCGGCAATCGCTGACCATGGCGACTGGTATTCATTGAGCGGGCTTGAACGTATATCTTTCCGCTGGCTGTTTGCTGCTGTGGCGTGCCTGACGCTGAAGCAAAATAAGGCCAACACCGGTCATCCGTGGCGAACGCTCAATTCAAGGGGCGTACGGCTCAGCTACCAGCGAGTCCCTTGGTTCTTGGTGGTGACATGGCGAGATCGGCCACTTCGGGATGGTGTGGACAAGCAGGCTGGTAGCGCAACCCAGTAGCATTGAGCTTTCACTAAGGAGTAAGCATGGGAAGAGTTATGACCATCCTTGCCGTCGTTGGCGTCCTGGCTGCGCTGTATTTTGCGTACCGGTACGGAGTTTTTTGAGGCGCTTCGCAAAGACAAAATCCAAGGGGCAATGACGGCCTTCCTGGGCCTCTGCCCGAATTGGGCCCCTAGCTTGGCGTGCGTGCTCTGCACAGCCTAGCTTGCGCTCAGATCTTGGGCGGCCAATTGTGCGTCTCTCCCTGGCATTTTTTGCACCAGGCGTAGAGCGCGTCATACATCACCATGCCATGCGCAAGCATTTCGTGGTCATTGCTGAAGTTTTGCGACAGGCCGAGCGACAAGGCGTACAAACCGGCCGACTGTGGCGTCAGCTCCAGCCGTGATGTGTCCGCGCCACGAACAATCAGGGCCAGTTGCTGCAATGCCGGCTCATGTAGCTCGTACTTCGAGAGAAAGGCGTCGAAGCTGCACAAGGCGCCAACGTGCGTCATCTCGACGCCGGGGATGTCGTAGGGAGTCGCACCTGTCTGTTTCGCTGTCTCCAGCACCTTGTCGGCCGGGACATACAGAAACTCCGGCGCCTTGTCGATGAAGCGTGCGATCAGCCACGGGCAGGCTATTCGGTCAATCTTGGGACGCTCGCGTGTGATCCATTTCATGAGGCAGCTCCTTTCGGTTCAAGGGCACGGCCGGCCGCTTGCCAGCCGTCAAAGCCGCCACGCAGATAGCGCGCGTGCAGACCCGCAGCCCTCAGCCGCAGCGCCGTTGCGCGCCCGACCTCGTGTCCGTAAACACAGTAGACGACGATGTCGCGGTCGGCTGGCAAGGTGTTGGCCCAACTGTCGACGGTGGCGGGGTCCTGCCAGCGGGCACCGGCAAGCCGCGTTGTCGCCGCCTCGAACACGGCTGCGCGGCGCACATCCAGCACCAGCGCGCCAGCGACTTCCTCATGCGTCGCTCCATAGGGTTCGCTGGCCCCGTGCACCGCGAGCTGATAACGTGCGTAGATCGCCTCCCAGTGGACGTTTTCCACGAAGGCATCGACGTAGTTGCCTGCCGCTGCGCCAAAATCCATGTGGTAGGAATGCTCGTACATGTCCAGCGCGAGGATGGGAACACCACCAGCCAGCGCCTGCGTGTGGTCTGCGGCCCATTGGTTCACAAGCGTTCCGTCACGCGGCTGGAACACGAGCAACACCCAGCCGGAGCCGCCACCAAGCGCCTTGCCCATGGCGACGAACTCATCACGCCAGCGGGCCAGGCTGCCGAAGCTGGCCTGCAATGCCAGCTCCATGGCCGGCGCCATCGTGTGCCCGTCGCCACCGAGGCTGCCGAAATAAAGCTCGTGAAGGAGCATGGAGTTGCTGGCAAGGAGTTCCTCACGTTTCAGACCATTGAGCAGAAAGCCGGGCGTGGTCGCCGGGGACAGCGCGCCCCACTGCGTGCGAATGGCGTTGAGGCGTTTGACGGCGCCAGCGTAATTGTTTTGATGGTGGCTTCGCAGCAGCTTCTCGGACAGGCCACGCAGCGCGGCGGGGTCAAAGGGCAGGTCCTGGATGCGATGTTCCATAACAATCTCCTCAGGAGAAAACAGGCCGCAGAAACGTCAGTGCCAGTCCTGCCAGGCCAGCAGCCAGGACGACGGGAATGACACCCACCTTGAAACGGAACAGCGCCACGGCCGCCGCCGCGCCTATGAATGCCGACGCCCACTCAAAATGCCCCGAGAGGCCTAGCGGCCAGAGCACGTGGTAGGCGAAGAACACCGCCAGGTTCACGATGACGCCGACCACGGCGGCCGTGATGCCGGTCAGCGGCGCTGTGAATTTCAGCTTGCCGTGCGTGGACTCGATAAAAGGTGCGCCCAGCAGGATGAAAAAGAAGGAGGGCAGGAAGGTGAAGAAGGTCACCACGGTCGCCGCGACTGCGCCTGACAGAAACAGCGACTCCGCGCCAAAGATGGCCTTGGTCCAGCCGCCGACAAAGCCGACGAAGGACACCACCATGATGAGCGGCCCGGGTGTCGTCTCGCCGAGCGCCAGGCCGTCTATCATTTGCGGCGCACTCAGCCACTGGTAGTGCTCGACTGCGCCCTGGAACACATAGGGCAACACGGCATAAGCGCCGCCGAAGGTCATCAGCGCGGCTTTGGTGAAGAACCAGCCCATCTGCGTCAACACCGCATCCCAGCCATAAAGCGCCATCAAAGCCCCCATGCCGGCCAACCACAGGGCAAGACACACGACAAGGACCCGGCTGAAACGCCGCCAGCTAAACAAGGCGTGTTCGGGTGTCGGGGTGTGGTCGTCGATGAGCGCAGGGCCGAGCGATTGGGTCGCCTTGCCGTGACCGCCGCCCGGGGAGAACTTGTCGGGCGCATAGCGGCCGCCCAGGTAACCGATGACGCCGGCCGCCAGCACGATGACCGGGAACGGCAACTGCAGCGCGAATATGGCGATAAAGGCCGCCACCGCGATGCCCCACAGCCAGGCGTTCTTCAAGGTCCGGGAGCCAATCCGGTAGGCCGCGTGCATGACCAGGGCCGTGACAGCCGGCTTGATGCCGTAGAAGACCCCGGCGATGGCGGGCACGTTGCCATAGGCCATGTAGACCCAGGACAAACCAATCAGGATAAAAAGCGAAGGCAGCACGAACAGCACGCCGGCAACGATGCCGCCCCAGGTGCGGTGCATCAGCCAGCCGATATAGGTCGCCAATTGCTGGGCTTCCGGGCCCGGCAGCAACATGCAGTAGTTCAAGGCATGCAGGAAGCGGCTCTCGGAAATCCAGCGGCGGCGCTCCACCAACTCCTCATGCATGATGGCTATCTGCCCAGCGGGGCCGCCGAAGCTGATGAAACCGAGCTTGAGCCAGTAGGCAAAGGCTTCGCCGAAGCTCAGGCGTTCGGGCGCCTCGGTGATGGTGTTCGTGGTCATTGGCGTGCCTTCATCGCTGCATACAAGGTGTCAAAAATGGGGAAAGAGGCGGCCAGCAAGGCATCGTCCTCCTTGTGCTGCGCTTGCAGGCCGCGCACCAGGGTCTCGACGCCGGCCGCCTCGTCGACGGGGATGCCGCCGACATCGATGTAGTGCACCAATTCGCCCAGGCGATGGATGCCGTTATCGCCGTCCAGGCCAAAGGTCTGCGCCACGACTTCGAACGTCACCTTGTCGCCCAAGTGGGTGAAGCGGGCATGGTCGAAATCGAAGCCCAGCGCTGTCTTCGGACATTTTGTCGGGTCATCCAGCCAGATGAATTGCGGCGATTTGTCGACAAAGCGCTGAATCAGCCAGGCGCTCGCCAGGCGGTCGACCCAGGGACGTTTTCGCGTCGCCCAGGTCCGACCCTGAAAATCTTCGATGGTTTGGCCTTGGATGGCTTCGGCGCGCGGCGTCGGCTCGCCGGGCGACAAATGCCGTTCGATTTCATGCCGCAGCGCCGTCAGTGCGGCACTGGCCTTTTCGGCGGGCTTCCCCGCAAAGAAGTCACTGGCCAGCACGACATGAAGCTGTTGCTCAAGCCCCCGCAGTGTCTTGTGGAGTTCGGCCTCGCTGGCACTTTTGAGGGTGCCCCGGGCTTCCTTGATGGACTGAAGCAGCTCGGCGTAGAGCTCGGAGCGGTCGAACAGCCCTCGAAACGTCGTCTCCTGCGCCTCGTCGCGCGCAGTGACGACAAGCATGTGGCCGTCGGCGCCGCTCTCCTGAATCAGCCGCTCAATGTCCCACAGCGCCTGGGCCGTAGGCGCAGTGGAGGGCAGCAGGTACACCCCATCCCGCAGCGTTCCGGCTCCGGTCGCTTTGAGGGCCCGCCATACCCTCACGCGAAGCGCGCTGGGATGGGTCGGGAGGGTCGCGGTCAAGATAAGCCATGAATTCATGTAGCAAATATCTCATAAAGTGATGATTGATACAAGAAAAGGAACACTAATTTTTTTCCACCCGTCTTTGCGGCTGTGCTTTACTTTCGTCATGTCGATTCGTTCTGCCACTCCCGCCCTGGCCGCAGCGCTGCTGTTTGGCGCCAGTACCCCGCTGGCCAAGTTGCTGGTCGGTGAGGTCGCGCCTTTGCTGCTGGCCGGACTGCTTTACCTGGGCAGTGGACTCGGCCTGTGTCTGTTGCTGGCGTTTCGCCACTTGAGGCGAGAAAAAGGCGAGCACGCGTCCGAGGCCCTGCGCATCCCCCGGGCCGAAATGCCCTGGCTCTTGGGCGCCATCGTGTTTGGCGGCGTGCTCGGCCCAGCGCTGCTGATGCTCGGGCTGACCCAGACCAGCGGGGCGTCAGCATCGCTGCTGCTGAACGTCGAGGGCGTGCTGACGGCTCTTATCGCTTGGTGGGTGTTCAAGGAGAACGCGGACCGTTCAATTGTGCTGGGCATGGTCGTCATCGTCCTCGGCGGTTTGCTGCTGTCCTGGGCGCCAGGTGGCGCGGCCTTCTCGTCCGGCGCATTGCTCATCTTCGGCGCGTGCCTGTGTTGGGCGATAGACAACAATCTGACCCGCAAGGTCTCGACGCACGATGCCATGCTGGTCGCCGGGCTGAAGGGGCTGTTGGCCGGAGTCAGCAATACAGCTCTTGCACTTCTCAGTGGCGCTTCGTTGCCATCGCTGACGACTCTGGGCGCCAGCCTGGTTGTGGGCTTTTTTGGGTACGGACTGAGCTTGATGCTGTTTGTGCTGGCCCTGCGGACGCTGGGCACAGCCAGGACGGGTGCCTATTTTTCGGTGGCGCCGTTGTTTGGCGTGGCCATTTCTTTGGTGCTGTGGCCCGACCTGCCTGGCCCACTCTTCTGGATGGCTGCCGCGCTGATGGCCCTTGGCGTCTGGTTGCACGTTCGAGAGCGACATGAGCACGAACACGCCCATGAACCGCTGGAGCACAGCCACAGGCATGCACATGACGCGCATCACCAACACGCGCATGCCTTTGCCTGGAAGGCTGCGGAAGCACACACGCATGCCCACCGGCATGAGGTGTTGATACACAAGCATCCGCACTATCCGGACATCCATCATCGGCATGGGCATGGGCATACACATCCGCCTTGAGAGGGTCTGAGTATTAACCGGGCTAGCCGCTCGTCGCCCGGCGATTTCCTGGCGTCGGCTTGCGGGAAAGGTGTACTTCCGTCTCCCTAAGGGGCAGTTCGGTTATCTCCGAAGCCGACATTCGGTGCTCAACACCAGTGAAGTGGTCCGCGTCTGCCGGAATGCTGTGCAATGATGACCAGCCTCTGCAGCACCTTCCATGAAAAAGGCCGCCGCCCGTCGAAACGGGTGGCGGCCTTTTGTTTGGCCTTGCAGCGCTTACTTCAATTTACAGCGTATCGATAAAGCTGCGCAGCTTGTCCGAACGCGAAGGGTGTTTGAGTTTGCGCAGCGCCTTGGCTTCGATCTGGCGGATACGTTCACGTGTCACGTCGAACTGCTTGCCGACTTCTTCCAGCGTGTGGTCGGTGGACATTTCGATACCGAAACGCATGCGCAGCACCTTGGCTTCGCGCGGTGTCAGGCTGTCGAGGATGTCTTTGACCACATCGCGCAGGCCGGCCTGCATCGCGGCTTCCAGCGGTGCGGTGTTGGCGCCGTCTTCGATGAAGTCGCCCAGGTGGCTGTCGTCATCGTCACCAATCGGTGTTTCCATGGAGATCGGCTCTTTGGCGATCTTCATGATCTTGCGGATCTTGTCTTCAGGGATTTCCATCTTTTCGGCCAGGATGCTGGCATCCGGCTCAAAGCCGAATTCCTGCAAATGCTGGCGCGACAAACGGTTCATCTTGTTGATGGTTTCGATCATGTGCACCGGGATACGGATGGTGCGGGCCTGGTCCGCGATCGAACGCGTGATGGCCTGACGAATCCACCAGGTGGCGTAGGTCGAGAATTTGTAGCCGCGGCGGTATTCGAACTTGTCCACGGCCTTCATCAAACCGATGTTGCCTTCCTGGATCAGATCCAGGAACTGCAAACCGCGGTTGGTGTACTTTTTCGCAATCGAGATCACCAGGCGCAAGTTGGCCTCGATCATCTCTTTCTTGGCGTCGCGCGAGTTGGACTCGCCTTCGTTCATGCGTTTGTTGATGTCCTTGAGCTGGGCCAGCGGCACCACCACGCGGGCTTGCAGTTCAGCCAGCTTGGTCTGCAGCTCCTGGATGGGCGGGATGTTGCGCGCCATCACGATGGACCAGGGCTTGCCGGAAGCAACTTGTTTTTCCACCCATTTCAGGTTCAGCAGGTTGGGCGGGAAATCCTTGATGAAGACTTCTTGCGGCATGCCGCATTTCTCGACAATGATCTTGCGCAGCTCGCGCTCCTTCTTGCGCACGTCCAGCACCTGGCCGCGCAACAGATCGCACAGCTTTTCAATGGTTTTGGCGGTGAAACGCACGGTCATCAGCTCGTCGCTCAGAGCTGTTTGCGCCTTGGTGTAAGCCGGTGTGCCGTAACCTTCCTTGTCGTAGGTCTTGTGGACCTTGTCGAACAGGATGGCAATGCTGTCGAAGCGGCTCAGCGCTTCTTTTTTCAGCTCTTCGAGTTTTTTGGTCAGGGCCTTGGAGCCACCTTTGCCGTCGTCGTCGTCTTCTTCGTCGAACTCATCAAAGTCTTCCTCGGCCACGTAATCGTCGGCTTCGTTGGCGATGGTGAAGCCGTCAACCACGGTGGAAATAACGACCTTGCCTTCGCGGATTTCTTCGCCCAGGCGCAGGATTTCAGCGATCGTGGCGGGGCTTTCGGAGATGGCCTCCATCATTTTCATGAGGCCGCCCTCGATACGCTTGGCGATCTCGATCTCGCCTTCACGTGTCAGCAGCTCGACCGTGCCCATTTCGCGCATGTACATGCGGACCGGGTCGGTGGTGCGGCCGAACTCGCTGTCGACGGTGGACAGTGCGGCTTCGGCGGCTTCTTCAGCCTCTTCTTCGGTGGAGCCGGCCGGCGCGTTGGCGGTGATCAGCAGGGTTTCCGCGTCAGGCGTCTGCTCGTACACAGCCACACCCAGATCGTTCAGGGTGACGATCACCGCGTCCAGCGTCTCGGCGTCGATCAGCTTGTCGGGCAGGTGATCGGAAATTTCGCCGTGGGTCAGGTAGCCGCGGGTTTTGCCCAGCTTGATCAGTGCCTTCAGGCGCATGCGGCGCTTGAGCATGTCTTCTTCGGACAGCACGGTTTCGTCCAGGCCGAATTCCTTCATCAAGGCGCGTTCTTTGGCCTTGCTGATTTTCATGCGCAGTGGTTTGACCTTTTCAGTCGTTTCCACCACGGGTTCGCCGACCAGATCGTCCTCGATGTCGGACATGTCTTCGTCGCCGTCACCCTTGATCGTGGCTTTGGGCTTGCGGCCGCGCTTGGCACCGGCAGCCGGGACGGCGCCTTCTACAGCGGCAGCCGGGTTTTTGGGCGGGCGGCCGGGTTTCTTTTTGGCAGGCGCGGCTGCGGCGAGCAGGGCGTTAGCGGCTTCGATGAGCTTGGCTTGGCTGGACTTGGGGGTCACGGTGAGGGCTTTCTTCGGGGGCTTGTCGGATTTCAGGGCCGCTTGGGGCGCCGTGGCTGGACGGCCGGGAGCTGGTTTGGATATGGCGGTTTTTCCGGGTTTTTCAAGCTTGCCGCCTTTGGCACTTGCTTTGGCAAGCGGCTTTCCAGAGGCCAGGGCCGCGGCCTTGGGTTTCACAACGGGCTTGGCGGACTTGTCGGACTGGTGAGCAGGCATGGCGAACTCCAGATGTCAAAACGTCGTATTCAAACAGGCTCCCGGCGCTTGAGGGCATCAAGGCACGGGCACAAAAAATGCCCGCGCCGTCAGGCTGGGCATTGTGGGCAAGCTGTTTGGGCGAACATTTGGTGTGCAGTCCTTGCGGGAAGGGGGCCCTGTTACCTGTTGGTCCCGATGTCGCGGGGGGCTGGTGCCGGAGGTGCTGCTGTCGCGCTTGCCGTAGCGGAAAAATCGGATTATACCCTGAAGCCTTGTTTTTCCGCGCCCGCCGGCCCCTTTTTTAGACGCTTTTAGGGCGTGCCAGCAACTCGCGGTAGGCCTGCATGGCGGCCGGGTCGGTGGCGGCTTTTTCCGCCAGTTCCTGCAGCATTTGCTGGCGTTTGAGCGCGCCCAGCTGCTGCACGATGCTGCGGACCTCGTTCCAGTCGACCTCGATGCCTTCGGGAATCTGCGCCAGTTGCTGCACCGCGTAATTTTCCTGCGGATGTTCGCGCAAACCTTCGCGCAGCGCCGCCCAGGGCTGTGGGCCGTGTTCATGCAGCTGACTTTCCAGCCAGACGAACAGCGGGCCGTGCGGCGCCGGCAGCTCCGACAGCAACACATGTTCCTCGTTGCTGAGTTTGTCCCAGCTTTGCGGCGCGGTCAGCATCAGGCGCAGCACCCGGTCTTCGCGGCTGGCGGGCAACATGCGCCCGGCGACGCGGCGCGGCGCACGGGGGGCGGACGCGTCCCGCCGGAAACTGCGGCCGGAGGAACTCCCGGAGGCGGGGGCGCTGGACGCGGCCGAAAACGAGGCGGCGTACGCGTCTTCGTCGTGCAAGTCGGCAAAATTGCCGGAAAACTCCTCGAAATGCTCCTCGGGCGCCGAATATTCGGGCTGTTTTGGCCTCTGGCCCTTGCTGGTCGGGCGTGAGTTGCTATTGTTTTTATAGCCAGTGGCGGCTGGCTGCCAAAGCTGCAGCAGCTCGCGGCTGTCGATCTGCACGTTGTCGGCGATCTCGGCCAGCAACTGGCGCTTGAGGGTGCCGTCGGGCAGCAAGCTCCACAGAGGACGCGCGTTGCTGGCCATGTGGGCGCGGCCTTCGGCGGTCTCCAGCTCGCAGCCTTCGCCGGCGGCTTCCAGCATGAATTTGCTCAAGGGCACGGCCTTGCTGACGTAGGCCGCAAAACCGTCCTTGCCGTGTTCGCGGATATAGCTGTCGGGGTCGTGTTCTTGCGGCAAAAACAAAAACTTGACGCTGCGCACGTCGGTGGCAAAGGGCAGGGCGGCGTCCAGCGCCTTGCGCGCGGCGCGACGGCCGGCGTTGTCGCCGTCAAAGCTGAAGACCACCGCATCGGTGAAACGAAACAGCTTTTGCACATGGTCGGCGGTACAGGCCGTGCCCAGGGTGGCGACGGCGTTGGCAAAACCCAGCTGGGCCAGCGCCACCACGTCCATGTAACCTTCGGTGACCAGCGCGTAGCCGTGTTCGCGCAGGGCGGTGCGCGCTTCGAACAGACCATAAAGTTCGCGGCCCTTGCTGAACACCGGGGTTTCCGGCGAATTCAGGTATTTGGGCTTTTCGTCGCCCAGCACCCGCCCGCCAAAACCAATACATTCGCCCTTGACGTTACGGATAGGGAACATCACCCGGTCGCGGAAGCGGTCGTAGCGTTTGGCTTCACCCTGCGCGTTTTCTTCACCGGGCTCGCCGGTGATGACCAGGCCGCTTTCGACCAGAAGTGCGTCGTTGTAGTCGGGGAAAACGCTGGCCAGCGCGCGCCAGCCTTCGGGCGCATAACCCAGGCCAAAGGTTTTGGCGACTTCACCGGACAGGCCGCGGCCCTTGAAATAATCAATCGCGCGCGGCGAGGTGCGCAAATTTTTGATGTAGGCGATGGCGGCTTTTTCCAGCACGCTGGTCAGCGTTGCCTGCTGCTCGCGCGCCTGCGCTGCCCGCGCCCGCTCCTGCGGCGACACATCGTCTTCGGGCACTTGCAGGCCGTATTGCTGGGCCAGGTCTTTCACGGCTTCGACAAACGTCATGCCGCCGTGTTCCATCAGAAAACTGATGGCATTGCCGTTTTTGCCGCAGCCAAAGCAGTGGTAGAACTGCTTGGACGGACTGACGCTGAACGAGGGTGATTTTTCGCCGTGAAAGGGGCACAGCCCCATGAAATTGGCGCCGCCTTTTTTGAGCTGCACATAACGACCGACGATGTCCACCACGTCGGCGCGCGCTAAAAGCTCCTGGATAAATGATTGAGGAATGGCCACACCTGTATTGTGCCTTCCTTGCCCCCACGCTCGCTCACTTCGCGTAGCTCCCTGCCCCCCGAGGGGGCTTCATTTTCCTTGGGGCGGCCCGGCGGAAAATGGATTGCCTCCTCTGTCGTTCGCCAAAATAAAAAATTGGCGACCTTGTTTTACAAGCAGCCTGGAGGCCAGTGCCCGGTTCTGCGGCTACCATGGCCCTTCAGACCTACCGGAGTGAATTGCCCATGCCCAGCATTTTTGACCAGGACCTGCCACGCACCGAGGCGAATTACGCTGCTTTGTCGCCGCTGTCTTTCATTGAACGCGCCGCCGAGGTTTACCCGCAGCGCACGGCGGTGGTGCATGGCGGTTTGCGCCGCAGCTGGTCTGAGGTGTTCATACGTTGCCGCCAGCTGGCCAGCGCGCTGGAGCGGCACGGCGTTGGCAAAGGCGACACGGTGGCCGTGATGTTGCCCAACACCCCACCCATGGTCGAAGCCCACTTCGGCATCCCGGTGACGGGCGCGGTGCTCAATGCGCTGAACACGCGGCTGGACGCAGAAACCATTGCTTTCATGCTGGACCATGGCGAGGCCAAAGTGGTGATCGTCGATCCGGAGTTTGTCACTGTCATGCAACAAGCCCTGGCTTTACGCCAGTCCACCGCGCCGCTGCTGGTGATTGATGTGGAGGATGCGATGTACACCGGGCCGGTGGTGCGTATCGGCAGCATCCGTTACGACGAATTTCTGGCCGACGGCGACGCGGCCTACGCCTGGAAACTGCCGGCCGACGAGTGGGATGCGATTGCGCTGAACTACACCAGCGGCACCACCGGTAATCCCAAGGGTGTGGTTTACCACCACCGCGGCGCGGCGCTCAACGCGGTCTCCAACATCCTCGAGTGGGACATGCCCAAACATGCGGTGTATTTGTGGACCCTGCCCATGTTTCACTGCAATGGCTGGTGTTTTCCGTGGACGGTGGCGGCGCGTGCCGGTGTCAACGTCTGCCTGCGCAAGGTCGAGGCGCAAGCTATTTTTGATGCGATCCGCCAGCACGGCGTGACCCATTATTGCGGCGCGCCCATCGTGCACGGCTTGCTGGTCAACGCGCCCGAGAGCATGAAACACGGCCTGCCCAGTGGCGTCAAGGCCATGGTGGCCGGCGCGGCGCCACCGGCGTCCATGATCGAAGGCATGGAGGCGCTGGGTTTTGATTTGACCCATGTCTACGGTCTGACCGAGGTGTATGGCCCGGCGACGGTGTGCGCCGCGCAGGACGGCTGGGAAAAGCTCGACATCGGCGAACGCGCCCGCCTGAATGCGCGTCAGGGCGTGCGTTACCATCTGGAGCGCGATGTGCGTGTGCTGGACCCGCAAACCATGCAACCGGTGCCCCTGGACGGCGAAACCATGGGTGAGATCATGTTCAAGGGCAATATCGCGATGAAGGGTTACCTGAAAAACGCCCAGGCCACCGAAGAGGCGTTTGCCGGGGGCTGGTTTCACAGTGGCGACCTGGCCGTGATGTACCCCGACGGCTACATGAAAATCAAGGACCGCAGCAAGGACGTGATCATTTCCGGCGGCGAAAACATCTCCTCCATTGAAGTGGAAGACGTGTTGTACCGCCACCCCGACGTGCTGGCCGCGGCCGTGGTGGCCAAGCCCGATCTACGCTGGGGCGAAACCCCGTGTGCGTTTGTCGAGTTGAAGGCCGGCGCAAGCACCACGCCCGAAGACATCGTGGCGCACTGCAAGAAACACCTGGCCGGTTTCAAGGTGCCGCGCTCTGTGGTGTTTGGCGAGCTGCCCAAAACCTCGACCGGCAAGATCCAGAAATTCGAGTTGCGCAAGCTGGCCGGCTCGGCGGTGGCGATTGATGTTTGACGGTCGCTGCGTTCTTCCCTTGGGTTGAGTTTTGGAGGCGTACACCTTGTCATTGAACTTTCTGGCGCAGGCCGACCCCTGGATCCAGGCCGCGGCCGGCCTGGTGCTGTTGCTGCTGCTGGCCACGGCCACGCGTCTGTTGGCCTTGTGGTTGTTCATGCCCGTGGTCAGACGGGTGCGTGCACGCGCGCAATCCAGGCTGACGGATGTGGTCCTGCATGACGAGGTGTTGCACCGCCTGGCGCGGATTCTGCCTTTGATCGTGGTGCGTGCGGGGGTGGACCAGGTGCCGCACCTGGACAGCACCTTTGCCACCGTGCTTGGCAACGTGGCCGTGGCCTTTGTGGCGATCCAGGTGGCGCGCGCACTGATGGCCATGCTGGATGCCGTGTTGCAGTTGCAGCAAGCCCAGGGACTGGACGGCTCCCAGGCGGCGGTGCAGAAGGCGCGTTCGATCAAAAGTTATGTGCAACTGGCCAAGTTGATGCTGATGCTGGCCGGTGTCATTGTGGCGGTGGCGTCCTTGCTGGACCGTTCGCCCATGATTGTGTTGTCCGGCCTGGGCGCCATGTCGGCGGTTCTGATGCTGGTGTTCAAGGACACCATCTTGTCGTTCACGGCCGGTGTGCTGCTCTCGTCCAACGACATGTTGCGCCTGGGCGACTGGATAGAAATGCCGCAGGTCGGCGCCGATGGCGATGTGGTGGACATTGCGCTGCACACCGTCAAGGTGCAGAACTGGGACAAAACCATCACCACCATTCCGACCTGGCGGCTGATGTCCGAAAGTTACAAGAACTGGCGCGGCATGAGTGAGTCGGGCGGGCGGCGCATCAAGCGCACTCTGCGGCTGGATGCCAGTTCGGTGCGTTTCCTGGACGAGGAGGAAATGACTTATTTCTCGCGCATCGGCCTGCTGCAGTCCTATATGGACGCCAAGATGGTGTCTGTGCGCGAGGCCAATGCCCAGGCGCGTGCCGAACTGGGTGACAAGGCCGAGTTGCTGGCCAACCAGCGGCGCCTGACCAATATCGGGACTTTTCGCGCCTACGTCGAGGCTTACCTGCGGGCCAACCCGGGCGTGCACAAGGGCATGACCTTGATGGTTCGTTCGCTGGAGCCCACGCCCGAAGGTGTGCCGCTGGAGTTGTATTGTTTTACCGCCACCACGGCCTGGGTGGCTTACGAAAGTGTGCAGGGCGATATTTTTGACCACCTGCTGGCGATTCTTCCCGAGTTTGGCCTGCGCCTCTACCAAAGCCCCAGCGGCAACGATTTGCGCGTGAGCCTGGCCCGGCGGGTGGACTGAGGCGGCCGCGCCGCGATGCCATTGGGCGTGTCATGGCGCCCGGAACGGCCTACAGTGAAGGCTCCGCTCCAGGAGAATCCCATGCTTCACTATTCCATCACGCGGCCAGGCGGCATTCTGCGGCTCAACCCCAGTACGCCCCTAAGTAAAGAAGACTTTGCCGGCCTCAGCGCTGACGTGGACGCCTATCTCGCCGAGAACGCCAAGCTGCACGGCGTCATGATTTACGCCAAGGGCTTTCCCGGCTGGGAAGACTTCGGGGGCTTCACCGCCCACATGCATTTCGTCCGCGAGCATCACAAGCAGGTCGAACGCATCGCCGTGGTCACGGACAGTCCGCTGGCCGGCATGGCGGAATTACTCGGCAAACACTTCACCTCGGCCGAAGTCAAACATTTCCCCTTTGCCGACGACGCGAAGGCGCTGGCGTGGCTGGAGGACGCCTGAGAGCTAAGCGGCGCTGCTTTTCCATGGCGGTTGCGATCAATCGAACGGGAACGCGATCGGTACGAACAGTTTGCTATAAAAAAAATAGCTTCTTGTGCCCGTCCTGTATGGAGAAAATCAGTTTTTCTCTTTCAATATGGGAGGCCCGGCAGCTGCCTAGTGGCCGAGGATTTTTGACAGAAAATCGCGGCCGCGATCCGTGCTGGGTGCGGCAAAGAAAGCCTCGGGCGTGTTCTCTTCAACAATCTGGCCTTCGTCCATGAAGATGACGCGGTCGGCCACCGCGCGCGCAAAACCCATCTCGTGTGTGACGCAGAGCATGGTCATGCCCTGCTCGGCGAGGCTGACGATCACGTCCAGCACTTCCTTGATCATTTCCGGGTCAAGCGCCGAGGTCGGCTCGTCAAACAGCATGATTTTTGGCGTGAGGCACAGCGAGCGGGCAATCGCCACCCGCTGCTGCTGGCCGCCTGAAAGCTGCAGCGGGTATTTATGGGCCTGCTCGGCAATACGCACGCGCTCCAGTTGCGCCATGGCGATCTGCTCAGCTTCTTTTTTCGGCAGGCCGGCCACCCAGATCGGTGCAAGTGTCAGGTTCTCCAGCACCGTCAGGTGCGGGAACAGGTTGAACTGCTGGAACACCATACCAACCTCACGGCGTACGGCTTCAATCGCCTTGAGGTTGTCGCCCAGCACGGTGCCGGCCACCGTCAAGGTGCCTTCCTGGTAGTCCTCCAGCGCATTGATGCAGCGGATCAGCGTGGACTTGCCCGAGCCGGAGGGCCCGCAGATCACGATGCGTTCGCCCGGCTGGACCGACAGGTTTATGTCGCGCAACACATGAAAGCTGCCAAACCATTTGTTGAGCTTGTCGAAACGGATGATGGGATTACTCACGTTCTTGTCCTTTTGTTTCCCGTCATTTCCCGTTCCTGGCCAGCCGCTTTTCCAGCCGCAGGCTGTAGCGCGACATGGCGTAGCAGAAGGCGAAATAGATGGCGGCAATAAACAGGTAGGCCTCGATCTTGAATGGCCGCCAGTTCGGGTCAGAACCCAGCGCGAGCGACAGCGCGCCCGTGAGTTCGTAGAGCGAGACGATGGTGACCAGCGAGGTGTCCTTGAACAGCGAGATGAAGTTGTTCACGATGCTGGGCACCACCGCACCCAGCGCCTGCGGCAAGATGATCTTGCGCTGGGCCTGCCAATAGCTCAGGCCCATGCTGGCGGCTGCTTCCGCCTGGCCGCGGCCCACCGTCTGCAGGCCGCCGCGAATGATCTCGGCCATATAGGCCGCGGCAAACAGCGTGATGCCGACAATCACGCGAACCAGCACATCGGGCGACTTTCCCACCGGCAAAAACAGCGGCAGCATAAAAGACGCCATGAACAGCACCGAGATCAGCGGCACGCCGCGCACCAGTTCAACGTAAACCACACACAGCGAGCGTATCGCCGGCATGTCCGAACGCCGGCCCAGCGCCACCAGCACGGCGATCGGGAAAGCCAGCACCATGGAGATCACGCTCAGCATCAGGGTCAGCGGCAGGCCGCCCCAGACATCGGTCGGTACTTTTTCAAGGCCTGCCACACCGCCGCCCATCAGCACAAAAAACAGCGCCAGCCCTGCCGTCCAGATGAGGGCCAGTGAAGGTTTCCAGAAACGCGTGCTACAACTGGCCAGCACCGGTGCCATCAGCGCAAAGGTGGCTAGTACGGGTCGCCATTGTTCGGTCTGGGGGTAGCGGCCCAGCAAGATGAAGCGGGCTTTTTCGTTGATCACGCCCCAGCAGGCGCCGAGCCCGCGTGCGGCCTGGCAACGGTCTGCATCCGGCGCAAACACAGCATTCACCAGGCCCCAGCTGAAGCCTTTCACCACCAGCCAGGCGAACAAGGCCATCAGCAGCAGCGACAGCAAGGTGTTGGGCACGCTGGAGAAAAGATTGCGGCGCAGGCTTGCCATGGCGCCTGCGGTGTGGACCGGCGCGGGCCTGGGCGGAATGGGCTGAAAAGTCTCAAGCATGGCTTAACGCTCTTTGATCGCCGCACGGCGGTTGAACCAGTTCATCAAGGCGGAGGTGATGAGCGACAGCACCAAATAAACCCCCATGATGATGACAATGCACTCGACGGCGCGGCCGGACTGGTTCAGGGAGGTGTTGGCAATCGAGACCAGTTCGGGGTAACCCACGGCGACGGCCAATGAGGAATTTTTGGTCAGGTTCAGGTACTGGTTGGTCAGCGGCGGGATGATCAGGCGCAGCGCCTGCGGCAGCACGATCAGGCGCATGGAGCGCGCGCGCGACAGGCCGATCGACGCGCCGGCTTCATGCTGGCCCTTGGGGACCGAGGCAATGCCGGCCCGCACGACCTCGGCAATAAACGCGGCGGTGTAGAGCACCAGGCCCAGCAGCACGGCCATGAACTCGGGGCTGAGCGCGCTGCCGCCTTCGACCTGCATTTCACCGGCCACAGGTAACTGGAACTGCAGATGCCCATGCTCCCAAGTGAGCGCCGGGAACGAGAGCCCGTTCTTGCTCAGGAAGATGGCCTTGCCAATGCTTAAGGCTTCACTCGATGGCGGCAGGTATTCGATAAAGAGCAGGTACCACATCAGCAATTGCAGCAGCAGCGGAATATTGCGAAACAGTTCGACGTAGCCATAACTCAAACCCCGCAGCAGCGCATTGCGCGAAAAGCGGGCGATGCCCAGCAGCGTTCCCAGCAGCGTGGCCAGTACGCAGCCGATCAGCGCCACGCGCAGGGTGTTGACGATGCCGACCAGAAAGGCTTTCCAGTAGGGGCTGGTCGCGTCGTAGCCTAGCCAGCCTTCACCGATGTCAAAACCGGCCGGCTGCCAAAGAAAATCAAAACCGCTCTGGATGCCGCGCAGCCGCATATTCGCCAGCGTGTTGCTGACCAGCAGCCAGCCCAGCAGCACGATCACGAATACGGCCAGTACCTGGTAGGCCACGCTGCGCGCCTTTCGGCCGCGCCATGAAAAATGCCGCGTTGCCGCAGGGGCAGGGCGCGGCGGGATCAAGGGGGCTGAGGGCTCGGGCATCAGCGCACGGGCGGCGCGTACATCAGGCCGCCTTGCGACCAGAGCTTGTTGCTGCCGCGCGGCAGGCCCAGCGGGCTTTTGGGGCCGACGTTGCGTTCAAAGATCTCGCCATAGTTGCCGCCGGCCTTGACGGCGCGCGCCAGCCAGTCCTTGTCCAGGCCCAGCAGCTTGCCGGTGTCTTCCGTGGTGCCCAGCAGTCGGCCGATATTGGGGTCCTTGCTGTCTTTTTGCAGTGCATCGACGTTGGCTTGCGTCACGCCGTATTCCTCGGCCTCGATCAGGCCAAACACCACCCATTTGGCAATCGCAAAAAACTCGTCATCACCGCGGCGCACGGCCGGGCTCAAGGGCTCCTTGGAAATCAGTTCGGGCAGCACGACATGTTCTGCCGGGGTCTTGGCTTCCTTGTTGCGGATGGAGGCCAGGCCCGAGGCGTCGGTGGTGTAAGCCTGGCAGCGGCCGGAGAAATAAGCCGCGTTGGCGGCATCGAATTTTTCAAACACCACGGGTTTGATGCTGAGCTGGTGGATGCGTGAAAACTCGGAGAGGTTTTTTTCCGTGGTGGTGCCCGACTGCACACACACGGTGGCGTTTTTCAGCTGCTTGGCGCTTTTGACCTTGCTTTTCGCCGGCACCATGAAACCCTGGCCGTCGTAATAAGTGGTCCCTGTGAAGACCAGGCCCAGCGAGGTATCACGCGTCAGTGTCCAGCTGGTGTTGCGCGAGAGGATGTCGACCTCGCCGGATTGCAAGGCGGCAAAACGCTGCTGCGAGACCAGCGGCACCCATTTGACCTTGTTGGCGTCGCCCAGCACGCTGGCGGCAATCGCCCGGCAGATGTCGACGTCCAGGCCTGACCATTTGCCCGCGCTGTCGGCCTGCGAAAAACCGGCCACACCGCTGCTCACGCCGCAGACCAGCTGGCCACGTGCCTTGATGGCATCCAGCGTTTTGCCGGCGTGGGCCGGTGCCGTCAGGGCCGCCAGGCTCAAGAGGGAACAGGTGGCGAGAAAGGGTTTTTTAAAGAGGTTCAGCATGCGGGTCTCCGGAAATTGAGCGTCATTATCAGGCGTGTGGCCTCGAAGCATGTTCGCACAAAGCGGCGGGTGCGAGCCGGGGACGGCGTCGGCCGTCGCGCTTAATCGCCCATCACCCGGCCTTCGCGGCGCGGGTCGGCGCCGCCGAACCAGCCCGTGGCTGTGCGCTGGATGCCTTGCAGGCCGCTGGTCAGGGCCTGCTCGCGGACCTCGTGGCCGCGGGCGCGCAAGGCGGCTGTCGTTGCGGCGGGAAAACGGTTTTCTTCCAGCAGGGCCGGACCGTTGAGGGTGCCGAAGTTCGGCAGGTCGATGGCCTGCTGCACGTTCAGCTCCCAGTTGAAGACGCCGTACAGCGTTTTGGCCGTGTAGTGAATGATCAGCGCGCCGCCCGGGCTGCCGGCACTCATGATCAGTTGGCCGCTGGCCTTGTCAAACACCAGCGTAGGCGCCATCGACGATTGCGGCCGTTTGCCGGGCTGCACGCGGTTGGCCACCGGCCGGCCTTGCGCGTCGGTGGGCGCGTAGCTGAAATCGGTCAGCTGGTTGTTCAGCAAAAAGCCCCGCACCATCTGGCGTGCGCCGAACTGGTTCTCGACGGTGGTTGTCATGGCCAGGGCGTTGCCGTAGGCATCGACGATGCTGATGTGTGAGGTGCCGTACTCGGGTTGCGCGGCCATGGGCGCATACGCGGCCTGCACGCCGCCGGGTGTGCCGGCAGGGGCGATTTTCATGCGCTGGCCGCCGGGCTGTTGGGCGATCAGCCTGGCGCGCTCCGTCAGGTAGCTCGGCGCCAGCAAGCTCATCCAGCTGCCGCCGGGCGGCTGCACGAAGTCGGGGTCGGCGATGTATTGGGCACGGTCGGCAAAGGCCAGGCGGGCCGCCTCGGTGTACAGATGCAGCCAGTCGGCCGATGGCGCGGGCTGGCCACTTGTGTCGGTGGCCAGCGGCAGGCTGGCCGCCCGTGTGTGGTTCAGCAGGCCCAGGATTTGCCCGATGGCGATGGCGCCCGAACTGGGCGGCGGCATGCCGCAGATGCGGTAGTCCCTGGCCTGCGCGCGGTAGTCGTGGCACAGCGGTTCGCGTTTTTTGGCCGGGTAACCCGCCAGGTCGCTGAGCGCCAGCTTGCCGGGATTGCTGGGGTGGCCTTGCACCTTGCGCACGATGTCTTGCGCCACCTCGCCTTCGAGCAGTCCCTTGGCGCCTTGGGCGGCGATTTTTTTCAGCACCTCGGCCAGCGCGGGGTTGCGCAGCATCGTGCCGACAGGCTTGGGCTCGCCCTTGGGTTGATAGAAATAGGCGGCAGCCACTAGATCCTGTTTCAGGTAACGGTCGTTCTTGAGCAGGGTGTGCAGGCGCGCGCTGATCGGAAAACCTTCTTCGGCAAGGCGGATGGCCGGTGCCAGCAGTTGCGCCCAGGGCAACTTGCCGTGTTGGCTGTGCGCCATCTCCAGCATACGGACCGCGCCCGGCACACCGACCGCCCGGCCGCCGACCACACCTTCGTAAAAGGCGATGGGCCGGCCATCGGCCCCGAGAAACAGTTTGTCGTCGACGGCGGCGGGGGCGGTTTCGCGGCCGTCAAAGGCCTCGACCGTTTTGCCGTCGTGGTGCAGCAGGAAGGCGCCGCCGCCAATGCCGCTCGATTGCGGCTCGACCAGGCTCAGCACCATTTGCACGGCCACGGCGGCGTCGACCGCCGTGCCACCGGCCTTGAGCACCTGGTAGCCGGCGTCGGTGGCCAGCGGGTTGGCGGCCGCCACGGCAAACCGTGTGCTCGCCCAGCCGGGTTGGGCGGTGTAGCCTGACGCGGCTTCGGGTTGCTCGGGCGTGTTGGTACTGAAAGGCGGGGCCGATGTACAGCCCGCGAGCAGCAGGGCAGCGGCCAGGGGCCGGGCGAAGCGTGGGAAGGCTGGCAGGGTCAGGAGGCGAGGGTTTGTCATGGATGTTCCGGGGAGCATGGCATGTTAAACCCGCGCAAGCCGGCAAAAACTTGACGGGGCAGGCGTCGCCAGCGGATCGCCTTCACCATGAAAAAGGCCGATCTGGCTGGGTTAACAGTCAAATCGGCCTCTAGTCCTTAATGGACGGGCGCAAGCAGCTACTGATTCAGTAGCGTCTGCGCCTTGGGTTTTCTTAACGTGGCGCCAGGCGGATCGCGCCGTCCAGGCGGATCACTTCGCCGTTGAGCATGTCGTTTTCAAAAATATGCTGGGCCAGCTTGGCGTAGTCCTGCGGCGTGCCCAGGCGTGAAGGGAAGGGGACCGACGCGGCCAGCGAATCCTGCACTTCCTGCGGCATGCCAAACATCATGGGTGTGCCGAAGATGCCGGGGGCAATCGTCATGTTGCGTATGCCGTTACGAGCCAGGTCGCGCGCGATCGGCAAGGTCATGCCAACAATGCCGCCCTTGGACGCGCTGTAGGCGGCCTGGCCGATCTGGCCGTCGTAAGCCGCGACCGAGGCGGTGGAGATCATCACACCACGCTCGCCGGTGGCTTCGGGTTCGTTTTTGCACATGGCCTCGGACGCCAGGCGGATCATGTTGAAGCTGCCGATCAGGTTGACGGTGATGGTTTTGCTGAACACGGCCAGGTTGTGGGCGCCGTTTTTACCGACGGTTTTTTCCGCCGGCGCAATGCCGGCACAGTTGACCAGGCCCATGAGCTTGCCCATGGACACGGCCTGGGTCACCACCGCCTGGCCGTCGACCTCCTGGCTGACGTCGCATTTGACAAAAGCGCCGCCGATGTCCTTGGCGATGGCTTCGCCTTTTTCAACCTGCATGTCGGCAATCACGACCTTGCCGCCTTTGGCCGCCAGCATGCGTGCCGTGCCTTCGCCGAGGCCGGATGCGCCGCCGGTGACGATGAATACTTTGCCTGCGATGTCCATTGGGTGTCCTTGGAAGAGTAAAGAGGAAGTGACTTTTGGTTGACGTGAACGTCAACGTCAGAGGGGATTATCGCGCATAAAAAAAGCCCGGCGGACCGGGCTTTGCAAGAGCTGAGTGGGTCAATGGGCTCTCACATGGCGCCCATCGAGGGCGCCATGTTTGCCAGCCGCTGCGCTGGTCGATCCCGCTGCGCGGGGCCCTCGCCCTTCGCTTCGCGTCTTACTTATAACCCACCCGGTCCAGCATCTGCTGCACCTTGGTCTGGTTTTTCGCGATCACGCCGAGCGGGATGTTTTCCTGCTTGAAGCTGGCGCCGCCCATGGCGACAATCGCCGGATTGCTGGCGCTCACGCCTTTGGCGGCCGGAAATTCGTTGTTGCCATTGGCGAAGTAGTCTTGCGCAAACGGGCTGGCGAGGAATTCCATGAACTTGACCGCGTTGTCTGTGTTTTTCGCATGTTTGGCCATGGCGGCGCCGGCGATGTTCACGTGGGTACCGGCCGTGGCCTGGTTGGGGAACATGACCTTGACCTTTTGCATGACGGCTTTGTCCTCAGCCTTGTCGGACTTGATCAGGCGTGCCACGTAGTAGCTGTTGGTCAGCACCACGCCGCATTCGCCGGAGGCCACGGCCTTGACCTGGTCGGTGTCGCCGCCCTTGGGGGCACGCGCCATGTTGGCCACCAGGCCCTTGAGCCAGGCTTCACCTTTGACGTCGCCCAGGCGTTCAACCACGGTGCTGAACAGCGACAGGTTGTAAGGGTGCGAGCCGGAACGTGTGCAGAGCAAACCCTTGAGCTTGGGGTCGGCGAGTTTTTCGTAGCTGTCCACATCGCTGGCCTTGACACGGGCCGGATCGAAAACAATGACGCGGGCGCGGGTGGAGAAACCGGTCCAGGTCACGCCCTCAGGCGTGGCGGCGGCGCGCAGGTTGGCCGGGATGGCGGCGTCCAGCACCTTGGACTTGAAGGGCCGGAACAGGCCCTGGGCGTCGGCCGAAGCCAGCCTGGCGGCGTCGACCAGCAAAATCACGTCGGCCGGGGAGGCCGCGCCTTCGGCTTTCAGGCGCGCCAGAATGCCGGCGTCGTCGGCGTCCACGCGGTTGATCTTGATGCCGGTGATGCGGGTAAAGGCTTCGTACATGCCTTCATCGGTCTGGTAATGGCGTGCAGAATACAGGTTGACGACCTGTTCTTGCGCACTGGCTCCGCCTGCTGCGCCCAGCAGGGTGGCGGTGGCCAGGGCCATGGCGGCCAATGAAGATGTAGTTTTAAACATGAGGCAACAGTCCGTGAAGCTAGTGATGTGTGAGATTTTAATACAAACGCGAATTATTCTTAATCGTTTTATGGGTATTCGAGGAAGGGGTCTGTTGGCGTTGTCCGGCGCGCTGTTGATGGCCGGTTGTGCGACCCAGGGTCCGGGTCTGCCTGCGGCCACACCGGCCGTGCAGGTTCAGTTGCCCACGTCCAAACCTGTGAAGATCGGCCTGGCCCTGGGCGGCGGCGCCGCCCGCGGCTTCGCCCATGTGGGCGTGATTGCGGTGCTGGAAGAGGCCGGCCTGAAACCGTCGGTGGTCGTCGGTACCTCGGCCGGCAGCCTGGTGGCAGCCCTGTACGCCAGCGGCAAAAGCAGCGCGCAGTTGCAGCAGACGGCACTGAACATGGAAGAGGTCGCCATCACCGACTGGATGTTGCCGATTTTCGGGCGCGGCATGTTTCGCGGCGAGGCGCTGAGCCGTTATGTCAACGACTTGCTGGGGGGCCGGACCATCGAAAACATGGTGATCCCGCTGGGCATTGTGGCGACCGACCTGAACAGCGGCCAGGCCGTGTTGTTCCAGCGCGGCGACACCGGTAGCGCGGTGCGCGCTTCCAGCGCCGTGCCGGCGGTGTTTGTGCCGGTCAAGATCAATGGGCGCGAGTATGTGGACGGGGGCCTGGTGTCGCCGGTGCCGGTGCGTTTTGCGCGGCAAATGGGGGCTGACCTGGTGATTGCAGTCGACATCTCCAGCCCGCCCGAGGCGAACCCGGCCAGCGGGACGCTGCAAATCCTGCTGCAAACCTTTGCCATCATGGGCAAAAGCATCAACCAGTACGAACTTAAGGACGCCGACCTGGTGGTATCGCCCTCACAAGTGGGCCTGAAAAGCGCCGATTTTTCGGCCCGCCAGCGCGCCATCGACGCCGGCCGGGCAGCGATGTTGGCGGCGCTGCCGGCGCTCAAGGCCAGGCTGGAAGCCCTGCAGGCCCGCTAGCGCTCCGTTACTTGCTCTGTTATTGATAGCTTCTTGCGCCCGTCCTTTCTGGGCTAGAGGCTTATTTCATCAAAAATTCTGAGGCTTGGGCAGGCGGGCGTTGCGGCTTTGGAGCGGCCAAAAAAAAGCCCGATCTTGCAATCGGGCTTTAAGGGGTCCGTGAAACTGAATTTCTGGAAGGACCCGAGGAGACAACTTGTTGGAACTGGGTTCCGATAAGGGATTATCGGGACCCAACGCCTGAATGTTTAGGGTTTGTGCTCCAGCCAAAACGCCAATGCGACGCTGGCTGGCAAACCCGGTATGAATCAGCTGGCGGGCTTTGCCAGCTAATTCAAGCCCTGTAATTAACGCTTTTTGGCAGCGGTCTTGGAAGCGTTCACAGCAGTGTTGGTCACGGCGGTGAAGTTGGCTTCGGCCATCTCGGTGGCTTGTTTGACGGCTTTTTGCATGGATTCGACAGCGTTGTTGGCAGCAGCCACGGCGCTTTTCATCACAGCCACGGCGGTTTCGGAACCGGCCGGTGCGTTTTTGGAAGCGCTGTCCACCAGGCCCATGAGTTTGGCTTGGGCTTCGGCGGCCTGGCCTTCAATCGACTTGCCGACTTCAGCACCGGTGGCGGTGGCGATGTCGTACAGGTGACGGCTGTAGGCAGCGGTTTTTTCAGCCAGGGGCTGGAACAGGCCGGCTTGCAGGGCCAACAGTTCTTGTGCGTCTTTCACACCCAGCAGGGATTGTGTGTGGTTGGCGGTTTCAGCCAGGGCCGCTTTGGAAGCCTGGACATTGAGTTCCACCAGTTTTTCAACACCTTCAAAAGCCTTGCTGGTCAGACCAAACAGGGTCTCGATGTTGGCTTTGTGGGAAGCAATAATTTGTTCAGCGGTCAACATATTCAAATCTCCAATATATAAATGGGGTTTAACAATTTCAACTAGTTGCGCTGCTGGACAATTTGCTGGCTCATTTGTCAATTGCTGCACTGCAACATAATTTGAAGTATAGGGATTGGCCAAACGATTGCAAGTGATTTTTGCTGCAGTGCAGCATTTTAGGGGTCAAGCTCTAGCTTCAAAGGGGGCATGCGGGTGTTCTTGATCCGGACACAATGCAGTCTCAGGGACGTCACCCGCGGTTTCCCCTCTGTTTTTCTACCTGCTCACGACCTTGCAAGCCTTTTACGCCGATCACTTTGTCCTGCCTTTGCCGGACGGCCACCGCTTTCCGATGGTCAAGTACCAGCGCCTGCGCGACCGCGTGGCGCAGGAGTTGCCGCGGGTGCAAATGGGTGTGGCGCCGCGCGCCAGCGACGGCGAACTGGCGCTGGCGCATGAGCCGGCTTATATCCAGGCGGTGGCGAACGGCACCTTGAGCCCGGCGGCCGTGCGCGAGATCGGGTTTCCGTGGAGCCCCGAGATGGTCGAGCGTTCACGCCGTTCGGCCGGTGCCACGATTGCCGCGGCACGCGCGGCGCTGGGGCTGCAAGGCCGTGTCCAAGGCCTGGCGGCCAACCTGGCCGGCGGCACGCATCACGCGTCGGCGGGCAAAGGTGGCGGCTTTTGTGTTTTTAACGATGCGGCCGTGGCGGCCCGCCTGATGCAGGCAGAGTGGGGGCGCAGCCATCAGCAGCCGTTACGGGTCGCGGTCATCGACCTGGATGTGCACCAGGGCAACGGCACGGCGAGTATTTTCAGCAGCGACCCCAGTGTTTTCACGCTGTCTATCCATGGCCAAAAGAATTTTCCCTTCCGCAAGGAGGCCAGCGACCTGGACGTGGACCTGCCCGACGGCTGCACCGATGCCGCCTACCTGCAAGCGCTGGAACATGCACTGGACGAACTCGACCAGCGTTTCTCCCCCGGCCTGGTGATTTACCTGGCCGGCGCCGACCCGTTTGAAGGGGACAGGCTGGGCCGGCTCAGCCTGAGCTTCGATGGGCTGGAAGCCCGGGACCGGCGTGTTTTCGACTGGGCCTGGCACAAGCGTATTCCCATGGCGTTTGCCATGGCCGGTGGTTATGGCGTGGATATCGACGAGACCGTGCAGGTGCAGGTCAACACTTACCGCGTGGCGCTGGACTATTGGCAGCGTTGGAACGGATAGTGCCCCCACGCTTGTCACTTCGTGTGCTTCGCCCCCCCCGAGGGGGCTAATTTTCCTAGGGGCGGCCCGTCGGAAAATTGTCAAAATCCCAGCGTGGTCGTGTTCATAACCCGCGCTGGCAAAATAGGTCCTCATGAGCTCACCGACACGTCCCCAAGCCGAAGCCCGCAGCGCCTACAAGATCTTTCGCCCCATCGCCACGCGCTGGTCCGACAACGACGTGTATGGCCACGTCAACAACGTCGTTTATTACAGCTGGTTCGACACCGCGGTGAATGGTTATCTGATTGATTCTGGCGCGATCGATATCCATGCCGGCAAGGTGATCGGGCTGGTGGTGGAGACCCAGTGCCATTATTTTTCGCCGCTGGCTTTTCCTGATCCGGTGCTGGCCGGCATCCGCGTCGCCCATGTGGGCTCGTCCAGTGTGCGTTACGAGGTCGGCCTGTTTTCCGGCCGCGCCGGTGACCCGGCGGCGGAACTCACGGCCGCCAAGGGCCATTTCATCCATGTGTATGTGGACCGGCAGACCCGCCGGCCTGTGCCTTTGCCGCCCCAATTGCTGACTGTATTGGAGACCTTGAAGTGACCGAACCCTTGAACGCGGTAGATGCCGCCATCCACAGCCGCATGTCGACACGTGCTTTCCTGCCAACACCGGTGCCGCGCGACACGCTGGCGCATCTGCTGGCCATCGCCAGTCGCGCGCCCTCCGGTACCAACACCCAGCCCTGGAAGGTTTATGTGTTGCAGGGCGCCAGTCGCGACAGTCTGGCCGACAAGGTCTGTGCCGCCCATGACGCAATCCGCGCCAACCCGGAACTGGCGGCGCAGTACCAGGAAGAATATGCCTACTACCCGGAAAAATGGGTGTCGCCCTATATCGACCGGCGCCGTGAGAATGGCTGGGGCTTGTACGGCCTGTTAGGCATAGGCAAGGGCGACAAGGACAAGATGCATGCCCAGCATCACCGCAACTACCAGTTTTTTGATGCGCCCGTGGGCCTGATGTTCACGCTGGACCGCGTGATGGGTCGCGGCAGCCTGGTGGACTACGGCATGTTCCTGCAAAACATCATGGTGGCCGCACGTGGCCATGGCTTGCACACCTGTCCACAGGCCGCCTGGAACGGGTTTGCCAACATCATCCTGCCGCACGTGGGCGCAGGAGAACATGAAATGCTGGTCTGCGGCATGGCGCTGGGTTATGCCGACGACAGCGCCCTGGTCAACAGCTATCACACGCCGCGCGTCAGCCCGCAGGGCTTCACCACCTGGCTGGATTGAAGGGCCCCCACGCTTGCCACGGTGTGTGCTGCGCTGTCCCCAGAGAGGGCTGTTTCACCTTGGGGCAGCCAGGCGCGACATACCTTAAGGCTTACCGGCCTGTCGCTGCATGGACGGGCCTGCTTGCGGGTAAAGTCAGGGGTTCGCGCAAACAGCGCTTCCCCTTATTTTTTTGGAAAGACACGGCTATGACCAACCTCATCACATCTCCCTCCGGCCTGCAATACGAAGACACCGTCTTAGGCACGGGCGCCATCGCCAAGGCCGGCCAGAACGTCAAGGTGCATTACACCGGCTGGTTGTACAACGACGGCGTGCAGGGCGCCAAGTTCGATTCCAGCAAGGACCGCGGCCAGCCGTTCGAGTTTTCGTTGGGTGCCGGCCAGGTGATCAAGGGCTGGGACGAAGGCGTGCAGGGCATGTCGGTGGGCGGCACCCGTCGCCTGGTGATTCCGGCGGCTTTGGGTTATGGCGCGCGCGGCGCCGGCGGCGTGATTCCTCCGAACGCCACCTTGCTGTTTGAAGTGGATTTCCTGGGGACCTGATTTTTTCGTAAGAACTGCATTGCCCAGCGCCACCTGGCTTCCTCATGATCATCACCAGCCTGCTTGATACCGACCTTTACAAGTTCACCATGATGCAGGCTGTCCTGCATCAGTTTCCCGCGGCGGAGGTCGAGTACAAGTTCAAGTGTCGCAACGCGGGTGCCCCCGGCATTGCGCCGCTGGCACCGTTTGTGAATGAGATCCGTGAGGAGATTCGTGGGCTTTGCAGCTTGCGTTTTCAGGATGCCGAGCTGGCTTACCTGAAAGGCCTGCGCTTCATCAAAAGTGACTTTGTTGATTTTCTGGGCATCTTCAAGCTCAATGAAAAATATGTGGATGTCATGGCCTTGCCTAGCGGCGAGATCGAGGTCTCCATCAAGGGGCCGTGGCTGCATACCATCCCGTTTGAGATTCCGGTGCTGGCCATCATCAACGAGGTCTACTTTCGCAACACCCACAAAAAACCAGACCTGAGCCAGGGTCGCGAGCGTTTGAACGCCAAGATCCTGGAACTGCAGGCCGATGGTTTACGTGAACTCAAAATTGCCGATTACGGCACGCGCCGGCGCTTCAGCAAGGCCTGGCACGAAGAGGTCTTGCGCACCTTGATGGCGCGCCTGGGCACGGGGCGCCAGGGCCAGCTTGCTGGCACCAGCAACGTGCTGTTTGCCATGAAGCTGGGCCTGATCCCGCTGGGGACCATGGCGCATGAGTACCTGCAGGCCTGTCAGGCGCTGGGGCCGCGTTTGCGTGACAGCCAGGTGTTTGGTTTTGAGTCCTGGGCCAAGGAGTACCGGGGCGATCTGGGCATTGCCTTGTCGGACGTGTATGGCATGAGTGCTTTCCTGCGCGACTTTGACATGTATTTCTGCAAGCTGTTTGACGGCGCGCGCCACGACAGTGGTGACCCTTTCCAGTGGGGCGAACGCATGCTCGCGCATTATGCGAAGAACCGCGTGGACCCCTTGACCAAGACCCTGATCTTTAGCGACGGCCTGACCATGCCGCGCACCATCGAGCTGTACCAGCAGTTCAAGGGGCGTTGCCTGCTGGCCTTCGGTATTGGTACCAACCTGACCAATGACCTGGGCTATGAGCCGCTGCAGATCGTGATCAAGATGGTTCGTTGCAATGGCCAGCCGGTCGCCAAACTGTCGGACACGCCGTCCAAGAGTATGTGTGAAGACGAAAAATACTTGGCTTACCTGCGCCAGGTTTTTGAAATTGCATGACCAGGGCCCGGACCATCCGGGCGTCCTTCGGTCAATAACAACAACCATGGAGACATCATGAAAATTTCGCGTTGCGGCGCAGCCCTGGCCGGGTTGCTTCTTTTGCCCGGCATCGCCCTGGCGGCCGACTTTGACGGCGGCCAGTTGTCGCCCTTGTGGGGCCTTCCTTTTGCCGGCTTGTTGTTGTCCATCGCCGTCTTGCCTTTGCTGGCCCCGGCGTTCTGGCACCACCATTTCGGCAAGATCTCCGCCGCCTGGACACTGGCCTTTTTCCTGCCGTTCACGCTGACTTTTGGCCCGGCGCTGGCCGGCAGCAGCCTGGTTCATGCCTTGGTCGCCGAATACATCCCCTTCATCATTTTGCTGACGGCCTTGTTCACTGTGGCGGGCGGCATTTTTATACGCGGCAATCTGCACGGCAGCCCCGGCCTGAATACCGGGCTGCTGCTGATTGGTGCGGTCCTCGCCAGTTTCATGGGGACAACCGGTGCCTCCATGTTGATGATTCGCCCCTTGATCCGGGCCAATGACAACCGGCGTCATGGCGCACACATTGTTGTTTTCTTTATTTTTATCGTCTCCAACGTGGGCGGTTCCTTGACCCCGCTGGGCGACCCGCCCTTGTTTCTGGGCTTTTTGAAAGGGATCGATTTTTTCTGGACCGTGAAACACATCTTTCCCGAGACCCTGTTTTTGACTGGCAGTCTGCTGGCCATTTTTTACGTGCTGGACAGCTGGTATTACCGCAAGGAAGGTGTGTTGCCGGTCGACCCGACACCCGATACACCGCGTTTCGGTTTTGATGGCGCTTTCAACTTTTTCTTGCTGGCGGGCGTGGCCGGGCTGGTGCTGCTCAGCGGTTTCTGGAAATCGTCTGTTGTGTTTGACCTGTATGGCACCGACGTTGGCTTGCCGGGCCTGGTGCGCGACGTCGGCCTGGTGGCCATCACCTTGCTGTCGCTGAAGATGACGGCCAACAAGGTCCACAAGGACAACCAGTTTTCCTGGGGGCCGATGGCGGAAGTGGCCAAGCTGTTTGCCGGTATCTTCCTGACCATCATTCCGGTGATCGCCATGCTCAAGGCGGGGCTGAACGGTCCCTTCGGCGCCGTGGTGTCCGCCGTGACCCGACCCGACGGCCAGCCCGATCCGGCCATGTATTTCTGGGCCACCGGGCTGCTGAGTTCCTTTCTCGACAACGCGCCCACTTACCTGGTGTTTTTCAACACGGCCGGGGGTGATGCGCAGACCCTGATGACCACGCTGGCACCGACCTTGGCGGCGATTTCCGCTGGCGCGGTGTTCATGGGGGCCAATACCTACATCGGCAATGCGCCCAACCTGATGGTCAAGGCCATTGCTGAAGACCGCGGCATCAAGATGCCCAGCTTTTTTGGCTACATGGCCTGGTCGGGTGCGGTACTGGTGCCGCTGTTTGTGGTGATGACATTTATCTGGTTCAGGTAAATTCAGACGCCCCCTTTTTCACTCTTCAAAATCAAAGAGACGCCCCATGAGCAAACCGAAAATTCTTGTCGCCCGCGCGATTTTTCCTGAAGTCATCGCCCGCCTGGAGCAGCACTTCGAAGTCGAGCCCAACCTCACCGACGAGTCCTGGTCCAAAGCGCAGATGATCGAAAAGCTCCAGGGCAAGGATGGCGCTTTCACCACGGGCAGCGACCGCATTGATGCCGATGTGCTGGCCGCCTGCCCGAACTTGAAGATTTGCGCCAACATGGCGGTGGGTTACAACAACTTCGATCTCGATGCGATGACCGCAGCCGGGGTGCTGGCCACCAACGCCCCGGATGTGCTGACCGAAACCACCGCGGACTTTGGCTTTGCCCTGCTGATGGCCACCGCCCGCCGGGTGACCGAGAGCGAACATTACCTGCGCGCCGGCAAGTGGAACAAGTGGAGTTATGACATGTTCGCGGGTTCGGACATCCATGGCAGCACGCTGGGCGTGCTCGGCATGGGCCGGATCGGGCAGGGCATTGCCAAGCGTGGTGCGTTCGGCTTTGGCATGACGGTGATTTACCACAACCGCTCGCGCCTGGACGCGGCACTGGAAGCCGAGTGCAAGGCCAGCTACGTCAGCAAAGAGGAACTGCTGAGAACCGCAGACCACGTGGTGCTGGTGCTGCCGTATTCACCGGCCTCGCACCACACCATAGGCGCGGCCGAACTGGCGCTGATGAAACCCACGGCCACGCTGGTCAATATTGCCCGCGGCGGCATTGTGGACGACGCGGCGCTGGCCAAGGCCTTGCGCGACAAGACGATTTCCGCCGCCGGGCTGGACGTGTATGAAGGTGAGCCCAAGGTGCATCCCGATCTGCTGACCGTGCCCAATGTCGTCCTGACGCCGCATATCGCCAGCGCCACGGTGCCGACACGCCTGGCCATGGCCAACCTGGCGGTTGATAATTTGATCGGTTTCTTTAAGGAGAAAAGGCCTCTGACCCCCTTGAACCCTGCGGTACTAGCTACGAAATAAATAGCAAGCATGAATTTTTTGCAAACCTGGCCGCTGCTGCTTCTTTCAGCGCTCACCCTGTTCCTGCTGGTCTGGCTGCTTTTGCGCAAACCGGCAGACAGCGGCCATGCTGAACTGCTGGCCGGCATGGCGGCGGGCCACGACAAGGTCGAGCGTGAACTGCGGCGCGAGATCAGTGAAAATTCGCGCGCCAGCCGCCAGGAATTGGCCACCACCTTTGCCACCTTCCAGCAAACCCTGGTGCAGCAAAGTGCCGAGGCCATCCGCACCCAGAACGCGCAGATCGACGCGTTTTCGCAGCAGCTGACCTTGCTGCAAAAAACGCTGTCCGACACCTTGAGCACGCAGCTGCAATCGGTCAGCGAATCCAATGCACGGCGCATGGGCGAAGTGCGGGAGACGCTGGAAAAGCAACTCGCGCAGCTACAGCAAACCAATTCCGCCAAGCTCGACGAGATGCGCAAGACGGTCGACGAAAAACTGCAAACCACGCTGGAAACCCGTCTGGGTGAAAGCTTCAAGCAGGTGGCCGATCGTCTTGAGCAGGTGCACAAAGGCCTGGGTGAAATGCAGACGCTGGCGCAAGGTGTGGGTGACCTCAAACACTTGCTGACCAACGTCAAGACACGCGGCATTTTTGGCGAGGCGCAACTGTCCGCCTTGCTGGAGCAGGTGTTTACCGTCGATCAATACGCGGCGCAGATTGTCACGCGCCCGGGTGGCAAAAACCCGGTGGACTTTGCCATCAAGCTGCCGGGCCGTTCTGAATCCGGGGAGCCCTTGTGGCTGCCGATTGATGCGAAATTCCCCAGCGCCGACTACGAGGCCTTGCTGGATGCGCAGCAACGCGCCGATGGACCGGCGGCCGACTTGGCGGGCAAGGCGCTGGAGGTGCGGATTCGGCTGGAGGCCAAATCAATCTCTGAAAAATACATTGAACCGCCTTACACCACCGATTTCGCCATCCTGTTTTTGCCGACCGAGGGTTTGTATGCCGAGGTCTTGCGCCGGCCCGGCCTGATGGAGAGCCTGCAACGGGATCACCGGATCACGCTGGCTGGCCCGACCACCTTGCTGGCCATGTTGAACTCCTTGCAGATGGGCTTCAGGACGCTGGCGCTGGAAAAACGCTCCAGCGAAGTCTGGCAGGTGCTGGGTGCGGTCAAGACTGAGTTCGGCAAGTTCGGCGACGTGCTGGCCAAGGTCAAATCGCAGACCGAAACCGTGCTCAACACCCTCAGCAGCGCCGAACAGCGCAGCCGCGTGATGGGCAAGGCCTTGCGCAATGTTGAAGCCTTGCCAGAGACCGAGTCTGCCCGCCTGATTCCGCTGGACAAGGATGGGGACGACAACTGATGTGTTTTTCATGAGCCGTGACGCATGACCCCTGAATTGGCCCGCCTGATTCTGGCGCAGGTCTGTCTGCACGCCTGCATGGCCGGCACACGCATGGCCGCGCCTTTGCTGGCGCTGCGCGAGGGCTACAGCCCGGCGGCGGTGGGTGTGCTGCTGGCCTTGTTTGCCCTGACGCAGGTTTTTCTGGCGCTGCCGGCGGGCCGTTTTGCTGATCGGAATGGCCTCAAACGACCGATTGCTTACAGCGTGATCGCCGCCGTGTTGGGGGCGGGGATGGCCGTGGCTTTTCCGGTGTTTCCGGTCTTGTGCCTGGCCGCGCTGCTCACGGGCGGCGCCACGGGTGTGGCCGTGATCTCATTGCAGCGCCACGTGGGGCGGGCTGCGGAGGGCGCTTTGCAGCTCCGTCAGGTGTTCAGCTGGTTGTCGATTGGGCCGGCCATCTCCAATTTCATCGGGCCTTTCACAGCCGGATTGCTGATTGACCACGCCGGCGCCATGCCCGGCAGTTTGTCCGGCTACCGCGCTGCGTTTTTCCTGATGGCGGTGTTGCCGCTGGCCAGCTGGTTTCTGGTGCGGCACACCCGCGAGTTGCCGCCTGTGGTGCTTGCCGCTGGCAGCGCACCGCCCAAGGCTTGGGACTTGTTGCGCGAGCCCAGTTTTCGGCGCCTGATGCTGGTGAACTGGTTTTTGTCGTCCTGCTGGGATGTCCACACCTTTGTGGTGCCGGTGCTGGGGTTTGAACGCGGCATCAGCGCCTCGGTGATTGGTTCCATCCTGGGTGCATTTGCCATGGCGGCGGCCGCCATCCGCATGGTGATGCCGCTGCTGGCGGCGCACCTGCGCGAGTGGCGGGTGCTGGCCTGCGCCATGCTGATGACCGCCGTGCTGTTTGGCGTTTACCCCTTTATGCGGACGGCGCTGGGCATGGGTGTGTGTTCGGTGCTGCTGGGCTTTGCCCTGGGCACGGTGCAGCCCATGATCATGAGCATGTTGCACCAGATCACCCCCGAGGCCCGCCATGGCGAGGCCCTGGGTCTGCGCCTGATGGCGATCAATGCTTCCAGTGTGCTGATGCCGATGTTGTTCGGCACCATGGGCGCCGTGGTGGGGATTGCCGGTGTGTTCTGGGCCACAGGTGCGCTGGTGGGGGCCGGCTCCCGCGTGGCCTGGCTGCTCAAGGACAAGACCGAACACTCTCCGACAGGTCACCCCTAGGAAAATGCATTTCCTCGGGGGCCGCGTCTGACTAGAGCTTGTAAAAAGTTTTGATGGCGTCCCAGGCGTCTTGGGGCGCGTCGACATACTGGAAAAGCTTCAGGTCCTCGGGCGAGATTGCGCCTTCTTCAACCATCACGTCAAAGTTCAGCAGCCGTTTCCAGTAGTCCGAGCCGAACAGGATGATGGGCACCGGCTTGGCCTTGCCGGTTTGCACCAGGGTGATGACCTCGAACAATTCGTCCAGCGTGCCGAAGCCACCCGGAAAAGCCACCAACGCCTTGGCCCGCATCATGAAATGCATCTTGCGCAGGGCGAAGTAATGAAACTTGAAACTCAGCGAGGGCGTCACATAGGGGTTGGAGTTTTGCTCGTGCGGCAGCGCGATGTTCAGGCCCACGGTGAGGGCGCCCATCTCATGCGCGCCGCGGTTGGCCGCTTCCATGATGCCTGGCCCGCCGCCGGTGCAGATAAACAGCTGGTCTTGCGAGGACCGGGGTTTGCTGTAGGCTGCCACCAGCCGCGCAAAGAGCCGTGCCTGGTCATAGTAGTGGGCATTGCGCACGTGCCGCTCGGCCAGCGCCAAGGCTTGCGCATCATTCGCTTCCTGCGCCTGTTTCAGGGCTTGCTCGGCCTGCTCGGGTGCCGGAAAGCGGGCGCTGCCGAAAACCACCACCGTGTTTTCGATGCCTTGGGCGAGTTGCTCGACGTCCGGCTTGAGCATTTCCAGCTGGAAGCGGATGCCCCGGGTCTCGCGGCGCAGTAAAAATTCAGGGTCGGCAAAGGCCAGACGGTAGGCATTGGACTGCAAGGGGCTGCCATCGTTGGCATAGGCCTGCAGTTCAGCCCAGGCATCGGCCAGGCGGGTTTGTTTCAGGTCTTGGGTGGTTTCCATGGTTGCATTGTGAAGCAAGTTACAGTGCGACCGCGAGCGCCAGCGGGATAAACAGCACGGCCAGGACATTGCCGAGCAGGATCATGGCCGCGACTTTTTCGGGCTCCTGGTAATAACGCTCGGCCAGCAGGTATTGCATGACGGCCGGCGGCAAAGCTGCAAACAGCAACAACTGGCCTTTGACCACGCCCTGGAGATCGAGCATCCACACCAGCGGCAGCGCCACCAGCAAGCCTAGCAGCGGGCGCGCCAGCGCACCCAGCATGCCGATGGCGACGCCGGATCGGGTCAGCGCCGTGAGTCGCACGCCGAGCGCGAACAACATCATCGGCAGCATGGCATCGCCAAGCAGGCGCAGGCCAGAGAGCAACACGTCGGGCGGTCGGAGTTCGGTCAGCGCGCTGGCAAAACCCAGGGCCGTGGCCAGCATCAGCGGGCTGAGCAGCAAGTCCTTGGTGTGGGCGTGGCTGCTGGTGATGCGCGCCCCGACGGAAAAATGCAGCAGGTTGCTGATGGAGAAAAGTGCCACCGCAGCGCCCAGGTTTTCCGGGCCGAAGGCCAGCAGGGCCAGCGGCAGCCCCATGTTGCCGCAGTTGTTGAACATCACCACCGGAACCAGGGTGCGCGGTTGCGCCCCAAAGGCCCGCGCCAGCGGCCAGGCCAGCAGGCCGGTGCCGGCAATCAGCAAGGCGCCGCCGAACAACAGTGGCAGGTGGTGGGTCAGGTGAAAGTCGCGTGAGGCGAGCGCCGAATACACCAGCACCGGGGCCAGCACGTCCAGGGCGATGCGGTTGAAGGTGCTCATGTCCGGCTGGTGCCGGCGCGCATAAAAATAACCGATACCAACGATCAGAAAAACCGGAAGGATGACTTGGGTAATACGCTGCAGGAGGTCCATGAAAATCAGTCTGGCAGGTGAAAAAGCGTCGGTCGGAGGATCGTCCCGATGGGGCCGGGTATAAAAAAAGGCTCCACCAGGGAGCCTTTTTGTCGGGTCTTGCCGGGCAAGACCGGTTTAAACACGTTTGCGGTACTCGCCGGTACGTGTGTCGATTTCAACAACGTCGCCTTGCGCGACAAAAATCGGCACACCGATTTCGAAGCCGGTGGCGATCTTGGCGGGCTTGAGCACCTTGCCGGAGGTATCGCCTTTGACGGCGGGCTCGGTCCAGGTGATTTCGCGCTCGACGCTGGTCGGCAGCTCGACGGAGATGGCTTTGCCGTCATAAAACACGACTTCCAGCTCCATGCCGTCTTGCAGGTAGTTCAGCGAGTCGCCCATGTTTTCGGCTTCGACTTCGTACTGGTTGTAATCGGCGTCCATGCAGATGTACATCGGGTCGGCAAAGTAGGAATAGGTGCAGTCCTTCTTGTCGAGGATGACCTGGTCAATCTTGTCGTCGGCCTTGAAGACCTGTTCGGTACCAAAGCTGCCAATCAGGCTTTTCAGCTTCATGCGCACCGTGGCGGAATTGCGCCCACCGCGGCTGTATTCGGTCTTGAGCACCACCATCGGGTCTTTGCCGTGCATGATGACGTTGCCAGCGCGTATTTCTTGAGCGATTTTCATAACAATTTCTAGTAGAGTGTTGGCCGCCAGTGGGTCTGTGGTGATGCAGGTCCGCGGCAGGGGTGCGGCATTGTCCAAACTGGAAAATGCAAAGCCCTGTATTTTACCGTTATTTTGAGCAGCCCCCAAGCCGGCTTCCGACGGCCTTCGGGTCGGGCAAGCCGGTGCCTGGCTCCCGTGCCTTAAGGCCGGGTTAAGTCTGGCCCCTGCAAGCTCTGGGCTTCGCTGACTCCACGTGCCCGTTTCCGGGCGCCATACCCGCACCATGACTAGCTCCGCAGCCGCTACGCTGAAGCCTTTGGCCGCCCCTTCTTCGCGGCGCTGGCCGCAGCGGCCGACCCTGCAGTTGGAGACCCTGGTGCTGCTGTGTGTCTGTTTTTTCCTGCTGGCCGGTAACGGACCGTTCTGGCGTGCGGCCATGGTCGGGCGCAGCTGGGAAGATGCGTCGACCTGGGGTTTTGCCGCAGCCATGTTCTGGGCCTTCGCGGCCTTTTATTTCGCTTTTGTCGCGCTGCTGTCCACCCGTCTGACGGTGAAGCCGCTGCTCACCGTGTTGGTGCTGTGTACGGCTTTTGCCTCCTGGTACATGGACCGGTATGCCATCTACCTGGACCCGGCCATGCTGCGCAACGTGCTGGCCACCAATGTCCAGGAGGCCAGGGAACTGCTGGTCTGGGGCATGCTGCCGCAGCTGCTGTTGCTCGGTGTCCTGCCGGCGGCGCTGTTGTGGTGGCCTCGCTTGAAGCCGCGCAGCCTGCGTCGTGCGTTTGGTTTGCGCCTGGCCTGGGTCGCCGCGGCCCTGGTGGTCGGGGTGCTGAGTCTGCTGCTGGTGTTTGCGGATTTTGCGTCGCTGATGCGCAACCACCGCGAGGTGCGCTACCTGCTGACCCCGGGCAATGTGGTGGCCTCCCTGATCGGCAATACCTGGGGTGGTGTCAAACGCCCCAACCAGGCCCGGCTGCCGGTGGGGGCGGATGCCAAGATGGGGGCGGCCTGGGGCGGCCGCAGCCGACCTGTGCTGTTTGTGCTGGTGGTGGGTGAGACGGCTCGCGCGCAGAATTTCTCGCTGAATGGTTATGCCCGGCCAACCAATCCGCAACTGGCACAGCGCGACGTGATCAATTTTCCACACGCAACGGCCTGCGGCACCTCGACCGAGGTTTCCTTGCCCTGCATGTTTTCGCCTTTTGGCCGCGCGAACTATGACGAGGACAAAATTCGCTCGCACGAATCGCTGCTGCATGTGCTGGCGCGTGCTGGCTTCAAGGTGCTCTGGCGTGACAACCAGTCGGGCTGCAAGGGTGTCTGCGACGGCCTGCCCACCGAACAGGTGGACCATGCCAGCGTGCCGGCGTTGTGTGCCGAAGGGCAGTGTCTGGACGAGGTGTTGCTGCACGGCATGGAGGGCATCGCGCGTGATGCGGCGGGCAATTTGCTGGTGGTCATGCACCAGCTCGGCAGCCACGGACCGGCTTATTACAAGCGTTACCCAGCAGTGTTCAAGCGGTTTACCCCGGCCTGCGAAAACGAAGACCTGCGCGGCTGCACGGCCGCTGAAATTGTCAATGCCTACGACAACTCGCTGCTCTACACCGACTTCTTTCTGTCCCGGGTGATCGACTTCCTGGACCGCTCCCAGAAAAACTACGACACCGCCATGCTTTATGTGTCGGACCACGGCGAGTCATTGGGCGACAACGGGCTGTACCTGCATGGCATGCCTTACCCGATTGCGCCCGATGTGCAAAAACGCGTGCCCCTGGTGATGTGGTTGTCACCGGCTTTTCGCGACAGCTTCAAGGTCAACCAGGACTGCCTGCGATCGCGCGCCGGTGCCGAGGTCAGCCACGACAACCTGTTTCATTCGCTGCTGGGTGTGCTTGACGTCGAGACCCAGGCCTACAAGCCCAAGCTCGATTTGTTTGCCCCCTGTCGGCCCGCCCCGGCGCGGGCGGTCAAGGGGCCGGAAAACGCACCGTGACCCGCAGGCCGATGCCGCCTGGCCCGTCTTCCAACTGGATGACGGCGCCGTGGCGCTCGGCGACGGCATGCACGATGGCCAGGCCCAGCCCGCTGCCGTGTGGCGTGGTGTGGTCGGTATGGTCGGCGTGCCGGCTGTTCTGGCCTCTGTAAAAACGCTCAAACACCCAGGGCCGCTCTGAGGCCGCGATGCCCGGCCCGGTGTCGGTGACCGTCAGGCAGGACAAACCGTTTTCCAGGCTCGCCCCGACGTCAACGCGGCCGCCCACCGGTGTGTGGCGCAAGGCGTTGTCCACCAGGTTGTCCAGCAAAATCGTCAGTTGCTGGGCATCAGCGGCGACGGCCGGCATGCCTTCGGCCACGGCGCCCAGGTCTATGTTTTTGGCATCGGCGCGGGCGCTGAAACGGCTGACGCTGCTGCGCGCCAGGCCGGCCAGGTCGACCGGTTCGCGGTGCAGGGCCGGCGTTTCGGGCGCCAGCCGCGACAGCTGCAACAATTGTTCGATCAGGTGCTGGGCCCGGTCTATGCCGGTGCGCAATTCGGCCAAAGCGGCTTCGCGCTGTGGCTCATCACCCGCGCGCTCCAGCAATTGCAGCTGCAGCCGTAAGGCCGTGACTGGCGTGCGTAACTCATGGGCCGCATCGGCCAGCAAATGCTGCTGCAGCAAGAGCGCGGCGCCTAGCCGGGCCATCAGGTCGTTGATTGCCCCTATCAGCAGGTGTAATTCCGGCGGATGGGCGGTAAGCGCGATCGGGTGCAGGGCCCGGGCGCTGCGTTCCGTGATTTCGTTGGCCGCCAGCGCCAGCGGCGCCAAGCCCCGTCGCAAGGCGAAGGTCAGCAAGGCGGCCAGCAGCAGCAACATCCCCAGAGCCGGCAGGATCAGTGTGGAGCTGGTTTCGCGCGCCAGCGCCTGGCGTTCACTGTCGCGCTGCGCCGCCTGGACAATGCCGTCCTCCAGCACGATGGTGTAAAGATGCCATGACTCCGTGCCAATTTTGACCCGACTCAGCCCGCTGCGTGAGCGAAAGGGCAGCGGGATCACGGGGGCGGAGCTGTGCAGCAAGGTGCCATTGCGCGTCCAGGCCGCGGTGACAAACTCGAACTTGCCGTATTCCTCATAGACCTTGGGCAATTGGTCGGCGATGCGCGGGATGCGCGTCATGCCGTAGGTGCCGTGGTGGTTGGCCACCGCCAGCGCCACCTGCTTGAGGTTGTCCTCGAACACCTCGTCCATTTCACGGATCAGTGTCAGGTAGGAACTGGCGATCAGCAGGCTGGCGCCCAGGGCCAGCGCGCCCATGGCCCAGACCAGGACCCGGCGCTGGATGGATTGAACCGGATGTGTGTTCATGGCGCCACCACCTTGTAACCGACGCCGCGCACATTGCGTATGGTGTCGGCGCCCAGCTTGCGGCGCAGCTTGTGCAGATGCACTTCGACCGCGTTGCTGCCTATCTCTTCGGTCCAGCCGTAAATCGAGTCTTCCAGCTGCTCGCGCGAGAGCACGGCGCCGGGGCGCTGCATCAGGGTTTCCAGCAGCGAAAATTCGCGGGCCGACAGTTCCACGGTATTTCCTTTGAGGCTGACCTGTTTGTGCACCGGGTCAAGGATCAAATCGCCGCATTGCAGCAGGGGCGAGCCGCCGCCGGCATGGCGGCGCAGCAGGGCACGCACACGGGCGATGAGTTCGTCCAGATCGAAAGGCTTGAGCACGTAGTCGTCGGCGCCCGCGTTGAGCCCGGCGATGCGGTCGGCCACAGCGTCGCGGGCCGTGACGATCAGCACCGGAATCGCATTGCCGCGTGTGCGCAGGCCCCGGAGCACGGCCATGCCGTCCTGGCCGGGCAGACCCAGGTCCAGCAAGGCCAGGTCGTAGACGCCGTTGCCCAGGGCCCGTTCGGCGGCCAGGCCGTCCATGACCCAGTCCACGGTGAAGCCGGCGTCGCCCAGACCCTGGCGGACCGCGCGGCCAATCATGGTGTCGTCTTCGATCAGCAATAACCTCATGGTGTTGGCTGACGATGGTGCGCGACAAAATGGATCAGCTGTGTACACAAGTCGTCCTGGCCCAGCAGGTGCTGCCTGGCCGTGTCGGTCCAGGTCGACCAGGCGTCTGGGTCCAGCGCCGGCACCTGGTCTTCCAGGCCGTTCCAGGCGGCGTGAACACGCCGCAGCGAGGCTGGCGCGTCCAGCCGGTCCAGAAAGGCCTGCAGCTTGACCTGGTGAGCCTGGTCGGCTTGCGGGTAAACCTGCCAGACCAGGGCCTGGCCAGCCCAAAGGGCGCGTACCACCGAGTCTTCACCGCGCACAAAGTTGAGCTCGCAAGCCCAGAGCAGGTGGTCAAAATCGATTTGACTGAGCAGCGGAAGGTATGAAATTGATAGCTGATCGCGCCCGTCCTGCCTGGGTTGAGGCCACTTTTGATCATTAAGAATGGCTTTGACCGCGTGGCTGGCGCGTCCGTCCGCCACCAGCAGCCGCACCGGCTGGCCGTTCAGGCCGTGTTGCGCCAACTGCGTCAGCAGGCCAGCGAGCGCGGGTGGTTCGTAGCAAAACAGCGAGACCAGTGTTTCACCTTGCCAGGCGATGCCGCGCTCCGCCAGCCAGGCCGCACGGTCAAAGCCGGCCTGGCGGTCCAGCAGCGTGGGTTCGCGCAACAGGCCGCCGGTGGCGGGTGTGAAGCCGGGGTAAAAAAACCACTTGGTCCAGCCGGCCGCCGGGCCGCGCTGTACCGGCGAGGGCAGGGCGTGGTTACGCTCCACATAAGGCTCGGCGGACAGGTATTCGAGGTTGATCCATACAGGTTTTTGGACTGTATCGCTGATCTGGTCGGCGCAGGCAGCTATGAATTCAGGAGCAATCTCACAGCCGAAGGCTTCCACCAGCACCTCGCAGGGCGCGGCGTTGAGGCGCAGGATGTTCATGCCCAGCGGTTCCAGCCAGGGCAACACCGTGACGCCGTCGCAACCCTCGGGTGCCATCCAGCACAAAGCCGACGCATCGTCCACCCAAAGCCGCACGCGATGGCCGCGCGAAGCCAGCTCGGCGCTCAGGCGCCAGCAGACGCCGATGTCGCCATGGTTGTCTATGACTTTGCAAAAAATGTCCCACTGCAGACTGCGATTCATTCCCGGATTGTCCACAATATGGCATTGGCCGCTCAAAGCGGTCTTGGCGCCTGTTCACGATCCCCATGACCCAAACTCACGAATTTGATCCCCAACTGCTCAGCGAGGTCGCGGCGCTGCCGGCCATGCCGGGCGTCTACCGCTACTTTGACGCGGAAGGCACGGTGTTGTACGTCGGCAAGGCGCGCGACCTGAAAAAGCGGGTGTCTACCTATTTTCAGAAAAACCATGGTGGTACACGCATCGGTCACATGGTGACCAAAATCGTGCGTATGGAAACCACGGTGGTACGCTCCGAGGCCGAGGCGCTGCTGCTGGAAAACAACCTGATCAAGACGTTGCACCCGAAGTACAACATCTTGTTCCGGGACGACAAAAGTTACCCCTACCTCAAGCTGGCGTCCCACGATTTTCCGCGTGTGGCCTATTACCGTGGTGCGGTCGAAAAAAAACACCGCTACTTCGGGCCGTATCCCAGTGCCTGGGCGGTGAAAGAAACCATTTTGCTGCTGCAAAAAGTGTTCAAGCTGCGCACCTGCGAAGACACAGTGTTCAACAACCGCACGCGGCCCTGTTTGCTGTACCAGATCAAGCGCTGCTCGGCGCCTTGCGTTGGCCATGTGTCGCCCGAGCAATACACGTTGGACGTCGCCAATGCCGAGCGATTTCTGCAGGGGCAGGCGCAGGAGATTTTGAGCGAGCTGGAAAAACAAATGCGCGACCACGCCGAAAAGCTGGAGTTCGAGCAGGCGGCCGAGTTTCGCAATCAGATCGCGGCCCTGTCCAAGGTCTTGCACCAGCAGTCCATGGAAACCGGTGGCGACAAGGACGTGGATATCCTGGCGGTCAAATTGCATGGCGGCAAGGCCTGCGTCAATTTGGCGATGGTGCGCGGTGGCCGGCATCTGGGCGACCGGCCGTATTTTCCGACGCATGTTGAACACGCGGCCGATCTGGCCGGTCTGGATGAAGCCAGTGCCGGGGAGGGTGGCGAGATTCCCGTCGGCGGTCCTGCCAAACGCCTTGAAGCGCTGGTGCTCGAAGCCTTTATTGCGCAGCACTATATTGATGTGCCGGTGCCGCCTGTGCTGGTTTGTAGCGAGCCGGTGGACAAGGCACTTATTAGCGCGCTCACCGTGCAGTCCGGCAGCAAGGTCAACGCGATTTTCCAGCCGCGCGAGCAACGGCGCATCTGGCTGGAGATGGCGCAAAAAAATGCCGACCTCCAGCTGGCCCGCCTGCTGGCCGAGCAGGGTTCGCAGCAGGCCCGCACGCGGGCACTGGCCGAAGCGATGGAGTTACCGTTGGACAACCTGGAGGCGTTGCGTATCGAGTGTTTTGATATTTCGCACACGGCCGGCGAGGCGACCCAGGCTTCGTGTGTGGTGTTCCACGGCCACAAGATGCAAAGTGCCGAATATCGCCGCTACAACATCGAAGGCATCACGCCGGGTGACGATTACGCCGCCATGCGCCAGGTCTTGATGCGTCGTTACAGCAAGCTGGCGGAAGCGGCGCGCAACAACACCGCCAGGTTGCCCGACCTGGTGCTGATCGACGGCGGCAAGGGCCAGGTGTCCATGGCGCGCGAGGTATTTGAAGAACTGGGCCTGGACCTGGGCCTGATCGCTGGTGTGGAAAAAGGCGAAGGCCGCAAGGTCGGTTTGGAAGAACTGGTGTTTGCCGACGGCCGCGACAAAGTTTATCTGGGCCGCGACTCGGCCGCCTTGATGCTGATTGCGCAGATCCGCGATGAAGCCCATCGTTTTGCCATCACCGGCATGCGCGCCAAACGCGCCAAGGTCCGGGTCGGCGCCAGTCGGCTGGAGGATATCGCGGGCATAGGCCCCAAACGGCGCGCCAGTTTGTTGCAGCGTTTTGGCGGCATACGCGGTGTGGGTTCGGCCAGTGCCGAAGACATCGCCACGGTTGAAGGCATTTCCCGGGATCTGGCTGAAGAAATCTACCGCGCCCTGCACTGAAGCGGCCGTGGCATCTCGCAGGATGCAGAAGACGTTTTTGCGCAACGCACGCTGGCAAAGACGGGCTATTTCGGGGCTGCTTTGGGTCGTGCCAACCTGCGCCGACTGGCTCATGCCAAAATCAGCTCATGTTTCTGACCATACCCACCTTGATGACCTGGACCCGCATTGTTGCGATTCCCTTGATTGTGGGCATCTTCTACCTCGACATATCACCCGCCAGCCAGAACCTGATTGCGACCGTGATGTTTGTGGTTTTTGCTGCCACCGACTGGCTGGATGGTTTTCTGGCGCGCAAGCTGAACCAGACCTCCTCCTTCGGCGCCTTTCTGGATCCGGTGGCCGACAAGTTCCTGGTCTGCGCCGCGCTGCTGGTGCTGGTGCATTTGCAGCGCGCCGATGTGTTTGTGGCGCTCATCATCATCGGGCGCGAAATTGCGATCTCGGCCTTGCGCGAATGGATGGCCATGATAGGCGCGACAAAAAGTGTGGCGGTGCACATGCTAGGCAAGGTCAAGACCACGGTGCAGATGGTGGCCATTCCTTTCCTGCTGTTTGACGACATCTTGTTCGGCGTCATCAACACCCATTCTTGGGGCACCTGGCTGATCTGGCTGTCTGCCGTCCTGACGGTCTGGTCCATGATTTATTACCTGAAAAAAGCCATTCCAGAAATCCGCGCCCGCGCCAAATGAGCACGTCGGGGCCCAACACGGCCTTGATCAAGGCGATGCCCGCCGTTTTTGTGCTGATCTGGAGCACGGGGTTTATCGTCGCCAAATACGGCCTGCCTTACGCACCGCCGCTGAGTTTTCTGGCCATTCGTTATGCCTTGTCGCTGCTTTGTTTCCTGGTCTGGATTGCCATCGCACGTGTCGCCTGGCCCAGCAGCCGGGCCCAGTGGTTACATCTGGCTGTCACCGGCATTCTGATTCACGCGGGTTACCTGAGCGGGGTCTGGTCGGCCATCAAGGGTGGCATGGGTTCCGGTTTGTCGGCGCTGATTGTGGGTTTGCAGCCGGTGCTGACGGCGGTCTGGGTTTCCCGGATGGGGGAGTCCGGCCAGGGCGAGAGCCGCGTCAGCGCAAGGCAGTGGCTGGGCCTGGTGCTGGGCCTGGGGGGCTTGTTGCTGGTGGTGTCGCGCAAATTCGGCACGGGCAATGAAGTCACCTTGTACACCCTGGGTTTTGCGGTGTTTGCGCTGTTCAGCATCACCATTGGCACCTTGTACCAGAAGCGTTTTGTCCAGGCAGCCGATGTCCGCAGTGCCAATGCCATACAACTCGGCTCAGCCTTGCTGGTGACCCTGCCGTTCGCCATGCTAGAGGTCGAACCCGTGCAGTGGACCGCCGGTTTCATGGGCGCACTGGCCTGGTCGGTTTTGGGGCTGACGCTGGGCGGCAGCTCCTTGTTGTACCTGTTGATACAGCGTGGCGCGGCCACCGCTGTGACCAGCCTGTTGTACCTGGTGCCGCCGACCACGGCCTTGATGGCCTGGCTGTTGTTTGGCGAGTCCATCACCGTGGTCACGGTGGCGGGCACGGCGCTTACGGCGCTGGGCGTGAGCCTCGTGGTGCGGCCCGCGAAGCCGGTGGCAAGTTAACCTTCCACGGCGCACCCTGAAACTGCGTCAACAAAAAATCGATCAGCAGGCGGATACGCCGCGGTGAATCCGCGCGGTAGGGCGCCAGCCAGTGGATGTCGGCGTCGGGCATGGCGTAACCCGGCAACACACGCACCAGTTCGCCCGAGGCCAGTTGCGGGGCGATATCCCAGAGGCTGCGCAGCATGATGCCGTGACCCGCCAGGCACCAGTCGCGTACCAACTCGCCGGAGTTGCTCGACAGCGGGCCCTGCACGCGTACCCGTGCCGGTGTTTTCTCCCGGTCTTTGTAGAGCGGCCAGATATCAAAATGTTGGCCCGTGGCATTGCCGTTTTCGCGCGCAATCAGGCAGGCGTGGTTTTGCAAGTCTTCCAGGCTGATGGGTGCGTCATGCTGCCGGATGTAGCGGGGCGAGGCCACCAGCACGCGCTGGTTGCGCGCCAACCGGCGTGACACCCATTGCGCGGCCTGCCTGCCCTCGACTTGCCAGAGCCAGATCGCGCCATCAAATCCGTCGGCGGCCAGGTCCGGCAATTGCTCGGTCAGCTGCAGCTGGATGTTGATGCGCGGATAACGTTCCTGGAAACTGGCCAGCGCCGGCCCCAGCCAGAGCCGCCCAAAACCAAAGGTCGCGGCCAACCGGATCAGGCCCGTGGGTTCTGCCTTGCGCTCCTGAAGTTCCGCTTCCAGCGCGCTAAAACCGCGCAGCAGGACTTGCGCACGTTCACAGACGGTCTCGCCTTCGGCTGTCGGGCTCACGCGCCGGGTGGTGCGTTGGAACAGGCGCTGGCCCAGGCGTGCTTCCAGCGCGGCGAGCCGTTTGGTCACCACAGGGGGCGCCACGTCCAGGCTGAGCGCGGCGGCGCTCAGGCTGCCGTGGTTGCGCACGGCCAATACAAGTTCCAGATCGCTGCGGTCCATTCATGCCTGTAAGGAAATAATTGATTGCCTGATTATTGCTTGAATAGGGTGGCCGTCTTCTGCAAAATCGACCCAACACTGAAAATCACAGGAGACAGGCATGAACCACACACGGGCCGCTGAAGAAGCCAAAGGCAACAAGGCCGTTTGATGTTCGAGGGTTTTGTTGTATCCGACATCGATGGCCCCGCAGGCAGCTTGCGTACCTTGCGCGCAGGCCACGGTGCACCGCTCTTGCTGATCCACGGCCATCCGCAGACTCATGTCATGTGGCACAAGGTGGCCAACGACCTGGCCAGTCACTTCACCGTGGTGTTGATGGACTTGCGTGGGTATGGCGATTCAGCCCGGCCGGTCAGTGACGCTGAACACCGCCCTTATTCAAAACGCGCCATGGCACTGGATGCCCTGGCCGTGATGCAGCACCACGGTTTTGAACAATTCCAGGTGCTGGCGCATGACCGCGGCGCACGTGTGGCACATCGCCTGGCGCAAGACCACCCGGCCAGGGTCCAGCGGCTGATGCTGCTGGATATCGCGCCCACGCTGGCCATGTACGAGAACACCTCCCAGGCCTTTGCGCGAGCGTATTGGCATTGGTTTTTCCTGATCCAGCCGCCGCCCTTGCCTGAAGCCCTGATTGAGTCCGATCCTGTGCGTTATCTGCGCAGCGTGATGGGCAAGCGCCACGCCGGACTGGCCGCCTTTGCGCCGGAGGCGTTGGCTGAATACGAACGTTGCGCGCAGATTCCAGGCACGGCCATGAGTATCTGCGAGGACTACCGGGCCTCGGCCAGCATCGACCTGGACCATGACCGTGCCGATGTGACGGCGGGACGCCAACTGATACAGCCGCTGCGTGTGTTGTGGGGTGGACACGGTGCGGTCGGACAGTGTTTTGATGTGCTTGACTTCTGGCGCGAGCGCGCCGTTGACGTGTCGGGACGCAGCCTGCCTTGCGGGCACTACATGGCCGAAGAGGCGCCGGTGCTGCTATTGGCCGAAGCCCTGAATTTTTTCATCCCTCAATCAAAGGATCACCCATGAGCAAACCCATGACCTCCAACACCGGCAAAAAGAGAATTGCCGTCATCGCCGGCGACGGCATTGGCAAGGAAACCATGCCCGAAGGCATCCGGGTGATGGAGGCTGCGGCTTCCAAGTTCGGGATCGACCTGCAATTCGATCATTTCGATTTTTCCAGCTGGGACTATTTTGAGAAACACGGCAAGATGATGCCGGACAACTGGAAGGAGCAGATCGGCGGCCACGACGCGATTTATTTTGGCGCCGTGGGTTGGCCCGAAAAAATCGCCGACCATGTGTCGCTGTGGGGCTCGCTGCTGCTGTTCCGCCGCGAGTTCGACCAGTACATCAACCTGCGCCCCGCGCGCCTGATGCCAGGCATCATCGCGCCTGTGGTGCGGCGCGATGGCAGCCCGCGCCTGCCCGGCGAGATCGACATGTACATCGTGCGTGAAAACACCGAAGGTGAATACTCCAGCATAGGCGGTCGCATGTACGCCGGCACAGAGCGCGAGATCGTGATGCAGGAGAGTGTGTTCTCTCGCGTCGGTGTGGACCGTGTGTTGAAGTTTGCCTTTGAGCTGGCGCAATCGCGTCCCAAGAAACACCTGACCAGCGCGACCAAGTCCAACGGGATTGCCATCACCATGCCTTATTGGGATGAGCGGGTGGTCGAGATGGCAAAGGCTTATCCCGATCTCAAGCTCGATAAATTTCACATCGACATCTTGACCGCGCATTTTGTCCAGCGCCCGGACTTTTTTGATGTGGTGGTGGCCAGCAATTTGTTCGGCGACATCCTGAGTGACCTGGGCCCGGCCTGTACCGGCACCATCGGTATTGCCCCCAGTGCCAACCTCAACCCGGAGCGCAATTTCCCATCGCTGTTTGAACCGGTGCACGGTTCGGCACCGGATATTGCCGGCCGCAACATTGCCAATCCGATAGGGCAAATTTGGTGCGGCGCCATGATGCTGGAGTTTTTAGGGCACAAGGATGCGCATGATGCGGTTCTTGCCGCGATTGAAAAAGTGCTCAGTCCCGGCAGTGGTGCACCCCGCACGCCAGACCTGGGTGGTACCGCCACCGGCACCGATGTGGGCAAGGCCATCGCGATGGTACTGGGCTGAAACGAGACGTCTGCAAGCCTCTTGGCGGCCCCTGAAATACAGGGTGTGCATACGATTGGGCGGAGAAAGCTTGAAAAAAAAGACTAGAATCCGCCACCGCACGTTGTAAAAATCTGATGTTGTATTGACACGATAGGAGTCCATGGCTCTAATTGGAATCAGCAGAAGATCTGCACATGCCGCTCCGCTGCCATCTTTTCACAGATGTCCAGGGAGATTCAAGAGACAACCAGATTAACTTTTTTTATCAACGAGGGGCTCCTTGTGAACAAGACTGAACTGATCGAGCACATTGCCAAACATGCTGACATCTCCAAAGCTGCCGCGACGCGTGCACTGGAGGCCACCATTGGTGCTGTCAAAACAACACTGAAAAAAGGAGGCGCTGTGTCTCTGGTGGGTTTTGGCACTTTTGCAGTGGGTAAACGTGCTGCCCGTACCGGCCGCAACCCACGCACCGGCGATGCGATTAAAATCAAGGCAGCCAAAGTGCCAAAGTTCCGTCCAGGCAAAGCGCTCAAGGACGCACTGAACTGATGCACATGAAGTAAAAGTTGAGGTGGGGTGCTTAGCTCAGTTGGTAGAGCAGCGCCCTTACACGGCGTAGGTCGGCGGTTCGAGCCCGTCAGCACCCACCACCAAAGACTAGACAAAGGCGAACAAATGGTTCGCCTTTTTCATTGATGGCTTAACCCCAATGGCCGATTGACAGCCGCAAGGAAATTCGAGATGTTTGATTTCATTCGCAAGCACACCAAGATCACCATGGGCTTGCTTTTTTTGCTGATTGTCCCGTCCTTCGTGTTGTTCGGCCTGGACGGCTACAACCGCTCGCAGCAAAACACCGCCGTGGTTGCCAAGGTCAACGGCCAGGACATCCAGCAGCATGAGTGGGATGTGGCGCATCAAAACGAGGTGACTCGGCTCAAGGCGTCGATGCCGACGCTGGATGCCAAGCTGCTCGATTCTCCCGAAGCCCGTTACGGCACGCTGGAGCGTCTGGTGCGCGACCGGGTGCTGGCCGCAGCGGCAGAGAAGAGCAATCTGGTGGTTCCGGATCAAAAGTTGCACAGGCTGTATGCCGAAGACCCGGCGATTGCCGCGTTCAGATTGCCTGACGGTAAATTCGACCGTGCGGGTTTCCTGGCACAAACCGGCACGACGCCGGAAGCTTACGAAGCCGGCTTGCGCGCTGACCTGTCGACGCGACAAGTCCTGCAAGCCGTGGCTGGCAGTGGTTTTGCGCCTAAAGCCGTGGCGGACATGTCACTCAATGCTTTTTTTCAAAAGCGTGAGGCGCAGATCGCCCGCTTCAATACCGCCGATTACGCGGCCAAGGTCAACCCGAGCGAAGCCGAACTGGAGCAGTTCTACAAGGACAACCAGGCTTTGTTCCAGGCGCCTGAGCAGGCCAGCATCGAATATGCCGTGCTCGATATGGATGCTGTGAAAAAAGGCGTCACGGTCAACGAACAAGACCTGAAAACCTATTATGAGCAGAACGCTTCGCAACTGGCCGGCAACGAAGAGCGCCGCGCCAGCCATATCCTGATCGAGGCGCCGGCCAGCGCTCCGGCCGCAGACCGTCAGAAGGCCAAGGAAAAAGCCGAGCAGTTGCTAGCCGCCATCAAAAAGGCGCCGGACTCGTTTGCCGAGCTGGCCCGCAAAAACTCAAGCGACACCGGCTCCGCCGCTGCGGGTGGTGACCTTGATTTTTTCTCCCGCAAGGCCATGGTCAAGCCTTTTGCCGATGCTGCTTTTTCCATGAAAAAGGGCGACATCAGCGATGTGGTGGAAACCGAGTTTGGTTACCACATCATCAAGCTGACGGACATCAAGACGCCCAAGCAGAAGAGTTACGAAGAGCTCAAGCCCACGCTGGAAGCCGAGCTGAAGCAACAGCTGGCGCAAAAGAAGTTTGCAGAGACCGCCGAGTCCTTCAGCAATTCTGTGTATGAACAGTCCGACAGCCTGCGACCGATTGCCGAGCGCCTGAAGCTGGACGTCAAAACGGCCAGCAAGCTGGCCCGCAGCCCGGTCCCAGGCACCACCGGTGTTTTGGCCAATCCGAAATTCCTGGAAGCCTTGTTCTCGCCCGACTCGGTGGAGAAAAAGCGCAACACCGAAGCGCTGGAAGTTGGCCCCAGCCAAATGGTCTCTGGCCGTATCACGGAGTACACAGCCGCCAGGACCTTGCCCTTCGCAGAAGTCAAGGCCCGCGTGCGTGAGCGTCTGCAGCAGCAGCGCGGTGCCGAACTGGCGCGCAAGGACGGCGCTGAAAAGCTCGCCGCCTGGAAGGCCAATCCGGCGTCAGCGACTTTGCCGGCGGCTGTGGTGGTGTCGCGCGAGCAGGCGCAACAACTCCCGGTCGCCGTGCTCAAAGCCGCATTGAGTGCCGATACCGCTGCCTTGCCTGCACTGGTTGGTGTGGATCTGGGTGTCCAGGGTTACGCCGTGGTCAAGGTGCTCAAGGTGTTGCCGCGTGATACGCCGACGGCGGCCATCGCCCAGCAGGAGCAGTCGCAGTACGCTCAGTGGTGGACCTCGGCAGAAGGCTTGGCCTACTACAACATTTTGAAAGAGCGTTTCAAGGCCGATATCAAGGTCGCCAGGCCTGCCGAACAAAAATCCGGCACATAAAACGACCTCAGCCAGATAAGGCGCCAAGTTCTCGTTATAATTTGAGGTTCCGGTGGCTGTAGCTCAGTTGGTAGAGTCCAGGATTGTGATTCCTGTTGTCGTGGGTTCGAGCCCCATCAGCCACCCCAACGTTTAAAAAGAAACCCCGCTATCTATTTGGTAGCGGGGTTTTTTGTTTTTATCTTCATGTAGCCACCATGTAGCCATCGGTACACCTTTTTGTACCGCGTAACCACCAGCACCAGACAACAAAAAAGCCCCACAGCGGGGGCTTGTCATGCGGTATCAGCGGGCGTCAGCGTCGGGCGTGACGGTACGGCAGCAGCACCTTTGCAGCCTTCACACGCAGGCGCATCGCTTGGGCGTTTCAAACTCGGATGAAGCTTTCGCCCTAGGTCTGAGACCTGAGGCCTTCAATTGTTGTGGAAGCTTGGCATAAGGGGCTGCAGGCAGCCTTGTTAAAGCAGGGGCGGCCTTTAACAAGAATCAACAAATCAAATGGAAATCAATAAACGTCAGAACCCAGAAGCCATGCGGGTTTGCGGGCATTTTGCGGCTGCGTCATTTGATTAACACGCCAAAAGGGGGATATTTTCTGCGCGTGAGGAACTGGGTGGTTTCCCGCTTGGGCGTGTTCTAGACATTTATGGGGGGGGGGGGGGTCGCAGTGTCGGCCTGGCAATCAGTCCAGGAAAAATATTCTCAGCTTGCGGGTGTGCGCAAAGAGAGTACCAGTCGGTCTGGGTCTGAGGGGTCGCAGAGACTGACGGCCCCGGTAGCCTTGACGCAAAAGAGGGCCTGTCAGTTTCCCGGCAGGCCCTCAAAAGTTCACCGATAGTTAGACGACTGTCTTGAGCTGCTTGAACAGGTGCCCAGGCTGCAGAACAACACCATCGGCGCGCATGTGTGCCACCAGCAAATGACTGCCGCTTGTCGGCTTGGCATGGCGTACCACCTCGACGCGCAGGTCGCTACGCATGGCAATGGCGAAGGCTGCAGCGAAGTCGCCGAACAGCGCAGTTCCGGCGCTCATGCCCGTGGTCTGCAGTTCACTCATGGCAGCCAGGGCGGGCGGCTTGCCCAGCCAAGTGCCGCTGGTGCTTGCCAGTTGCCCGGCTCGGGCGATGAAGTCAGCAGGCGCGCTAATGTGCGCGCTCGGGATACGCTGATTCAAGCCCAATGCAGCGCCCACGGCTTCCAGCAGCTTGGCCCAAATGGCTGGGTCTTGAGCGGCTGCGCTTTTGGCGATGCCGGTATCTGCCAGCAGCGTGGCAATACACAGTGCATCCAGCTTTGCAGCGAATGCGCCGGCCAGCGCCATCGACAACGCGGTGTCAAGGTTTGGACTGTCCTGCACCAACTCAACGGACAAGGGCACCAGCACGGCCAGCAGCTTGGGATTGAGCGTTACAGGCACGGCCACCACGTCACTCTCGGTAATATCCACAGTGGCCTCGGTATGCTGATAAACCGCTGGGCTGGTGGTGAGGCGCGCGAGAGTGCTCGGGCCATCAATAGCGATGGTGCCAGCGCCCGCGGCATTGACAACCGTCTGAGCGCGAACCGCATCAATGACTTGGGAACCCACGGCCATAGGCACCAGGGCGCTGCTGCTCACGGCTTTGGTTGAACCCACTACGTTATCCCGGCAGAACTCGCCCAGGTTGAACTGGCCTTTTTCGCCTTGGTACAGGTCGGCAAACTTTTGCTCAGAGCGCAGAAAAGGCAGCTTGCGGCCATCGGCGGTAAGCAGGTGTTTGACTTCGCCTGCATGGCCACCACTGACGCCCAGGTTTGGACGACCAGCCTTCATTGCCAGTTCCTTGACTGTTTCGCGAAGCTCGGATTGCTCCGCCTCCTGATTGTCTTTCCAGCTCTTGAATTGCGTGCCTTGCTCTTCGAGCAGTTTAAAAACGTCTTTGATGTCAAGCATGATTACTTTCTGAAAATGTCGGCCAACTCGGTGAGTTTTTCGGCCAGTTGCGTGAGGTCGTCGGGCTCGCTGCTCAGTGCCCGGTAGCCGCCGGTAGCGATGGCTTTCGCCTCGCGTCGGGTATAGCCAAGCGTGCGCAGCGCGCCTTCAAATTCGCGGATAGTTGCAGGCTTGGCAGGCACGGCAGAGCCAAGCTGTAAAAGCTCGGTTTCTGTTTCGGTGTGGGTGTGCGCTGTCACGGTGCGTTTCCTCGCGAATCGGTAAATCCGTGTTTGAAACACGGTGCCAACTTCGCAGACGCACCCGGCGCATGTTTGTTTGAAGATGCTTGTCGAACGTCCCGTTCAACTTGCACAACGACATTGTGCGCTTTTTTCATTTTGCGCGCAAGCTGTTAAAAAATGCTGCCGCGATGTGGGTCGCCTGCGCCTTCGATGCGCCACAGTCACGCGCCACAGCTTCCAGGCGGCGTTTTTCTTGGGCGACGAGAACGGCGCGCGGGGTCGTGAACCTGAGCCACAAGCGCTTAAGCATGGTCGCCTCCCGTGATAAAGGTGTGCAGTGCTTTTTCTGCGGCGATGTTGGCGCGCACACGGTCGATGATGGCCCCCATCACGCGCAGGCCCAGCGCCTGCAACTCTTTGTCGCTGCCTCGCTGAACAGCGCCTACTGCCTCGCTGATTTGATTGAATGCGGCACTTGATGCCGGTGGAACTTGCTCGCCGTCCATCTGGCTGGCGACGAAGCTGATTAAGGTGTCAATATTTTTAGTCATGTCAGGCTTTCGGGTAATTGGTTGTGAAGTGGTCCACCAGGGCGGCGGCTTCGGGTTTGTCGTTGTGGCGCTTGGGTTGTTGCTCCAGTCCAAATAAATCAGTCATGGCAGCACCTCCCCGGAATCACCGAACCTAACCCCCCTCTAAAGGGGGGGCGGTGGATTTCGGTTACGGAATTCACCGAAAAAGGAGAAAACGGCGGATTTCGGTTACTCACACAGCCCATAGCCACCCCTCGTTACAGCCCACCACACCACGGGAAACCAGCCCTGTTATTGCCTCTCTGGTGCGGGTTGCTCTGCGGTCGGTGGCGCAAGTCAGACGGGCAGCGCCAGCGATAACCGCGGCCTCCAGTTCAATGCAAGGGCTCAAGGGCGGGGCTCCCAGCTTGCCTGTCCTGCCTGTTTTGAACATCGGGCGCAAGGCATCCCACACCAGCCGCTGATTACCACCCTGGGGCAGCTTCACGGCGCGCACGTCCTGGGCCTGGGTGTCGCGCAGCACCACGCACGATGTAACGGGGTCGCCATACTCATCAACGGCCAGCGTTTCAACTTGCAGCTTGAACGGATACGTGTCCCCGTCCTGCCCGTCTTTGGACTTGGCAACCTTCCATTCCCGGCGGTCGCCATCGCGTGAGACTTCAACGGCGGCATCCATCGCAGCAAACAGACTGCTATGCCCACGCAGGCCAGCGGCGGCATTCTTGCCCGTGTGATGCACCATCACCACCAGCCCCCCGGTCACAGCCTGCAATTGCTTGGCAGCCTGCAATATCTCGCCCATGTCCTTTGAACTGTTTTCGTCAGCAGTCGGTGCGGCCCTGTTCAGCGTGTCGATGAACACCACAGCACCGGCAGGCACCACGGCGGCCAGGTCTTGCACGTCCTGGGGCGCGGTCAAGGTGAAACCCTGCATCATCATGCTCAGGCTATCGGGCAGTTCACGGCCCCGGCTCACCTCCCATGCTTGGGCGCGCAGCTTGAAACCGCCTTCACCCTCAAGGGCGGCATACACCACGGGCGCGGCTTCCACGCGGCAACCAAACCAGCCCCGGCCCTCTGCAATGGCGGCGGCCATGTCAAAGGCCAGGAACGATTTACCGGATGCGCTCGGGCCATACAGCGCAGCCAGCCCCACGGCAGGCAGCACGCCACGCACGCGCCACGCCAGCGGCGGCAGGTCGCGCAGGTCGGCAGCACTCAGCAGCTTGTAACGCGGCTCAGGTTTTGCAGGCTCGCGGGCAGATTCCAGCAATTCGGCCAGCACGTCGAACCCGTCACGCTGGGCCAGGTCGTTTGCGTCGAAGTTGTTGGGCTCCTCGGGCGGCATGTAGGCCACGGCGCACCCCAGTTCACGCGCAATGGCGGCGGCTTGCTCATCCTTGCCAGCGTCAGGCACCAGAACAATCCGGGTGGATGCGTCACGCTGGCGCAGGTCAGCAGCCACGCGGGCCACGTTGCCCCAGCCAAAGCACACCACAGCAGCGGCCCCGTTTGCCACCCAGCAGGCCCACGCTTGCCCGATACCCTCGCACACATGCACCACGCCACCGGGCACCGGCTCGCCCACGGTGAACGATGCCCCGGCCATAGGCGCACCGGGCAGGTTCAGTTTTTTGCCAGCACCGGGCGGCGGTATCAGTTGCAGGCTTTGCAGTCCCTGGGGGCCATAGGCTGGCACCACCAAAGCCCCGGCCATGCTCTGCTTGGCAATGCGCAGGCCATCACCAGCAGGCACCACGCGCAGGCCATCCAAAGGCACCCCGCCGGCGGCCTTGGCTTGGATGTATTCATGCGCAGCGGTCGCAGGTTCGCAGCCGCTCCACACCTCGGCAGGGCTCATGCCGGGGGCTGGCTTGCGCGGCGGCTCTGCGGCTTTCCTGGGGGCTGGCAAGGGGCGGGGCTGTTTGCCGTCCTTGCTCCAGCCGTTATCAATGGCAGCGCGGAACAGAGTTCCCGGCCCGGTTCCCCCGTCTGCCTTGATGTTGCGGAATGCGGATTGAACGTCACGCGTCCCGGCATAGTTGGCAGCGGTCGAACTCCAGGCGTCAACGTCCTCAACGGTCAGCCCGGCAGCAATGGCAGCTCGGCCCATGCGGTGCCAGTCATCACGCGGCCCGTCAGCCGGTATGTATGGCAGCGCGTCGCGCGCGTCCTCTACGGTGAACCCGTTAAGCATTGGCACCACCTTTGCGGCGCTTGGCAAGCCAGGCGTAAATCATGCAGCGGTCGCCGGTCGTGAAGCTGTACACACCAGGGCGGCATTTGTGGCCGTCACGGTCGATGAAGTTGATTCGCTCGCACGGCGCATCAAGGCCACGGCGGCGCAGCTCGGCCACCAGCTCGGGGCTGTTGCTGGCGCCTGCCACGCTGTCAAGCTCTTGGCGGCTGATAGGACGGCGCAGCAGTGCGGTGATGGCGCGCAGGTGACGCGGGTTGTCAGTTCCGGTAAAATTGCGCTTGCTTGGGGCGCTCGGGTTTTCTTTGGAAGGCTCGGGCGTTTTCATTTGGCGGCCCTCACAATCCAGCGGGAAAGCGGCAAAGTCCACAGCGCCAGCAATGCGCGATTGATAGCGGCGCTCATTACGCAACACCTAGCAGGCGGCGGATTTCAGCCACGGGCCAGGCAAGGCGGCCATTGATGCGAATGGGACGCAGAGGGCCATCTTCAAAGCAAGCCCAGCCGCGCAAAGTCTGCGGGCGTTTCAGGAGCCAATGCGCGGCGGTTGCCGTTTCCACAGCAGGGCGCTTTTCTGTCAGCAGGTCAGGGAATTGTTGGGTCGTTGCGGTTTGCATGTGAACCTTTCGGGTTTCGTTGATAACGAGCCCAATTAGGTTTTTGCAACCCCCGTTGCTTGCAAATGAAACCCCCTACACGCAACCCCTTTTCATTGGTGAACAGGGCGCAAAGTCGCAACCCCGTTGTGAGTGTTACTCACCCCAGAAACCAGCTCTTTTAACGGGCTTTTTGGTCTTCTTTTCGCTTAAAACTGCATTTAGTCTGGTAGCTGTAACCCCAAACTCTTTTGCTGTTCTCGCTGCAAAATCTTTTATTCCCCCGGCCTTGTACTTGTTCATAACGGCGCGGGCTTGTTCTTTGCGCTCTAGCGTCCAAACTTTCGCAGTGCCTGCGGGCGTTGTATCGGTTTTCTGTGTTGGTGCGGCCTGTATTGGCAGCTTGGATGCGAAGTTCAGTAACGTGAGTTCTTGCTTTTCAATGGCGTTTTCTAGCAGTCGCCTCCAGCTTAAGTGCGCATCAGCCCCAAGCAACCAGCGGCTCGTTATCGGGTTGATATAGCCATCCGGGTCGGTCACTGCCCTATGCTTGGATAGGATGGGGTCAGCCTGCACGATTTTGGCGGCCTGTTCTGGCGTCAAACTGTTTGCGCCACGCTCTATAGCGCATAGCAGGGCCTCAGCTTGCACGAAGCGATACCCGGCAAGGGGCGGCACGGTCACCAGCTCTAAATCCTTGTCTTGCACCCATGTTGTGAGCCTTGAAACAGATAGCAGGGCGCTACCAAATTCACGCTCCGCAAGGTCGGCATGAAATAGAACATCTGTCGGATTTTTTATATCTGTCATAGCACCCCTTCAAGGTGTCGCTTCAAAAAGGAGCCCCGGCCTGTCGGTGAAGGTTCCGACTTTTCGCCAGCGGTAATTAATCGCAGGCTAGGCAGGGGCAAAAAAGTATTCAGTTAGTTCACGCCAATCACGCCCATTTCGTTAAGTAAATTGCGAGCTTCTTTAGCATCGGTCCCACGGTACTGCATAAGGTTGAACTGGATAACTGCTAGTTTGTCTAGCCGCTTCCGCAACTCCCGTCGCTTAGCTCTTGCAGGTGGATTGTCCGGAAGTAGGTAGCCCGCTACTCGCATCATTTCAATAGATATTTTTCTGCAGAGGCGAAGTCGGTCAAGCCCAAAAAAGTCAACATAAGTACGGCGCGCAATGTCTTCTTCCTCCAAACGCTCCTCTTCGGCAGTCAGGGCGCGCGATACCCTGGCAAAACCTCCGCCACCCTGCCAGGGGGTGAGTGTCCATTGGCGGCCTTCATGCTCAACAACAGTGGCCCCGCTACCGTCCATGACCTGAGGAGATTGTCGAATATCAATACCAGTTGCGTTTAGGATAGCGCGCCATCCGCCGCTGACGGAGTTACGCTTAAGAACATCCTCTATTGGTTGATTTACAGTCTCAGTAGCCATGATTGAACTCACTTTCAATTGTGGTCAGGGGCTGGGCAGTGTTTCTGCACCATCCGGCCCCGTCTTTTTTGCCCTGGGTAATCCGCGCCAGGGCTTCGCGGTTATCAGTTGACAGCGCGCAGCTTGCCCGGCTCGGCCTGGGCGTCAAACTTCACGCCGGCCTGTTCCAGAATCCACGCTTCGATGCGCTCATGGTGCACGCGCAGTAACTCCAGCGGGCGCACCTTGTAATGCTTTTCAGCCGTGGCGCTGGGCTTGTGGCCTTGAATCTGCGCCACCACCCCGGCAGGCACTTCCAGCCATTCGGTGAGACTGGCGAAACTGCGGCGCAGGCCATGCAAGGTAAGCCCCTCCAGCCCGGCGGCTTTGCAGGCGCGTGTATGCGGGTTGTTGGGTTCAGTTAGGCACCCCGTTTTACTGGTGGGGCTTGGGAAAACCCATTCATTGCGGCGGGGCAGGGCGGCCAGCAAGTGCAGCATGTACGGGGTCGCCGGTATCTCTCTGGTGCCTTCCACCTTGTCCCTGATGCTGAGGCCCTTCCATTGGGTGTTCACGTCCTCCCAGCGCAGGGAAAGCACTTCACCAGGGCGTGCACCAGTCAGCAGCATCATTTGCAGGCAGGTGGCAATAACGGGGTTCGGTATCTGTTGCACGGCGGCAAACCATGCGGCCAATTGCTCGCGCTGTAACACGTCCGATTTCGTGCCCGGCTTGCCCAGTGCCTCGCGTGCCTTCTTTGTCTTTGCCGGGTTCTTTGCAGGCAGCAGGCCAGCATAGGCGGGCTGTTCGCCGCACCATGTCAGAAACACTGTTAGCAGTCGCCATGCAAGGCGGGCAGACGAGGCGCGGGTCTTGCCTTCATTGGCGGCCCATGCCTCTATCGTTGCTTGGTCAAGGTCACGCAGCGCCAGCGGCATCAATGCGGCCAGTGGTCCCGGCTTGGTCAGTTGCTTGCCACCACCACGGCGGCCAGACGGCAAGCCCCCGGCCTTTGCCTTGTCGATATGGTCACGGTAGTGCAGGGCACCCCAAAACGGGCGGCGCTGTTCTATGTAATCGGCCCACACCTCGCTCACGGTCAGGGCGGCCACCTTGTCCGATTCCATCTTGGCAGCGGCGGTAGCCTTGTCGACAGCTTGTGCGGCCTGTTGCTGGCGCTCAATCTCGCGGGGGTCTTGTCCACTGTCCATCACTACGGCAAGGCGGCGGGCTTCGGTGCGGGCTTGTTCAATGCTCCACAGCTTCACATCCCCGATGGTGCGGCGGATGGTTTGGCGGTTCAGCTTGGCTTCGTACACGAACGATTTAGCACCGGCAGCGGTTACACGCACACGCAGGCCGGGCGCCTCACTGTCGCGCATGAAAGCCTGTTGCTTTCCAGCAGGACAGGCTAAACGCTCGATTGCTCCAGCGGTCAGGTTAACCCGCTCGGCAAGGTCTGGGGCTTCGCTCTTCTTCGGTCGTGCCATGTTGATTGCTCCGGTGAGTTTGGCTACAGGGGGATTTCATGTAGCCACCATGTAGCCAAAAACCCTCAATTTAAGGGAATTTCAATCAACACATGGGCTGTATTTGTATCCAGTATAAATGCTGCAAGTTGTTGATTTATATTGATTGTATCAATATCAATCAACGGTGCCAAATGCTAAAAAGTAAGGATTGTGATTCCTGTTGTCGTGGGTTCGAGCCCCATCAGCCACCCCACTATTTAAAGCCTAGTATTCACCTCCCACGGAGGTGCAGGATGTAGGTTCAAAGATTAAAGCCTCAAGAAGAAATTCTTGGGGCTTTTTCTTTTGTCGAATCGCTGGCGAACCTTTGTCAGCTGGATGCTTTGGAATGGGCTATCTCCAGCTGAGTCCAGGATCCTCATGTGAGTTTCTTCGGCCTGATCCTGCGGGGCAAGATGCCAGACGCTGTATTGCCGTGGTGGCTGCCGACCCGTGTTCCCTCCGGAATTGCCCGAAATCGATGGATTCACGGGCGCTAAACCGTGCCATGCCTTATTGCCTGCACAGCCCGCGACTTATTCCTGTTCACGATAAATCCATGAAAACTATTCGCTTGTTGGTGCCATAGGTCGGCGGATAGCATGGGCTATCAATGAACTGGAGAGACGCATGAAACCGATACAAGGGCTGCTGGCAGCGGCTATTTTCCTGACACAGACGGCCTTCGCACAAACGACGGATACCTACCCCAGCCGGCCGGTGAAGATCATCGTGCCGTTCAGCGCCGGCAGCGCATCCGATACCGTGGCACGTATTCTCAGCGAGGAATTGCGCAGCAAGTTTGGCGTCATCGTGATCGACAACAAGTTGGGCGCCAACGGCATCATTGGCGTGAGCGCTGCAGCCAAAGCGCCGGCAGACGGCTATACCTTGCTGCTGACGAGCAGTTCTACCCACTCCGGCATCGGGGCACTGTATAAAAATCCGGGCTACGACCCGCTCAAGGACTTTGTCCACATCTCGCGTATCAGCACCATTCCCATGGTCCTGGTCGCCCGCCCGAATGCGCCCTTCAAGACGGCGAAGGAGCTGGCTGAATATGCCAAGAAAACGCCGCTGCGTTACGGCTACGGCAGCGGCTCGGCGCAGATTGCCGGTGCCGCCTTCAACGCGATTGCCGGTGCGCCGGCCGATGGCATTCCCTACAAAGGTCAGCCACCGGCGATCACCGACCTCATGGGCGGTCAGATCGACTACGTCCTGGCCGATACCTCGGTGGTCACCGCTTTCCTGCAGAGCGGCCGACTGAGTGGGCTGGCGATTACCGGTGCAAAACGGTCGGCAGAAATGCCAGACGTCCCGACCATGGCGGAAGCCGGCTACAAGAGTTTCGACCTGGTGGTCTGGGTCGGCTTGGCGGCACCGACCGGCACGCCGGTGAAAATCGTGGAGCGCTGGAACCAGGAAGTCAACCATGCGCTGAAGCAGCCCAGCGTGATCGAAAAGCTGGCCCGCCTGGGCATGGTGGCCAGCCCGAACAGCACCCGGGAGCACGCCGCGTTTGCTCAGGCGCAACGCGATATCTGGGTGTCGCGCGCCACCACCGCCGGGATCGAGAAACAATGAGCCAGACCGGAACCGCCGCCAGCAAGCCATTGGCCGGTGTCCGCGTGCTGGACCTGACGTCGGTCATCATGGGCCCCGTGTGTACGCAAATCCTCGCGGACTATGGCGCGGAAGTCGTGAAGGTCGAGCCGCCCGAAGGTGATGTGATGCGGCATGCCGGCGCCAAGACCAGCCCGCAAATGGGGGCGATGTTTCTGCATGCCAACGAAGGCAAGCAGTCGCTGGTGCTTGACCTCAAGACAGAGGCCGACCGGGCCACCTTGTGCCGCATGTTGCCATCGTTCGATGTCTTTATTCACAATGTCCGACCGCAAGCCATGAAACGGCTCGGGCTTGACGAAGCCGCGGTGCGCGCGCTGCATCCTTCGGTCATTTATGTGGAATTGACCGGCTACGCGGAATCGGGGCCTTATGCCGGGCGTGCCGCCTTTGACGACATCATCCAGGCCCAGACAGGGCTGGCTGACCTGTTCGCACGGCAGTCCGGCGGTGCACCCGCCTATGTGCCCACGCTGATTGCCGACCGGGTCACCGGCCTGACCGCCGCGCATGCCACGCTGGCGGCGCTTTATCGTCGTCGGGAAACCGGGCAGGGCGATGGCATTCGCGTGTCCATGTTCGAGACCATGGCGGCGTTTGTGCTGGCCGACCACCTGGGCGGCGCCTCGTTTCAGCCACCCACCGGCGCCATGGGTTACAGCCGGCTGCTGACGCCTTACCGCCGTCCCTATCGCACGCTAGACGGCCATATCGCTGTGGTGGTGTACAACGACAAACACTGGGCTGCCTTCTTCGCGGCAATTGGCGCCCAGGCAACGTTCGCGTCGGATACCCGCTTCCAGACGGCAGCGGCACGCGCTGACCACTACGACGCCATCTACGGCTATCTGGCCGGCGTGCTGGCGACACGCAGCAGCGCCGACTGGCTGGCACTGCTTGAAGCCGCCGACATTCCCTGCTGCCCGGTTAACCGGATCGAAGACTTGCTGGACGATCCGCAATTGCGGGCGGTTGGCTTTTTCGACGAGAGCAGCACGCAGGATGGACACACCTTGCGACGCATTGCAGCGCGTTATCGCGCGCCCTCCGCGCAGGCGGCCTGCGTGGCCCCATCCCCCCGCGTCGGACAACACACGGCCGAGCTGATGACAGCGCCCCTATTTTCTGAAATTTCCTGATCTTTCTGGACATCTACCTTATGCAAGCACCCCTCCAATATGCCCATCTTTCCGTGACAGACGACGGCGTCGCCACGTTGCAGATCGCCAACGGCACGTCCCTCAATATTCTGAACAGCGACACCATCGTCGAGTTGACCGAGACGCTGCGGGCGCTGGCGCGTCATAACAGCGTTCGTGTGCTGGTCATACGCGGCAGCGGCGACAAGGCCTTTATAGGCGGCGCGGATATCAAGGAACTGGCGAAGCTGGACCCCGGCACGGCCGTGGCCTTCATCACCCGCCTGCATGACTTGTGCGAGGCCGTGCGTGACTTTCCGGTGCCGACCATTGCGCGTCTGGCCGGCTGGTGCATGGGCGGCGGCATGGAGCTGGCGGCGGCGTGCGACATCCGCATCGGCTCGACGCTGGCGCATTTCGCCATGCCCGAGGTGCGTATCGGCATTCCCTCGGTGATCCACGCCAACTTGCTGCCGCGCTTGATCGGCGAGGGCAATACGCGGTGGCTGCTGTTGACGGGCGCGGCCATCGACGGGGAAAAAGCGCTGAAATGGGGCTTCATGAATGACATGGTGGCACCCGAGGAACTCGATGCTGCCATCGCCCATGCCGTGGCCGAAATCCTCGAATGCGCGCCACGCGGCGTACGCGCCCAGAAGGCCTTGCTGCGCACCTGGGAAGCCTTGGGGATCGAACGCGGGCTGAAAGACAGCATCGCCCTGTTTGGATCGATGTACGAGACCCCCGAGCCCGGCGAATACATGCAGCGCTTTATCGACCGCAAACGTAGCCGCTAGGCGCATCGCCCCTATCATGGTGGCATGAACCTCACCATCCGCGAATTTCGCGTGTTTCGTGCTGTCTATGAACTGCGCAGTTTCAGCGCGAGCGCTGGCACCATGCACATGACGCAGTCGGCGGTCAGCAAGCTGTGTCAGGAAATGGAGGCCAAAGTGGGGCAGCGCCTGTTCGAGCGCTCCACCCGCAAGGTCGAGCCGACCCTGTGGGCCGATCATCTGTACGGCTACGCCTGCGAAATTCTGGGCACCATGGATGCCGCCGAGCGCACCTTGCGCAGCCTGGCCAATCTCGACATGGGCGAGATCGACGTGGCGGCGTCCCCCATGATGATGCACGGCTTGCTCACCGTCCCCCTGCAGCAACTGCATGCGCGTCATCCCGGCATCCACACCGGGCTCCACGAGTTGTCGACCGACGCGACCATCGACTATGTCATCAACGGCAAGGCGGATTTTGGTCTGGTGTCTATGGGGCAGACCCATCCCGGCTTGCAGATCGAGCCTCTGTACGACGAGGCCATGTACGCGGTCTACGGGGCCGAACATCCGCTGGCGCGGCAGACAACAATCTCGTGGGAGCAGGTGGCGGTTTATCCGCATATCTCGCTGCATCCCGCCTTCAGCGTGCGCCGGACCATAGACCGGGTCTACCAGCAGAAGGGGCTCAGCTACACCTCGGTCATCGAGGCTGGCACGGTGTTGTCGGTGCTGGGTTTGCTGAAAGCCGGGCTGGGTGTGGCGGTATTGCCGGGCTACATCATGGGTTTTGCTGCGGATCTCGGGCTGTTGTCGCACCGGCTGCTGGCGGCCGACTGCGCACATCCGATCTCGCTGATCCGCCGCTGGAATGCACGCACCTCACCGGCGGCCGAAGCGCTGATCGTCTTGCTCAAGGCCTCGCTGGCGGCCCGCGCATGAAGTGCGGCTTCTGTTGGTCTTCAGCTGAGTCGCGGCATGCACCATCTGACCGCAGACGATGAGTCCAGCCACTCGCAAAAACACAAGGTCTCAGACTTTTTTTGTGGGCTTGGCCAAACAGCCTCATTTCGCATCGTATAATCAAAGGCTTGAAACGCGGGAGTAGCTCAGTTGGTAGAGCGCAACCTTGCCAAGGTTGAGGTCGAGAGTTCGAGACTCTTCTCCCGCTCCAAATTTCTCTCTTGCAGACCAGTCGTTTGCAAGGAATCAGCAGAAATTTTGGACTTCAGTTGAATATCAAGCCACCCTTCGCGGTGGCTTTTTTTTGCGCGTCTGCGCTATCGCCGCAAGCGCATAAGACCCATTGAATTGCGAGCTTCCGAATCGGGAGGCCTTGTGTATCCTGTGTTGCCGCTCAGGTGTGCCGGATGGTATTGAACGGAGCCAGTCTGGCGCTGCGCGTGTATTCCCTGACCTGCCGCAGCTTGTCTTTGAAGTCGCGGTAGTCCAGTGGTTTGCAGGCGAAACTGTTGAGGCCGCCCTGCAGCGCCAGGACCGCGTCGGACTGTTCGTTGCCGGAGGTCAGCATGACCACGGGCACAGAAAAAGTTCGAGGATCTTCGCGCATGCGTTGCATCAGTTCCAAACCATTGATCTTGGGCAACCCAAGGTCGAGCAGCACCAGTTCAGGCTGGTGCGCGGGGTTGCGGTCGCTGTACGGGCCCTGGCAGAACAGGTAGTTCAAGGCTTCCAGGCCGTCACGGGCGACCACGATGTCATGGTTGGAGCCGTTTTCCTGCACGGCGGTCAAGGTCAATTCGAGATGGTCGGGGTTGTCTTCCACCACCAGCATGATGGGCATGCTGGTGGCTGGCCTCGCGGGATTGAGCATTAAATCTACCTTCAGAATCATTCCATGTGACTATATGAGTCAGGCACAGGGTCTTGATCCGGCGATAAACGCCCAAATTGGTCCTCAGTTCACCATCACCAGTTTGCCCTTGACACCGCGCGAGCCCATGTGGGTATACGCGGCCTTGAGTTCGGCCATGGGCATGGTGCGGTCGATCACCGGTTTGATCTTGCCCTGGGCATACCACTGGGCCAGCTCGGCCATGGCAGCGGCGCTGGCCTTGGGCTCGTTTTTGGCAAAACCGCCCCAGAACACACCAACGATGGACGCGCCCTTGAGCAGGGTCAGGTTCAGTGGCAGCGAAGGAATCGGTCCGGACGCAAAACCCACCACCAGGTAACGCCCGCGCCAGGCGATGGAGCGGAAAGCCGGCTCGGCAAACTCGCCGCCCACCGGGTCGTAAATCACGTCCGGGCCTTTGCCGTCGGTCAAGGCCTTGATGGCTTCGCGCAGATTTTCTTTGCTGTAGTTAATGGTGGCGTCGGCGCCTATCGATGTGCAGAGCGCGCATTTTTCGTCGGTAGAGGCGGCGGCGATCACCCTGGCGCCCATGGCCTTGGCAATCTGGATGGCCGAGGTGCCGACACCGCCGGCCGCGCCCAGCACCAGCACGGTTTCGCCGGCCTTGAGTTGCGCCCGGTCCACCAGCGCGTGGTGGGAGGTCGCGTAAATCATGATGAACGCGGCCGCATCCACATATGGAAAACCTGCCGGCAGCGGCATACACAAGGCCGCCGGCGCGATGGTGTGGGTGGCAAACCCGCCTGTGCCCGAGAGGCAGGCCACGTCCTGCCCGACCTTCAGGTGTTTCACGCCTTCGCCGACGGCTTGCACCACACCGGCGTATTCGGAGCCGGGCACAAAGGGCAGGGGCGGCTTGATCTGGTATTTGTTCTGGACAATCAGCAAGTCCGGAAAATTCAGGCTGGCGGCCTTGATTTCTATCAGCACTTCACCGGCCTTGGGTTCGGGCGTTGGCAGCTCTTTCCAGTTCAGGGCGTCAACGCCGGTGGGGTCTTCACAAAGCCAGGCATGCATGGGTTTCTCCGTTGTGGTTCAGGGTTGAATCTGCATCATAGGCAGGTTATGCCCTTAAATAGAAGGATGAGCAGGGGCGTTTGTCACCCGTGAGACCGTAGAATGATTTCATGAAAATCCTGATCTGCAACGATGACGGTTACCAGGCTTCCGGCATCATCGCCCTGTACGAAGCGCTGAAAGATATTGCCGACGTCGAGGTGGTGGCGCCCGAGCAGAACAACAGCGCCAAGTCGAACGCACTGACCCTGCATTCGCCCATGTATGTGCAGACGGCGGCCAACGGGTTTCGTTATATCAACGGCACACCGGCCGACTGCGTGCATATCGCGCTGACCGGCTTGCTGGGCTACCGGCCCGACCTGGTGGTCTCCGGCATCAACAACGGCGCCAACATGGGCGACGACACCATTTACTCCGGCACCGTGGGCGCGGCCATGGAAGGTTACCTGTTCGGCATTCCCTCGATTGCGTTTTCGCAAACCCAAAAGGGCTGGGGCCACATCGATGTGGCGGGCCGGCGCGCGCGCGACCTGGTGCTGCAGCTGATGCCTTCACTGGAAGCCATCGCCCCCGGCGCGTCGCCGACGCAGGCGCCCTGGCTGCTGAATGTGAACATTCCCAACCTGCCTGACGACCAGATCCAGGGTTTCAAGGTCTCGCGCCTGGGCCGGCGCCATGCGGCCGAACGTGTGATTACGCAGACCAGCCCGCGCGGGGACACCATGTACTGGATAGGCGGCGCCGGACCGGCCAAGGAAGAGGGCGAGGGCACGGACTTTCACGCGACCCAGCAGCGTTTTATCTCGATCACGCCGCTGCAGGTGGACCTGACCGACCATGAACGCCTGCCTTACTGGGCGCAAACCGCGGCCAAACTGACGCACGGCACGACCGTGCCGCCTGCCGCCGCATGAAACCCACGCTGAAGCCGCCGTTTAATCCGTCCGCCAAGCCTGAGGCTGCCGCTGCCAAGCGACCCGGTTTCCCGGTTCGCCTGGCGCCCGATGCGGGCACGCCATCCGCTACCAAAAATATAGCTGGTCGCGCTCATCCCGAGCGGGCTACAGGCATTTTTGACTTAAAAAAACAGACACAAGCCACTTTGCCCAGCGGCGTCGGGCTGGACTCCCGGGCGGTGCGCGCACGCATGGTGCAGAAGCTGGCCGCGCAAGGCGTTACCGACGCCCAGGTGCTGGCCGCCATGGGTCAGATTGAGCGCCACCGTTTTGTCGATACCGCGCTGGCGAACCAGGCTTACGAAGACACCAGCTTGCCAATTGGCCTGGGCCAGACCATCTCCAAGCCCAATGTGGTGGCGCGCATGCTCGAATTGCTGCGGCAAAGCCTGGGCGCGAGCGACGGCAAGCTGGGCCGGGTGCTCGAAATTGGCACCGGCTGCGGCTACCAGGCCGCGGTGCTGGGCCAGTTGGCGACCGAGGTCTACAGCATTGAACGCTTGCGCGGCCTGCATGACAAGGCACGTGAGAACCTGCGTGCCTTCCGCCTGGCCAATGTGCATTTATTATTTGGCGACGGCATGGTTGGTTATGCCAAGGGTGCGCCTTATGCGGCCATCATTGCGGCGGCCGGTGGCGAGGCGATTCCGCCGGCCTGGGTCGAACAATTGGCCGTGGGTGGGCGCCTGGTGGCACCCATGCATATGGCCGGCGGCGCGCAGGCGCTGGTGGTGCTGGACAAAACCGCGCAAGGCATCACACAAACGGTTCTGGAAGCCGTGCACTTTGTGCCTTTAAAATCAGGAACAAGCTAGTGCGCAGGGATGGACAGGTCGCGATGCAGAATCGCCATGAACCTCAGTCCGCGCACAGCGTCTTACGGCGTCAAACACGCAGCAGTTGCAAAAGGTGAATCAAGCCATGAATCAAACAACAGGGTCAGCCATGGCAGTGTCTTTCCACGCGGCGGCCGAAGGCCAGCGTCCCCAGAAGCCGGCCAGTCGCCTGCTTTTGACCTGCTTGCTGGCCGCCACGGTGGTGCTGGTGTCGGCCTGCGGTGCTCGCAGCCTGACCCGCGCCCCGGTCGAAGACCGCGGCACCGGCATGACGCGCCCTATGCCGGGCGCCGAGGACAACGGCAGCGCCAAGCTGCTGCCCGGTGCTGAAAACGCCGGCAAGCCCGGTTATTACACCGTCAAACCCGGGGACACGCTGATCCGTATCGGCCTGGACACGGGTCAGAACTGGCGCGACATCGGGCGCTGGAGCAATCTGGAGAACCCCAACCTGATCGAGGTCGGCCAGGTCTTGCGCGTGGTGCCGCCTGTGGACAACAGCCAGGCGGTGGCCAGGCCCATTACCTCCGGGACGGTGACCGCCAGCCCGGTGCCCGGTGGATCAGCGGCCCCGGCACCGGCGCCCGCCGCCAGTGCTGCAGCTGCGACCAAGCCCGCTGCGCCGGCAGCAATACCAGCCACGCCTGCCAGCAGCGCCGGCGAAGACGACGTCGCCTGGATCTGGCCGGTGCAGGGCGCGGGCGCGGGCGCGGTGTTGGCCAATTTTGACGACGCCAAAAACAAGGGCATGGACATCGCCGGCAAGGCCGGTGACCCCATCGTCGCTTCGGCCGATGGCCGCGTGGTGTATGCCGGCGCCGGCTTGCGCGGTTACGGCAACCTGATCATTCTCAAGCACAACAACACCTTTCTGACCGCCTACGCGCACAACCAGACCCTGCTGGTCAAGGAAGACCAGTCGGTGCGCAAGGGCCAGAAAATCGCCGAAATGGGCAGCACCGACGCCGACCGCGTGAAACTGCACTTTGAAATCCGCCGCCAGGGCAAACCGGTGGACCCGGCGAAATACCTGCCGGCCAAATAAAGCGCCAGCGCCTCACGCCAAAGGGAGTCCTGCACTGCAGGGCTCCTTTTTTTTATGGATTGATGAGTAAAAAATGCCTCTAGCCCTTATAGCTTGGGCGCAGGCAGCTATTTATTTCGTAGCATCTTTGGCCGTTGCGCGGCCTGAGACAATAAGGCATGTCCAGAAGAAAACACAACCCGCCGCAACACAAGCCGGCGCCCGTCTCGGCCGAGTACCCGCCGGATCTGCTCACCATTGAATCGCTTGATATTGAAGCCCAGGGCATTGCGCACCGGGACGACGGCAAAGTCGTGTTTATCGAAGGGGCCTTGCCTTTCGAGTTGGTCAGCGCCAGTGTTTACCGCAAAAAACCCAGTTTTGAAAAAGCCACGTTGATGGCGGTGTTGCGCGAGTCCTCGCAGCGGGTGCGCCCGCAATGCCCGCATTTTGGCCAGCACACCGGTGCTTGCGGCGGCTGCAAGATGCAGCATTTACACGTGGGCGCGCAGGTGGCCGTCAAGCAACGCGTGCTGGAAGACAACCTCTGGCACCTGGGCAAACTCAAGGCCGACACCGTGCTCAGGCCGATCGAAGGCCCGGCCTGGGGCTACCGTTACCGTGCCCGCCTGTCGGTGCGTTTTGTGCGCAAAAAAGGCGAGGTGCTGGTGGGTTTTCACGAGCGTAAAAGCGGTTACGTCGCCGACATCCGCGAATGCCATGTGTTGCCCCAACATGTGAGTGACTTGCTGCTGCCGCTGCGCGCGCTGATCGCCGGCATGGACGCGAAAGAAACCCTGCCGCAGATCGAGCTGGCCTGCGGCGACGACATCATGGCCATGGTGCTGCGCCACATGGAGCCTTTGTCCGAGGCCGACCTGGCCCGGCTGCGGGCTTTTGCCCAGGCCCATCCCGGCCTGCAGTGGTGGTTGCAGTCCGGCGGGCTGGAGACCGTCCAGTTGCTCGACGAGGTGACTGACCCATCGCAGCAACTGGCTTACGCGTTGCCGGCCTATGGCATCACCATGCCATTTCGGCCCACCGATTTCACGCAGGTCAACCCGCACATCAACCAGGTGTTAGTCTCGCGCGCGCTACGCCTGCTGGACGTTCAGCCGCAGGAGCGCGTGATCGACTGGTTTTGCGGCCTGGGCAACTTCACCTTGCCGCTGGCGACGCAGGCGCGTGAGGTGCTGGGTATTGAAGGCAGCGAGGCGCTGGTCGCCCGCTCGCGCGAAAACTATGCGTCCAACAATGCCCCAGGCCAGAGAAAACGAGCACTGGCAGCTACCAAATTTGTAGCGCGCAACCTGTTCGAGATGACGCCGGGCATGTTGGTGAAAGACGGCGCCGCCGACAAATGGCTGGTCGATCCGCCGCGTGAAGGTGCGTTTGAATTGTTCAAATCCCTGGCCGCCTTGCACCAGCAAATCGTGACCGGTGTACCTTGCGACGACGCGGGTCAGCAGCAAAACCTGGTGCTGGGCGACTGGACCTTGCCAAAGCGCATTGTCTACGTGAGCTGCAACCCGGCGACCCTGGCGCGTGACGCAGGTGTGTTGGTGGAAAGCGGCGCCTACCGCTGCACGGCGGCTGGCGTGGTCAACATGTTTCCGCATACGGCGCACGTGGAGTCCATCGCGGTGTTTGAGCGAGTTTCCGTGCCGATGGCGAAGGCCTGATTCAGGCCTTTCGTGGATCGCAGATGCCCCACCAGGTGGGGCGCTTTGAAACATGAGAGTGCGCCAAGGGCGCCAGTTCCTTGCGATTGGGCGAATCAAACGTACCCACCGCAATCGCCAGCGTGGGCTTGTCGTCAATCGCGCCCAGGGTGCTCCCGCAGACGGGGCAGAACGCACGGCTGGACCCTTGGGATGAGCGCCAACTGGAAGGCGCGCCCCCCGGGCCCGTCCATTGCAGCTGATCGCGCGCGAACTCGACCCAGGTTTGTGTGAGCGCGCCAGAATGCCGCTGGCATTGCCGGCACGAACAAGTGTGGGGCAGAAGCACTGGGCCAGTTGCTAAAAAGCGGATATGTCCGCACAGGCAACCACCTTCGTAGATTTTTTCTTTTGTCGTCATGAACATCTCAGGGCTGGTGTTGGGTCATCCCCAGGGTTGGGATGAGGCAGCATCGCTGCGCCACACGGTTGAGGACTGACTTGGTGGCGTCCGCACCATTTCAAAACCCCATTTGAAAAAAGCCAGCTCGCGGTCAATGCCGCTCAGTTATCCCATCAAAAAAAATGCCGCTCAGGCTTAACTGAGCGGCATTGCCCACGCGGGCCCTTTTTGATTGAAGCAAGGGGCGAAGCCCCTGACGCTTAGTCGCGTTCACCACCCATGATGCCGAGCAGGGCCAGCAGGGCCTGGAACACATTGAAGATGTCCAGGTACAAGGCCAGCGTGGCGCTGATGTAGTTGGTTTCGCCGCCGTCCAGGATTTGCTTCAGGTCGTACAACATGTAGGCGCTGAAGATACCGATGACGGCAACCGAGATGGCCATCATGCCGGCGGTGGAGCCGACAAACACATTGATGATGCCGCCCACCATGACAACCATGGCGCCGACAAACAGCCATTTGCCCATGCCTGAAATATCACGCTTGATGACGCTGGCCAGGGTGGCCATGACAAAAAACACGCCGGCTGTGCCGCCCATGGCCGTCATGATCAACTCGGAGCCGTTCTTGAAGCCCAGGATCATGCCAATCATGCGCGAAAGCATCAGGCCCATGAAGAAGGTGAAGCCCAGCAGCACCGGCACACCAGCGGCCGAGTTTTTGGTTTTTTCGATGGCATACATGAAGCCAAAGGCGCCGGCCAGGAACACGATCATGCCCACGCCACCGGACAAAGAACGGGTGATGCCCGTGGCCACGCCAACCCAGGCGCCCAGCACCGTGGGCAGCAGGCTCAGGGCCAGCAGCCAGTAGGTGTTGCGCAATACCTTGTTGCGCTGCTCGACGGAAGCAACTTGGCCGTAGTCGAGTGTTTGAACATTCTCATTCATGAGGGTCTTCTCCATAGAAGCCTGCATATGCAGGTGCTTACATTTTAGGGGTGATGCCTGGTTTTTCAAGTAATGCCCTTGCGGACTGCTTCCTTTTGGTCAGGGCTGTTGATGCCTACAGGCAGGCAATGCGGCGCTGTCAGGGCGAAAAAGTTGCGTATGCTTGACGCTTTGCTCAACAACTCTGGAAAGAAACATGAAATCAAAATCAGTGCTGGACTTTGCCGATGTGCAGGCCATTGCCGCCGCTGCCGCAGCAGAAGCTATCACCAACAAGTGGGCTGTGACGATTGCCATCGTGGACGACGGTGGCCATTTGTTGCACCTGCAGCGCCTGGATGGCGCGGCGCCGATTTCGGCCCACATCGCACCGGCCAAGGCCAACACGGCTGCGCTAGGCCGGCGTGAAAGCAAGATTTACGAAGACATGGTCAACGGCGGCCGTGTTTCTTTCCTGAGCGCGCCCGACCTCAAGGGCTTGCTCGAAGGCGGCGTGCCCATCATGAAAGACGGCCAGTGCCTGGGCGCGGTCGGTGTCAGCGGTGTCAAGTCCAGCGAAGATGCCCAGATCGCACGTGCCGGCATGGCTGCGATCGGGCTGTAAGCCGTCTGGTAGAAGCCTCAAATGCTACTAAATTGGTAGCTATCTACGCCCGATATTAAAGGGCTAGAGGCTGATTCAGGCACAAAAAAGCCGACTTGCGAGTCGGCTTTTTGCATCTGGCGGTGGAGAAAAAAAGCCTGGCTACAACATGCGCCCGAAAGCGGATGGCTGGCTGGCAAAAAACGATCTTTGAGCTTGTTCAAAGCTCGGATCGCCCCACGATGAAACTTGGAGGAGGGTGTGTGTCCCGGGTCTTATTTGGTCAGGATCAGCTTACCCAGCCGGGTGGCCTGCAGGCGGTAGGTCAGGCCGTTGTGTTTGATCTCCACGGCTTTCTGGCCGCGCAGGATCTCGGTGCTGTCCAGCGTATTGCTTGACTCGCTGCGGCCAGTCGCTGCAGAGGTCGCCACATCCGGCAGGCGGTGTGAGCGAGAAGGCAGGCTCAAGGTGGTGCTGTCAAGGGCGAGGGACATGGTGTTTACCTGTTGGGCTGTCGTTACCGTAATGATAATGATTCGCAATTAAAAGTCAACAAAAAAGCCGGATATTTTTCGGCGATGGCTTGTTTTTCCGGTCTGGGATGACCTGCAGGCCACTGGCCCAGGCCTGCAAGCTGCCTGCGCGGGGGATATGCCCCAAGAAAAACGCCTGGCCTCCTTGCGGAGCCAGGCGTTCGCGCCAGCCGGTGGGCCGGAACGGCTCAGGGCCGGTCGGGCTCGGTGATGAAACCGATCTTGTGCAGGCCGGCATGTTGGGCGGCGGCCATGGCCTGGGCCACTTTTTCGTAACGCACCGCCTTGTCGCCGCGTATATGCAACTCGGGCTGCGGGTTTTGCGCGGCGGCCGCCTGCAGGCGCGGCGCCAGGTCGGTCTCTTCGATCTTGGCCTCGTTGAAGTAATACGCGCCTTGCGCATCCACCGTCAGCCGAATCGTTTCGGGCTTGATGACTTGCGCCTCGTTGGTGGCGCGCGGCAAGTCAATGTTGACCGCGTGTTTCATCACCGGCACGGTGATGATGAAGATGATCAGCAGCACCAGCATCACGTCCACCAGGGGCGTCATGTTGATCTCGTTCATCACCTCGTCGGTGTCGTCCTGGGTTCCAAAAGCCATGGTGCTTCTCGTTTCGAAAAGGGGTTAGGCTTTTTTCATCGGCACAACATTGGCCGGGCCGCTGCTGTTGACGCGGGCGCCGGTGACAAAGTAGGCGTGCAGGTCATGCGCAAAGCGGTTGAGCTTTTGCAGCACACCCTTGTTGCCGCGCACCAGCGCGTTGTAACCCAGCACCGCCGGGATCGCCACCGCCAGGCCCAGCGCCGTCATGATGAGCGACTCGCCGATCGGACCGGCGACTTTGTCGATGGTGGCCTGGCCGGCCGTGCCAATGCTCAGCAGCGCGTGGTAAATGCCCCAGACCGTGCCAAACAGGCCGATGAAGGGGGCGGTGGAGCCGACCGAGGCCAGGATGGCCAGGCCGGACTGCAGGCCCGAGGTGAACTCGTCCATGGTGTTGCGCAGGCTGCGTGTGACCCAGTCGCTCACGTCCAGCGAGTCATGCAGATGCACCTTGGTGTTGCGGTGGTGGGCCGTGGCTTCGCGGCCTTCGATGGCTAGCAGGCGGTAAGGGTTGGTCGGGTCGTTGCCCAGCTTGGCCAGGCCGGCGGCAAAGTCTTCGCTGTGCCAGAAGTCTTCCGCGGCGCGCGAGATTTTTTTGTACTTGATCAGGTCCAGGGTCTTGATCAGGATGACGATCCAGGAGGCCAGGGACATGGCCAGCAGCAGGACGGCCACGGTCTTGGTAACAAAGTCGCCTTGCGTCCAGACGCTCATCAAGCCAAATTGTGAATTCATAACTTACTTACTCCAGAACAAAATTAATCGGGGCTTTGAGCAGAAACTCGGTGTTGGCATCGGTGCCTGCACGGCGGAAAGGGGTGACCTGCGAGGCCATCACCGCGTCGTAGGCGGCGCGGTCCAGGCGCTCGAAGCCGCTGGACTTGAAGACGCTGCCTCGCACGGCGCGGCCGGTGGCGTTGTAATACACCGCGATGATGACCACACCGGCTTCGCCACTGCGTTTGCTCAGCGATGGGTAGACCACGCGCGGCGGCCGGATGTATTCGGTTTCGCCCTGGGTGACCTCGACCAGGCGCGGCGCGGCCGGTGGCGCCGGCGGTGCGGGGGCCGGTGCGACCGGGGTCAAAACGGGCGGAGCCGGCGGCTGCGGTTCGACCACACCGGTGGGCGCATTGGGTGTGGGCACCGGATCCGGGATGGCCACGGGCATGGGGGGCGGCGGCAACTTGGCTGTTTTGGGCGCCGGTTTGGCCGGCGGTGGGGGAGGCGGCGGTGGTGGCGCGACCTTGGGCGGCTCGATTTCGATGATGCGGCTCAGGAGTTCGACCGGCACCACAATTTCCGCGGCGCGGCGCAACAAGCCGTTTTGCATGGTCCACAACACCAGCACATGAAACGCGATCACGCTCACGGCAATGACAAGATTGCGGTTCAGGGGGAGGCGCACGGGCTGTGTTGGGGCTGAAGAGGGCGAAAAGGCGGGAGCGTTCATCAGGAGTCTAGTGGAGGCGGGCGCGCAGCGCAGGGTGTGCGGTGGCCGCCCCTAGCGGCGAAAAATCCACCAGAGTGGGATGAGGGCCAGTATCAGGCTGCCGGCGAGCGCTGCAAAGAGGGGGAAAGAGGATGCCATGGGCTGCCTTCCAGAGTGTTGGTGGCGAGCTTGATGTTGGCTGTGGGGCGGCTGGCGCTGCATTGCGCCACCACGTCACGGGCACAACCTTCACACCGGCCGCACTGGGTGGCCACACCCAGCTCGAACTGGATCTCGTCGAAACCCATGCCGGCATGGGCATGGCGGGCAATTTCGCGGTCGGAGATTCGGCGGCAGACACAGACGATCATGGATTGGCTTGCTGGTTGGTCATTCGATGATTGGATTATAAATGCGAATCCATCGCATTTGCAATACATTGCTGCCAGCGAGGTTAATCCGGCCTGAAAAGCAGGGCGCGAGATGCCTGCTCCAGGGTGGCGCAGCCGCTGAGAGCCATCGCAATCTCCAGTTCATCACGCAGCAGGCGCAGAACGTGAGCCACGCCCAATGCGCCCGCATTTGCCAGGCCATAGATGTAGGGCCGTCCAATCATCACGGCAGAGGCGCCCAGGGCCATGGCCTTGAGGATGTCGGTACCGCGGCGTATGCCGCCGTCGACCAGAAGGGGAAGCTCTCCTTTTGTGGCGTCAGCGATGCGCGGCAAAACCTGGGCCGTGGCGGGCGTGGTGTCCAGCGTGCGGCCCCCGTGGTTGGAAATGATGATGCCGGCCAGCTTCAGGGCGGCGGCCTGGCGGGCATCATCTTCATGCAGGATGCCCTTGAGCAGCACCGGCAGGCGGGTTTGGGCTTGCAGCCATTCGACGTCGGACCAAGTGGGCGCGGTGGCCAGCAAGCCATCAAACAGGGCGCTCTGGCCTGGCTGCAAGGTGATGGGGGCGGGCGCGCCAAGGCCTTTCAGGTTGACCGCCGAGATATGTGGCGGCAAGCAGAAGCCGGCGCGGCGCTCGCGATCCCGCGCGCCACTGCAGGATGCATCCACGGTCAGCACCAGCGCCTCGTAGCCGGCCTGTTCGGCGCGTTTGACCAGTTCACGCGTGAAACCCCGGTCATGCTGCATGTAAAGCTGAAACCACAAGGGTCCACGCTGTGCTTCGCTCAATACCGCACGGGCCACCGATTCAAGCGGGGTGCTGGATTGGGTGCTGAGTACCAGGCCGGCCCCCTGTGCGGCGGCGGCGTAGGCACTTGCCATTTCACCGTCCGGATGCGCCATGCGCTGGAAGGCCACAGGGGCCAGCAAGACCGGATGTGCCAGGGTTCGGCCGAGCAAGGTCACGCGGGTATGGCCGCCAGCCATCGCACGCAGGACGCGTGGCTGCAGGCTCAGTGCATTCCAGGCGCTGTTGTTGGCGCGCAGCGTGATTTCGTCTGCCGCACCACCACTGAAATAGGCCCAGGCCTTGTCGTCCAGCACGGTGCGGGCATGCGCCTCATGGTCTGCCAGCGTGACGACGCCAGGTGGAATTTTCCCGAGCACAGGAACCGGGCTCATCAGACGGTGTCGCCTGGGCCGGGTGCGGGCTTGCGCCCGCTGAACATGGCCGCGATGAGGTTTTCCCCGTGGCGCAGACTGGTGAATACCACACCGGCCAGATGCAGCGCCACCAGGACGAGGAGCGCCCATGCCAGGGCATGGTGCAGCATATCCAGCCAGGCCATGCCCCAAAAGTAGTCGGTGGTGTAAAGCCAGCCGGTCAGGCCGAGACTGGCGACCAGGCCCAGCAGGAGCAGGACCATCCAGCCCCCCAGGGGGTTGTGACCGATACAACGGGGTTCGTTGCCGGTGCGTAGCCGGCCGGCATAGTGCAAGACCTCGCGTTTGCCCCGGACGAACTGGGAAAAGCGCGCATAGCGGCTGCCGGAGAAGCCCCAGATCACGCGGATGGCGACGATGGCCAGGGCGATATATCCAGCCGGTTCATGTGTCTTGACAAAGCCCAGGCCGAGTGTGCTGGTCCAGGCCATCACTACGGCGGCCGCGAGTGCCCAGTGCAACAAGCGAATCAGCCTGTCCCAGACCTTGATGGGTGCGGCCAAGCCGGACATCCTGGCGTACGTCGGGCTTAAGAGGGCTGCTTGATTTCGCCCACTTTTTCAAACGTTTTGGGGTTGAAATAAATTTCGATACGCTGGCCTTTTTCATCGAAGCCATAAACTTCGTAACAACCGTTGTCGGTTTTGACCTGGCGTACTTTCCAGCCGTCTGCCGTCAGCTTGCGCTGCAGTTCCATCTGTGGTTTCCATTCGGCTTTGGGCACATCACAGCGGAAGTCGCCATGCGCCTGGGCCGTGCCGGCAGCGGCCAGGCAGAGCAGGGCCAGGGAGAAGAGTGACGCTTGTTTCATGGATTTCCTTTTTCTCATGCGTGGAGATGTGCGGTTTCGGATTGGAAGTCGGACGGGCGTCAGACGTCCAGCCAGGTACGCAATAAATTGTGGTAAGTGCCCGTCAGGCCGATCACGGAAGCATCGGTTTCGCCGATCGTGCTGCGCAGGCGGATCAGGTGTGTATCCATGTCAAACAGCAGTTGCCGCTGTTCGTTGCTGCGCACCATGCTCTGGATCCAGAAAAAACTCGCCAGGCGATGGCCGCGCGTGACGGGCTCCACGCGGTGCACGCTGGTGCCGGGGTAAATCACCATATGGCCGGCCGGCAACTTGATCCGTTGTGGCTGGCCGCCGGTGTTTTCAATCACCAGTTCGCCGCCATCGTATTCGTCGGGCTCCGAGAGAAACAGTGTGCAGGAGATGTCGGTGCGCACGCGTCCCGCACCATTGCGCAGGTAGCGAACGGCGCTGTCGACATGGTTGCCGAAGTGGTTGGCTGTGCCTCCGTAGCGATTGAACAGAGGCGGGGAAATGTGTTTGGGCAGTGTGGCCGAGAAAAAAACCGGATGACGCTCCAGCCCGGCCAAGACCAAAGCCTGCAGCTCGCGCGTTTCCTGGCTGGTTTCGGGCAACTGCTCATTGTTTTTAGCCTGCGCAGATTGCTCGCCTGCCGTGATGCGCCCGCTGCCCCAGGGGGCACGGGCGAGCACGTCACGCGCCTGACGGATCTCGTCAGGACTCAGGATGTCAGGAACGTGCAGAAGCATGCAGGAATGATAAGGTCAGAAGCGCGTGCCGACGGTCAATTTGAACGTGCGGGGGGCACCGGTGATCACAAACCCGGGATACAGCTGGTCGCCGTAAATCTTGTTGGCGATGTTGCTGACATTGAACTGCGTATAGGTGTCCTGGGTGAACTTGTATTCCACCATGGCATCAGCCAGCATGTAACCGGCGGCCCGGGCGGTCAGCTGTGCTGCGCCGCTGGTGCCGGCGAGGGCGAAGTTTTCGCTGCTGCCGTTGATGCCGCCCGCCACGCGCAGCTTCGGTGTGGCCTGGTAGCTGACCCAAGCGCTGCCGCTGTGTTTGGGCGTGAGGCCGACGCGCTGGCCAATCGTTGCCTGGGCCGCCGTACCGGCAGCGTCAATTTTCGCGATCGGTGTGTAGGCATACGAGAGATAAATTTCCCATTGCGGCGTCAGTTTGCCCACAACATCAAGTTCAATGCCGGCCGTGTGCCGTTTACCGGACAACAGAAATGCCGTTCCGGCAAAGTCTGCATCGGTGGTGCGCTCGTTGTACTTTTCGGTGCGGAACAAGGCTGCGCGGGTAGACAGCTTGCCGTCCAGCCAATCCAGCTTGGCGCCGAGTTCGATGTTGCGGCTTTTTTCGGGTGGCGTGTTCGCGGTTTGCGGCGTCGTGTACTGGTAGGTGTCCGCATTGGTATTGAACGACGTGCCATAAGACAAGTGGAAGGAGCTGGTGGGCGTTGGCTGGTACAACACACCGCCACGGTAGCTGAATGCCCCGATGGACATCTGGGCGTTGTCAGTTCTGGTCAGCGTGTTGCCTGTCGTGGCAGCGTAAACGAGGTTGTTGAAGTCGCCCTTGAATCGGTCATAACGCACGCCACCCAACAGTTTCCAGTCTGGGGCAACCTGCACCAAATCCTGTAGATACGCGCCCATGGAGGAGGCCGAATAATTGCTGGAATCACGATAATTCGGCGACACGGCCAAAGTACGCCCATCATCGGGTGCGCCTATCGTGGTATTGCCCTTGTTGAAGTTGGCGCCAATGCCGTTGTTGGCCAAATAGCGGTTGGCGCGTTCGCTTGAGGCATCGACCCCGGTCAGTATCTGGTGCTTCATCCCCAACCAGTTGACCTCATTGGAATAGTCGCTCTGGAAATAGGTGCCATTGAACCGGTCCTTGCGTGGCGTCAGGCCTTGCCGCTGCAGCACGGTGGATGGGTTGAGATTTGCGGCCGTGACCGTCACAGGGTTCAGGGGTGTGGCCGCGAAAGCGGCATTGGTGCCCCATTGCGCGCGATCAAAGACGCCGCTACGGACCTGGCTGCGAAGTTCGCCGCCCTCATCAAAACGATGGATGTGTTGGGCGGTTCCATAGGTGGCCTCGCCCAGCAGGTAGTCGCTTTGGGTGCCATAAAAGTTGCCCGGCTTGACGTTGGGAACATTGCCGCCAAGGTAACGCATGCTGGACTGCGGGACATTGTCCACTTTCAGGTGGAACAGGCCCACGCTGAACTCATCGCGGGTCCCGATGCCCCAGCGGTAGGTGGGGGCAATGCCGTATTTGTCGATTTTTGCACCACCGTTGTCGGCCTTGTTGGCCATCACGTTCATGCGCAAGGCTGCGTCTTCACCGGTTCTGATATTGAAATCGGCCGTGGTGCGCACGTAGCCGCGCGAGCCAATGCTGGTGGTGATGTCGTTCTGGTCCAGCAGCATGGGCTGTTTGGTCACCTGGTTGATGACACCGCCTGTAGAACCCCGGCCGAACAACATGGATGCCGAGCCGCGCAAGATCTCAATGCGGTCGTAGTTGAAGGTGTCTCTATCGTATTGCGATGGATCACGCATGCCGTCGATCAGCAAATCCCCCACGGTGGCAACCGGAAAACCGCGCAGGCGGATGTCCTGGTCGGTCCCGTTTTCGGTCGCCGCAAACGTGATGCCTGCCGTGTGGTGAAGCGCATCTTTCAGGGTGTCGAGCTTGCGGTCCTCGATGAGTTTTTCGGTCATGACGCTGATCGATTGCGGGATGTCGCGGATATCCTGCGTCCCCTTGCCGATACTGGTTTTTTTGGTCTGCAGGGTATCCTTGCTTTCCACTTTTTCGGTGACGGTCACCGTTTTCAATGTTTGCTCCGAACCCGGTGTTGTATTGCTTTGCGCCCAGCCGCTCACGGAGGCTGCAAGCATCAGTGCGCCCAGGGGCAGCATGGCTTTTTCCGAGGCCACAGATGTATTGCGGGTGTTGCCAGCGGGGTCGGAAGAGCGGGATGGTTTGTTTCGAGCAGAGCGTGACGCGCGAACGGAAGGGTGTGCCAAGATGGCCTCCAAGCAGGGTAAAGCCTTGTGACGGCAGGGAACCGGGTTTTAAAAATGGCTTGGCTGTACTCAGCGGTCCGCAGGGACGAGAGTTGGCTGGCGTGTTATGTTTCGTTGCAGATTGTATGTCGAATGATAATGATTCGCACTAAGTTCTTTGATGGGTGTTGCAAAAAAGCAAAACCCATCCGCACTTGAGGCCGAGCCCATGTTTGGGTGCGCAAGAGACGAGCGCCGGCGTTTGCACGCTGCCTTGCCGTCATGCGTCTTGCATGTCTTTGCGACGCCGCTGAACCCGTGAAGGTGCTTCAAGCCGGTCGGCGTCGGGGGCTTTGACTACCCGCGATGCTCAACGGCGCCGGAACAGCTGGATCTTGTGTTCCCGCACCGGCTTGGCAGGGCCGCAGCTGTCACAACCCGACCCGCAGCCGCCTTGTTTTTGCGCCAGCGCCTGCAACGCGCGTGAGGAATGCAGGCGGCTGGACCTGGCCATCAAGACCGTGGCGATACGCCGCTTCAGGCTGGCCGGCAGGAACATCCATACGCTGTAGACCGCGCACAAGGCGACCACGACGTAGACCACCAGGGATTGCAGGGGGATGGTCATCATGTGGTGAGCGCCAGCACGACGCGGTAGGTGACAAACGAGGCGGCATAGGCCAGCGCAAACAGGTAGGCGGCCATCAGCAGCGGGTAGCGCCAGGAGTTGGTTTCGCGTTTGACCACGGCCAGGGTCGAGATACATTGCGGCGCAAACACATACCAGGCCAGCAGCGAGTAGGCGGTGGCGATGGACCAGCTCTGCGCGATCAGCGGCGCCAGTGCCACGGCGGCATCGTCGCCGGTGGCCGACAGCGAATAGACGGTGCCGAGTGCGCCGACGGCGACTTCACGCGCGGCCATGCCGGGCACCAGGGCGATGGAGATTTGCCAGTTGAAACCGATGGGCGCAAAAATCACTTCGAGTGCCTTGCCGATCATGCCGGCAAAGCTGTACTGGATCGCCGGCCCGGTCGCGCCGTCGGGCGGGCCGGGGAAGGTGGACAAAAACCACAAAACCACCATCAGCGCAAAAATAATCGTGCCCACACGCTGCATGAAAATCTGCACCCGTTGCCACAGGCCTTGCACCAGGTTGCGCAGGTTCGGCACGCGGTAGGGCGGTAGCTCCAGCATCAAAGGCTGGTAGCTGGTTTTGGCCCAGGTGCGTTTGAAGACCCAGGCCACGGCCATGGCCGACACGATGCCGAGCAAATACAAGGCAAACAGGGTCAGGCCTTGCAGGTTGAAGAAGCCGATGTCGCGCTCGGGAATAAACGCACCTATCAGCAACGCATACAGCGGCAGCCGGGCCGAGCAGGTCATCAACGGCGCAATCATGATGGTGGCCAGCCGGTCGCGCCAGTGCGGAATGGTGCGTGTGGCCATGATGCCGGGAATCGCGCAGGCAAAACTCGACAGCAGCGGAATGAAGGCGCGGCCCGACAGCCCAACCTTGCCCATCACGTTGTCCAGCAAAAAGGCAGCGCGCGGCAGGTAGCCGGAGTCTTCCAGCATCAGGATGAAGAAAAACAGGATCACGATCTGCGGCAAAAACACCAGCACGCCGCCGACGCCGGCGACGATGCCGTCGACCAGCAGGCTTTGCAGCAGGCCGGGCACCATGTTGTCCTGGATCAGCGTGCCGACCGCGGCCACGCCGTCCTTGATCAGGTCCATGGGCAGATTGGCCCAGGCAAACACCGCCTGGAAAATCAGGAACAACACGGTGGCCAGCAACAACAGGCCGTAGACCGGATGCATCACGATGGCGTCGATGCGGTGGTTGAAACGTTTGACCTGGCCGGCGTTGGGCACCGCCGCCGCCAGGATGGCGCGCACCTGGACTTGCAGCGCGGCCGCATCCTGCGGCTCAGTCGCTATGTTTTTAATAGCTGCTTGCGCAGGTGGGGTCTGGGCTGGAGGCCTAAAACCTTCGTGATCTGCCTGCGGCTGGGCATAAAAGGCCTGTTGGGCCGCCTGCAGCAAGGCGTCGCGCCCATTGCTGTGTTCCTTGCCGCGCCAGGTGCTTTGCACCGCGACGGTTTCCACCACCGGCATGCCGAGTTCGGTCGACAGCCTGTCTATGTTGATTTGCAGGCCGCGTGCACGCGCCACGTCCATCATGTTCAGCGCCAGCACCATGGGCTGGCCCAAGGCGCGCAACTGCAACACCAGGCGCAGGTTCATGCGCAGGTTGGTGGCGTCGACCACGGCGATGATGCCGTCGGGCCGACGTTCGCCGCTGCGCAGACCCATCACCACGTCATGCGTGATGGTTTCGTCGGCGGTGGCCGGGTTCAGGCTGTAGGCGCCGGGCAAGTCCATCACGGTCAACTCGCGGCCGTCGGGCAGGCGGGTATGGCCTTCTTTGCGTTCGACCGTCACGCCGGCGTAATTGGCCACTTTCTGGCGCGCACCGGTGAGCAGGTTGAACAGCGCGGTCTTGCCGCAGTTGGGGTTGCCGACCAGGGCAATACGCGGCAAGGCGGCGCTGGTGGCGGAGTGGGCGGCGGCGCTCATGCGGGCACCTTCACCTGGATACAACGGGCTTCATGACGGCGCAGGGCAAACACCGTGTCGCCGACCTGGACCGCAATCGGCTCCCGGCCGCCCGGGCCGCGCCGCAACACGCTGACGGTTTCGCCGGCCATGAAGCCGAGTTCGGCCAGTCGCTGCAGCAAACCCGAGGCTTCGTCTTCGCCCTGGGCTGCCGTCAGGCCGAGGATGGTAGTCACCCGGTTCGGCGCCAGATCGGCGAGCAACAAAGTGTCTGTGGACGGGGCTGGAGAAGTCGGAATCGCGGCAGGGGTCATAGGGCGGGTTCGGGCATGGCCGGTCGGCTCTGCATGCCACTCTTTATGAGAATCATTATTATTTACATTGTAGATGAAACACCGTATCCCTACCGTGTCAACATCAGGTAAAGACGGGGCTTGGAACGCGTCGATTCAGGTCGCGACAGGGGCCAGCACGGCCGCCAGTGCGGCCAGGGCACTTGCTGTTGCCGCCAGCGGCGTGGCCAGTCGCGGCGCATAACTGAGCAGGCCCACCACACCCAGCGCCCCGGCCGTGAGCATGCCGAACCAAAGCACCCAGCCTTGCGCAGGCCCTTTCAGCGCCAGGCAGGCCGCCAGCGACAGCAGCAGGCCCAGCGTACCGGCGCCGCGTAGCCAGGGCCGACGCGCGCCGGGCGATGTGCCGCGGCCATAGCTGTCGTCATGGTGGCGGTCCATGGCCAGGCCCAGTGCGGCAAAGCCTGAAAACGCCATGCACCAGGCGCTCAGAACCAGAGGCCAGGCGTTCACAGCGCCGGCTCCTGGGCCAGGCGAGCGCTGGCCGCGCCTTGGGTCCGGCGCGCCGGGCTGCGCCGGCCCAGCCACCAGGCGCAAAGCAGCAGCGCCGCACCCAGGCCAACGCAGGTGAGGTCAAACCCGGCCACGGCCCAGAGCCCGGCCGGGATGGCCACACCCAGGTGGGTGGCGGTGGTCAGTACATTGAGCAGCGGCACGCCGGCAAACAGCGCGCCACCCAAGGCGAGTTGCACCTGCCACATGCGGCGCTTGGGCCAAGCCAGTCCGGCCAGCGTGGCCATGCCCCAGGCGATGAAGAAGCTGTTGATCTCGGCCTGTGGCCGTTCGGCCATGTTGAGGGGCAAGAGACGATTGGCCCAGAAGTACACGGCCATGGCCATGGGCACACCGGCCACCGTGCCGATGTTCAGGCCATCAACCAGGCGCAGGCCCCAGCCCACGCGGCCGCCTTGGGCCAGGGCCTTGGCATATTTCTGCCGTTCCTTGACCGACCACAGCAGCAGGCCGGTAGCCACCATCACGCAGCCGGCCAGCCCGCATAAGAAAAACAGGGCGCGCAGCAGCGGGTCGGCAAAACGCCCCAGGTGCAGGCCGTAGAGGACGCCGCGTGTTTGCATGGCTGGGCCTTCGCTGTCCCCGCTGGTGGACAGCAGTGCGCCGTTCACCCCGTTGAAAATCATGACTGACTGCGATGAGGACATGTTGCGCCCCTCCTGGCGCTGCAGGCTGATGGTGGCATGGGCGTCGTTGGGGTTGTTCACCGTGATGCGCCCGACGGCTGCGCCGCCCCAGTGTCCGCTGGCCTGGACGACCAGGGGCGCGATGGGCGTCAGCGTCGCCGGTTTGCCGGCAGGCTTGGGGTCACGCGGCCCGACGGCTGGCTGGACTTCGGCAAAAAAAGCGGTTTGATCGCCCTTGTAGGCGACCTGCGGCCCCCAGGGCATGTACATGAACATCAGCGTGATCAGCCCGGTGTAGGTGATCATCAGGTGATAGGGCAGGGCCAGCACGGCGACCGCGTTGTGCGCGTCCAGCCAGCTGCGCTGCCCTTTTTTCGGCCGAAAGGTGAAGAAGTCGGCAAAGATACGTTTGTGCGTGACGATGCCGCTGACGATGGCCACCAGCATGAACATGGTGCAAAAACCAACCAACCAGCGCGCCCAGACGGCCGGCATGTAGTGCAGGTCGAAATGCAGGCGGTAGAAAAACTCGCCGCCGTGGGTGTCGCGCGCGGCTGCCAGCACTTGCCCGGTGCCCGGGTCCAGGCTGGCGTTTTCAAAACGCCGGGAACCGGTAGCGGGTTTGTCGCCCGGGGACGGCGGCGGGCGCAGCCAGGTGACACGCACGCCGGGCTCGCGCTCGGTGGGCAGCTTGATGAACCAGCGCGGGCTGGCCGGTGCCAGCGCCTGCAGGGTGGTAACAGCGCGTTGCGCCACCTCGGGTTGTGCTGGCACAGACAAGCCGGTCAAGTGCAGCTCGGGCGTCATCCAGACGGTGATCTCGTCCCTGAAATACGAAGCGGTGCCGGCCGCGAACACCAGGAACAAGACCCAGCCGACCAGCAGGCCGCTCCAGGTGTGCAGCCAGGCCATGGACTGGCGAAAACCTTCTCTCATGCCGCGCCTCCGCCCCAAAAATGCCGCGCCAGCAGGGCGCCCGGCAGCAGGGCCGCGAGCAGCAGGCCCTGCCAGGCCCGCGCGGCGGTGCGTGCCGCGAACACCCCCATCACCGCGCCGGTGTAAATGACAAAAGCGGCCATGTTGGCGGTGAGGGCCGCTTCCGCGCGTGTGCCTGGCAGGTAGAGGGCCAGCGCTGCGGAGGCCAGGGCCGACAGTGCGTAACCGCCGGCGATGGCCGCCAGTACGCGCGACGCCACGGCCAGCCGGTAGCCGGCCTTGGCCGAGCAGCGCGGCTGCATGCGTCGTGTGCCCAGATGTGTGCTCAGGAGGCGTTTCATTTCTCAGTTCAGCTTGTTCGGCGCGGCTGCGGGGGCGGAGGGCAGGGCGGGCAGGCCTTGCACCTGGGTAAGCGTGAGCGAGGTCACATAACTGGCGCGGTCATACTTTTCGGCACCGCGTTCGCCGCCGCTGTTGTCGGCATGTTTGACTTCCAGCACATAACTGCCTTTCCATGGCAGGCTGAGCAGGATGCGGCCCTGGTCGTCGCCGCGTAATTCCTTGCCCCAGCCCAGGGGGGTGACGACCTCGACCTTGGCTCTGGGCAGGGGCTGGCCCTTGTAGAACACCTGCAACTCCACGCCGTCCTTGCCCTTGATGCCGGTGGGCACGAGGTCGAGCGCGAGTTGAGGTTTTTGTTTGTCGAAGGTGTTGACCAGGCGGGCCGCGGGCACGTAAATGCTGCGTACCAGCTGGTCGCCGTCCTTGCGTTCGGAGATCGGATAACGCAGGTCTTCAGCCACCAGGGACTCCCCTTTGGCCGCGCCGCCCGACAGTACAAAACCTTTGGCAGTTTTGGTCACGTTCAGCGCCTGGACGGCAGAAGCGCTGATGCGCTGCGCCGTGGGCGCAACGAACTTGTCGAGGAGTCCAGGCGTAGTTTCGCGCAGGTTCTCGCCGAACTCGCCGAAATAAAGCGTGGCGCCATTGGCGTCCTGCTCCAGCCAGACATGGTGTGACCAGGCAGCGCCGTGCAGGCCCAACCATGTGAACAGGCTGACGGCAATAAGACGGGCGTGAAGTTTCATAAGTTCTTTCTTGATCAACAGGGAGGAAAGGGGCGATTTCAAAACGTGTAACGCACGCTGGCGACAGCGGTGCGGCGCTGGCCGTAGAAGCAGTCGCCGCGTGCGATGCAACTGGCGAGCTGCACTTTGTCCGTCAGGTTTTTGATGTTGAGCATGTAGTGCCAGGGGCCGCGGGTGTAGCCAAAAACGGCGTCCAGCAAGGTGACGGCGGGGACCTTCAACTGGTCCAGTCCATCCAAGGACGAACCCACGTAACGCACACCTGCGCCGGCCGAGAAACCGGGTTGGCCGGCGATGGCAAAACGGTGCGAGAGCCAGGCCGACACACTGTGCGCAGGCACGCCGGCCAGGCGTTTGCCCTCGTCGGCGCCGTTGCTGCGCGAGATCCGTGCATCGGTGTAGGTGTAGGCGGCGGTCCAGTCCCAGCGGCGGCCCAGGCTGCCGACGGCTTCGAGTTCCAGGCCTTTGACATGCACCTCGCCGATCTGCAGGCTGTTCAGCGGGTTGGCCGGGTCGCTGGTCTTGCGGTTGCTTTCGCGCAGGTCGTAAATCGCGGCGGTGGTGGAGATGTTGCGGTTGGCAGGCTCCCATTTCACGCCGGCTTCCCACTGCTTGCCGCGTTGCGGCGTGTAGGCCTGGGCGTAGACGTTGGCGCCGGCCAGGGGAAGGAAGGACTCGGAATAACTCAGGTAGGGCGCCCAGCCGCCGCCTGCCAGGTAGACCAGGCCCGCGCGTTTGGTGGTGGCGCTGTCCTCGGAGCCGGAAGCCGGGCGGTTTTGCACCTGCGATTTGGCGCGGTCATGGCGCAGGCCCAGCAGGGCGACCCAGCGTTCGCCGAACTTGATCTGGTCCTGCAGGTAGATGCCGGCCTGGTGCAGCTCGGTGTCCGGCTGGGCGGTCAATGCCCGCGGCGGCGTGTAGTGGCCGTACACCGGGTTGTAGAGGTCTAGCGGCGCGGCTGTTCCCCGCCCTGTGCTTTGTTGCGTTAACACCTGCTGCGCGTCCATGCCCAGAAGCAAGGTGTGGCGCACGGCGCCGCTGCCGAAGTGGCCTTCTGCCTGCGTGTCGAGCTGCGTGCTGCGCAACTGGTTGAATTGCTGGATCAGGTCGCGGTTGACGGTGCGCTTGTCGGCATTGAACACCGGCCGGGCCGGCCGACCGGTGGCCGGGTCCGCGGTAAAACTGGTGTAGGCGCTGCGGTAGTCGACCTCGCTTTGTGAATGGCGAAAATTCTGGCGCACGGTCCAGTGGTCGTTGACGCGGTGGCTGAACAGATAACCCAGCGCGTTTTGCTCGGCGATGAAGGCGTCGAAGCCGGGCTCGCCGGTGAAAGTGCTGGTGGGGATCTGCCCGAACGGCGAGGGCAGCAGTGTGCCCTGCCACGGAAAAAAACCGATGAGGGAGCCGCTTTTGTCTTTCTGGTGTGTGGCTTGCAGGGCCAGCGAGGTCGCGGCGCTGGGCGCCCAGGTCAGCGATGGCGCAAACACAACACGGTCGTCGGGCACGTGGTTGACCTGCGAACCGCTGTCGCGGCCGACGGCCACCAGCCGATACAGCCAGGTGGCATCGGCATTCAAGGGGCCTGTGAAGTCCAGCCCGATTTGCTGATGCCCGAAGCTGCCCGATTGCAACTGCAGCTCGCGGATGGGTTCGGCCTGCGGCCGCTTGGACACGAGATTAACCACGCCGCCGACGCCGCCCTGGCCGTAGAGCACCGACGATGGGCCGCGCAGCAGCTCGACCCGCTCCAGCGTGAACGGGTCCGCCCGTGTGATGTTGTCAAAGCCGACGACACGTTGCAAACCGTCCAGGTATTGCGCCGTGGTGCCGCCCCGCACGCTGATGCTGTCGCGGCGGTTGTCGAAAGAGTTGGAGGTCACGCCGGCGCTGTAGCCCACGGCCTGGTTGATGGTCAGGCCGCCCTGCGCCTCGAGACGGTCGCGGGTGATGACCGAGATCGACTGCGGCGTTTCAATCAGCGGTGTGTCGGTCTTGGTGGCGGTGGCGCCGCGTTTGGCCACAAAGCCGATGACCGGGCCGGTGGCGGTCTCCTGGGCCGTGCCTTCCTTGACCGTGATGGCCGGCAGGGTTGGCGCTGCTGCGCCTTGCGCGAGACACAGGGTCAGCGGGCTCAGGGTGCAAAGCGCTACAAAATGAGTAGCTGCTCGCGTCCATGGGACGGGAGCTAGAGGTCGATTTGATCGTGAAACGGGAGGCGAATAAAGCATGGTGAAACACAGGCACAAGCAGGTTGCTGGCTGGCTTCACCACGGGGGTGCAGGCTGGCGGGGTTACCTATCTTAATCCACAAATGAGAACTATTCGCGTTTGTTGGGGCTGCTTTTGCTGACGTCGCTCACCTGGCTTTGCATTGCTCCCTGCTTGGGACGCGGTACCCGCGCAGGCTGCAGCTGTCCTGGCTGTGGTCTTGGGTATGCAGGGGGTTTATCTAAACCTCGGGCATTAAAAATGCCATTGGCCTTGCATTCAATCAACAGTTTGCTATTTATTCAGAAGCGTTTTTATTCCTGAATCAAGCGCAAACTGCCGCGCCATCGCTTGCAACCCGGCTTGTAATTGGTAATAATTCTCATTTAGCCAGCGCCAGACGACCTGCGTGAGCCATCGGTTTCCTTCACGATTGCTTTGCCAGGTTATTTGCATGTCCGTTGCCACACAAACGCAAGCTGTCAGCGCGCTCTACCTTGAGCACCACCACTGGTTATTGGGCTGGCTGCGCCGCAAGCTGGGCTGCCCGCATAACGCGGCAGACCTCAGCCACGATACTTTTGTGCGCGTGCTCGGCCAGCCGCATGAACTGACCCAAGTGCGCGAGCCGCGTGCCTGGCTCACCACCATTGCGCATGGCCTGGCGGTCGATCAGGCACGGCGCAAGGCTCTGGAGCGCGCCTACCTCGAAGCCCTGGCCTGCCAGCCTGAAAGCAGCCACCCCAGCGCCGAAACCCAGGCCATGCTGATGGATTGCCTGGCCCGCATTGGCGCCATGCTCGATGGCCTGCATCCCAAGGCGCGCACCGTCTTGCTGTTGTCGCGGCTCGACGGGCTGGGCTATCTTGAAATCGCCCGGCAGATGGGCGTGAGCCTGAGCACGGTCGAGAAGCACATGGCCGCCGCCCTGCGGCACTGCGTCGCCATGCGGGCAGAATTGCCATGGAACTGAGCGCCATCTCCTCCGGCCGGCGTGCCGGGCTGCCGAGCGGCGCGGCAGGCGCCATAGACCAGGCCGTGTTGTGGGCCGTTCGCCTGCAGTCCGGCGCCGCGGGTGAGGCCGAACGCCAGGCCTGCGCCGTCTGGCGCTGCGCCAGCCCTCTCCACGAACAGGCCTGGCGTCAGGTCCAGGCGGTGGAACAGGCCTTTTGCGCCGTCCCCGCTGACGGCGCACGCACCGCCCGCCAGACGCTGGACGCAGCCGCACAGGCCACCGGCCAGCCCGCGTCGCGTCGGCGTGCCCTCACATTGCTGGGTGTGGGCGCGCTGGGTGCGGTTTCAGCGGTGCTGGCGGCGCGCATGGCCTCATGGCGACACGAAACAAGTTATGCCAGCCCATCCGGTGAGCGGCGCCAGCTGGTGCTGGCAGACGGTACCCGGCTACAACTCAATACACACACGGCGGTGGATGTGGTCTTTACGCCCCTGCAGCGCCTGTTGGTGCTGCGTGAAGGCGAAATTTTCATCGCCACCGGTGCCGACACCGATGCCCTGGCTGGCAAGCGCCCGTTCTGGGTGCAGACGGCGCAGGCACGCATGCAGGCCATGGGCACCGCCTTTGCCGTGCGGCAAGACCTGTCGGCCGCTACCCAACTCCATGTGCGCCACGGAAGCGTTGCCATTCACCTAAAAGGCAAGGCACCGGTGCTGGCGCAGGCCGGTGAAACCTACCGCATGGACGGGCAGGGCGCCGCGCCCATCACACGCGTGCTGCAGCCCGAATCCGATCCCACCGCCTGGCTGGACGGTGTCCTGGTGGCCAAACAAATGCGACTTGACGCCTTTGCGGCAGCCTTGTCGCGCCACCACGGCGAAGCCGTGTACTGCGAGCCCAATGCAGCAGCCCTGCGTGTGTCGGGTGTCTTCCAGCTCGACGGCCCGCACGCCATCGCCCGCGCGCTGGACGCACTGGCGGCAACGCTGCCGGTGCAGATCGGCGCCACGGGGAACGGGCAGCCGATGATCGCGCTTCTTTAGGGCGTTTGCGGCAGATTTACGGGTTTTGCAGAGTTCGTTCGGCAAGCATGGGAAAGCAACCCTATAACCGAACCTTTGTGAAACCAACTGCCATGTCCACCAAGCTCCTGCAGCGTCGCCTGCCCACTCGCCGCCCCCTTGCGCTGCTGATTCATGCGTTTGTCGTCCACGGCGCGCTCGTGTCGGCTGCCGCTGCTGCCCCGGCCCTGCCCGACCCATCGGTCCAAGCGTCCAGCGCCAGTGCAGCCACCTCAGCCCGCAAAACCTACAAGCTGCCCAGCGCCCCCCTGGAAGACGCGCTCAATGCCTTCTCGCGCCAGGCCGGTGTCACGCTGTCGTTCAACCCTGTGCTGGTCAGCGGCAAAAAGGCGCCGGCGCTGGCGGGCAATTACAGCGTGGCCGAGGGCTTTGCAGCGCTGCTGGCCGGCAGCGGTCTCATCGCCGTGGCGCAGGGGCCAGGGACTTATGGCTTGCGAGCCGCAGGCAACGCGTCGCTGATGGCGGACGAGGTCAAGAGTTTGGCCATGGTCACGGTCGAAGGTTCGCGCGACCCCAACATGCTGTACAAGCCATTTCCCGGGGGGCAGGTCGCCAAAGGCGCGCGGCTGGGGGCTTTGGGCAACACGGAATTGCTGGACGCGCCCTTCGCCATCAGCGCTTACACCGAACAGGCCGCGCGCGATGTGCAGGCCAGGCGACTGGTGGACGTGCTGGCGGTCGATCCGGCGGTGCGTTCGACCAACTCGGAAAGCAACGCGGTAGACGTGTTTTTCCTGCGCGGCCTGTTTTTACTTAGCGCAGACATTTCCTTCAATGAAACCTTTGCTGTTGTCGATACCAGGCGTATTGCGGTGGAGCAATTCGAGCGGGTGGAAGTGCTCAAGGGCCCCAGCGCGCTTCTGAACGGCATCGGCCCGAACAGCACAACCAATGGCGGCACCATCAACCTGGTTCCCAAGCGGGGAACCGATGTACCGTTGACCCGGTTTACCCTGTCGGGGTCATCGCAGGGCCAGGTGGGCGGACATCTGGATGTGGGGCGCCGGTTCGGCGAGGACAAGCAGTGGGGTTTGCGCTTCAACAAGGCAAACCGCGGTGGCTCCACCGGCGTGACGTCAGAAAAGGTGGGTACCGATCACACATCGATGGCGCTGGACTACGCGGGAGACAAGCTGCGTGCCAGTGTGGACGTCGCGCACAACCGCCGCCAATTTGACGGTTTCCCGCAGTTCCTCGCGTTCAATTCGGGTTTCCGGATTCCTGCCCCACCGCCGACCAGTCAGTCCATCAGCCAAGCCTGGGACAGCAGCGACACGGAAAGTACCTCCGTTGTGACGCGGCTTGAGTACGACCTCACGCCCGACTCCACGATTTTTGGGGTGATGGGAGGTGTGAATTTCAGGGAGTCCAACCTGAACGCCGGCACAACCCGCCTCGTCGCCGCCAATGGCAACTTCACGGCCCAGCCCAGCCTGTTTGCCACGGGCTCGGATCTACGCGCCAGTGAAGCCGGTTGGCGCGTGCGTTTCAACACCGGTGCAGTCAAGCACCGGGTGGTGGTGGGTTATTCGCGTTTTACCGGGCAGGGTCAAAGCGTGAGCCGTCCGATTGGCGGCGCCTTCACCAATAATTTGTACCACCCTGTTTTGGTGGCGCAGCCAACCCCGCCGGTCGCGGGCCCTTTCCTGCGCTTTCAGGACACCACGTCGGACAGCGTGAGCGTGGTGGATTCCATGCATTTGCTGGATGATCGTTTGCACCTGATTGCAGGACTGCGCTACCAGAAGCTGGACATTGGCCAGTACATCGCTGGCGTGGAAACGAAACGATTCGAACAATCGGCCACCGCGCCATCTGCGGGCATCAGCTACAAGTTGACCCCAGCCTTGTCGGTTTACGGAAACTATGCCGAAGGCCTGTCGCAAGGGCCTGTCGCCCCGCTCACCACCACCAACCGGGGCCAGGTTTTTGCGCCTTACAAAGGTGAGCAATACGAAGCCGGGGTGAAGTATGACGCAGGCTCATTTGGCGCCAGTGCGGCGCTGTTCCAGATCGCCCAGCCGGTGTCCTTCGTCAACAGCGCCAACGTCTTTGTTCTCGACGGCGAGCAGCGTAACCGCGGTCTGGAGCTCTCGGTTTACGGTGAAGTGAGCAAAGGCGTCCGCTTGAACGCGGGGCTGGCCCTGTTTGATGTGGTGCAGGCCAGAACGCAAAACGGCACGAATGATGGCAAAAAAGCCATAGGCATCCCCAACTACAGTCTGGTGCTGAATGGCGAGTGGGACCTCGCGGCCCTGCCGGGCCTCACCCTGACGGGCAGGTATACCAAAGTCGCCAGCCAGTTCGCCAGTGCGGACAACGCACAGAGCATTCCCGGCTTCGATAGTTATGACCTGGGGCTTAGATACGCAACCCGTGTAGGCGATAAACCGACTGTATTTCGTCTGAGCGTCGAGAACGTGGCCGACGCGTCGCACTGGCTGGCGATACGCGGCGGTTTCCTATCGAGAAGCATGCCCAGAACGGCCCTGTTCTCGGTCAGCACCGACTTCTGAACTGTCCAGACACAGATGGAAACGAAACGGCCCGCCATGTTGGCGGGCCGGGTGCGGGAAGCGGTTGAGGCGACTCAGCTCAGCTCGCCCATCTGGCTTTGCAGGTAATTCTGCAGGCCGACCCTGCCGATCAGGTCAATCTGGGTTTCCAGAAAGTCGATGTGTTCTTCGGTGTCGTCCAGAATGCCTTGCAGCAAATCGCGTGAGACATAGTCACGCACGGACTCGCAATGGGCAATGCCGTCCTTGATGGTGGCTTGCGCGCCGGTTTCGGCGGCCAGGTCGCACTTCAGGGCTTCCGGCACATCTTCGCCGATCATCAGCTTGCCCAGGTCCTGCAGATTGGGCAGGCCGTCCAGCATGAAGATGCGGTCCATCAGTTTGTCGGCGTGTTTCATCTCGCCGATGGACTCCTCGTATTCCTTCTTGGCCAGCTTGTCCAGGCCCCAGTGCTTGTACATGCGGTAGTGCAGGAAGTACTGGTTAATGGCGGTCAACTCGTTTTTGAGCTGAGCCTGCAAGTGGGCAATGACTTGTGCGTCGCCTTTCATGGGATTCCCTTTATCGTTATGTTGTGATCGGGCGATTGTCCCCCTGCGTGCGCCTCAATTCAAGCATTCCCCCACTGGCGCGGTCTGCTTGCGTGTGATTGTGATAACTGTTCGCATTGCGCTGCATCACGCAGCCGCCGGCTCGCGGCTCGCGGGTGGCGGGTGGCGGGTGGCGGGCCGGCGGGCCGGCGGGCCGGCGGGCCGGCGGGGCTGGCCTGTCAGTTCGCGGGTGCGCTGCTGCGGATCAGGTGGTCAAAAGCACCCAAAGCGGCTTTGGCGCCATCACCGGCCGCGATGATGATTTGCTTGAAGGGCACGGTGGTGGCATCGCCCGCGGCGAAAACGCCGGGTACCGAGGTCTGGCCACGCGCGTCGACGATGATCTCGCCGTGTTTGGACAACTCGACCACACCTTTGAGCCAGTCGGTGTTAGGCACCAGACCGATCTGGATAAACACACCTTCCAGTTCCACCTTCTTCAATTCGCCCGTTGCGCGGTCCTTGTAGACCAGGCCGTTGACCTTTTGGTCGCCGGTGATCTCTGTGGTCTGCGCGTTGGTGAACACGTCGACATTTTTCAGGCTCTTGAGCTTGCGCTGCAGCACCGCATCGGCGCGCAGCGCGGTGTCGAACTCGATCAGCGTCACATGGCCGACGATGCCGGCCAGGTCGATCGCGGCTTCGACGCCGGAGTTGCCGCCGCCAATCACGGCCACCCGTTTGCCCTTGAACAGCGGACCGTCACAGTGCGGGCAATAGGCCACACCCTTGTTTTTAAACGCCTGCTCGCCGGGCACGTTGATGTTGCGCCAGCGTGCACCGGTGGAGAGGATGACGGTCTTGCTTTTCAGCGACGCGCCGCTTTTCAGCTGGATTTCGATCAGGTCCGGGCCGAGGATCAGCGCCTTGGCGCGCTGCAAATTCATGATGTCGACCTCGTAGTCGCGCACATGTTCTTCAAGCGCCAGCGCAAACTTTGGCCCTTCGGTTTTTTTGACCGAAATGAAGTTCTCAATGCCCATGGTATCCATCACCTGACCGCCAAAACGCTCGCAGGCGATGCCGGTGCGAATGCCTTTGCGTGCGGCGTATACGGCGGCAGCCGCACCTGCGGGCCCGCCACCGACGATCAACACGTCGAACGGGTCTTTGGCGGCGATTTTTTTGGCTTCGCGTTCGACACCGCTGGTATCGATTTTGGCCAGAATTTCTTCCAGGCTCATGCGGCCCTGGCCGAACTCGGTGCCATTCAGGAAGATGGTGGGCACGGCCATGATCTGGCGTTCCTTGACCTCGTCCTGGAACAGCGATCCCTCAATCATGGTGGCCTTGATGCGCGGGTTCTGCACCGCCATCAGGTTCAGCGCCTGGACCACATCGGGGCAGTTGTGGCAGGTCAGCGAGACGTAGATCTCGAAGTCGAAGTCGCCGTCCAGCGCGCGAATTTGTTCCAGCACGGCGTCGTCGACCTTGGGGGGGTAACCGCCGACCTGGAGCAAGGCCAGGATCAGCGAGGTGAATTCGTGGCCCATGGGCAGGCCGGCAAAACGCGGGCCGTGGTTTTCACCGGGGCGATTGATGGAGAAAGAGGGCTTGCGCTGATTGTCATCACGGCTTTCCGTGACGCTGACCAGGGGCGAGCAATCGGTGACGTCCTTGAGCAGCGACTGCAGCTCACCCGAGGCCGGGCTGTCGTCGAGCGAGGCAACGATTTCAATCGGCTGCGTGGCGCGTTCGAGGTAGCTTTTTAATTGGGCTTTGGTGTTTGCATCGAGCATGGTGGACTCACTTTCGTCAAATTAGGGAACAAAAAAGCCCGGGGCTGCAGCAGCGCCCGGGCTTAGGAGCTAACGCTGCTTAGATCTTGCCGACCAGATCAATCGACGGAGCGATGGTCTTGGCGCCGTCGTTCCACTTGGCGGGGCAGACCTGGCCAGGATGCGCCGCGGTGTACTGAGCTGCCTTGAGCTTGCGCAGGGTTTCCTTGACGTCGCGGGCAATCTCGTTGGAGTGCACTTCGGCGGTCTTGATGATGCCATCCGGGTTGATCACAAAGGTGCCGCGCAGGGCCAGGCCTTCTTCCGGGATGTGCACGCCAAAGGCGTTGGTCAAGGTATGGGTAGGGTCACCCACCAGCGGGAACTTGGCCTTGCCGACGGCGGGCGAGGTTTCGTGCCACACCTTGTGGGAGAAGTGGGTGTCGGTGGTCACGATGTAGACCTCTGCCTCTGCCTTTTGGAATTCGGCGTAGTTGTCGGCAGCATCTTCGACTTCGGTCGGGCAATTGAAGGTGAATGCCGCTGGCATGAAAATCAGGACCGACCATTTGCCCTTGAGCGTTTCGTCAGAAACCTCGATGAACTTGCCGTTGTGGAAAGCTTGGGTTTTGAACGGTTGGACTTGGGTATTGATCAGGGACATGCAGGTTTCCTCTATTGGAGTTGATAAAAAGTTAAGGACAGGAGATAGCTTAAGGGCTGATGCGTGATTAATCAAATTAATTGAATCAATCAAATCCATGCACTATGACTATCATCATTCATTCTAAATGAGAATTATTCGTATATAGTCGAGCCACTTGTTTTTCAGCTAGCCACTAAGCCGGAATTTTTGCCCGGTGTTTGCAGCCAGCGGTTGTTTTCAACTGTTTTAAGGCGTCAACGTGGCAGCATTCATCTTCCCGGCAGCTCTGTCGGTCCGTCCCGCATCTTTTTCCCCACTTCCGTTTGCCCTGCGCAAGCTCCCCTTGCTCACGGCCCTGGCCTGCGGCGCTGTGCTGACGGTTCAGGCGCAACCGGTGGTGCAACTGGTGGCCGCCAAGGCCTTGCAGGAAGTGGTGGTCAGCGGCTCCCGCCACGAACAAGCCATGGACGAGTTGCCCATGTCCATGGACGTGATCAACGCGACCGATATCGAGCAAGGGCAGATTCGCGACATCCGCGATGCGGCCAAAAACCTGCCCAATGTCTCGGTCAAACGCGCTCCGGCACGTTTCGGCCTGATAGGCGGCAGCGGCGACGGGCGCGACGGCAATGCGGGTTTCAACATCCGCGGCCTGGACGGCAACCGGGTGTTGCTGCTGGTGGACGGCATACGCGCGCCGCGCAGTTATGTGTTCAGCAGTTATGCCTTTGGGCGAGATTCTTTTTCCGTCGATCTGCTCAAACGCATTGAAATTGTGCGTGGCCCCGCGTCCGTCTTGTACGGCTCGGACGGCCTGGCCGGGCTGGTCAACTTCATCACCCACGAGCCGGCCGACTTTTTGACCGAGGGCAAAAACCTGGGCGGGCGGGCCTCCATCGGTTACAGCGGCGACAACGAGGGTGTGACCTTGGGCGCCACGCTCGCCGGGCGCGCCAACGAGTCGCTGGAGTGGCTGGTGTCGGCCTCGCAAAACCGCGGCAAGGCGCTGGACAACATGGGCACCAACGCCGCCGCCAACGTGGACCGCACCCGGCCCAACCCGCAGTCCGATCGCGGCAACGCCTTGCTGGCCAAGGTGGTGCTGAAACCCAGCAGCGCCCAGAAACATGTGCTGACGCTGGAGCGTGTGGAGAAAAAATCCGACTACGACTTGCTGACCACACGCGCCAAACCGCCGCTGGTGGCGGCCTCGGTGCTCAAAGGCAATGCGCTGACCACCGCCGAGCGCACCCGCCTGACCTGGGATGCACGTTACAAGGTGGACAGCCTGCTGGCCGACAACCTGCAGACGGTCTTGAGTTACCAGGAAGCCGCGTCGCGCCAATACACCTACGAAGACCGCAACACCGCCGCGGACCGGGTGCGCGACATGACGTATGACGAGCGGACCCTGCAGGCTGGCATCCAGGCCGACAAGACCATCCGCCTGACGCCCGACTGGGCGCAAAAAATCACCTACGGCTTTGATTACGTGCGGGCCGACATCATTAACCTGCAAACCGGTATCGGGCCCACGCCGCCGGAAACCTTCCCGCTCAAGCGTTTTCCGGACACCACCGAGTCCAGCAGCGCGATTTACGTGCAGGATGAATTCATCAGCGACCACTGGAGCATCACGCCGGGTGTGCGGGTCGACCGTTTCAAGCTGGACGCCAGCCAGGCCGGGTTCACCGCGCGGGCGGCTTCGCTGTCGGGCTCGGCGGTGTCCCCCAAGCTCGGTGTGTTGTTTCGGGCCACGCCGGAGTGGAGCGTGTTCGGCAACTACGCCAGTGGTTTTCGCGCGCCCAATGCGGGCCAGCTCAATGGTTTTTTTGAAAACGTCAACCAGTTTTACAAGACCATTTCCAACCCCGACCTGAAACCCGAAAAAAGCAAGAACTTTGAAGTCGGCGTGCGTGGCCGCCTGAATGCCTTGACGCTGGATGTGGCAGCTTTCACCGGCCGCTTTAACAACCTGATTGAAGACAACGCCACCGTGGGCGGCGCCGGTGTCTTTGGCAACCCGACGGTGTTCCAGTCGATCAACGTCGGCAACGCCACCATCAGCGGTTTTGAAATCAAGGGCGCGATGGACTGGGGCAAGCTGGCCGACGGCCGGCTCAGCACCCCCTTCAGTTATGGCGAGACCCGCGGCAAGGACAGGGCCACGGGCCGGCCGCTCAACTCCATTGACCCGGCCAAACTTCATGTTGGCGTGAAATACGCCACGGCGGTCTGGGATGTGCGCCTGGACGCCAGCCGGCATTCGGGCAAAAAGGCCAGCGATGTGTATGTGAAAGCCCCGGCGACCCAGTTTGTCGTGCCGGCAGCCACCACGCTGGACCTCAGTGGCCAGTGGCGCATCAACAAAAAACTGCGCCTCAACGCCAGCATCGTCAATCTGACCGACAAAAAGTACTGGAACTGGTCCGACGTGCGCGGCCAGGCCGTCAACGCGGCCGCCATAGACGCTTACACCCAGCCGGGCCGGCACTTCAATGTGTCGCTGGTGGCTGATTTCTGATCCTGCCTTGTTTCACCTGTCTTCATGAAAGGCCTGTCCATGACCCATTCCACGACCCATTTACCCGACCACGGCATCAACGACCCCGATGTCCAGCGCGACCAGGCACACGGTGTGCTTGGCAACCCAGCCATGCATGCCGCGCCGGAGGTGTTGCAATGAGCGCTGTACTCCAATCCTCGACGCGGCCTGTGCTGGAGGCCCTGCCTGGCGCGCTGGCCGGGAATGCGGCCCGCCTGCGTGAACGTTTCAGCGCTGCCCGCAGTGCCGGCAAACGCGCCAAGGACGCCGCCGAAAGCCTGGGCGTGAGTGAAGGCGAGGCTATCGCGGCCCATGCCGGCGCGCATGACCATGCCCTCCAGGCCATGCCTTTGCAAGGCCTCTGGGTCGAGCTGTTGCAGGCTTTGCAACTCTGTGGCCCGCTGATGGCCTTGACGCGCAACCAGTCCACCGTGCACGAAAAAACGGGTGTGTATGAAAACATCACGGCCACCGGCCACATGGGCCTGGCCCTGGGCGAAGCCATTGACCTGCGCCTGTTTTTCAGCCGCTGGCACGCAGGGTTTGCCGTGACCGAACCGGCCAACGACGCGAAAAATCCGCCTTCGCAAAGCCTTCAGTTTTTTGATGCGCATGGCGTGGCCGTGCACAAGATTTATGTGCGGCCGGAAACCGACCGTGAAGCGTTCAATGACATCGTTAACCAGTTCAGCGATGCGGACAAAAGCTACACCTTCACACCGGCCCCGCTGAAGCCGGCCATCCCGCCCGACGCCGATATTGACGCCGCAGGCTTGCTGCAAGGCTGGCGCGAGATGACGGACACCCACCAGTTTTTTGGCTTGATCCACAAGTTTGGTGCAGAGCGCCAGCAGGCTTTCCGTCTGGTGCAAGGGCACTTTACCGAACGCGCCGAGCGGGGCGTGGTACGCCAACTGCTAGACGAAGCCGCCATGGATGCCACATCCATCATGGTGTTTGTCAGCAGCAGCGGCTGTATCCAGATCCACAGCGGCCCGGTCAAACGCATAGAACCGCTGGTCACGCCAACCGCGCAGTGGCTCAATGTGCTGGATGCGGGTTTCAATTTGCACCTGCGTGAAGACATGATCGCCACGGCCTGGATTGTGCAAAAACCGACGGCCGACGGTGTGGTGACCTCGGTGGAAGTGTTTGATGAAGCCGGCGACCTGATGGCCATGTTTTTTGGCAGCCGCAAACCCGGCGCGCCCGAACAACAGGCCTGGCGCGACATCGCGGCGCGTTTGCCGCGGCTGCATGCCCCACACACCGCATGAAAACTTCACCTTCCAAAGGCTCCCGTGACCATCTCCTACCTGCTGCGCCGGCGCGACGCCTTGCGTCTTTTTTCACTCCCGGCGGCTTCCACCGCTTGCGCCTTGTCTGCGCCTGCTGTGTGGGCCCGGACAGCCCCGAAGTCGCCGCGCATCGTGTCGGTGAACGGCTCCCTGACCGAAGTCGTCTACGCGCTGGGCGCCGAGCAACAACTGGTCGGGACTGACACCACCAGCCTGTTCCCGGCGGCGGCCTTGCGCACGCCCAAGGTGGGTTACATGCGCGCGCTGTCCGCCGAAGGCCTGTTGTCGCTCAGGCCCGATGCCTTGATTGGCACCAGCGAAGCCGGCCCCGCGGTGGTGATGGACCAGGTGCGCAGCGCCGGGGTCCAGGTGGAACTGGTGGAGGCCGACCACAGCTGGGCCGAGGTGCAGCGCAAGGTCGCGGTGGTGGGGCGGGCGACAGGGCGCAGTGCGCAGGCGGCGGCGCTGCAAGCCAGACTGGACGCGCAGTGGGCCGAGGTGTTGGCGAGTGTCGCGCGCAAAAGCGGCCGCCGGCCCCGGGCGATTTTTATCCTCTCGCATTCGGCCAGCCCGCAGGTGGCCGGCGACAAAACCGCCGCACATGCCATGCTCCGCTACGCGGGCCTGGACAACGCGCTGGCCGGCGCTGGCCAGGCCCAGCCTTTCAGCGGCTACCGGCCCATGACCGCCGAAGCCCTGGTGGCCGCCGCGCCCGACCTGATTGTCACCACCACCCAGGGCATAGAGGCCAGTGGCGGGCTGGAAAAATTCTGGTCACGCCCCGGCCTGGAACTGACCCCGGCCTACCAACGCCGTGCGCTGGTTGCTTTGGACGCTCTCTATCTGATCGGTTTTGGCCCGCGCCTGCCGCTGGCCGTGGGTGAATTGCACCAGGCGGCCCTGAAAGTCACGGCATGAAACTGGCCATGACGGAAGTGTTGTGTGGGCCGGCACCGGCCGTGTTGCCTGGCGCCGACCTGGCGCGCACGCTGGCTTTTTACCAGGGCAGCTGGGGTTTTACGCCCAGGCAGTACGTGCCTGGTGTGATGGCCGTGCTGGTGCGTGAAACGTTAACCTTGCAGCTCTGGCAGCGCCGCGCCGACATGAAAGCCCGGGCGCAAACTTGTCGCCTGGTGGTGGACTGTTTGCAGCCATGGCAACTGGCGCTGGTATCGGCGCCGGGCCGGGCGCCGCAGACTTTGGTGGAGCAGGCCTGGGGCACGGAGTGGGGCCTGAGCGACTGCGACGGCAACCGCTTGTTGCTGGTCCAACCGGCCCTGCAGCCTGTGCTGCGTCAGGCGCGCGCATGAGGGCCGTTTTGCCGCTGGGCGAACGCCGGCGCTGGTCGGCGCGGGCCGTGCTGAGTCTGGGTGTGGTCTTGCTTGCTATTAGTTTTATAGCTGGTAGCGCCCGTGGTGCTTACGCCATCAGTCCTTTTCAGCTGTGGACTGTGCTGATGGACCTGCTGGCGGGCAGCCCCCAGCCTTCAGCCGAACACCTGGTTTTCATGAACATCCGCCTGCCGCGGCTATTGCTGGGCGTCGCCGCCGGTGCGGCGCTGGGCTTGTCCGGCGCGCTGATGCAAGGCCTGTTTCGCAACCCGCTGGCCGATCCCGGCCTGATTGGCGTCAGCAGCGGTGCGGCGCTGGCGGCGGGGGTGACGATTGTGCTGGGCAGTCTGTGGTTTCCGGACATGCCGCGTACCCTGGGCAGTTGGACGCTGGTCTTGAGCGCGTTTGTTGGCAGCCTGGGCGTGACATTGCTGGTCTATGCCTTGTCGCAGCAGGACGGCGCCACACGTGTCGGCCTGATGTTGCTGGCAGGTATTGCCGTCAATGCGCTGGCCGGCGCGGGCCTGGGTTATCTGACTTTTCTGGCCAGCGACGAGCAGTTGCGCAACATCCAGTTCTGGCTGCTGGGCAGCCTGGGCGGGGCGCGCTGGAGCGCCGTGGCCCTGGTCTTTTCCGTGGTGGGCGCGGCAGTCTGCGCCGGCCTGACCCTGGCGAAACCCCTGAATGCGATTGCGCTGGGCGAGGCGCAGGCGGCTTTGCTGGGTGTGCCGGTGGAACGGGTCAAACGTTTTGCCGTGCTGGTCACGGCGCTGGCGGTCGGGGCCGTGACGGCGACCACCGGCATCATCGGTTTTATCGGCCTGATGGCGCCGCATTGTGTGCGCCTGCTCGCAGGGCCCGACCACCGCATTGTGTTGCCGGGTTCGGCCCTGCTGGGCGCGGCACTGGTGCTGGCGGCCGACAGTGTGGCGCGCACCGCCGTCCAGCCGGCCGAGTTGCCGCTGGGGGTATTGACTGCGTTTGTGGGTGTGCCGTTTTTCCTGCTCTTGCTGCGCCACTTCAAGGGTCGGCTATGAACGCGCGTACCTTGACCGATTTTTCAGCGCTGACCGGCCGGCTCGAAGCCATGGAGGTGGTGGTAGCGTTGCCGGGCAAGACCTTGTTGCAGGCTGCATCAGCGCAATTTTCAGCGGGCCAGGTCACGGCCATCCTCGGCCCCAACGGTGCCGGCAAATCCACCCTGATGGCGGTGCTGAGCGGTCAGCGCCAGCCCAGCAGCGGCGAGGTCTGCCTGGCCGGGAAAAAACTGGCGGCGCATGCGCCTGGGGAATTGGCACGTGTGCGCGCCTGTGTGGCGCAGGAAACCCAAGTTGCTTTTGAGTTCTCGGTGCGCGAGGTGGTGGAGTTGGGCCGTTACCCGCACCGCCGCCAGCCGAGCCGGCACGAAGCCGCGATTGTGTTGCAGGCCATGCAGGCCACCCAGGTCGATCATCTGGCGGAGCGTGCGATCAACACACTTTCGGGCGGCGAAAAGGCGAGGGCACATCTGGCGCGCGCGCTGGCGCAGGTTTGGGAGCCGGTGGCCGAAGGTGGGGGCCCGGTTTTTCCGCCGGGCCGCCCCAAGGAAAAACACACCCCCTCGGGGGGCAGAGAGTTACACGCAGTGAGCGAACGTGGGGGCCTCATTTTTCCGCCGGGCCGCCCCAAGAAAAAACACACCCCCTCGGGGGGCAGAGAGTTACACGCAGTGAGCGAACGTGGGGGCCAGCTTTCCCGTTGGCTTCTACTCGATGAACCTACTGCCGCTCTGGACCTGCAGCACCAGCACCGCATGCTGCAACTTGCGCGTGACTGGGCCTGCCAGCAAGGTGTGGGTGTGGTGGCGGTGTTGCACGACCTGAACCTGGCGCTGCGTTACAGCGACCGCTGCGTGGTGTTGCAGGGCGGGCAGGTGGTGGCCAGCGGCATCACCCCCGAGGTCTTGAGTGCTGCGTGTATTGAGAAAGTCTGGGGCGTGTATGCGCAGGCTGTGCCGAACCACGGCGGCTCGGATCATCGCCTTCAGTACGTGTTTGAGCCTGTTTGAGAGGAAAATAGGCCTCCAGCCCAGAAGGGACGGGCGTAAGAAGCTATCAAAGTGATAGCGACTGTCGAAGCCTCAAGCCGCCAGCGCTATCACCACAGCCGCTTCATCTATCAGCGCGTTAACGCGGGTTTTGGTTTTGAGGCCGCTGCCAACGGCGGCAAAACCCACCAGTTGCAGCCCGCCGTCCAGTTGCAGCGACACCTCGTCGCCGCTGGCGCCCCGGCTGATACGCAGAGCCTGGCCGCCCAGGCCTGCGGCCGTTTCAGGGGTGACGACCACCGCCGTGGCCTTGCACAGGGCCAGCACGGTCTGGCCTTTTTGAAGCCCTAACAACTCGGTGCTGGCTTTGGTGATGCGTGACACCAGCAGCGCGTCTCCGGCCAGCCGCAGATGCACACGCACGATCTGGCCCTTGCGCTCAAGTTTGTCGACCTGGCAGGGCAACTGGTTGCGCATGCTGGTGCGCACACTCATGTTGGAAAGCACGGGCAAGGCACGCGGCAGCAGCAACTCGTTCGCGCCGAACTTGGCGAGGATTTGCCCACGTGTTTCGCTCAGCAGGCCCGCGACGGCCAGCAATTTCTGGCCCGCCGGGGTGAGGGTGGCACCGCCGCCGCCCGAGCCGCCCACCGCTCGTTCCACCAGCGCCACACCGGCCAGGTTGGTCAAGGTGTCTATCGCTTGCCAGGCCGCCTTGTAGCTGACCTTGGCTTGCCGGGCCGCTTGCGAGATGGAGCCGCTTTCGCCGACCAGGCGCAGGATTTCAATGCGTTTGTCCGCCGGTTCGTGGGAGAAAGCACTGGCGAAAGACGGCGTGGCTGGTTTCATCGGTGGCATCAAGGCTGGTGTTGGCGTGAGGGTGGGGTAGCGCTATTCTAAAATAGAATAGCGAAATGACAGACGTTTTTGCGTCATCCCAACTTTAACCACTGGAGTCCTCTTGATGTCTCATCCTGTATTTCGATGCTTGCCGGCCCTGTGTCTGGCGCTGGCCTCAGTGTCAGCGCTGGCCGCTGAAGTCCAGGTGGCGGTGGCGGCCAATTTCACCGCGCCCATGAAACTGATCGCGGCGGAGTTTGAAAAAGAAAGCGGCCACCAGACGGTCTTGTCCTTTGGGGCCACTGGCAAGTTTTATGCACAGATCACCAACGGCGCGCCCTTTGATGTTTTCCTGTCGGCCGACGACAGCACACCCGCCAAGCTGGAAAAAGAAGGCGCGGCCGTCAGCGGCAGCCATTTCACCTATGCCACCGGCAAGCTGGTCTTGTGGTCGGCCCAGCCCGGCCTGGTCGATGGCCAGGGCGAGGTGCTGAAAAAAGGCGACTTCAAAAAAATTGCGATTGCCGCGCCCAAACTCGCGCCTTATGGCGCGGCCGCGGTCGAGGCCCTGACCCAACTCGGCTTGATGGACAAACTGCTGCCCAAGCTGGTGCAGGGTGAAAGTATTGGCCAGACCTACAGTTTTGTCTCCACCGGCAATGCCGAGCTGGGTTTTATCGCGCTGTCGCAAGTCTACGAGGGCGGCAAAATCAAAAGCGGCTCGGCCTGGATCGTCCCTGACAAGCTGCACAGCGCTATCCGGCAGGATGCCGTGCTGTTGAGCAAGGCCAAAGACAACCCCGCCGCCATCGCGCTGATGGCCTTTTTGAAAACCGAAAAAGCCAAGGCCGTGATCCGCTCCTTTGGTTACCAGCCCTGAGGCCTGGAACACATGCTTGACGAAGCCGGTTTCCAGGCGATCGCCCTGACCGCCAGACTGGCCGGCACCACCACGGCGGTGTTGTTGCTGGTCGGCACGCCGCTGGCCTGGTGGTTGGCGCGTACACGTTCCTGGCTCAAGGGGCCGGTGGGTGCGCTGGTGGCCTTGCCGCTGGTGTTGCCGCCCGTGGTGCTGGGTTTTTATCTGCTGGTGCTGACCGGGCCGCACGGGCCGGTGGGCCAGTTCATGCAGTCGCTGGGCTGGGACTTGCTGCCTTTCAGTTTTGCCGGGCTGGTGGTGGGTTCGGTTTTTTACTCCCTGCCTTTTGTGGTGCAGCCACTGCAACACGCCTTTGAAGCCATGGGCGACCGGCCGCTGGAAGTGGCCGCCACCTTGCGCGCCTCGCCGCTGGACACGTTTTTCAGCGTGGTGTTGCCGCTTGCCAAACCGGCTTACCTGACCGCCGCGGTCATGGGTTTTGCCCACACCGTGGGCGAGTTCGGCATTGTGCTGATGATGGGCGGCAACATTCCCGGCAAGACGCGGGTGATGTCGGTGCAGATTTACGACCATGTGGAAGCGCTGGAATACGCGCAAGCCCATTGGCTGGCGGCCGGGCTGCTGGTGTTTTCATTTTTGGTCTTGCTGGCGCTGTACACCTTGCAGCCCACAGGCCGACGCCGGGGGCAGGGCGCATGAGCGGCATCAATTTATCGTTTCAGCAGGTCTATGCCGATTTTTCGCTGGACGTAACTTTGAACTTGCCAGGGCGCGGCGTGACGGCATTTTTTGGCACCTCGGGTTCGGGCAAAACCACCTTGTTGCGTTGTATCGCCGGCCTGGAGCGCGCCCGTGTGGGCCGGCTGCAGGTCAACGGCGAGGTCTGGCAGGACGATACCCGCAAGATATTCATGCCGGTGCACCGGCGTCCGCTGGCTTATGTGTTCCAGGAGGCCAGCCTGTTTGCGCACCTGGACGTGCGGCGCAACCTGGACTACGGCTTGCGCCGTGTGCCCGAGGCGCAGCGCCGCGTGTCGCTGGACCAGGCCATCGAGTTGCTGGGGATTGCCAAGCTGATGCAGCGCCAAACCGGCACCTTGTCGGGCGGCGAGCGCCAGCGCGTGGCCATCGCGCGTGCGCTGGCCACCAGCCCGCAATTGCTGCTGATGGATGAGCCGCTGGCCGCGCTGGACATCCAGCGCAAGGCTGACGTCTTGCCTTATCTGGAGCGCTTGCACGACGAGCTGGATATTCCCATTTTGTATGTGAGCCACGCGCCCGACGAAGTGGCGCGGCTGGCCGACCACCTGGTGTTGATGGCCGCAGGCCGCGTAACGGCGGTGGGCCCCACGCGCGAGCTGATGACCCGGCTGGACCTGCCGCTGGCGCACGGCGACGCGGCGGCTGCCGTGATCGAGGCCACGGTCACCCACCTGGAGCCGGCCTGGCATTTGAGCCATCTCGCGTTTTCAGGCGGCACCCTCAGCTTGCCGAGCCAGTCCTTGCTGCCCGGACAACACGTGCGGGTACGTATCCAGGCGCGCGATGTCAGCCTGAGCCTACAGCGGCAGGAGGGCAGCAGTGTGTTGAACAGCATGGCGGCCACGGTCACCGGCCTGTCGCCCGACAGCCCGGGCCAGCTCATGGTGAGCCTGGACGTGGGCGGCAGCACCTTGTTGGCCCGCATCACGCAAAAATCGGCGCAGGTTTTGCAGTTGCAGTCGGGCAGCGCTGTGTATGCCCAGGTCAAGGGTGTGGCGGTGCTGGGCTAGTTGCTATCGAATTGGTAGCTTCTTGCGCTCGTGCTGATTGGGCTGGCGCCCGATTTGATTGATGATTCCCAAGGCGAATGGCTCTGAAGTTGTTGATAAAATAGGCCTCCAGCCCAGCAGGAGCGGGCGCGACCAGCTATCAAAAAGAGAGCGAGGCGCCGCTGTCTCAGTACTCCAGCCGTTCCGGTCGGATTTCCTGCAGGATGGTGGTGGCGATTTCCTCGATCGACTTGGTGGTGGTCGACAACCAGCGAATCCCTTCGCGCCGCATCATGGCTTCGGCTTCGTGGATTTCGTCGCGGCAATTGACCAGACTCGCGTATTTGGAGTTGGGCCGGCGTTCGTTGCGGATTTGCGCCAGGCGTTCGGGCGCAATCGTCAGGCCGAAGATTTTGTGGCGGTGCGGGATCAGGGCCGGCGGCAACTGGCGGCGCTCAAAATCTTCAGGAATCAGCGGGTAATTCGACGCTTTCAGGCCGTATTGCATGGCCAGGTAAAGCGAGGTCGGGGTTTTGCCGCTGCGACTCACACCCACCAGAATCACGTCCGAACCGGCCAGGTCGCGGTTACTCTGGCCATCGTCATGGGCTAACGAGAAGTTGATGGCCTCGATGCGGTCGTCGTACTCCTTGCTTTTGGAGGCATCCGAAAAACGCCCAACCCGGTGGTTGGATTTGATGCCTAACTCGGCTTCCAGCGGCGCGACAAACATGCCGAACATATCCAGCAACATGCCCTGGCAGTTCGCCTTGATCACTTCCAGGATCTGCATGTTCACCAGCGTGGTGAACACAATCGGCTTGTTGCCCTCCAGCTCGGCCGTGTGGTTAATCTGGCGTATGGCCTGGTGTGCCTTGTCCACGCTGTCGATAAAAGGCAGGCGCACATGGCGCGGTTTGAACTCAAACTGCGCCAGGATGGCGTTACCAAAGGTTTCAGCGGTGATGCCGGTGCCGTCGGAGATAAAAAACACAGTGCGATTGGACATGGGCAGTGGTCAGGGTGGTGAAAGCCGGGCGCGGGCACATCCGGCTGGAGGCACCTACAATCACCGCAATTATCCCGATATTCCCAGCCATGCCCCGCCTCAACCCCTTAGAACGACAACAAGGTTGCTCGCCGCGCATGCGCCACGTCCCGGTTTTTAAACCTCCCGGAGTATTTCTATGTCCCACCTTTTTGAGGCGACCGCTTTAGTCGTACCGTTTGAAAACCTGAGGATGACGGATGTCGAGGCCGTAGGCGGTAAAAACGCCAGCCTCGGCGAGATGATCTCGCAACTGCCCACCGGCCCGCAGGGTGTGCGTGTGCCGACCGGTTTTGCCACCACGGCCCATGCTTTTCGCGTGTTCCTGGCCCACGACGGGCTGGACAAAAAAATCAACGGCGTGCTGGACGTACTCAACACCGACGACGTGCGTGCGCTGGCCGAGGCCGGCGCCAAAATCCGCGCGCTGGTCGAAGCCCAGCCTTTCCCGGCCGACTTTGAACAAGCCGTCCGTAGCAGTTTTGCCACGCTGAGTGCCGGCAATGCCCAGGCCAGCTTCGCCGTGCGTTCCTCTGCCACAGCCGAAGACTTGCCCGACGCCTCGTTCGCCGGCCAGCAGGAAACGTTTTTGAACGTGGTTGGCATCGAAGACGTGTTGCACAAGATGAAAGAGGTGTTTGCCTCGCTTTATAACGACCGCGCCATCAGCTACCGCGTGCACCAGGGTTTTGCCCATGCCGACGTGGCCTTGTCGGCCGGTGTGCAACGCATGGTGCGCAGCGACCTGGGCGCGGCCGGTGTGATGTTCACCATCGACACCGAAAGCGGTTTTGAAGACGTGGTCTTCATCACCTCCAGCTACGGCCTGGGCGAGACGGTGGTGCAGGGCGCCGTGAATCCCGACGAGTTTTACGTGCACAAACCCATGCTCAAGGCCGGCCACCGCGCCGTGATCCGCCGCAATCTGGGCAGCAAGCTGCTGCAGATGGAATTCACCACGGCCGACGAGAAAAAAGCCGGCGGCAAGCTGGTCAAAACCACCGACGTGCCGACCGAGCTGCGCAACCGCTATTCGCTGAGTGATGCCGACGTCGAACAACTGGCGCGTTACGCCCTCATCATCGAAGACCATTACGGTCGTCCCATGGACATCGAGTGGGGCAAAGACGGCACCGACGGCCAGTTGTACATCCTGCAGGCCCGACCCGAGACGGTGAAAAGCCAGTCCAAAGGCAAGGCCGAGATGCGTTACAAGCTCAAGGGCACGGGCACGGTGCTGGCCGAAGGCCGTGCGATTGGCCAGAAGATTGGCACCGGTGCCGTGCGTATCGTGCACGACATCAAGGACATGGACCAGGTCCAGCCGGGCGACATCCTGGTCACCGACATGACAGACCCGAACTGGGAGCCGGTGATGAAACGCGCCAGCGCCATCGTCACCAACCGCGGTGGCCGCACCTGCCACGCCGCCATCATTGCGCGCGAGCTGGGGATTCCGGCCGTGGTCGGTTGCGGCGACGCCACCGAATCGCTGAAAGACGGCATGCTGGTGACGGTCAGCTGCGCCGAAGGCGACACCGGCAACATCTATGACGGTTTACTGGAAACCGAGGTGACCGAGGTACAGCGCGGCGAGATGCCGCCCATCGACATAAAAATCACCATGAACGTCGGCAACCCGCAACTGGCCTTTGATTTCTGCCAGATCCCCAACCACGGCGTGGGCCTGGCGCGGCTGGAGTTTGTGATCAACAACAACATCGGTGTACACCCCAAGGCCATCCTGGACTACCCGAATGTGGATGCCGACCTGAAAAAAGCCGTTGAAAGTGTGGCCCGTGGCCATGCCTCGCCGCGTGCGTTTTACGTCGACAAGGTGGCCGAAGGTGTGGCGACGATCGCCGCAGCTTTCTGGCCCAAGCCCGTGATTGTGCGTTTGTCGGACTTCAAGTCCAACGAGTACCGCAAGCTGATCGGTGGTTCGCGTTACGAGCCCGAAGAAGAAAACCCGATGCTGGGTTTTCGTGGTGCTTCGCGTTACCTCAGCCCCGACTTTGGCGAGGCCTTTGCGATGGAGTGCGAAGCGCTCAAACGTGTGCGTAATGAGATGGGCCTGGTCAACGTCGAGGTCATGGTGCCTTTTGTGCGTACCCTGGGTCAGGCCAAAAAAGTCACCGACCTGCTGGCGCAACACGGCCTGAAACGCGGCGAGCAGGGCTTGCGCGTGATCATGATGTGTGAAGTGCCTAGCAACGCCATCCTGGCCGACGAGTTCCTCGAGTTCTTCGACGGTTTCTCCATCGGCTCCAACGACCTGACCCAGCTCACGCTGGGCCTGGACCGCGACTCCGGCCTGGCCATCCTGGCCGAGGACTTCGATGAACGTGACCCGGCCGTCAAGGCCATGCTGAGCCGCGCCATCCAGGCCTGCAAGCGCCAGGGCAAATACGTGGGTATCTGCGGCCAGGGCCCCAGCGACCACCCGGACTTTGCGCAGTGGCTCAAGGACGAAGGCATCGGCTCGCTGTCTCTGAACCCTGACACGGTCATCGCCACCTGGAAACAGCTGGCGAACTGAGGGAAAACCCCGGGTGCCAACAGCGCAGCCGGTAAGTAATTCGCAAGGCCGTTGGCGACAATCAACAGGCCATGCTTGCCCTCGTCACCACCGTCAAATTACTCGCTGAAATCGCCTTGCTGGCCCTGCTGGGCCAGGGGGTGATTGGTGTTTTGGCCGGCGCGGCGCGCGAGCGTAATGCTTTTTACCGTTTGCTTCAATTGTTGGGCCGGCCCTGGGTGTGGGTCGCTCGTCGGCTGTCGCCGCGCTTGGTGTTGGACCGGCATGTGCCGCTGGTGGCTTTTTTTCTCTTGCTGATGGTCTGGGCCGCGGCCGCCATGGGCAAGATCAGCATCTGCCTGCAAATCGGCCTGGCCTTATGTCGTTAAGGCCGGCCCTGAACTACCACTTTTCAAAAATCCAGGCCATGGGGCTGCTGGCTTGCGGACGCTCGCAGGCCGCCTTGCAGCGTTTTGATTACATGCTGAAGCTGCGGCCGCGCGATGCTTATGCGCTGGCCAGCCGGGCGCATGGGTTGGCCCGGCAGAATGATTTTTCGGCGGCGATTATCAGCCTGCAAGAACTCGTCGACGCCTGGCCGCAGGCGGCGGCGCACTGGTTCAACCTCGCGTTTGTCTTGCAACAAGCTGGCCGCCACGATGAGGCCGGCTTGGCGTTTCGCAGCGCCGTGGCTTGCGACCCGCGCATGGACAGGGCCTGGTACGGCCTGGCCCTGGTCTTGATTCATCAGCGGCAGTTTCACGCGGCTGTTGCGGCATTGGAAAAAAACACGGCCCTGCAACCCCTGAGCCCGTACGGTTGGTACCGGCTGGTACAGGTCCGTCTGGCTTTGGGCCAGCCGGATGCCGCGCTTCAGCTCATCACCCATTTGCGCCGGTTTGAGCCCCAACTGGCTGATCAGCTGGCACGTGAGACCGGTTTGGGTTTGCCGGCCGAGCGGCAGGCTCCGGCTACTTTGATCCCCACGCACGATGCCGCTCACTGAACGGCATCGCCATTACTGGCGCCAAACCCGCATGCTGACCGCGCTGCTTTTGCTGCTCTGGTTTGGCGTGACTTTTGGCGTGAGTTATTTCGCGCGTGCGCTGAGTTTTACTTTTTTTGGCTGGCCCTTCAGCTTCTGGATGGGGGCGCAGGGCGCTTTGCTGGTGTACGGCCTGATCATCGGTTTTTACGCCTGGTACATGAACCGCCTGGACATCGCTTACGGCGTCTCGGACGAAGAGGACTGAGATGGCAGGCTTTTTCGGCTCGCGCGAGGGCGCGGTTCTTTCCCGTCAACAGTTCAAGGCCCAATTGGACCGGGTCTACCGCTGGTACACCCTTGGCCTGGTGCTGTTTGTGCTGGTTCTGGCGGTGCTGGAGCGCATGGGTTTGCCGCGGCTGTGGATAGGCACGGCCTTCTTGCTGGCCACCATCGGCCTCTATGCCGGTATTGGTGTGATGAGCCGGACCACCGAGGCCTCCGAGTATTACGTGGCCGGTCGCCGTGTGCCGGCGGTCTACAACGGCATGGCCACAGGCGCAGACTGGATGTCCGCCGCCTCCTTCATCGGCATGGCCGGCACTTTGTACCTCACCGGCTACAGCGGCCTGGCTTTTGTCATGGGCTGGACCGGGGGGTATTGCCTGGTCGCCCTGGTGCTGGCGCCTTACCTGCGCAAGTTCGGCCAGTTCACCATTCCGGACTTTCTGGGCGAGCGTTATGGCGGTCATTTGCCCCGTTTTATCGGGCTGTCGGCCGCCATCCTGTGTTCTTTCACCTATCTGGTCGCGCAGATTTATGGGGTCGGGCTGATCACGGCCTACCTCACGGGGATTGCGTTTGAGTTGGGGATTTTCCTGGGCCTGGGCGGCATTTTGGTGTGCTCCTTTTTGGGCGGCATGCGGGCCGTGACCTGGACCCAGGTGGCGCAATACATCATTCTGGTCGTGGCTTACATGATTCCGGTGGTCTGGCTGTCGGTCAAACAGACCGGCGTGCCCGTGCCGCAACTGGTCTACGGTTTTCAGTTGGAAAAAGTCAGCGCCAAGGAAAAAGAACTGCTGAGCGATCCTGGGGAGTTGGCGGTGCGGGCCTTGTTCAAGCAGCAGTCCAATGCCCTGGCCGACAAGCTGGCGCATCCGGCGACGGCGCTGGCCGCTGACCGGGCCGCCGCCGGCAAAAAGATGGAGCAGCTCAAAAGTGCGGATGCTTCCGTTGCGGAAATTTCCTCTGCGGCCAAGTCATTGGCGGCTTTGCCCCGAACCGAAGCCGCAGCAGTGCAGGCCTGGACGACCGCCAAGGCCGCGGCAGATGTCAAAACCTTGCCGCTCAATGGCATGCCGGCCCACGCGGCCCAGTTTTCCGGCAACCCGGATGGGACGCCGAAGGAAAAAGAGCAGTACGACACCTCGCGTCGCAATTTTCTGGCGCTGATTTTTTGCCTCATGGTGGGCACCGCGGCCTTGCCCCATATCCTGATGCGTTATTACACCGTGCCCAGCGTGCGGGAGGCGCGGCAGTCGGTGACCTGGTCGCTGTTTTTTATCCTCTTGTTGTATTTCACCGCGCCGGCGCTGGCCGTGCTGGTGAAGTATGAAATCTTCACAGTACTGGTCGGCACCCCGTTTGACCAGTTGCCCGCCTGGGTCAACGCCTGGAGCAAGGTAGATAAGGCGTTGCTGTCGGTGGTAGATATCAACAAGGACAACATCCTGCAGCTCAATGAAATGACCATAGGCGGCGACATCATTGTGCTGCTCAGCCCGGAACTGGCGGGCCTGCCTTATGTCATTTCAGCGCTGGTCGCGGCGGGCGGTCTGGCCGCAGCGCTGTCGACGGCGGATGGCTTGCTGCTGACCATTTCCAATGCGCTGGGCCATGACCTGTATTACAAAATGATAGATCCTAACGCCTCGACCGTGAGCCGGGTGACGGTGTCCAAAATCCTGCTGCTGATCGTGGCCCTGTTCGCCGCGTACGTGGCCGCGCAGAAACCCGCAGACATCCTGTTTCTGGTGTCGGCGGCTTTTTCTTTTGCGGCGGCTTCCTTCTTTCCGGCGCTCAGCCTGGGCATTTTCTGGAAACGCGCCACCGGCGTGGCTGCTTCGCTGGGCATGATCGCGGGGTTGGGCGTGACTTCTTATTACGTGGTGGCCAATCAGCCCTGGCTGCGCGCCATCTTCAACATCCAGTCACCGATCCAGCTCTGGTGGGGCATAGACCCGATTTCCGCCGGCCTGTTCGGCGTGCCGGTCGGTTTTGTGGTCATTGTGCTGGTCAGCCTGGTGACCCGGCCGCCCAGCCAGAAGGCCAGAGAACTGGTGGACAGGGTCCGTTATCCCGACCTGAAAACACGATAGAAGGAGAACCCCACGGGGGACTTTTCAACCCAGCAAGGGCCGCGGAACCGGCTTTGCCGGGCCGCAGGCGCAGCAGCCCCCTCGGGGGGCAGAGAGCTACGCGAAGCGAACGAACGTGGGGAGCAATTCTCCAGCGGTATATAATCATGGGCTTCGCCTTGCTGCACCCTTAACGACGCTGGGGCAGCTTTTATCTAACCACAAGGAGAGTTTATGCGTCATTACGAGATCGTCTTGCTGATCCACCCGGATCAAAGCGAGCAAGTGCCAGCCATGCTGGAGCGTTACAAGGGCATGATTACCGCCGGCGGTGGAAAAGTGCATCGTGTTGAAGATTGGGGCCGTCGCCAGTTGGTGTACCTGATCCAGAAACTCGCCAAAGCACACTACCTGTGCATCAACATCGAAGCCAGCCAGGCCGTGATGGACGAAATTGAACATGCATTCAAGTTCAATGACGCCGTGTTGCGCCACCTGACCGTTCTCAAGAAGAAAGCCGAAACCGGCCCATCCTTGATGATGCGCAATGTCGAGCGTGAAGAAGCCCGCAAGGCCCAGCAGCAGGAGTATGCGGCGTCGTAAGACGTCACCATGCTGTTGAACGACTCGCTGCTGCGTGATTGATCCTGCAGTGAACCACGTTGAATTGACCGCCGGTATCGCAGAGCTAAGTCCTCTTCGTTACACGCCCGCTGGCATCCCCGTCGCCAATTTTGTCCTCGAACACGAGTCGGAAATGGTGGAGGCAGGTACCAAGCGCCAGGTCAAATTGACGGTCAAGGCGGTTGCTTTTGGAGTGTTGGCTGAACAATCAAGCCGACTTTCTCTGGGCAAACCCTTCAGGTTCACCGGTTTTCTGGTCAATGCGCGCGCCAGCAAAAGCGTTGTTTTTCATATCCAAGCTTTCGATCAAGTACTGAACCCCATTTAAGGAGTCCATCATGCCCGGACCAAAACGTTTCAATAAAGACAAGCGCCCCAAGCGCAATACCCAATCCCTGCTGTTCAAACGCAAGCGTTTTTGCCGTTTCACAGCCGCTGGCGTTGAAGAAATCGACTACAAAGACATCGACACCCTGCGTGATTTCGTAGCCGAAAACGGAAAAATCATCCCCGCACGCCTGACCGGCACCCGCGCGATTTTCCAGCGCCAAGTTAACACCGCCGTCAAGCGCGCTCGCTTCCTCGCGATGCTGCCTTACAGCGACCAGCACCGTAGCCTGTAAGGAACACGACCATGCAAATCATTCTGCTCGACAAAGTCGTCAACCTGGGCAATCTGGGTGAAGTCGTCAAAGTTAAAGACGGTTACGCACGCAACTTCCTGATCCCCTCCGGCCGCGCTCGTCGCGCCACGGCAGCGAACAAGGCCGAATTCGAAGCCAAGCGCGTCGAACTGGAAAAAGCTGCTGCCGCCAAGCTGGCCGAAATGCAAGCCCAAGGCGAAAAACTCGGCGGTACCACCGTCAAGTTGACGCAAAAAGCCGGTGTGGATGGCCGTTTGTTCGGATCCGTCACCAACCATGACATCTCGGCTGAGCTGACCAAACAGGGCTTCCCTGTGTCCAAGGCTCAGATCCGCCTGCCTAACGGTCCTCTGAAGACCGTTGGTGACCACGCTGTCAGCGTGGCATTGCACACCGACGTGACTGTGGACATCACGGTGACCGTGTACGGCGAAACCGCTTAATCCGCGTTTTCCGCTTCCAGAAAAAGCCGCTCCCAGAGCGGCTTTTCCAATGGTGTGTTCATACACATCTTGTACAGGGTTGTCCCCTTGTTATCAACGACTTATCCACAGCGTTACGCAGTGACGCCGGCCCGTCCCGGCGCTAGTATGTAGAGCTGTCAAGGAAACCCATGTCCGCCGTACTCTCCACCTCTTCCTCCCCCCGTTACACCTCGGACAAACAAATCGAGCAGCTGCGGATTCCGCCGCATTCGATCGAGAGCGAGTCCAGTGTGTTGGGTGGCTTGTTGCTGGACAACGGTGCCTGGGACCGGGTGGGTGACCTGTTGGTGGACGAGGACTTTTACCGTTTCGAACACAAGCTGATCTACGCGGCTGTGGGTGCGCTGATCAATGCCACCAAACCGGCCGACGTGATCACGGTGTACGAACACCTGCAAAACCTGGGCAAGGCCGACGACGCCGGCGGCCTGAGCTACCTGAATTCGCTGGCCCAATACGTGCCCAGCGCCAGCAACATCCGGCGTTACGCCGAGATCGTGCGCGAGCGCTCCATCCTGCGCAAGCTGGTGGCCGCCAGCGACGAAATTGCCACCAACGCCTTCAACCCGCAGGGCAGGGATGTGGCGTCTATCCTGGACGAGGCCGAGCAGAAGATTTTCAAGATCGGCGAGCAGGGCTCGCGCATGAAGCAGGGTTTCCAGAGCATGGACACCCTGGTGGTGGATCTGCTGGACCGCGTCACCGAGATGTCGGAAAACCCGAACGACGTCACCGGCGTGCCCACCGGTTTTTACGACCTGGACAAAATGACCTCCGGCCTGCAGGCGGGTGACCTGGTGATTCTGGCGGCCCGCCCATCCATGGGTAAAACCGCGCTGGCCATCAACATCGCCGAACATGTGGCGCTCAACGAAGGCCTGCCCGTCGCTGTGTTTTCCATGGAGATGGGCGCCTCCCAGCTGGCCGTGCGTATCGTCGGCTCCATAGGCCGCATCGATCAGTCTAGCCTGCGTACCGGCAAACTTTCCGACGACGAGTGGCCACGTCTGACGGAAGCCATCGAAAAGCTGCGCACCATCTCGCTGCACATCGATGAAACCGCCGGCCTGACCGTCAGCGAGCTGCGCGCCAACGCCAGGCGGCTGGCGCGCCAGTGCGGCAAGTTAGGCCTGATCGTGGTCGATTATTTGCAGCTGATGAGTGTGTCCAGCGGTATGGCCGAAGAAAACCGCGCCACCGCCGTCGGCGAAATCTCACGCGGCTTGAAGATGCTGGCCAAGGAGTTGCAGTGCCCCGTCATCGCACTGTCGCAGCTCAGCCGCGGCGTCGAGGCCCGGACCGACAAACGCCCCATGATGAGTGACTTGCGCGAGTCCGGCGCGATCGAGCAGGATGCCGACATCATCATGTTCATCTACCGCGACGAGTACTACACCAAGGACGCCTGCAAGGAGCCCGGCGTGGCCGAGGTCATCATCAGCAAGCAGCGTAACGGGCCGACCGGCACCGTCAAGCTGGCGTTCCAGAACCGCATCACCAAGTTTGAAAGTCTGGCGCAAGGGTACGGTGGCGGCGGCGGCGATTATTAAAGAAAAATAGGGCTCTAGCCCTTTCTGGATATGCGTGAGTAGCTATTTATTTGATAGCTAAAGCGTCAGACGCCGCAGCGTCTCCTTACCCGGCCAGAGGCGCAGCGCCATGCTCCAGGTCTTCCATGGCCAACAGATGGTATTTCTGACCATAGGAAAAAGGCAGATGCCGGATCGCCGAGCTCACGCGTTCGGTGTCTTTGTCCGAGGGGGCGTGGACCATCACGGCGTGATGGCCTTCCTGGGCCAGATCGACATATTTGTGGACGGTGGCGCTTTCAGTGCCAACCGGGGGCAGTTTGAGGTCTGAGCTGCCCACCACCTTGCCGAGTTCTCGCAAAATAATGTCCGGCGTCAGCAGCATGATTTTTTGCTCATCGAAACCGGCGGCCTCCAGTTCGCGGACGGCCTCTTCGGCGTGGTCCAGTTGCGGAAACAGGATGAAGGCATAACCGGTGGGATAAAACACGCCGGTCAGGGTCAACATCTTGCGGGATAGTTCAAAGATCTTCATGCCGTCCTCCTGACAAGCTGTGTGCCAATGGCTCATTGGGACCCTGCGGCCGGGACAGGCCTGTCGGCGGCCATGGCCGCTTGGTGTAGGACGGCAGGAGGGCTGTGAACCCGCCCTGGCCGCGGAGTGCCTCAGGGCAGTTCTTCGGCCTTGAGGGCGGGCTCCGTGAGGATGCGGGCGGTGCTCGGCAGGCTATCAAGCAACTGGTTGGCAAAAAAGCTGCTTTGGGTGTCTGGCTCCAGGGCTGCGATGACCAGGTTGGCCAGCGGCTGGTTCAAGGGCACGTAATAACTGCCGGCCGGGGCGTCAATCACGCCGCGCATCAGGGCGACCTCGGTTTTGATAATTTGCCCGGCATCGGCGATGGTGCCGCGCACGTCCTGGCGCACACCCGCTGAACGCGCAGTTTCGCGGTACATCTCGCCCAGCATGGCGCTGGGCTCCAGCACACGCAAGACCTGGACGCCATGCAGGCGCAAGCGCTCCACGGCGGTTTTCGACGCAGCCGAGAGCCAGTAGCCGCAGGGACGCACACGCGCCTTGATCTTGCGCAAGGTCAGCGCCGAGTTCCATTCCACACGTTGCACCTTGTCGGCACCGGTGAGCGGGTCCAGCATCAGCAACTCATAGGGAATGGTGGTCGGGCCGGCTTCCACAATCGCTTCGTCCTTGCAGGCCGACGCGCTGAGTTCTTTCTCGATATAAGGTTGCAGTTGCCCCAGCTCACTGGCGCGCTGGGCGGTACTGGCCAGCACGCTGCTGATGGCGGTCACGTGGGTGTGCACGCGGCGCTGGATGTGCAGCCGGCCTATGCCCACGCCCCGCGTTTCGATCAACAGGCTGACCGCATTTTTCAAGCCGTTGACGTTGCGGCCGGTGTCGGGCTGGGTGCCACCCATGGAAACTTTTTTGTCCGCCAGGTCGGTGGATGTGGTGTAGTACCACTCGGTGCTCAGGCCCTGGGTTTTAAGTGCCGTCAGCAAGGGGCGGCGGTACCATTCCTCGGCGGCTTTCGTCAGGAATTCCGGCAGGTTGGCGGTGGTGGCGTATTGCAGCAACGCGTCGTACTTTTGCACGCCGCCGAACTTTTGCAGAAAGCGGCCGACCACGGTGTATTCGTGGGCATCCACCACCACGGTCGGGTGGTAGTCGCGGGTGAGTTTGGCCAGCGCGCGGGCTTCAGGCGTATTCAGCAACAGGTGGTCGCGGTTCATGTCCAGTCCGCCGCTGGTCACGCGTTTGTGCTCGGCCGAGCCGTCCGGGTTGGCGCGCGGCACGATGATGACGTTGACACGCTCGAGCAGCGGCTGCAACAGGCCTTGCGCCAGTTCGCGGGCGACCACCAGCAGCGCTTCGCTGCCGGCCGGTTCGTCGCCATGTTGTTGGCCGATCAGCAAGACGGTGGGGCGCCCCGAGGCGACCAGGGCGGCGGCGCTGGTGTCGGTGCCATGGGTCAGCACCAGGGCTTCCAGTGTTTCGCCGCCTTGTGACTGGCCCAGCGGCAGCACGGCGGCTTTCAGTTTGGACGAAGGTGCGGCCGAGGCCACCAGGTCGCGCAGCCAGCTCTCGACTTCCGCATTCGAGGTGAAGCTGTTGCGCCCGGCTTGCAGGCCGGGGGTGTTGTAGACCACGGTGGGCGCGGGGAAACGGGCGGCGACAGCGGCACTGTAAGGCGGCTCCGGCGCGGCGGCGGGCGCGGTTCCGGCGCCAACCACCACCGCCGGTCTGGCGGGCTCGGCTTGCACCACCGGGGCTGTCGCGGCTGGCGGCGCTTTGGCGGCGCCGGAGGACCCCGGCCAGGGCGGCAGCGGCACCGAAGTACAGGCCGCCAGGATCAGGAGCCAGGGCAGGACCAGGCCCACACGCAGTCGGTCAGGCCGCCAGCCCGGGTGTGACGAGTCTGGGGTGGCGAAGGGGGCGCTGGTGGGGTTTGTCATCCGCATGGGCTGGTCTGAGGTTAGAGGTAAACAGGCTCTTAGAGGCCTGTGGGCATATTATCCGGCCTGCTGCCGGGCCGCTTCGGTGGCTACCCTTGGGGGCATTTTGTGCTGGCGCTTCTCCGCGCTGGCCATATGAGAAACTAGGGGTCCATGAGTGAGAACGCTGAATTTTTGAAAGACACCGGGAAAATCCTGTCTGTCGCCCCGATGATGGACTGGACCGACCGGCATTGCCGTTATTTCCACCGCCTTTTGTCGCGCCACGCCTTGTTGTACACCGAGATGGTGACCACGGGCGCGCTGATCCATGGTGATGTGGCGCGCCACCTGCGTTTTAATGCCGAAGAACACCCAGTCGCGCTGCAACTGGGCGGCAGCGAGCCGGCCGACCTGGCCCACTGCGCCAAACTCGGCGAAGAGTGGGGTTACGACGAGATCAACCTCAATTGCGGCTGCCCCAGCGAACGTGTGCAACGCGGCGCGTTTGGTGCCTGCCTGATGGCCGAGCCGCAACTGGTGGCCGACGGCGTCAAGGCCATGCTCGATGTGGTCGATGTGCCGGTGACGGTCAAACACCGCATCGGCATCGACAAAACCGAGAGTTATGAGTTTGTGCGCGACTTTGTCGGCACGGTGAGCGAAGCCGGTTGCCGGGGTTTCATCGTGCATGCCCGCAACGCGTGGCTCAAAGGCCTGAGTCCGAAAGAAAACCGCGAGCTTCCGCCGCTGCGTTATGAGCTGGTGCATCGCCTCAAGGCCGAGTTTCCGGACCTGCACATCGCCATCAACGGCGGCCTCAATACCGGTGAACTGGTGCGTACACAGTGGCAGCAACTGGACGGCGTGATGGTGGGCCGCGAGGCCTATCACAACCCCTGGTGGCTGGCTTCGTGGGACGCGGAATTTTTTGGCGCCCAGCCCTCGGAGCTGAGCCGCGAATCTGTCGAGGAAGCCATGGTGGACTACATGGCGCGTGAAGCCGCGGCCCATGGCACACCCTGGAGTTCCATTGCCCGCCACATGCTGGGTCTGCGCCATGGGCTGCCGGGCAGCCGCCGCTGGCGCCAGGTCTGGAGCGACCACAAACTCAAAAGCCTGCACCCGCGCGATGTGATGGCCTTGGCGCATGAAACGGTGCAAGAGGCGGCGTAAAAGCGCTCCGCCCTGATTTTTATGAAAAATAGGGCTGTAGGCCGCATCGGTATTGCGTGAGAAGCTATTAAAAATGTAGCGACTTCGCCAAATAATTGAGCTTTACCTGGGCCCCACCTGCCATGCATGACAACAATTGGTCCGTCAAGCCCGTGGCCTTGCCTCTGGCGTCGCGCATCTCGCGTGTGTACCCCACAATGGATCTGGCGGATGCTTATGCCATTCGCTTGCCTAAGGACGCCAGCAGCGACCCGGAGTTGCTGGCGCGCTTCCTCTTCTCCCAGCAAGCGCCGTGGGTGGCTAGACTGATGCGGTTGCGTGACGTGCTGGTTGCCAGATTTGGCCTGAAGACCTCCGCGCAGTTGCAGACATCGGATGGGTCCGCTGGCGACAAGCGCATTTACATCTTCAAGATTTATGAGACCAGCCTCCACGAGATTGTTTTGGGTGAGGACGACAAACACCTCGACTTCCGGCTGTCGGTGTTGCGCCAGACACAGACAGTCGCGGCCGAAAGCGCCCCATATCTGATTGTGTCCACCGTGGTGCGTTGCCACAATCGTTTGGGGCGGATTTACATCCTGCTTATCGCCCCCTTCCATCGCCGGGTGGTTCAGTCCGGCCTGCGCAGAGCGGCGCGTGCCGGGTGGCCCACTTCTGCGGCTGCATGAAGAGGGTCCCCGGGCCGTCGCACGCATGAAGGATGCAGCCCTCTTTCGCAAGCTCAAGCTGGGGCGGACATCGCCGCGCTCAGGGGCCGATACCGACCTGGGTCACGAACTTGGTGTTGAGGTAGGCCTCGATGGCTTCCGAGCCGCCTTCCGAGCCATAACCTGAATCCTTCACACCGCCGAACGGCACTTCGGGCAGGGCAAAACCATGGTGGTTAATTGTCACCATGCCGCTTTCAAGCGCGGCGCTGACGGCGCTGGCGGTCTTGAGTGAGCGGGTGTAGGCATAAGCCGCGAGGCCATAAGGCAGTCGGTTGGCCTCCTGGATGACTTCGTCGAAATGTGTGAAGGGCAGGATGGGCGCGATCGGGCCAAATGGCTCTTCATTCATGATTTGGGCCTCCACGCTGACGTGGGTGAGCACCGTCGGCTCGAAGAAGTTGCCCTCGTTGCCTATGCGTTTGCCACCGGTGAGCAGGCGCGCGCCCTTGGACACAGCATCATCTACCAGGCGCTCCATGGCCTGTACACGCCTGGCATTGGCCAGCGGGCCCATGCGGGTCGCCGGGTCCAGGCCGCTGCCGACCTTGACACCTTGGGCCGCGCGCACAAAACCTTCAACGAAACGCTCGTATAGCGACGCGTGAACCAGGAAGCGGGTCGGGGAGGCGCAGATCTGGCCTGCGTTGCGGAATTTGGCGCCGCTCAGCAAGGCAATGGCCGCGTCCACATCGGCGTCTTCGAACACGATGGCCGGGGCGTGGCCGCCCAGCTCCATGGTGGCACGTTTCATGTGCTGGCCGGCCAATGCTGCGAGCTGTTTGCCCACGGGGGTGGAGCCGGTGAAGGTGACTTTGCGGATCACCGGGTGCGCAATCAGGTAGCTGGAAATATCGGCGGGCACGCCGAACACCAGGTTGATCACGCCGGCGGGCACGCCGGCATCCACATAAGCCTGGACCAGCGCGGCGCAACTGGCCGGTGTTTCTTCCGGGCCCTTGAGAATGACCGAACAGCCCGCGGCCAGGGCCGCGGACACCTTGCGCACCGCCTGGTTGATGGGAAAGTTCCAGGGCGTGAAAGCGGCCACGGGGCCAACCGGTTCTTTCACCACCATCTGACTAACGCCTTCGGCACGTGCCGGAATAAGGCGGCCGTAGGTGCGCCGGCCTTCTTCGGCAAACCAGTCGATCAGGTCGCCGGCCGACGCGGCTTCGGCCTTGGCCTCGACCAGCGGTTTGCCTTGTTCGAGGGTCATGAGGTGGCCGATGTCGTCGGCCCGGCTGCGCATCAGATCGGCGGCCTTGCGCAGTATTTTGTAGCGGTCAAAAGCCGAGACCTGGCGCCAGGTGCGAAAACCCGCATCGGCGGCGGCCAGTGCACGGTCCAGGTCGCTGCGGTCGGCATGGGCCAGCCGGGCCAGCGTCTGGCCGGTGGCGGGATCGAGGATGGCTTCACTCTTGCCGCTGGCACCGTCGCACCAGGCGCCGTTGATAAAAAGCTGAACGTTGGCGTACATGACTGTTCTTTCTGGATTTTTTGAAATGTGTCGGCAGCTCGCTCGGGCCTCAGACGAGGGATAACGACCAGTCGGCGATGAGGCGGCAACATGTGCGTTTGTGTTCGGGCTGGTCGAACAAATAGTGTTTGGCGCCGTGTATCGGGGTCAGCAGTTTGTTGTCGTGCGGCACGGCCTCGTACAACATCCTGGCGTGCCCCGGGTAACAGCCAGGGTCGGCTGTGCCGTAGATCACGTGTACCGGCGCCTTCACGGTTTGCAGCCGTTCGGGGCCGTTGCCGTTGGACAAAGAGGTGCTCCACTGCGACAGCCAGGAACGCAAGCTGGTGTAGTGACCGATGGAGGCCGGCACCAGGTTAGCTACATAGGGGTCGCCCCATTGTGTGGTGGCCGCGCGGTCCGAGGGGTCCAGCGACAGGTCCAGGTTGCGCGGGTCGGCCATGGTGCCGTGCACGACAAAGGGCAGGTCGTCGACGCGGCCGTCGGTGCGCTCTTTCAGCGCGGCCAGTTGCGCGAGTGCCCATTGCGTGATGCGTTCGTTGCGCGCCACCTGGGCCGCGCGGTAACGCGCCAGGAAGTCGGGCGCGTAGGGCGGCCCGTTGTCCGGGTTGAACATGTCCAGCGCCGGGTCGCGCTGAAACGGATCGTTCTCGTCGAGGATGGCTGGATCGAGTTTTTCGGTGAGCACGATGTTGCGCCCGGGGTGTGCCATCAGCATGATCAGCCCGTCGGCGGGCGGCAGGTCGGCGCGGGTCAGGTCCGGCGGGCCGCCTGCGGGCGCGGCTTGGATGGTCGGGTGTTCGGCCTGGTTCTGGTAAAGCGCCACCAGGCCGCCACCGCCCGAGTTGCCAACCAGCACCACGCGTTGGTAACCCTTGTTGCGCAGGTGGCGAACCACCGAGCCGATGTCGACCACGCAGTGCTCCAGCAGCAGCATGGCTTCGTTGCCGATGTAACGCGTGGTCATGCCGATGGCATCCACGCCGCATTCGGCCAGCGTCTCCAGCGCGTAATGGCCCATGAAGTTGGACGAGGGGTGGATCACCACCACGGCGGTGCTTGCGCGTGGCCCACCGACACCCGCCGCCCGGTGCCGCGTGCACCACAAGACCCCGGCGCGGCGCGCCACGCCGGACTGGACATCCATGGCCCCGGCGCTTTGCATGGGGACGGCCAGCAGTTCCCGGCGATTGATTTGCGTTTTATCCATGATTCAACGTGCATTCCATGACTGGTAATAATCGGCTTTTTCCGCGGCCAATGCGGCACGGCCTAACAGCAGCGGCTTGAAGGTGTCCAGCATCACGGCGCATTCCTCGGTGTGTTGTCCCACGCGCGAAGGGCCGGATTCGTAGGCGGCCGGTTGCGGGCCGTGGATGTGGCCGGCAGGGTGTAAGGACAGGGCGCCGCGCTCGATGCCACTGCCCTTGCGGCTGAAAAAATTGCCTTCCGCATAAAAGATCAACTCGTCCGAATCGACGTTGGCGTGGAAGGAGGGAATCGGCATGGCGCGCGGGTCGTAGTCGAGCATGCGCGGCACAAAATTGCAGAACACGCAGTTGGGCGCTTCGAACACCTGGTGCACCGGCGGTGGGCGATGAAAGCTGCCGGTGATGGGAGAAAAGTCCGAGATGTTCAGCGCGTAGGGATAGTTGCAGCCGAACCAGCCCACGACATCAAAAGGATGGGTCTGGTAGGTGTAGCAGGTCAGGCCGTTGCGGTTTTTCACGATCACGTCCACGTCGTCGCCTTCGGCCAGTAAAGGGCCTTCGGGACGGCGCAGGTCCAGCTCGGAGTAGGGCGATTCCTGGTTGTACTGGCCGTTGGCCGTGAGGTAACGCCTGGGGGGGCGGACATGGCCCGCGGTCTCGAACACCAGCGCGCGCAGTGCGGTATCGCCTTGCGGCAGCCAGCGGTGGGTGACACCCTTGGGGATCACCACGTAGTCGCCTTGCCGCACATCCAGCACGCCGAACACCGTCTCCAGCCGCGCGGCGCCGTCGTGGATATACAGCAACTCATCACCGCCTGCATTGCGGTACAGCGGTGAGGGCTGGTGGGACACCGCGAACGACACCAGCACGTCGCTGTTGCCACACAGCAAATGCCGGTTGCCGATCATGTCGCCGGTGTCTTGCAGGCCGCTGGTGGCCAGCAGGCGCGGCAACAGGGGATGGTTGTCCACCAGGTCGGACGCGGGGTGCGGCAGAGCCGCGACTTTGCGCACCGCCGAGGGCGGCGAGCGGTGGTAAAGCAGGGACATGTTTGACGAAAATCCCTCCTCGCCCATGACCTCGGCTGCGTAGAGTTTGCCGTCAGGCCGGCGGAATTGCGAGAAGCGCTTGCGCGGTATCTCGCCGACTTGCATGAAGTAAGGCATAGGCACATCCCAATCGTTCAAAAACACAAAAAATCATTCGCGCTGCTGAGCGTAATTTTTTGGAAAGCTGGGGTCTATTAGGGTTTGTATGAATAAAATGAAATGATGTTCCAAAATAATATCTGCCTGTCACCGGCCACAAAGGCCGGTGGCGCAGAGGACTTATGGAAATTACTTTCGACGAATATTTCAAATATCAGCATCACGAAGCGCGCATCCCGTCGCCGCTGCGGCAGGGCTGCGATCCGGTCCGGCATCGTGTGGTGATTGCGGGCGGCGGACCCACCGGCCTGGCGCTGGCGCTCGGGCTGGCCAACTACAACATTCCGGTGGTGGTGCTGGAGGCCGACGACACGGTGTGCAGCGGCAGCCGCGCCGGCGCCTTCACACGCCGCACGCTGGAAATCCTGGAGCAGCTCGGTGTCATCGACGAGGTCATGCGCACCGGCCACGGCTGGACCACGGGCTGGACCTATTACCGCGACAAGGAGGTGTTCCAGTTCAACATGCCGCATGACGCGAACCAGAAATACCCGCCTGCGATCAGCCACCTGCAAAATTACATTGAACATTGCATGGTGGGCCGGGCGCAGCAACTCGGCGGCCTGATCGACATCCGCTGGAAAACGCAACTGAAAGCCTTGCAGCAAGACGCCGAGGGCGCTCGCCTCGAGGTGGAAACGCCCGATGGCAGCTACGCGCTGGAGGCCGACTGGGTGGTGGCCTGCGACGGCGGGCGCAGCACCGTGCGCGACCTGCTGGGCCTGCGCATGCAGGGCAAGCGCCATGAGGGGCGTTACGTGATCATCGACATCCGCATCGACACCGAAGGCCTGCCGGTCGGTCGGCGCTGCTGGTTCGACCCGCCGTCCAAGCCGGGCGGCACGCTGCTGATGTACAAGAAGCCGGGCAACATGCTGCGTTTTGATTACCAACTCAATGACGACGACGATGAGGTCGAGGAGATGAAGCCCGAGCGGGTGTTTGCGCAGGTGGACCAGCACCTCAAGATGATGGGCATTGACCGCAAATGGGCGCCGGTCTGGATGAGTTTGTACCGCGCCAGCGCATTGACGTTGGACAGCTACCTGCATGAGCGTGTGCTGTTTGCCGGCGATGCGGCGCACCTGGTGCCTATTTTTGGCGTGCGCGGCATGAATTCCGCCATCGACGACGCCCACAACCTGGCCTGGAAGCTGGCCTTTGTGGCCAAGGGCCTGGCCTCGCCCCGCTTGCTGGAAAGTTACAGCAGCGAGCGTGTGCACGCGGCCCGGGAAAACCATCGTTTCGCCTCCAAAGGCGCGGAATTCATGGCGCCGCCGTCGGCCCCGTTCCGCCTCATGCGGGATGCCGTGTTGTCGCTGTCGGAGCGCCATCCCTGGATCACCAGCCTGATGAACCCGCGCCAGCATGCGGCGATTCCACTGCTCGACTCATCACTGAACGCCAGCCCACAAGACTCGGCGGCTTTCCGCGCCGGGCCGGTGCCGGGCGACATTTTGCGCGAGTGCCCGCTGGAGATAAACGGCCAGCCCGGTTTCCTGAGTGATTTGCTGGGGCCGCATTTCAGCGCGTTGTATTTCAGCGAAGCGGGGGAGTTGTCCGCCGCGCTGGCGGCGGCGTGTGGTGATCTGGCGACGCGCGTGCCCTTCCAGGTGCGGGTGATCGCCCGGCGCGGAACCCCACCGAACGGCGGCGCGCTGGACGCGCAAGGTCAATTGTTGTCCATGTATGGCGCGCAGGTGGGCAGTCTCTACCTGGTGCGTCCGGATGGCCACGTGATGGCTCGCTGGCTGGACGCCGACCCCCAGGCCCTTGTTTCTGCCATTGAGCAGGCCCTCAGCCTGCAAGAGGAGGTCTGCCATGTCTGATCAGGAATTCGACGATGTCTACACCCGGCTGTGTTACGCACTGACCGACGCGGGTGAGGCGCAGACACCTTCCGTGCTGGCGCGCCTGACCCTGCTGCTGATGAAACAGGTGGACGATGCGACCCTCATTCATCAGGCGATAGGCGCCGCATTGCTGGAAGAGAACACACCATGACAGAACCCACCACGCCAACCAACCCGTCATCACAGATGACCGGTGGCGAGGCCCTGGCCCAGCAACTGGTCCGCGAAGGCGTGCGCGACATTTTCGGCGTGCCGGGTGTGCAGCTTGACTGGGCCGTGGACGCGCTGGCCGGCATGCAAAAGGAATTGCGTTTCATCGTGCCGCGGCACGAGCAGGCCACCTCCTACATGGCGGATGGTTATGCGCGCTCCAGCGGGCGTGTGGGTGTGAGCATGGTGGTGCCCGGCCCCGGCATGCTTAATGCGTTGTCGGGTCTCGCGACCGGTTATGCCTGCAGCTCGCGGATGTTGTTTCTCACCGCGCAGATTCCATCCGACAAGATAGGACGTGGTCTGGGCATGCTGCACGAGTTGCCGGACCAGACAGGCATTCTCAAAAGCCTGGTGAAGTGGCATGGTCTGGCGCAAACACCGGCGGCGGTGCCGGGTGTGGTGCGCAAAGCCGTGCAGCAGCTTTACAGCGGTCGGCCGCGGCCGGTCGGTATCGAAATCCCGCAAGACGTGTTACAGCGTGCCGAAACCGTGGCGCTGGCCGATACCACCCAGGCACCGGAGCCATGGACCTGCGACGAAGCCTTGATCGAACGCGCCGTGGCCTTGCTGCGCGGCGCACGCAGGCCGGTCATCGTGGCCGGTGGCGGCATTGTTGCGGCCGGCGCATCGGCCGCGCTGGCCCGCTTGGCCGAGCGTCTGCAGGCGCCGGTGCTGGTCACGGAAAACGGCACCGGGGCCTTGTCATCGCGTCATCCGCTGGCGCTGAACTGGTTGTCCTCGCGTGCCTTACTGCCGCATGCCGACGTGGTGCTGGCGGTGGGCAGTCGCTTCATTGATCCGCAGGGTATGCCGCTGCGCCTGCGTGCCGATGCGCGCCTGATCCTGGTGAACGCCGAAGCGCAGGACCTGGGCGCACCACGCGAGCCCACCGTGGCGATCCACGCGGACGCACGCACGGCGCTGGAGGCGCTGGTTGCCGCGCTTGAGGGCCACCGCCCGGCGACCGATCAATCGCAGGACGTGCAGACCCTGCGGGACTGGACCGCCACACAGCTGGCCGACATTGCGCCGCAATGTGAATGGCTGCGCGCCTTGCGCAAGACCATCCCGGACAACGGCTTTCTGGTCAGCGACCTCACACAGGTCGGTTACCCGGCCCACCTGGCTTATCCGGTGTACGAGCCGGGCACCTTCATCAGCGCGGGTTACCAGGGTACCCTGGGTTATGCCTACGCCACGGCGCTGGGTGTCGCCGCGGCGCATCCCGATCGCGCCGTGGTGGCGATTGCGGGCGACGGCGGTTTTGGCTGGACCTTGCAGGAGTTGGCGACCGCGCGCCGCTACCAGTTGCCGGTGGTGCTGGTGGTCTTTAACAATGAGGCTTTTGGCAATGTCCGTCTGTTGCAGGAGCGCCAGTTCGGGCGCAGTTATGCCACGGAGTTGACCAACCCGGATTTCATGCAACTCGCGAAAGCCTTTGGCGTCGATGGCGCGCGCGTGTCCAATCCCGCCGAGTTGTCCGGCGCACTGGCCAGCGCGCTCGCGGCACGCCGGCCGGCACTTATCGAAGCGAGGACCGGGGCCTTGCCCAGTCCCTGGCATTTGATCCGGGGCGCCGCAGCGGCGGTGCCCAATCCCCTGGGTATACCGATACAAGTCAAAGGAGACACACCATGAAGGTCATCAGCCGGTTGTTGAGCGCTCTGTGCGCCGTGCCGATTTTGCTCTCGCCCGCGCTGGCGGCGCCGGACGCCAGTTTTCCGCAAAAAGGCAAGGTGATTCGCATCATCACGCCGCTGTCGCCCGGTGGCTCGTCGGACATCCAGGCCAGGGCCATTGCCAACCGCCTGTCCCAGCAGATGGGTGTGCCGGTGATTGTCGAAAACAAACCGGGCGCCTCGACGGCGATTGCCGTGCGGGAACTGATGCGTTCGCCGCCCGATGGCTACACACTGCTGTACACGATCACGGTGACCACCAGTCAGTTGCCGCACCTGTATGCCAAGCCGCCTTTCGACGTTTTCAAGGACATGACACCTTTGGGCGTCGCATCGCGCACACGCACCATTCTGGTCGCGACGGCCAATGCACCCTATAACACCCTGAAGGAGATGGTGGCCTATGCCAAGGCCAACCCCGGCAAGGTGAATTACGGCTCTTACGGCATAGGCTCGTCGGGCCACATCAACGGTGAACTGCTCAAAGCGAATGCGGGCATCGACATTGTCCATGTGCCCTACAAAGGCAGCACCGAGGCCGTGCGCGACCTGCTGGGCGGCCAGATCCAGCTGGTGTTCGACGGGCCGGCCACGGCCATCACCAATGCCAAGGCCGGGTTGGTGAAAATCCTGGGTGTGCCTGACAAGGAGCGCCTGCCGTCGATTCCGGATGTACCCACCATCACCGAAGCCGGCGTGCCTGGCCTGGATCTGCCTGGTCTGGAGCAGTTTTTCGCACCCGCCGGAACACCGAAGAAGATTGCGGATGCGCTCAACGTTGAACTCATGAAAGCCGTGCGTTCACCGGAGGTGACGGAGTTGCTGCTCCGTGGTGGCTCTACCTTGGTGGCCAGTACCCCGGCTGAGCATGCCCGCATGATGCGCGAGGATTCGGAAAAGTGGGGCGCCGTGATCCGCCGGCTTGGCATCCGCATGGATTGAGCCGGACCTGCCTTGACGCTGGAGCCGCTGGTGCGGCTCGTTCTTTTTTCCTGCCGCGTCGAAGGTTGTTATGCCTCTCGGCCGGCGTTCACGTGTCACCCCGCGGGTGGCCGGATTGTTGGTTGATCATGCCGCTGTTCCTGGTTTTTTCTGTCTGTGTTTTCGCCAGTGGTTTTGCGCTGCGGGTGATAGATCCCATTGTGTTGCCCCTGGCTGCCCACTATGCGGTGCCGCCCGAGATGGCCGCGATGCTGAACACGGCGTACGCCTTGCCTTACGCCGTCGCCCAGTTGTTCCTAGGGCCGCTGGGCGACCGCTTCAGCAAACTGCGCTGCATGCAAGTCTGCTGCACGGGGCTGACGCTGGCGCTGGTGCTGGGCCTGCTGGCGCCGTCCTTCGCCTGGCTGGTGGCCACACGTATCGTGGCGGGCATTTTTGCCGGCGGTCTGATCCCGCTGGTGCTTGCCTCGCTGGCTGAAAAATACGGCATGGCGGAGCGCCAGGTGATGATAGGCCGCATGTTGTTTGCGATCATCGCGGGCCAGATGCTGGGTTCTGTGGTTTCCGGCCTGGCCAACGAGGCCTTTGGCTGGCACAGTGCGCTGGTTATTGCGGCGGTGTTGGGCGCAGTGGGGGCCGTTTTTTTGTGGCAGGCCAAGCCCGAGGCCAGTTTGGCGGCCGACCCGAAGGGCGCCGCCTTGTCCTTTGGCGCACTGTATGGCCGGGTGTTCCAGAACCCGCGGGCGATCTGGCTGTACGCCTGTGCTCTGGCCGAAGGAACGCTGTTTTTCAGCTTTTTCCCTTACGTCGGCGCTTTGCTGCTGGATCACACGACGGTGGCTACCGCCTCGGTATCGGGTCGGGCGGGGCTCATCCTGGGCGCTTTCGGTATCGGGGGCCTGCTGTATGCCATCCTGGTCCGCCGCTTGATTGGGTGGCTGGGTGTGAGCCGCATGTGTTTGATCGGTTCGGTGGTGGCGGCTGCTTGTTACGCCGGGCTCACGCTGTCCTCCTTCTGGTGGGTGGATGCGCTGACCATGCTGGTTGCGGGCTTCAGTTTTTACATGATCCACAACTCGCTGCAGACTCAGGTGACCGAACTGGCACCTTCCGCACGGGGATCGGCGGTGGCGCTGTTTGCCTGCGGCTTGTTTGCGGGGCAGGGCATCGGGCCGCTGTTTTTCGGCGCCCTGATGCACAGCCTGGGGCTGACCGGGGCCTTGCTGCTGCTGAGCGCCGGTTTTGTGCTGCTGGGCCAGGTGGTGGTGCGGCGTGTGTTGGTGCCCGCCACCTGAGCGGCGGCTGGCGGTTTGACTGGCTCAGTGGCTGGTGCCGGCTTCTTCGGAAATCAGTTTGGCCGTCTTCAGTAGTTTGGGCGCGATCTTTTCAAGCAGCAGTTTCTTGGGTAGCAGGTAAGCGGGGCCGCCACAACTCACGGCATACAACTCGCCGCGCGGGCCGCGCAGCGCCAGGCCCAGCGCGTTGATGTCGTTGTGCCACTCACCAAAAGACGTGCAGTAACCCAGCCGCGCGTGCTCCAGCAGTGCTGCGTCCAAACGCGTCTTCACGGTACGCCAGTTGCTGCCGCTGGCCGCGCGTATGCCTTCCAGCAAAGCCTGCCGTTCCGGTTCATCGACCGAGGCCAGGTAGGCCCGGCCCGAGGCCGAGGTGGCAATCGCCATGCGCGAGCCCACGTCCAGGTTGGACAGGATGACGGCGGAACGCGGGCGGATGTGGTCAATCAGCACGATGTCCAGGCCGTCGCGTACACCCAGGTGCACCGCGGCGCCGGCCTGCTCGGCCAGCTCTGTCAGATGTTGCCGCGCGTGGCTGCGCAGGTCGAAGTTGCGCAGGTAGGCATTGCTGAGTTCCAGCAGCGCGGCGCTCAGGCTGAAGCGTTCGCTGTCGGCCAGCTGCCGCAAAAAACCTGCGCCGACCAGCGTGGCCGCCAGCCGCGAGATCGTGGCTTTCGGGATGCCTGTGGCTTCGGCTAACTCGCGGTTGCTCAAAGGCCTGTCAGCCTGCGAGACCACGCGCAAGACAGCAAGGCCCCGGGCCAGGGCGCTGACTTCATCTTTGGGCTGGGTCTGGGTGTTGTCTGTCATGCATTACTCGGTGAATGGCCGGGGTTGGGGTCGGGGTTTCATAAATCAACGTTCCATTTTATGGACAAGTTGGGGTGGCTCTTTCAATTCCTCGTTCCGGTGTGTCGCACGGGTGCAAGGGTTTCCGCATGCACGCCCGTAAAACCTGGCTCAAAAGTTTGTATCTGAAGGTCGTCGCGAACAGCCGCCGCGGCGTTATGACTTTATGAACTGGTGTGTCGCTTCAAGTCCGAGTTGCCAGACCTCCGCATATTTGTCAGCGGCAGTCGTAGGATGGCGTGTGGGGGCACGAGGCACACCGGCTGGTGATGTGATTGCCGGTGCAAGCGGTGGGATTCGCTTTTGCGCAAAAATTTATGGAAAAAAGGCCGCCAGCCCAAATAGGACGGGCGTAAGTAGCTATGAAAAGTGGAGCGTATCACGATTTCGGCGTGCGCAGGTGTTTCCTGGAGGGCGTGCTTTTTATGCCACTTCGGGCTTGGCGCTTGCAGGTTTCAAGTGGCCATACGCCTTGTTGTTTTTGGCGCTATAAAAAAGTGTGAACCGGATTTTTTTCACAGCAGAGCAAGTCATAACGTTGTACGCTGTAGTCTGAGATGCTGGAACTTTTCCCCTGACCCTGCTATCTATCAGGCACAACAATCAGAGCTAACAGTCGAGTCGTCGCGCGGTAAGCTGAAGCAGGTTTGGTCCATGGGTCGGTGATGCTTCAGTTGCAGCGTACATAGGAGGCCCTATGAATGTCGTTCGCAATTTTCTGGCGCGTTATGAACAAACGCGGGAAGAAGAGCTGTCCATCGAGGAGTACCTCGAAGCCTGCAAAAAAGATCGCCTTGTCTACGCGACGGCGGCCGAGCGAATCCTCGCGGCCGTGGGTGAGCCTGAAATGGTCGACACCCGGCATGATCAACGACTGTCGCGGCTCTTTGGCAACAAGATTATCAAGATTTACCCGGCCTTCCGTGATTTTTACGGACTCGAAGATCCGATTGAGCAGGTGGTGTCCTACTTCCGCCATGCGGCGCAAGGCCTGGAAGAGAAAAAACAAATCCTCTACCTGCTCGGGCCTGTGGGCGGCGGCAAGTCCTCCATCGCTGAGCGGCTCAAACAGCTGATGGAAAAAGTGCCTTTTTACGCGCTCAAGGGATCACCCGTCAACGAGTCGCCGCTCAGCCTGTTTAACAATGCCGAAGACGTACCCGTGCTCGAATCCCAGTACGGGATTGCGCCGCGTTACCTGCAGCGGGTCATGTCACCGTGGGCGGTCAAGCGGTTGGACGAATACGGCGGTGACGTGCGCCAGTTCCGCGTGATCAAGCGTTTCCCTTCTATCCTGAAGCAATGCGCCATCTCCAAAACCGAACCCGGCGACGAAAACAACCAGGACATTTCTTCGCTGGTGGGCAAGATCGATATCCGCAAGCTGGAGACTTACGCCCAGGATGATCCGGATGCCTACAGCTACTCCGGCGGCTTGTGCCTGGCGAACCAGGGTTTGCTGGAGTTTGTCGAGATGTTCAAGGCGCCCATCAAGGTCTTGCATCCGCTGCTGACTGCCACGCAGGAAGGCAACTACAAGGGCACCGAAGGTTTTGGTGCGATTCCTTTCGATGGCATCGTGATGGCGCACTCCAACGAAAGCGAGTGGAAAGCTTTCAAAAACAACCGCAACAACGAAGCTTTCCTGGACCGTATTTACATCGTCAAGGTGCCGTATTGCCTGCGGGTGTCGGAAGAGGTCAAGATTTATGAAAAGCTGGTTCGCAACTCCTCGCTGCTGAACGCGGTCTGTGCGCCCGGCACCCTGAAGATGATGGCGCAGTTTGCGGTACTCACGCGGCTGAAAGAGCCGGAGAACTCCAGCATGTTCAGCAAGCTGCAGGTGTACGACGGCGAGAACCTCAAGGACACCGATCCGAAAGCCAAGAGTTACCAGGAGTACCGTGACTACGCGGGCGTGGACGAAGGCATGAGTGGCATCTCGACACGGTTTGCCTTCAAGATTTTGTCCAAGGTGTTCAATTTCGATTCGACCGAAATCGCCGCCAACCCGGTGCACCTGATGTATGTTCTGGAAAAACAGATTGAACGCGAGCAGTTCCCGCCGGAAACCGAGCAGAAATACCTGGCCTTTATCAAGGAAACACTGGCCGCGCGTTATGCCGAGTTCATCGGCAAGGAAATCCAGACCGCCTATCTGGAGTCGTATTCGGAATATGGCCAGAATATTTTCGACCGTTATGTCACTTATGCCGACTTCTGGATTCAGGACCAGGAATACCGGGACACCGATACTGGCGAAATTTTCGACCGTTCGTCTCTGAATGCCGAACTGGAGAAAATTGAAAAACCTGCCGGCATCAGCAACCCGAAAGACTTCCGCAACGAGATCGTCAACTTCGTGTTGCGTGCGCGGGCCAACAACGCGGGTAAAAATCCGACCTGGACCAGTTACGAAAAACTGCGCACCGTGATCGAGAAGAAGATGTTCTCCAACACCGAAGACCTGCTGCCGGTGATCTCCTTCAATGCCAAGGCCAGCGCGGACGAGCAGCAGAAACACGAGGACTTCGTCAACCGCATGGTCTCCAAGGGTTACACCACGCGGCAGGTGCGCTTGTTGTGCGACTGGTACTTGCGGGTTCGCAAGAGTTCCTGAACTTCAAGGCATGTAGCGCCAACGTGTCATTTGTAGCCGACCGGGGATCACCATGCTGCAGCAAGTCATTGATCGGCGTCTCTCGGGCAAGAACAAGTCCATCGGCAACCGGGAGCGTTTTTTGCGCCGCTTCCGCGGGCAGATCCGGGAGGCCGTTCGCCGCGCCGTGGCCGGCCGCAGCATCCATGACATCGAGCAGGGCGAGGACATCACCTTGCCGCGGCGCGATGTGTCCGAGCCGGTGTTTGGCCACGGCGACGGCGGCACCCGCGAAACCGTCCATCCCGGTAACCAGGAATACATACGCGGCGATCGCATAACCCGCCCGCAAGGCGGTGGCGCGGGCGGGGCGGGTCAGGGTGCGAGTCAGGACGGGACCGGCGAAGATGATTTTGTGTTTCGCATCACGCGCGAAGAGTTCATGCAATATTTTTTTGACGATCTGGCCTTGCCGCACCTGGTGCGTACCCAGCTCTTGCCGAATGCGCCCGAATGGACCTCCCGGCGTGCCGGTTTTGTCACGGATGGCACACCGACCAACCTGCATGTGGTGCGCTCCATGCGGGTGGCGCTGAGCCGGCGTATTGCCCTGAGTGGAGAAGCCAGACGCAAGCTACGCGAACTGGAGGCGCAACTGGCCGTGATTTTGCGTTTCGGCCCCGGCCTGTCCGGTGAAGTGGCGGCGCTGCAAGAGCAGATCGACGCCCTGCGTCGCCGGCTCAGGCGGATTCCGTTTTTTGATCCCTTCGACCTGCGCTACCGCAACCGGGTTCGGGTGCCTTTACCGACCGCCAAGGCGGCGATGTTTTGCCTGATGGATGTGTCGGGTTCCATGGACGAGGCGCGCAAGGACATCGCCAAGCGCTTTTTTATCCTGCTGTATTTGTTTTTGCAGCGGCATTACGAACGGACCGACGTGATTTTTATCCGCCACCATACGCAGGCGGCCGAAGTCTCCGAAGATGAATTTTTCCACTCGGCCGAGACCGGTGGCACCGTGGTGTCCAGCGCCTTGACGCTGATGCACCAGATCATCCAGGCGCGTTACCCGCCGGGCGAGTGGAATATTTACGGTGCCCAGGCCTCCGACGGCGACAACTGGCACCAGGACTCGTCCAAGTGCCGGGAATTGCTGACGGGCAAGCTGCTGCCGCTTTCCCGCTACTTCGCTTATGTGCAGGTGGGGGATGAAGACCAGAACCTCTGGCAGGAGTACACCGAGGTCCTGGCCACCAATAGCAACTTTGCCATGCGCAAAATCAGCGAAGCCTCGGAGATTTACCCGGTGTTTCGAGACTTGTTCAAGAAAGGCACCAGCACAACATGACCCGGGAATCCCGCAAGCACGCGCCTGTCCCTGCACCCGGCTTGCCCGGTGTGGCCGGCAGGCGCGCGCGCCTGCCCAGCCCGTCGGACTGGTCCTTCGAGCTGATTGAAACCTACCATGCTGAAATCGCGCGCACGGCCCGGGCTTTTGGCCTGGACACCTACCCGGTCCAACTGGAAGTCATCACGGCCGAGCAGATGATTGACGCTTATGCGGCGGTAGGCATGCCGGTGAACTACCGGCACTGGTCTTTCGGCAAACAATTCATCGCCACCGAAAAAAGTTACAGGCGCGGGCAGATGGGTCTGGCTTACGAAATCGTGATCAACTCCGATCCTTGCATTGCCTACCTGATGGAAGAAAACACCATGCCCATGCAGGCGCTGGTGATGGCGCATGCCTGTTACGGCCACAACTCCTTTTTCAAGGGCAATTACCTGTTCCGCATGTGGACCGATGCCAGCTCCATCATCGATTACCTGGTGTATGCGCGAGCCTATATCGCGGAGTGCGAGGAGCACCACGGCTGGGATGCAGTCGAGCAATTGCTGGACTCCTGCCACGCCTTGATGAACCATGGCGTGGACCGTTACCGGCGCTCGCAAAAACTGTCGCTGGCCGAGGAGGAAGCGCGCCGCAAGGACCGTGAAGCCTATCTGCAACAGCAACTCAACGACCTGTGGCGCACCGTGCCCAAGTCCGCCGAAAAAGAGGCTGAAAAAGTCGGCCGCCGCTTTCCGCCTGAACCGCAGGAAAATATTCTGTACTTCATCGAAAAAAATGCGCCCCTGCTGGAGCCCTGGCAGCGCGAAGTGGTGCGTATTGTGCGCAAGGTCGCGCAGTATTTTTATCCGCAGCGGCAGACCCAGGTCATGAACGAGGGCTGGGCCACCTTCTGGCATTACACCTTGCTCAACACCCTGTACGACGAGGGTTTGTTGACCGACGGCTTCATGATCGAATGTCTGCGCTCCCACACCAACGTCATTTATCAGCCGCCGGTCACACACCCGGCCTACAGCGGCATCAATCCCTACGCCCTGGGTTTCGCCATGTTCAGCGACCTCAAGCGTATCTGCATGACACCTACCGAAGAAGACCGGTTATGGTTTCCCGACATCGCCGGCTCGGAGTGGCTCAAGACCCTGCATGCTGTCATGCGCGACTACCGGGACGAGAGTTTTATCGGGCAATACCTCTCACCCCACCTGATGCGCGAGTTTCGCCTTTTCTCGGTGCTGGACGATGCGACCGAGCTGGAACTCGAAGTGGCTGCCATCCACGATGAAGCGGGTTACCGCCATGTGCGCGAGGCCTTGTCGCGGCAGTTTGACCTGAGTTACCGCGAGCCCAACATCCAGGTCTGGAATGTGGATGTGCGCGGTGACCGTTCTCTGACCTTGCGCCATACCCGCCACAACGACAGGCCGCTCACCGATGACGTGCAGGAAGTCATGAAACATGTGGCGCGCCTGTGGGGATTCCGTGTCCAGCTCGAGAGTGTGGACAAACACGGAAAAATACTCAGGCACTGGGAGGCGGAGCCGCCGCACCTCTGAGGCGTCAGGCTTGGCTCAGCGGCTCAACGAGAGGATGGTTTCTGGTACATCGCATCAATCTGTGGCTCGAAATGCGCCATGAGGTTGTTGCGTTTGAGCTTGAGCGTGGGTGTCATGAAGCTGTTTTCTAGGGTCCAGGGTGTCAAGGTCAGGCAAACGGCGCGTGGCACCGCATAACGCGCGAAGCTTCCCATTTGCTTCTCGATACGCGCCAGCGCGGCCCTTTCGGCCGCCGGCTGGTGCAGGCTGGCCGGGTCCTGCGGGTCCAGTGTTAGTGCCTGCGCCAGCCGCTTCCATTCATCACGCTGCAACACCGCCACACAGGCTATAAAGGGACGGTTTTCACCAACCACGAAAGCCTGCTCGAACAACGGGTCGGCGGTGATCGCCAGCTCCAGGTCGCCGGGCGGCACTTTTTCACCGGTGGAGGTGACGATGATTTCCTTGATACGCCCCAGGATGCGTAGGCGCCCGTGGGTGATCTCGGCTTGGTCGCCGGTGGCCAGCCAGCCGTCGGCCGAGAGAATACGTGCGCTGTCTTCCGGCCGCTTCCAGTAGCCTTTCATGACGGACGGGCCGCGCACCTGCAATTCCCGCTTGTCGCCTATGCGCACCTCGATGCCGGACAAGGCCCGGCCCACAGTGGCGGGATCGTTGTCGTCCAGGCCGTTGGCGGCCACCACCGGCGAGGTTTCGGTCAAGCCATAACCCTGCAGCAGCGGCAGGCCCAGGCCGAGAAAACACTGGGCAATGGCCGGTGACAGTGGCGCGCCGCCACTGACCGCCACACGCACCCGGCCGCCCAATTGCGCCAGCAGCGGTTTCGCCACCAGGTATTCCAGCAGCGCCCAGGGCAGAACGGTCCAGGGCGCGGCCGCGCTTTCCGTTGCCCTGTCGGGCATCGGCAGGCCTTGCGCCGCGCAAAAGCGCCGCCAGCCGACGGTTTGCGCTGCCGCGAATAGCCGCATCTTCAGGGGCGAAGGCGAGAGCTTTTCCTGCAACTTGGCGTACACCCGTTCGTAAATACGCGGCACCGAGATCAGCACCGTGGGTCGCACACTTTTCAGGTCTTCACCGAGCTGGGCGACCGAGCGCGCATACGCCACACAACTGCCGGCGGCGATGGCCAGGTAATAACCGGCCGTGCGTTCAAAAGTGTGCGACAGCGGCAAAAAGGACAGGAAGACGTCTTCCGTGGTGGGCAGCACGCGCGCCATCACCGCTTGCACATTGGCGACCACGTTGCGGTGGGTCAGCATCACCCCTTTGGGTTTGCCGGTGGTGCCCGAGGTGTAGACGATGGCGGCCAGGTCGTGCGGTTCAGGTGGCGCCGGCAGCGGGGTGTTGTCACGGCCCAGCGCCAGCCAGTCGGCCAGACTCAGCACGGTGACCGCATCACCGGTATCGGTAGCCGGTGGGGAAAGGTCGCCATTCACCACAACGACGGTTTTCAGGTCCGGAAAGGGTTGGCCCACGGCGCAAATCTTTTCCCACAGCGCGGCGTGATCCAGGATCAGCAACGAAGCTTCGCAGTCGGCCACGATGTAGGCAATGCTGCCGGGGTTATCGATGGCGTGTAAAGGCACGGGCACACAACCGGTGGCCAGCGCCGCCTGGTCCATGCTCATGGCCTCCAGCCCGTTGGGCAGCAGGATGGCCACACGTGCGGCGTTCGGCAGGCCGCTGGCGGCGAGGGCGCGGCTCCAGCGGGTGACACGCGCCAGGGTGTCGGCCCAGTTCAGGCTGAGCCATTGCCCGCTGCTGTTGTCGAAGCTGCGGTAAGCCTCACCCTGCGGGCTGAGCCTGGCGCGAAAAGCCAGCAGTTGGGGCAGCGTCTGCACGTCGTTGATGGTGGCGATAGCGGGAGTCATGAATTCAACCGTTCAGAAAGGGTCGCGGCGGCACGGGATGTCCTGTGCTGCTAGCTGCCATCGGGGATGGCGTGTTGAAGGGGCAGGGCAAACCCTAGATCATAGGGCGCGTTGTATCTCCTTGCGATCGCGTGGCCGCGTAGGTCGTCAAAATGGAATCAAGCCCGTTTCTTAAGAAAAAACGAGCTACAGCCAAGAAGGGACGGGCGCAAGTTGCTATTAAAAGCGTAGCGAATTTGTCAGACCACGCGGCCGGACGCCATCATGTCGTGGACCAGCGCGGAACATGCCCGTGCTGCCGGTGACAAGGTACGCCGGGTCAGCGTGACGATGCTGTCGTGGGTCCGCAGGGCGTTGGGTTTTTTGACCGGCAGCCGCACCCGGGACTCGGCGCCGTGGCTCAAACCGACCGAATCGGGCGCGAGGCTCACGCCTTGGGCTGTTAGCGCCAGTTGCCGCAGGGGGCTCATGTCGTTGCACACCACGCTGAACTGCGCACGGTCTGTGCGTTTGATCTGGCCCTCGACATGGCGTCACACCCGGTACGGCAGCTGCGGCCAGGCGACCGGTGACCTTGCCCCCGGAAAGTGGGGTTTTAGCCTTGTTCAACGTGGTTGAGCCGTGAGGCGTTTTTGACCCACCTTGCGGCAGGCTCCAGTACCGAGCAACTAGGCAGCAGCTTCCAGCCCATGGCTGAAATGCTCGCGCATACGCTGCACCGTGGCCTCAGCATCGCGAGCGCTCAGCGCCTGCATGATGGCGCGGTGTTCGGCCAGTGACTCTTCAATGCGGCCGCTTTTGAGCAGCGAGTTGTGCCGGTTGAGCTTCATGACCTTGCGCAGGTCGGCCACCATCTGGTCGCGCCAGCGGTTGTTGGCGATTTCCAGCAGGCGCATGTGAAAACGTTCATTGATGGCGAAAAACTGCTCGCGGTCGCCAGTGGCCGCTTCCAGTTGGGCATGCAGGTCCTGCAACTCCTGCAATTGTTCGTCGCTCGCATGAGCCGCCACCACGCCGGCCGCATCACTTTCCAGCAGGGCCAGCAGGTGGTACACATCGGTCAGGTCGCGCTCGGAAACCTCGGTGACATAGGCGCCGCGCCGTACTTTCATGGTCACCAGCCCTTCGGTGGCCAGTACCTTGAGCGCTTCACGCAAGGGCGTACGGCTGATGCCGTATTCCTCGGCCAGCTTGAGTTCGTCAATCCAGCTGCCGGGCGCCAGTTCGCGGCTGAAGATGCGCTGGCGCAAGAGCTCGGCGACCTCTTCATAGAGAGCTCGGGGCGTCAGTGAAACAGCGGCCATGGTCTTTCGGGCTTAAAAGGAGAAGGAGGGGGAGAACGGCTTGCAGCCCTGGGGCTGTAGGATGCCATCTTAGCTGAAATTGAATTTTGCATCAATAATTATGAATGATGTAAACTGGCGGCGATCGCAAAACAGCCCGCCCAACTCCTTGAATGCACCCGCATGAGTACCTCCAAAAATCCTCCCGCTCCTGAATTCACCCCCGCCAGCCTGGATGCCTGGGCCAAGTCCGCCGCCAAATCGGCGCCTGGCGGAGACGTCCATGCCCTGAACTGGCAAACGCCCGACGGCATCACGGTCAAGCCGCTGTACACCGCGGAAGACGTCAAAGACCTGCCTTATACCAACACGTTGCCGGGTTTTGAACCTTTCATACGCGGCCCGCAAGCCACCATGTATGCGGTGCGCCCTTGGACGATTCGCCAGTACGCTGGCTTTTCGACGGCCGAAGAGTCCAACGCGTTTTACCGCAAGGCCCTGGCGGCCGGCGGTCAGGGTGTGTCGGTGGCGTTTGATCTGGCCACACACCGTGGCTACGACAGCGACCACCCGCGTGTGACCGGCGACGTCGGCAAGGCCGGCGTGGCGATTGATTCGGTTGAGGACATGAAAATCCTGTTTGACCAGATCCCGCTGGACAAGGTGTCGGTCTCCATGACCATGAATGGCGCGGTGTTGCCAGTCTTGGCCGGTTATGTGGTGGCCGCGGAAGAGCAGGGCGTGAGCCAGGACAAGTTGAGCGGCACCATCCAGAACGACATCCTCAAAGAGTTCATGGTGCGCAACACCTATATCTACCCGCCTGAACCCAGCATTCGCATCATTGGCGACATCATCGAGTACACGGCGCAGCACATGCCCAAGTTCAACTCGATCAGCATTTCGGGTTACCACATGCAGGAAGCCGGCGCCAACCAGGCGCTGGAGTTGGCCTTCACCCTGGCCGATGGCAAGGAATATGTGAAGACCGCCATTGCCAAGGGCCTGGACGTCGACGGCTTTGCCGGCCGCCTGAGTTTCTTCTGGGCGATTGGCATGAACTTCTACCTGGAAGTGGCCAAGATGCGCGCCGCACGCCTGCTCTGGTGCCGCATCATGAAGGAGTTCAACGCCAAAAGCCCCAAGAGCCTGATGCTGCGCACGCACTGCCAGACTTCGGGCTGGAGCCTGACCGAGCAGGACCCTTACAACAACGTGGTACGCACCACCATCGAGGCCATGGCCGCGGTGTTTGGCGGCACACAAAGCCTGCATACCAACAGCTTTGACGAGGCGATTGCCTTGCCAACCGAGTTTTCGTCGCGGATTGCCCGCAACACCCAGCTCATCATCCAGGAAGAAACCCATATCCCGCATGTAATCGACCCCTGGGCCGGCAGCTACATGATGGAAAAACTCACGCAGGACATGGCCGACGCGGCCTGGGCCATCATCGCAGAGGTCGATGCCATGGGCGGCATGACGAAAGCCGTGGACAGCGGCTGGGCCAAGCTCAAGATTGAAGCGGCCGCGGCCGAAAAACAGGCGCGTATCGACAGTGGCAAAGACGTGATCGTCGGCGTCAACAAATACAAACTCAAGACCGAAGACGCGATTGAAACCCGCGACATCGACAACGTGGCCGTGCGTGACGGGCAGATCACCCGCCTTAACGCCATCAAGGCCAAACGCGACAACGCAGCCGTGCTGGCCGCACTGGACGCCTTGACCGCCGCAGCCGAGAATGGCAATGGAAACTTGCTGGACCTCTGCATCAAGGCCGTGCGTCTGCGGGCCACGGTGGGTGAGGTCAGCGATGCCTTAGAGAAAGTTTACGGGCGCCACCGCGCCGATACACAAAAGGTGACCGGTGTGTATGCAGCCGCTTATGACTCGGCCGAAGGCTGGGAAAACCTCAAGACCGAGATCAACGCCTTTGCGGAAGCTGAAGGCCGGCGTCCGCGCGTGATGATCTCCAAGCTGGGCCAGGATGGCCACGACCGCGGCGCCAAGGTGGTTGCCACCGCGTTTGCCGACCTCGGCTTTGACGTGGACATGGGGCCGCTGTTTCAGACACCCGAAGAATGCGCGCGTCAGGCGATTGAAAACGACGTGCATGCGGTGGGCGTTTCCACGCTGGCGGCCGGCCACAAGACGCTGGTGCCCGCCATCATCGCCGAGTTGAAAAAGCAGGGCGCCGACGACATCATTGTGTTTGTGGGCGGCGTGATTCCCCGGCAAGATTACGAGATGTTGTACGACGCTGGCGTCAAAGGCATTTACGGCCCGGGCACGCCGATTCCAGCCAGTGCCAAGGATGTGCTGGAGCAGATCAGGGCTGCGTTGAAGTGAGCCCAGACGCCAGGATGAATGCCTTGTTGCGCGGTGATGCCGCCGCGCAACGCCGCGCCATCGCCAAAGCCATCACCTTGCTCGAATCCACCCGCGCGGACCACCGCGCGCAGGGCGACGAACTGCTGACGGCCTTGCTGCCGCATACCGGCAAAGCCTTTCGCCTGGGCATCAGCGGTGTGCCCGGTGTCGGCAAGTCCACCTTTATTGAAGTGTTGGGCTTGTATCTGATAGCACAAGGCCACCGTGTGGCGGTTCTGACGATTGACCCGTCTTCCACCGTCTCCGGCGGTTCCATCCTTGGCGATAAAACCCGCATGGAACATTTGTCGGTGCACGAACGTGCCTACATCCGACCCAGCCCCTCGTCGGGCACTCTGGGCGGCGTCGCCGAAAAAACCCGCGAGGCCATGCTGGTTTGCGAAGCGGCCGGTTACGACATCGTGATTGTCGAAACCGTGGGTGTGGGCCAGTCCGAGACCGCCGTGGCCAACATGACCGACATGTTTGTGCTGATGCAGCTGCCCAATGCCGGTGACGATTTGCAAGCGATTAAAAAGGGCGTGATGGAACTGGCCGATCTGGTGATCATCAACAAGGCCGACATTGATGCCGATGCCGCCATGCGCGCCGAGGCACAGATCACCTCGGCCATGCGTTTGTTTGGCCTGGCGAACAATGCCATGGGCAGCGAGCAGGCGGCCCATTACGACAAACTCTGGCATCCGCGGGTGGTGCAGCTCAGCGCCTTGCACAACAAAGGGGTGGATGTTTTCTGGGCGGCGGTGACGCAGTTCAAAACTATTCAAACCAGCAACGGCCAGCTGGATGCGCGCCGCCGGCACCAGTCGCTGTCCTGGATGTGGGAACGTATAGATGCGGGGCTGAAACAGGCCTTCCGGCACGACCCGGCGGTGAGTGCCCTGTTGCCGGCCCTGATGGCGCAGGTGGAAAGTGGCCAACTCCCTGCCTCCACTGCAGCTCGAAATCTGCTCTCAGCCCAATCAGGACGGGCGCAAGCAGCTATTAAATAAGTAGCATCTCCAAAGTACACAGAAGGTAAACCATGCAAGACATCCTCGAACAACTCGAAAAAAAGCGCGCAGCAGCACGCCTGGGCGGTGGCCAAAAACGTATTGACGCCCAACATGGCAAGGGCAAGCTGACGGCGCGCGAGCGGCTGGAACTGCTGCTCGACGAAGGCACGTTCGAGGAATGGGACATGTTTGTCGAGCACCGCTGCACCGACTTCGGCATGCAGGACAACAAGATCCCCGGCGACGGCGTGGTCACCGGCTACGGCATGATCAACGGCCGGCTGGTGTTTGTCTTCAGCCAGGATTTCACCGTGTTTGGCGGCGCGCTGTCGGAAGCCCATGCCGAAAAAATCTGCAAGGTGATGGACCAGGCCATGAAGGTAGGCGCACCTGTGATTGGTTTGAATGACTCGGGTGGCGCGCGTATCCAGGAAGGTGTTGCGTCTTTGGGCGGCTATGCCGACGTGTTCCAGCGCAATGTGATGGCCAGCGGCGTGATTCCGCAGATCAGCATGATCATGGGCCCGAGCGCCGGCGGTGCGGTGTATTCGCCGGCCATGACCGACTTCATTTTCATGGTCAAGGACAGCTCCTACATGTTTGTGACCGGCCCCGAAGTGGTCAAGACCGTCACGCACGAAGAGGTGAGCGCCGAAGAACTGGGCGGCGCCACCACCCACACGACCAAGAGCGGCGTGGCCGACCTGGCGTTTGAAAACGACGTCGAAGCGCTGCTGATGCTGCGCCGGCTCTACAACTACCTGCCGCTGAACAACCGCGAAAAGGCCCCGGTGCGCCCCAGCGCCGACCCGGCGACACGTATGGACTTGAGCCTGGACACGCTGGTGCCCGAGAACCCGAACAAGCCTTACGACATGAAAGAGCTGATCGTCAAAACGGTGGATGACGGCGACTTTTTCGAGATCCAGCCCGAGTACGCGAAAAACATCATCATCGGTTTTGCCCGCATGGAAGGCCAGAGCGTCGGCATCGTCGCCAACCAGCCGCTGGTGCTGGCCGGTTGCCTGGATATCAAAAGCAGCATCAAGGCGGCGCGTTTTGTGCGCTTTTGCGATGCCTTCAACATTCCGGTGATCACCTTCGTGGACGTGCCCGGTTTCATGCCCGGCACCTCGCAGGAATACGGCGGCATCATCAAGCACGGTGCCAAGCTGCTCTACGCTTACGCCGAGTGCACCGTGCCCAAGATCACGGTGATCACGCGCAAGGCCTATGGCGGCGCGTATGACGTGATGAGCTCCAAGCACCTGCGCGGCGACGTCAACTTTGCCTGGCCGAATGCCGAAATTGCAGTCATGGGTGCCAAGGGCGCGGTGGAAATCATCTTCCGCGAAGACAAGGGCGACCCGGCCAAACTGGCCGCGAAAGAGGCCGAGTACAAGGCCCGCTTTGCCAACCCCTTTGTGGCCGGCGCCCGTGGTTTTATCGACGACGTGATCCTGCCGCATGAAACACGCAAGCGCATTTGCCGCTCGCTGGTGATGCTGCGAGACAAGAAGATCGAGAATCCGTGGCGCAAGCACGGGAATATTCCTCTCTAGGCGCTGTATGTGGTCTTGGTTCAAAAGAAAAAAAAGAAGCCGGAAGTCTCGCCTTCTGCGTATCACAACATGTTCGGAAAAGACTACGACAAGATGCTGCCTGATCCGGCAGATATTGAATCGATTTCGAAAGGTGAGACGGATGAGATTGAAGAGATGTCGGAGCAGGAGCGAGAGCAGATCCTGGACCGCCGGCGCCGACTTGAGGCGTTAACAGTTGCGCTGTTGAAAGCTGTCAATATCCCCGAAATTAAACATCAGCAATTGGTCGATTTGGTCATTAATCAATTTGGCAATGGTGAAGATTCGGATGAAATCAGCGCTCTGATGGACGCGCTCCACCGGGACAGCCCAATTGTGGAACGTGTGTTCTGCTTCATTGATTGGAAAGCATCGGACGAAATAGCTTGGCAAATAGCGGAACTTGCGCCTCGTATTGGCTTGCCATGGGAGAAAGGTTCTTCACTTTTTGATGGAGATTCAACGGATGACGTGCTTATGGCTATCGGCGACTGGCTTGGTGAGCGGGGGTTTTTCCTGCTCGTATTTCAAACCGGTGGAGATGACTGTTTGTTTACTGTCGTGCCTGGCAGTTCGACTGAATTGCTTGCTTTGGCAAGTCAAGCCAACCTGATAGCAAAAAGCGTCAACAGCACAAATGGGGCTCTTTAGCACCTGAATCGCGACGACGCTCTTCTAACCTGGAATTGATCATGTTTACCAAAATCCTCATCGCCAACCGCGGCGAAATCGCTTGCCGTGTCATCCTCACCGCCCGCAAGATGGGCATCAAGACGGTTGCGGTTTATTCCGACGCGGACAAGGACGCGCGCCATGTCGAACTCGCCGATGAGGCCATCAACATCGGCCCGGCACCCAGCCGTGACAGTTATCTGCAGGCCGACAAAATCATTGCCGCTTGCAAACAGACCGGCGCGCAGGCGGTGCACCCCGGTTATGGCTTCCTGAGCGAGAACGCCGGCTTTGCCAAACGGGTCGAAGAAGAGGGCATCATCTTCATCGGCCCCAAGCATTATTCGATTGCCGCCATGGGCGACAAGATTGAATCGAAGAAGCTGGCCGGGGCGGCGGGTGTCAACTGCATCCCCGGCGTCAACGACGCGATTGAAACGGCTGAACGCGCCGTTGAAATTGCGCAGAGCATCGGCTACCCGGTGATGATCAAGGCCAGCGCCGGTGGCGGCGGCAAGGGCCTGCGTGTCGCCTTTAACGACAAGGAAGCGCTTGAAGGCTTCACCAGTTGCCGCAACGAGGCGCGCAACAGCTTTGGCGACGACCGGGTCTTTATCGAGAAGTTTGTCGAGGAGCCGCGCCACATCGAAATCCAGCTCCTGGGCGACAGCCACGGCAATGTGATTTACCTGAACGAACGCGAATGTTCCATCCAGCGCCGCCACCAGAAGGTGATTGAAGAGGCGCCGTCACCTTTTATCAGCGACGCCACGCGCCAGGCCATGGGCGAGCAGGCCGTGGCGCTGGCAAAGGCCGTGAAGTACCAGAGCGCCGGCACGGTGGAGTTTGTGGTCGGCAAGGACCAGAGTTTTTATTTCCTGGAGATGAACACCCGCCTGCAGGTCGAACACCCGGTGACGGAATGCATCACCGGCCTGGACCTGGTGGAGCTGATGATTCGTGTGGCGGCCGGTGAAAAGCTGCCGCTGGCGCAAAAAGATGTGCAGCGCAATGGCTGGGCCATCGAGTGCCGCATCAATGCCGAAGACCCGTTCCGCAATTTTTTACCATCCACCGGCCGGCTCGTGCGTTTTCAGCCGCCCAAACAAACCATGTTTGCGGCGGACACGGCGCAATTGATGGGTGTGCGGGTGGACACCGGCGTGCAGGACGGCGGCGAGATCCCGATGTATTACGACTCGATGATTGCCAAACTCATCGTGCATGGCAAGGACAGGTTGGACGCGATTGCCAAGATGCGCGAGGCGCTGAACGCTTTTGTGATTCGCGGCATCAGCAGCAACATCCCCTTCCAGGCCGCTTTGCTGGCGCACCCGAAGTTTGTTGCGGGCGACTTCAACACCGGCTTTATTGCCGAGAACTACGGTAAAGGCTTTCATGCCGAAGACGTGCCGCATGCCGATCCGGCTTTCCTGGTGGCGCTGGTGGCTTATGTCAACCGCCGCATGTTGGGCCGTGCGGCCGGCATCAGCGGCCAGTTGCCCGGCCACGGCGTGACGGTGGGTGAAGAGTTTGTGGTCATCGGCCTGGGGGCGGATGGGCAAAACACGCCGCAAGCGGTGCTGGTGCGGGATTATCAAGCCGAATCGGGCTCCAGCCGGATAGACATGGGCGTGAGCAGCTATGAAATATGTAGCAACTGGCACCTGGGCGGCGCCCGCATTCGCGGCACCGTGAATGGCAACCCGTTTGCCGCGCAGGTGGAACGCGGCGTGGGCCGCAACCCGCTGGCCATCCGTATTGCCCACAACGGCACGCGGCTCGACGCCATGGTGTTGTCGCCACGTGCGGCCGAGTTGCACCGCTTGATGCCTTTCAAGGCACCGCCCGACATGAGCCGTTATGTGTTGTCACCCATGCCCGGCCTGCTGGTGGATGTTGCCGTACAGGTAGGCCAGAAAGTGCAGGCCGGTGAACGTGTGGCGGTGATTGAAGCCATGAAGATGGAGAACGTGTTGTTTGCCGTGGCCGATGGTGTGGTGGGCAAGGTGCTGGCGGCCAAGGGCGAGTCGCTCAGCGTGGACCAGCCGATTGTGGAGTTTGTGTGATGGCCCGAACGGCCCGAATGGTCATTTGCGCTTGATAGGCGCACATGCCTAACCAGCCCGCCTGCGCAAGCCGCAGGCGGGCTTTTTTACCTGGGCTGTGCCTGGGTGCGCGTTGTGAGTGAGCATGAAAATTGATACAACCACGGTCCAGCTGGTGCTGGCCATTGCGGAAGAGGGCAGTATTTCCCGGGCCGCCGACAAGCTCAACCTGGCTGTTGCGGCGGCCTCCAAACGGGTGACGGATCTGGAGCAACAGCTGGGCACGAAGCTGTTCAAGCGTCAGCCTCACGGCGTCAAGGTCACGGAATCCGGCGACAAGCTGCTGGCGCATATCAAGCAGATCGACAACCTCATCGGCCGACTGGAAGGCGATGCCCAAGCCCTGAGCCATGGCCGTGACGGGCGCATCATCATTGGTGCGCCCAAGTCGGTGATCATCCAGTCGCTGGCCAAGGACATCTCCCGCATTCAGGAAAAATATCCCCAGATCACTTTGAAAATCCTGGAAGAAAACAGCCAGGTCATCCAGCAATTGCTGCGCGACAAAGTGATTGATGTGGGCATTTACGAAAAAACCAGCGGTTTTCTGGATCTGGAGAAATTTGACTACCAGCACGATAGCCTGGTGCTGGTTTACAGCCGCCACCATTTTCAGTTCCCGACCGAGCCCGTGGGCATCGACGAAATCCTGAACACCCCGATTGTGAGTTTGGGCAAAGGGTCTGCCATTTTGTCGGCGGTGCAAAGGGCACACAAAAGCCGTGGCCGGGTGTTTCGCAACAACTTCACCGTCAGTGGCTTCGACACCATGCTGGCCCTGGTGCGGAATGGCCTGGGCATAGGCCTGATGCCCCTTGAGATCCTGCGCGGTTTTCACCCCGAAGCGGCGCTGGGCTGGGCCGACATCGAGGGGGACTGGCACCAGCGTTCGTATGTGTTGTCCTTTGTCGAAGGCCAGGCGCAGGAGCAAACCCTGCGCAATGTGGTGGCCCAACTGCTGGGCACAAACGCCCCCGTCTGAACGACCAGGTTTCGCGAATTAAGAAACCAGGCATGTGTTTCACATGCTTGCGCCTGCTCGGACCGTGCGCGACAGTCGTGGCACAACTCTCTCGCAGGAAAACAATGAAACGTCGTGACTTTATTGCTGGCAGTGCCGCTGTGATGGCCGCACCCTGGGCCGTGGGCGCTGATCTGCCTAAAGGGCCTGTCAAGATTTTGGTCGGCTGGGCTCCCGGCGGCGGAACCGATGTGTTTGCGCGCATCGTGGGCCAGAAACTCTCCGAAGTGTGGGGCCGCCCCGTCATCGTCGAGAACAAGCCTGGCGCCACCGGCGTGCTGGCGGCGGACTATTTTGCAAAGACCAAGTTCACCGACGGCATCACCTTGCTGATGGCCCATGTGAACACCCATGGCATTGCGCCGCATATTTTCAAAAGCATTTCCTACGATCCGCTCAAGGATTTTTCGCCGATTGCCCTGATTGGTGCGACGCCGCATATCCTGGTGACCAGCGCCAAGAACCAATACGCCTCCATCAAAGAGGTGGTGGAGTTGTGCAAAAAGAATCCGGGGAAAATCAGCTTCGGCTCGTCGGGCACCGGTTCGGTACAACATTTGGCGGCCGAGATGTTCAACATGGCCGCCGGGGTGCAAACCATCCATGTCCCTTACAAAGGATCGGGCCCCATGCAGACCGACCTGATAGGCGGGCAGATCGATTTCAGCTTCGACACCATGACGGCCGCGACCGCGATGGTCAAGGCCAAGAAGATGACGGGTATTGTGCAAACCCGCGTCAAGCGGGCCAAGGGTTTTCCGGACATGCCGACCATGGACGAGCAAGGCTTCAAGGGCTTTGATGCCTCCAGCTGGTATGGCGTGGTAGGCCCCAAGGACATGTCCAAGGACGTGGCGCGCCAGATCAATGCCGACATCAACAAGGTGTTAGTCATGCCCGACGTGGTCGCGCGTTTTGACGGCTACGGCGTGGAAGACGGCGGCGGCTCGGTCAACAAGTTTGCGGCCTTCATGGCGGCGGAATACAAAAAATGGGGTGAAGTGGTGCGTGCCGCCAAGATCACCGAGGAGAGCTGATATGGGCGCCACAGCTATGCCCTTGCCGCTGCAAGGAATCCGTGTGCTGGACGTCAGCCAGGTGATGGCCGGGCCTTTTGCCTGCATGTTGCTGGCCGATCTGGGGGCCGACGTGATCAAGGTGGAGCCGCCGGAAGGGGACCAGACGCGCGGCGCCATGGGTTTCAAGATGAAGGGCCCGGACAGCATGGGCTTTCTGAACATGAACCGCAACAAGCGGTCGCTGACCTTGGACCTGAAGACGGAAGAAGGCAAGCAGGTTTTTTACGAGCTGGCCAAGACCGCGGATGTGATTGTCGAGAACTACCGCCCCGGCGTGGTTCAGCGTCTGGCCATCGACTACGAAACCATCAAGAAGATCAACCCCAAAATCGTCTATGCCAGCATCTCGGGCTTTGGGCAAAGCGGCCCCTGGGCCAGCCGCCCCGGCTTTGACCTGATGGCGCAGGCCATGTCCGGCGTGATGAGCGTGACCGGTTACAAGGGTGAAAAACCCGTCAAGGCCGGCGTGCCGGTGGCTGATATTGGCTGCGCGTTGTTCGCCACTTATGGTTTGCTGGCGGCCTACATCGGCGCGCAGAAAACCGGCCAGGGCCAGCACATTGACGCTTCCCTGTTTGACTCGGCCATGGCGTTTTCCGTGTGGGACATGTCCGAGTACTGGGGCACGGGCGTGCCGCCCGCACCGCTGGGTACCAGCAACAAGATGAGCGCGCCTTACCAGGCCGTGAAGGCGCGCGACGGCTATTTTGTCATGGGTGCGACCAACCAGAAGCTCTGGGCCAAGCTGTGTACCCTGCTGGAACGGCCAGACCTGCTCAAACACCCCAGCTACGAAACGGTGTCGCTGCGCCTGAAAAACCGCGAAGCACTGATCGAGGAGATCGAGCTGGAGTTTGCAAAAAGGGACAGCAGCGACTGGGTGGACACCATGCTGGCAGCCGGCATTCCCGCGGGCCCCATCCTGACCTACCCCGAAGCTTTCGAAGGCGAACATGGCACGCACCGACGCATGTGCATGGAGATTGACCACCCGATCGAAGGCAAGGTGAAAAACATCGGCTTCCCGGTCAAGATGTTGGGCACACCCCAGCAGGTGCGGCGTCACCCGCCATTGCTGGGTGAACACAACGCCGAAATCCTGGCCGAGCTGGAGGCGCTGAAGGTATGAGCGAACTCGTCCGCCTGTCGGTCACCGAAGGTGTTGCCCAGATCCTGATCCAGCGGCCCGAGCGTCACAACGCCATGACACAGGCGATGTATGAACGGCTGCTGCAGTTGCTGGACGAATGCAATGCCAATGCCGAGGTCCAGGCCGTGGTTTTCCGGGGCGCGGGCGGGCGCTCGTTCATCTCGGGCACAGACATCCAGCATTTCGCACAGTTCAGTCAGGGCCGCGAAGGTGTGCAGTACGAAGCCTTTGTGGAGACGGTGATTGATGCGATCGAGCGGATGCGTGTGCCCACCATTGCCGCGATCGACGGCTGGGCCGTGGGCGGTGGCCTGGCGATTGCCACCGCGTGTGACTTCAGGGTGTGCAGCCACGGTGCCCGTTTTGGGGCCCCGATTGCCAAGACCCTGTCGAACACGCTGTCGTCCCGAAACATTGCCCGGTTGATGGCGGCCTTCGGCGCGCCCCGGGTCAAGCGTATGTTGATGCTGGCCGAATACCTGGACGTACAGGAGGCAACGGCCTGCGGCTTTGTCTACAGCGCCTGCGCACCGGAAGAGCTGGAGGCCTCGGCCCACGGCTTGGCATTGAAGTTGGCGGGTTTGTCCCGGGTTACGCAGCACGCCGTGAAGGAGAGCATGCGGCGCATCGTGGTGGATCAGGACCTGGCCGACCAGGACTTGATTGATGCGGTGTACGGCAGCGCCGCCTTCAAGGCCGGTGTTGCCTCGTTTCTCAAGACCTGAAGCGCTGCAACGCGAAGCAGGGCGGGTAGATCGACGCGGCGCAAAAATTGAAAAATCTGCGGGCTGCGCCGCCCTTTGGTCGCAAGAAAAAAAGCACAATAGGGGTCGTTGTTTATGCAAAGAAAGCGATCCCTTGTGAATAAAAATCGGCCATTCAAAGTGCTGGGTATCCAGCAAATCGCCATAGGCGGCGCGGATAAAAAACGTCTGCAAAAACTCTGGGTCGGGATGCTGGGCCTGGAAGTGACAGGTACCTTCCGCAGTGAGCGCGAGAACGTCGACGAAGACATCTGCGCCATCGGCAGTGGTCCGTTCAAGGTTGAAGTTGACCTGATGCAGCCGCTGGACCCGGACAAGAAGCCGGCGGTGCACACCACACCGCTGAACCACGTCGGTTTGTGGATCGACGATTTGCCCAAAGCGGTGGAATGGCTGACGGCTCAGGGCGTGCGTTTTGCCCCAGGCGGCATACGCCAAGGCGCTGCAGGTTTCGATATCTGCTTTTTGCACCCCAAGGCGAATGAGGAATTTCCCATCGCCGGGGAAGGGGTGCTGATCGAACTGGTGCAAGCGCCCGCCGAGGTGGTGGCTGCTTTTGACCGCCTGCAGGGCGCGCCGCACTGAGCCATGGCCCCCTCGGGCCGGGCGGCGGCCTCATACGGATTTGCAATCAAAGGGAGAACAAGGCGCGAAGCCGCAGACAGTGCTTTGGCACGGCAAGGCGAAGCAACGCGGTTATCGCTTTGATTGCGAGTCCGTATCAGATGCCGTTGGCCGCCCAGGCCAGGGCAGCACGCAAGCTTTGCAGCGCTGCCGCACTAGACATCAGTGAGTCCGGTCTGAACAACAGGCAGACCACACGGTCTTGTGTATGCGCCAGCAGCACGGGCCGTTGTTGTTCATCATGGGCCCACACGCTCCAGCCCGGCAACAAGGCCGCGTGATCCGCCAGCGCCAGGCTGGCATAACGCGCCGTGATGAAACTGTGTTCGCCAGACGCCAGCGCCTCGGATGTCATCGTGGCACGCATGATGCGGCCATGTTCTGGCGCGATGGCCGTCACGGCGAAGCCGGCTTGTTCCAGTACACGCAGGGCGGCATCACCGATGGCCAGCAAGGGTCGCCGCGGCTTGGCCGTCAGCAAACGCCGGCATGCCGCAGCATCCGCGCCCATGAGCACGTCGACCTCCGCCGCCGCATCAATCACCAGGCCCAGGCCTTGAAGGGTTTCCCGCACCGCGGCGGGAAAGGGATCGCCCGCATCGTGCAGGGCGACGCGGGCCGGCAGCTTGAGGGCGGCGACTGCGCTGGATGCAGCCTGCGCTGCCGCCTCTATGCCCAGGGCGCGCCACAAGGAGATGGCTTTGAGCCGCGATTCCTGTTCTTCGCGCGCCGGTGTGGAGTCGGCCATCAGGTCGCCGCCGGTACGGACTTCGGCCAGGCCGTCACGGATGGCGGCCGCGCGCAGGATGGTGCCGGCCAGCGCGTCGCCATCGGCGCTCACACGCACCATGAGTCCGCCATACCAGCCGCGCGGACTCGCTTCCAGTTGCGCAATCGCGGCCAGCGCATGGCGGCGCGGCGTGCCCGTGACCATCACCGGTGCGGCGGTCGCCACAATCGCATCCCAGGCGTCCGCGCCTTCACGCAGACGGCCACTGAAACGGTCCACCGTATGCACCACGGTAGACAGCGACATGGGCCGGCGCCGGTCCAGCAGGCGCAGTGAGCCGGGCTCGCACAGCGGTGCCAGGTCGTTGCGCAGCGCGTCAGTACACACCGCCAGCGAGGCCGCATCCACGTCTTCGTTGACCAGTTCACGAAACGATTCGGCCTCGCCCACAGGGCCTGGACCGCGTGCCACGGTGCCGCAGACTGGCAAGGCCTCGACAACACGCTGGCGCAGCACCAGTTGCAGGTCGGGGGATGCGCCGAACAGGCATTGACCGTCGCCGTCATTGAGGAAAAATGCGGCCGGCGCCGGATTGGCCTGGCGCAGCCGGGCAAAAGCCTGCGCCGGTGACAGGCTGGGGGACACGCGGCGCCGGTAACTTTGGCTCAGGGTCAGCGACACCAGCGGCTGCTCCCGCAGGTGCACCAGCGCGCGGGCCACCATGTCGGCATAAGCGCCGGGCGGGTAATCGTCTTGTGGCTCGGTTTTGCTGATGGGGCGGAGCGCCGGCGTCACGACCGGCGGAGTTGCGGCAGCAAGATTCGGCAACGTCAGCTCAATACGTTGCCAGCTGCCGTCCGCGTCACGTTGCCAATAAGCCTCTGCAAAAAACAGCAGGCCCAGGGATTCATCATCTGACTGCGGCTCAGCCGCGGCCAGGCGGTGGGCGTTAAAAGGCAGGGCGCCCAGCAGGATGACCTCGGGTGCCGGCGCAAAAGCGGCCATGAAGGCGCGCAGGCTGTGTATCGGGTGCTGGCCCTGGCCGCGGCTGGCGGTCTTGGCCCAGTCAGACAGTTCGGGACGGTCCAGCAGCGTTTGTCCCAGCGCCGAGTGCGCCTGGATGGCCAAGCCGTCACCATACAAACGCAGGGACAACGCGGGCCGGTCCAGCAGCGTGGCTTGCAGCGGGTGCAGACCGGCGATACCGGCGTCACAGCCGAAATAGGCGCCCGCCTGTTTGTCGAGTTGCGCCAGCGCCTGTTCGGCCTCGCCCTGGGTGGCGGGGCGCCGGCTGGTTTGCAGGCTGAGCATCAGTCGATGGTGACGCCAGTGCGTTTGATGATGGGGGTCATCACGCGTAATTCCTGCTGCATGAATTTTTGCAGCGACTCCACCGTGCCACCAATCGGCTCCATGTACTGGGCATGTAATTTTTCGCGCACCTCGGGCATGGCCAGTACGGCGTTGATTTCCTGGTTCATGCGCTGCACGATCTCGGTTGGCGTGGTGGCCGGCGCCATCACGGCCATCCAGGCCAGGTTTTCGATCTCGGGCAGACCGGCTTCCTTCATGGTCGGGATGTCGGGCGTGAGCTGGCTGCGTTTGGCGGTGGAGACGGCCAGGGTGCGCAGCTTGCCGGCCTTGACCTGCGGGATCACGGCCACGGCCGGCACGCAGGCGAACTGCACGTCACCCTGCAAAATGGCCAGAATGGCCAGCGGCGACGAAGCGTAGGGAATATGCACGGCGTAGGTGTCGGTCTTGACCTTGAGCAACTCGACGCCCAGTTGCGACAGGCTACCGACGCCGGTGGAGGAGAAGTTGAACTTGCCGGGATTTTTTTTCATCGCCGCGACCAGGTCCTGCAAAGTGTGGATGCCCGAGTCGGCGCGCACGGCGCAGACATTCGCCTGGCCGCCGGCCAGCACCACCGGCCGCAGCTCGGTGAATGGGTCGTAGGACAGCTTGCTGTAGAGCACGGTGTTGTAGACCAGCGGGCCGTTGGTGCTGATCAGAAAGGTGTATCCGTCACCGGCTGACTTGGCCACCACACCGGTGCCGTTGTTGCCGCCGCCACCGGCGCGGTTTTCAATGATCACGGGCTGGCCCAGGCGGGGGCCGAGCTTTTCGCTCACGATGCGTGCAATGACGTCGGGGGACGAGCCGGCGCCGTAAGGCACGATGAGCTTGATGGTTTTGTTCGGCCAGCCGGCCGACTGGGCCAGGACAGTCGCGCTTGCACAGGCCAGCGCCAGCGCGGCGCAGCCTTTGAGCAGGGAAAAGGCGGGGTGTTTTTTGAAGTTCATCATGGCTGGATCAATTCGGTGTCGTGAAAGAAACGTCCTTCGCCGGCAATAAAACCGGCGACGAGGGTGCGATAGGCGGATTCGACGATGTCGGGCAGTCCCGGAAAGCCGGACTCGTGCGGCGCGGCCAGTGCCCGCACCCGTGCAAACACGGCGGCCTGGCGTTCGGGCGCGGAAACCTGGAACGCGTCCAGTTTGAAACGTGTGGCGTCACGCACGCACAGCGCGCGCTGGGCCAGCAGCGCCACGATTTGTTCATCGAGGCTGTCTATTTTTTCGCGCAACTCGCCCAGACTCTGGGCTTGTGGCACATGGCCGGGGGTGATAAAGCGGCGCACCGGCCCGGTGGCGGTGGCAGGTTCCTGGGAAGCATGCATGGTGGGATCAAGGGGGTTGAATTACTAAGCAAGCTTATCAAATCGCGCGTGGGTTTCCATCGGTAGCATACACATTGCAGCAGGGCCATTTTGGAGGTAGGCGGTGGGCGTTTGGACGTCCCAGCGCCGGTTGGGTATTCCTGCTGGCGGTGTGGCACGCGGCCTCGTCTGGGCCAAGAACTGAGGGATTCACCCGAGAGCGGTTTTCGGCCGGCGAGGCGTAAACTGGTCAGGCCTCCTGGCCCTTGTTGTGTCGCCGCAGGAGGCAAGGAGACGCACTTGCAGCCAACCAACGTAGCCAAGCTCTCGTATTTCCACAAGGTCGTCGATTGCCAGTGGGCCTGTCCGGCCCACACGCCGGTTCCCGAATACATACGGCTGATTGGTCAGGGTCGCTACAGCGATGCCTACATGGTCAACTGGGTCTCCAATGTTTTCCCCGGCATTCTGGGCCGCACCTGCGACCGGCCGTGCGAGCCAGCGTGCCGGCGCAGTCGGGTCGAGGAGGGCAGTGATGAACAGCCCGAGCCGGTGGCGATTTGCCGGCTCAAACGTGTGGCCGCCGACATGAAGGACGACGTCAGCAAACGCATGCCCAAGCTGTCGCCCATGAATGGAAAACGCATTGCCTGTATAGGCGCCGGACCGGCCTCGTTGACGGTGGCGCGTGACCTGGCGCCCCTGGGTTACGAGGTCACGGTGTTTGATGGCGAGGCCAAGGCCGGCGGTTTTATCCGCACACAAATCCCGCGCTTTCGCCTGCCGGAATCGGTGATTGACGAAGAAACCGGTTACATCCTGGACCTGGGCGTGACTTTTAAAAGCGGCCAGCGCATCGAATCGATGAAGGGTCTGCTGGAAGACCAAACCGATGGGGGATACGACGCGGTGTTTGTAGGTTGCGGCGCACCACGCGGGCGTGACCTGGTGCTGCCCGGCCGCCGGGACATCACTTACAACATCCACATCGGCATCGACTGGCTGGCCTCCGTGTCCTTTGGCCACATCACGAGCATCGGCAAACGGGTGATTGTGCTCGGTGGCGGCAATACCGCGATGGACTGCTGCCGCTCGGCCCGGCGCCTGGGCGGTAGCGATGTGAAAGTGATCGTGCGCAGTGGCTTCGACGAAATGAAGGCCTCGCCCTGGGAAAAGGAAGACGCCCAGCACGAGGGTATTCCCATCATCAACTTCCATGTGCCCAAATCGTTTGAGCACAGCAACGGTCAACTGACCGGCATGAGCTTCGAAGTGGTCAAGGCGGTTTATGACGCAGAAGGCAAACGCAGCTTGGTTTCTACCGGCGAGCCGGATGTGCTGGTCGAGTGCGATGCCGTGCTGATTGCCGTGGGCCAGGAAAATGCCTTTCCCTGGATAGAGCGTGATAGCGGCATCAGCTTCGATCAACACGGCTTACCGGTGCTGGGCAAAGAGACCTTCCAGTCCACAGTGAACAAGGTGTTTTTCGGCGGGGACGCAGCGCTGGGGCCAAAAAATATCATCACGGCGGTGGCACACGGGCATGAGGCGGCGGTGTCGATAGACCGTTTCCTGAATGGCGAAGACATCCGCCAGCGGCCAGACCCCATGACCAACTTGATGTCCACCAAGATGGGCATCCATGAGTGGAGTTATGACAACGACACCTCGAACGACGCGCGTTTCAAGGTGCCCTGGGCCAAGGCCGAGGTGGCGCTGGCGAATATCCGTGTGGAGGTGGAACTGGGTTTTGACGCCGCCACGGCCTTCAAGGAAGCCGGGCGCTGCCTGAACTGTGATGTGCAGACGGTGTTCACCGCGCCAGCCTGTATCGAGTGCGACGCCTGCGTCGACATCTGCCCGATGGACTGCATCAGTTTTACCGACAACGGCGACGAGGCCGACTTGCGCACCCACCTGAAGGCACCGGCGCTGAACCTGGCGCAAGACCTGTATGTGTCGGGCGAACTCAAGACCGGGCGTGTCATGGTCAAGGACGAAGATGTTTGCCTGCATTGCGGTCTGTGCGCCGAGCGCTGCCCGACCGGCGCCTGGGACATGCAGAAGTTTTTGCTGCTGACCACGCAGGCCGGGCCGGCTTGCCGGGATGCGAGCAAGCCGGTAGCTCGCGCAGGAGGGTTTACCGCATGAAACGCATAGAAGCCGTCAACGACTTTGTCATCAAGTTTGCCAACGTCAATGGCTCGGGCTCGGCCTCGGCCAATGAGTTGTTTGCCAAGGCTATTTTGCGCATGGGGGTGCCGGTCAGCCCGCGCAATATTTTTCCCAGCAACATCCAGGGCCTGCCGACCTGGTACGAGGCGCGTGTTTGCGACAAGGGTTACCAGGGGCGGCGCGGCGGCATCGACATGATGGTGGCCATGAACCCGCAAACCTGGGATGCCGACCTGGCCGAACTGGAGCCCGGTGGTTACCTGTTTTACGACAGTACGCGGCCCTTGCCGCCAGAGAAGTTTCGCAAGGACATTCATGTCATCGGCATGCCGCTGACGGAGATTTCCAATGCGGTGTATTCAGACCCGCGCCAGCGCCAGCTGTTCAAAAACATCATTTACGTGGGTGCGCTGTCGGTGCTGCTTCAGATCGAGGCCGAGGTGCTGGAAAAGCTGTTTGCCGAGCAGTACAAGGGCAAAGAGAAGTTGCTGGCTTCCAACGTGCAGGCCTTGCACCTGGGGCGCGACTTCGCCAGCGAACACCTGCAGGCGCCGCTGGGCATTCGTGTGCAGCGTAGCGACAAGGTCGGCCACAAGATTTTTGTCGATGGCAACAGCGCGGCGGCGCTGGGCTGTGTGTATGGCGGCGCCACCGTGGCGGCCTGGTACCCGATCACACCGTCCTCGTCGGTGGCGGAAGCCTTTCAGTCCTATTGCGCCAAATACCGGGTCGATCCCGCGACCGGCCAGCACAACTACGCCATCGTGCAGGCCGAAGACGAAATCGCCTCCATAGGCATGGTGGTCGGCGCTGGCTGGAATGGCGCGCGCGCCTTCACCACCACCTCGGGCCCCGGTGTGTCGCTGATGACGGAGTTCTTGGGACTGGCCTATTTTGCCGAGATACCGGTCACCATCATCAATGTGCAGCGCGGCGGGCCTTCCACCGGGATGCCGACGCGTACCCAGCAAGCCGACCTGATCTCCTGCGCGTATGCCTCGCATGGCGATACCAAACACGTGTTGCTGCTGCCCGAAGACCCACACGAATGTTTTGAACATGCGGCCGCCGCGCTGGATCTGGCGGACCGGCTGCAAACCCCTGTGTTTGTGATGAGCGATCTTGACATCGGCATGAACCAGCGCCTGTGTGAGCCCTTCAACTGGGACGACAGCCGCAGCTATGACCGCGGCAAGGTCATGACGGCCGAGGAGCTGGAAGCCGGCAAGGACTTCGGCCGTTACAAGGACGTCGATGGTGACGGCATTCCCTGGCGCACCTTGCCCGGCACACATCCGACCAAGGGCAGTTATTTCACGCGCGGCACCACGCGTAATGCTTATGCGCAGTATTCCGAACGCGGTCCGGACTACATCTACAACGTGCAGCGGCTGCTGAAAAAATTCGAGACCGCTGCCACCTTGGTGCCGCAGCCGGTGCTGCGCCCCGCCGCGCGCAAGACCCGGCTGGGCGTTATTTATTTCGGCTCCACCAGCCCGGCCATGCATGAGGCGCTGGAGGTGCTGACCGAAGCCGGCATCCACCTGGACGCCATGCGGTTGCGGGCCTTTCCGTTTCCGGCCAGCGTTGTGCAGTTTCTGGCCGAACACGATGAAGTGTTTGTGGTCGAGCAAAACCGCGATGCACAAATGCACTGCCTGTTGGTCAACGAGCTGGATGTTGATCCGGCGCGGCTGGTACGGGTACTGCATTACGACGGTACGCCCATCACCGCGCGTTTTATCACCCGGGCTATCTCACAACATCTGCAACCCGATGGGGTGAGCCCGCAGAAAATGTCGAAAGCGAGCGCATCATGACTTACCTGGCGAAACCGCGGCTGCATCACCCCTCGCTGACCGCCAACAAGGTCGGCTACACCCGGCGCGACTACGAAGGGAAAATCTCCACGCTGTGCGCGGGCTGCGGCCACGACTCGATCTCGGCCGCCATCATTCAGGCCTGCTGGGAGCTGGATATCGAGCCGCACCGTGTCGCCAAACTTTCGGGCATAGGCTGCAGCTCCAAGACGCCGGATTATTTTCTAGGCGCATCCCATGGCTTCAACACCGTGCACGGCCGCATGCCTTCGGTGCTGACCGGCGCTAACCTGGCCAACCGCGAGCTGTTGTACCTCGGCGTGTCGGGGGATGGTGATTCGGCGTCGATTGGCCTGGGCCAGTTTGCCCATGCGATGCGGCGCGGCGTCAACATGGTGTACATCGTCGAAAACAACGGCGTCTACGGTCTGACCAAGGGGCAGTTCTCGGCCACGGCGGACCAGGGTTCAAAAAGCAAGAAAGGGGTGGTCAACAGCGATAACCCGCTGGACCTGGTGGCGCTGGCGCTGCAACTGGGCGCCAGCTATGTGGCGCGCGGCTTTTCCGGCGACAAGGCGCAACTGGTGCCCTTGATCAAGGGGGCCATCGCGCACGGTGGTGCGGCATTTATTGATGTCGTCAGCCCTTGTGTGGCCTTCAACAACCATGCCGGCAGCACCAAGAGCTACGACTATGTACGCGAACACAACGAGGCGGTCAGCCGCATCGATTTCATCAGCGCGCGTGACGAGATCACCGCCAGCTACGCACCGGGCGAGGTGGTCGAGGTGGTGCAGCACGACGGCTCCAGCCTGCGGTTTCGCAAGCTGCGGGAGGACTACGATCCGACCGACCGTTATGCGGCCCTGAGCTACATGAATGCGCACCAGGCTCGCGGCGAGGTGGTCACCGGGCTGCTCTACCTGGACCCGCTGGCGACCGATCTGCATGTGGCGCTGAACACCAGCGAGACGCCGCTGAACAGGTTGGACGCCGCCTCGCTGTGCCCGGGTGCGCAGGCCCTGGACAAGGTCAACCAGTCCCTGCGCTGAGTTTTCTCTCGACAGGAGGGCAACCAACCATGGCCGAACGTACCGTGTTTCAATCCATCCCGCATCGGCATGTCGTCAGCCTGCCGCCGCAGGCCAACGTTTGGGAGGCGGCCTGTGTCATGACCCGGGCCAACTGCGGCAGCGTGCTGATCATCGATACGGCAGGCGTCATGCAGGGCATCCTCACGGAGCGCGACCTGATGACCCGCGTGCTGGCCAAGGCTCTGGATGCCGCGAAGACGCCGGTGTCCGAGGTGATGACGCATCACCCGCAATGTGTCCCGCCCGAGATGACGGTGTCTGACGCCGTCCTGATCCTGCTGGAGCGTGGCTTCCGGCATTTGCCGATTGTTTCTTCGGCCGGTCAGATCCTGGGGGTGTTTTCTATCCGTGATGCCTTGCCGCGCGAGATCGACAGCGCCGCCAGCCTGGCCGAATTTCGGGATTCGCTCAACGATGCGCTGGGTTGAGCGCAGGCTGGCTGCTTAGCCGTCTAACCGCCGCTTGTACCGGGATCGCGCTTGGCGCGCGCGCGGGCCAGGGCGGCTTCGATCACGGCGCGCTTTTTGTCGATCACGACTGGATCGATGTGCTGGGTGTGGGCCGGCAGGTCGGCGAGTTTGGCTTGCGCCTTGTCTTCAAGCCTTTTAGCGTTCTCGTCCTTGCTGGTCGAGCGTCGTAAGCTATGAATTTCGTAGCGTTTGCGGGCCAGCGCGGCATCAGGCTCTGACCAGGCGGCCCAGCCGGTGTGCTCGCCGGTGACATTTTCCAGGCTGATGCAATCGACCGGGCAGACTGGAATGCAGAGTTCACAGCCGGTGCAATAGGGCTCGATCACGGTGTGCATGAGTTTGTTGCTGCCGACAATCGCGTCGGTCGGGCAGGCGTCCAGGCACAAGGTGCAGCCTATACACCAGGCTTCGTCGATGACGGCGAGCTGGCGTGGGCCTTCGATGCCGTTTTCGGAATTCAGGGCGGTGACCGGTCGACCGGTGATAGCCGCCAGACGGGTGATGCCTTCAGCGCCACCGGGTGGGCACTGGTTGATCTCGGCCTGACCGGCGGCAATTGCCTCGGCATAGGCCGCGCAGTCTGGGTAGCCGCAGCGGGTGCACTGGGTTTGCGGCAGGACGGCGTTGATTCTTTCGGCGAGCAGGTTCACGGGGCCATCATATAAGCAGGGCGCAGCATCAGGTTTTGTCGGCCGCTTTGGATGCTCTCTTTTTGGGAGCTGTCTGCGCACGGCTGGCAGGGGCTGCAGCCTGGTTATTCTCAAGAATAAAGGCCTTGACCTGCGGGTACACCACGTCGCGCCAGCGGCGGCCGCTGAAGATGCCGTAGTGGCCTGCACCCGGGACTTCCAGGTGTTTTTGTTTGGCCTTGGGGATGTTGTAGCAAAGGTCGTGAGCGGCTTCGGTCTGGCCGGAGCCGGAGATGTCGTCGAGTTCACCTTCGACCGTGAAATGGGCCGTGGTCGTGATGTCTTCCGGGCGCACGCGTTCCAGCTGGCCGTCGACAGAGCGCACATCCCAGGTGCCGTGCACCAGCTTGAACTCCTGGAACACGGTTTTGATGGTGTCCAGGTAGTAGTCCGCGTCCATGTCCAGCACGGCGTTGTATTCGTCGTAAAACTTGACATGGGCTTCGGTGCTGGCGTCGTCGCCTTTGAGCAGGTTCTCGAAGTAGTCGAAGTGGCTGGTGGCGTGGCGGTCCGGGTTCATCGCGACAAAACCGGTGTGTTGCAAAAAGCCGGGGTAAACGCGGCGCCCGGCGCCGGGGAAGTTGCCCGGCACGCGGTAAATCACGTTGTTCTCAAACCATTCGAAGCTTTTGTTGGTCGCCAGGTTGTTGACGGCCGTGGGCGACTTGCGCGCGTCAATCGGCCCGCCCATCATGGTCATGGACAGCGGCGTGGTTTCGCCGCGGCTGGCCATCAGCGAGATGGCCGCCAGCACCGGCACGGTGGGCTGGCAGACACTGATGACGTGACAGTTGCCGTAAATACCCTGCAGGTGGGCAATAAACTCCTGCACGTAGTTGACGTAGTCGTCGAGGTGGAACGCACCTTCGGACAGCGGCACGGTGCGGGCGTTTTTCCAGTCGGTGATGTAGACCTTGTGGTCTTTCAGCATGGTTTTCACCGTGTCGCGCAGCAAGGTGGCGTAGTGGCCGGACAAGGGCGCGACAATCAGCACGGCGGGCTGGCCCTTGAGTTGGGTCAAGGTGGCCGGGTCATCGGTGAAACGCTTGAAGCGGCGCAGCTCGCAAAAAGGTTTGTCGAGTTCCACCCGTTCGTGGATGGCGATGTTGGCGCCGTCCGCTTCTATCGTGGTGATGCCAAAAGCGGGTTTTTCGTAGTCTTTGCCGAGGCGGTAAATCAGGTTATAACCAGCCGCCATGCGCTGGGCGAATGGGTTCTGACCAAAAGGCGAGGACGGGCTGCTGTAGATTTTTGCCGCGGCCTGGGCAAAGTCGACAAACGGCTCCATCAGCGAACGCTGGGTTTCATAGACTTGGTAAAGCATGGCAAAAACCTTTTATGCAACGGGATATGTTGCGGTGCAACAAATAATAGCAGGTGTGCTTATTGTTTTTTGGAGGGCAAACACCAATACGGCGCAGTCCTGGCCATCCGTGCGGTTTGTCACGATTTCACCGGCTGGCACGGCGCCCCCTCTTTTTGTTGCTTTTTGAGAAAATACTGATAAAGACTTACCATGCAACGCCGATATTTCACAAAAGCTGCCGTCGGCAGCCTGCTTGTACCGAATGGACTGTTTATGACCGAGATCGCCGGCGCATCCGCGCAAGACCTGCTGACTTCCCTGAAAAAGACCGAGCGCATGCCGGTGATGTTTGTGGGCCACGGCAGCCCCATGAATGCGATTGGCGACAACGAATACCGGCGCAGCTGGCAGGCGCTGGGCGCCGAGTTCGGCAACAAATACCCGGTGCCGCAGCTGATTTTGTGTATTTCCGCGCATTGGCTGACCGAGGGCTGGTGGTTGACCGCCATGGACAAGCCCAAAACCATCCATGACTTTGGCGGCTTCCCGCAGGAGTTATTTGACCAGCAGTACCCGGCGCCGGGTCATCCCGTGGCCGCACGGGCCATCGGCCACCTGGTGCGCCAGCGTGCTTCCGCGCCTTTGGGTCTGGATGTGGGCGAGTGGGGGCTGGACCACGGCACCTGGTCGGTGCTCAAGCCCATGTTTTCCGGCGCGGACATCCCGGTGATCCAGCTCAGCATGGACTACGGCCGCGCGCCTGACGAACACTACGCCCTGGCCAAACAGCTCAAGGCCTTGCGCGAGCGCGGCGTGTTGATTCTGGGCAGCGGCAACATCGTGCACAACCTGCGCCAGATGCAGCGCGGCGCCACCGGCAACCAGGCTTACGACTGGGCGCTGGAGTTTGACCAGACCATGGGCGGCTATCTGCAGCAGGGCAACCTGGACAGCCTGCAAAACTTCCAGAAACTGGGGTCGCTGGCCAAAATGGCGCACCCGACCCACGAACATTTCCTGCCGCTGCTGTATGCGGCGGGTGCGGTGGATGCGAAAGAGCCACCGCGTTTTTTCAACACCAATTTCCAGGGCGGCTCGATTTCCATGCGATCCGTGGTCTGGGGCTGAACCTGATCCTCACGCGTCGCGCACCCCAGGAGACAAGCACATGCCAAGCCGTCAAACTGTTCAGGACTTCATCGCGCTGGTGGAGCAGGGCCACTATCTTGAAGCCATCGAGCAGTTTTACGCGCCTGACGCCAGCATGCAGGAAAACAGCCAGCCGCCGCGCCGCGGCCGGGAAACGCTGCTGGCCTACGAACGCGCCGTGATGGCTGCCTGCAGCGCCATGCGCACCTTGCCGGTCGAGTCCTGTCTGGTTGATGGCGACCTGGTGGTGATCCACTGGGTCTTCGAATTCACGCGGCTCTCCGGCAAAACCATGCGTATCGATGAACTGGCGCATCAGCGCTGGCAGGGCGAAAAAATCGTGGAAGAACGCTTTTTCTACGACCCTGTTGCCGCGCTGGCGGACTAGCTTTCGCTATAGATTCAGTAGCTGCTTGCGCCCGACCTATAAGGGCTATAGGCACTTTTCATGCAAAATCGGAGGCTGAAGGCGCGGTATTGGCCAGATCCGGCATGCGTAGCCAGTTCCAGCGCGCCTGGTAGTCCCGCACTTTCTTCTCGTACAAAGGGCCGTGATCGACGGCGGGGTTGGCACGCAGAATGCCCTGGTACAGGTCGTCCAGGCCATAAGGGGCGTACACGGTGGCTTGGCCGCCTTGCTGGCGCATACCCACGCTGGTGCTGCCAACCAGAAAGCGGTCTATGCCTTCGCAGGCGCTTTGCAGCGGCGGGCAGGGCCGGCCGAAATAAGTCGGGTACCAGGTGTGCACCCGCGCCTGGTTTTTGAGCTCCAGCTGCGCGCCCAGGCCGGCAAAACAGGTCAACGCGCGCTGGTTGATGGCCAGCTCGCCAGCTTCGGACAAATCGTCCGGGTCAAAATAGAAGATGTCGTAGTCGCGGATGCCCGCTTGCGGCGGCCGGCCGGACAGCCGGTTCCATACGGTCTGGAACAGGCAGCCGCCGACCAGCCAGGCGTTCGGCAGATCCAGCTCGGCCAGGCGCTCCAGCAGGACGCGGTTGCAGTCGTTATGCAGGGCGTCCTGCACAAAACGCTGCTGCAATACGTCCATAAGGGCTTTACAGCACCTTGGCGATAGACGCGCAGACGTGGTCTATGTTCTGGCTGTTCAGCGCGGCCACACACATGCGGCCGGTGTCGGTGCCGTAGACGCCGAATTCATTGCGCAGGCGCACCATCTGGTCTTTGGTCAGGCCGGAGTAGCTGAACATGCCGATCTGGGTGGTGATGAAGCTCATGTCTTCCTTCACGCCGGCGGCTTTCAGGCCGTCGACCAGCTTCTGGCGCATGGCCTTGATACGCACACGCATTTCGGCCAGTTCTTCTTCCCACTGGGCGCGCAGGGCCGGGTCGTTCAGCACGTTGGCAACCACGGTGGCACCGTGGATCTGCGGGTTGCTGTAGTTGGTGCGAATCACCACCTTCATTTGCGACAAGACGCGGTCCGCTTCGTCCTTGCTTTCGCACAGGACCGACAAGGCACCGACACGTTCGCCATAGAGGCTGAAGCTTTTGGAAAACGAGGTCGAGACAAAAAAGTTCAGGCCAGCGGCCACAAACTTGCCGATCACGGCGCCGTCTTCCTGGATGCCGTGGCCAAAACCCTGGTAGGCCATGTCGAGGAAAGCCGTGAGTTTGCGGGCCTTGACGGCGGCGATCACCTGCTCCCATTGGGCGCTGGTGATGTCGTAGCCGGTCGGGTTGTGGCAGCAGGCGTGCAACACCACGATGGTTCCTTCGGCGGCGGCATTCAGGGCGGCCAGCATGCCCTCGAAATTGATGCCGCGTTTGGCCGCGTCGTAATAGGGGTAACTTTCCACCAAAAAGCCGGCCTGGGCGAACAGGGCGCGGTGGTTTTCCCAGCTGGGGTCGCTGATCAGGACTTTGGCGTTGGGGCTGAGCTTTTTCAGGAAGTCGGCGCCAATTTTCAGGCCGCCGGTGCCGCCTATGCCCTGGGCGGTGGCGATACGTCCGCTTTTGACCGGCTCGCTGTCGGCGCCAAACACCAGGGCCTTGACGGCCGAGTCATAAGCGGCCACGCCGTCCATGGGCAGGTAGCCGCGCGGTTTGGGGCTTTCCATCATGGCTTTTTCGGCGGTCTGCACACATTTCAGCAGGGGCAGTTTGCCCTTGTCGTCGTAATAGACGCCCACGCCCAGATTGACCTTGGCCGGGTTGGTGTCGGCATTGAATTGTTCGTTCAGGCCCAGGATAGGGTCGCGGGGGGCCATTTCGACTGCAGTGAACAAAGACATGGAGATCCTTAAAAAGTAAAAAAGTCGTATGCTGCTCGGTTGCCCGTAATTTTAGCGGGGCTGGACAGAGGTTTTTATGCCAGAAGCTGTGGACGTCATTACTGATACGTTTGATTCACCCAATTCCCCCCCTGTGGGCACGTTTGCCACCTTTCCCGACTCGCCCTTCGAGCTATTCATGCCTTACCCGCCGGCGGGCGACCAGCCGGTGGCGATTGAACAACTGGTGGACGGCATCAACGACGGTGAGGTCTTTCAGACCCTGCTGGGTGTGACCGGCTCGGGCAAAACCTTCACCATGGCCAATGTGATTGCCCGCATGGGCCGGCCGGCGATTGTTTTTGCGCCCAACAAAACCCTGGCCGCACAGTTGTACAGCGAGTTTCGCGAGTTTTTCCCGAAAAACGCGGTGGAATATTTCGTCAGTTATTACGACTATTACCAGCCCGAGGCCTATGTGCCGCAGCGCGACCTGTTCATTGAAAAAGACTCGGCGATCAACGAACACATCGAACAAATGCGTTTGTCGGCCACCAAAAGTGTGCTGGAGCGGCGCGACACCATCATCGTCGCTACCGTTAGCGCGATTTACGGCATAGGGGCGCCGGAAGATTACACGCAGATGCGATTTATCGCGCGTTCCGGCGACAAGATGAACCAGCGCGACGTGATCTCGCGCCTGATCCGTATGCAATACGCGCGCAACGACCAGGATTTTTCGCGCGGCACCTTTCGTGTGCGCGGCGACGTGATCGACGTGTTTCCGGCCGAACACTCGGAACTGGCGATCCGCATCGAGTTGTTTGACGATGAAATCGAGTCCTTACAACTGTTTGACCCGCTGACCGGCCGGATACGCCAGAAAGTGCCGCGTTTTGTGGTTTACCCGAAAAGCCACTACGTCACGCCGCGCGACAAGGTCATGGCCGCCGTGGAAACCATCAAGATCGAGTTGTCCGAACGTGTCAAGCAGTTCATCAGCGAAGGCAAGCTGGTCGAAGCCCAGCGGATTGAGCAGCGCACCCGGTTTGACCTGGAAATGCTCAGCGAAATCGGCCATTGCAAAGGCATCGAGAACTACACGCGCCACCTCAGCGGCGCGCCGCCCGGCTCGGCACCCTCGACCTTGTGTGACTACCTGCCCAAGGACGCGCTGATGTTCCTGGACGAAAGCCACGTCATGATTGGCCAGCTCAACGCCATGTACAACGGTGACCGCGCGCGCAAGACCACCCTGGTTGAATACGGCTTTCGCCTGCCCAGCGCGCTGGACAACCGGCCGTTGAAGTTCGAGGAGTTTGAAACCAAGATGCGCCAGGCGGTGTTTGTGTCGGCCACGCCGGCCGCCTACGAGAAAGAACATGCCGGCAAGGTGGTCGAGCAGGTGGTACGCCCCACCGGCCTGGTCGATCCGGAAGTCGAAGTCCGGCCGGCGACGCACCAGGTGGACGATGTGTTGCAGGAAATCCGCATCCGCGTCGACAAAAACGAACGTGTGTTGATCACCACCCTGACCAAACGTATGGCCGAGCAACTGACCGACTACCTGACGGACAACGGGGTCAAGGTGCGTTATTTACATAGCGACGTGGACACGGTGGAGCGGGTGGAAATCCTGCGCGATCTGCGGCTGGGTACGTTTGACGTGCTGGTTGGCATCAACTTGCTGCGTGAAGGCCTGGACATTCCCGAGGTCAGCCTGGTTGCGATTCTGGATGCCGACAAGGAGGGCTTTTTGCGCTCCGAGCGCAGCCTGATCCAGACCATAGGCCGGTCGGCCCGAAATCTTAATGGCCGGGCGATTTTGTACGCTGACCGCATCACCGACTCGATGAAAAAGGCGATGGACGAAACCGAACGCCGCCGCAACAAGCAGATCGCCTTCAACCTCGAACACGGCATCACACCGCGCAGCATCGTCAAACGCATCAAAGACCTGATCGACGGCGTTTACAGCGAAAAATCAGGCAAAGAGGCCGAAAAACTCGAAATCCAGAAAGCCCTGGTCGAGGACATGAGCGAAAAAGACATCGCCAAAGAGATCAAACGCCTGGAAAAACTGATGATCGAACACGCGAAAAACCTGGAATTTGAAAAAGCTGCCAAAGTCCGCGACCAGTTGCATGTGCTCAAAGCCCAGGCTTTTGGTGCCCCGGGCATAGACAATGTGCCGCTTTAAGGCCCCTGAGCGGGCGGGTCGGGGAACGGATCGCCGCGAAACGGGTCGAACCCGGCTTCGGGAGCCAGCTGGGAGCCAAGGCTGGCCTGAGGCCATGTGTCTCAGGCCAGGGCGCCGACCGACTCGGAGAGTCACCTGTGTTATACTTGACGAAAACAGTCAAGAACAACCGTGTGACAAAAAAGACCCCGTCGCCGAGTAGGCCGATTGGCCGGGGTGGGTGGAGAAAAAGTTCCTTGTAAGCCATAAGCTCTACAGGGTGAGCCAAACGATAGTCAAGCCAACTTCATAAGGAGCTTGAAAATGCGCCTCACTACCAAAGGCCGCTTTGCGGTCACAGCAATGATCGACCTGGCTTTGCGTCAGAACAATGGTCCCGTCACTCTGGCGGCTATCAGCCAGCGCCAGCAAATTTCCCTGTCCTATCTGGAACAGTTGTTCGGCAAACTGCGTCGCCATGAGCTGGTCGAGTCGACCCGTGGCCCTGGCGGCGGTTATACGCTGGGCCGCAAAGCCGCTGACATCACCGTGGCCGATATCATTGTCTCGGTGGACGAGCCAATTGACTCCACCCAGTGTGGTGGCAAGGAAAACTGTCTCGGCGACGCCGGCCGTTGCATGACACACGAGTTGTGGGCCTCGCTGAACAGCCGCATGGTCGAGTTTCTGGATTCTGTGACCCTGCAAAAACTGGTGGACGATCAGCTGGCCAAGGGCGTCGTGGTGGAAAACACACCGATGGTGAAGAAAGCCATCTTTACCGCGCCGGTGGCCAAACCCATCCGTATCAATGCGCCTAACTCGGTGTTTGCCCTGGGCAATGCATTCTCGAAATCCTGATCGGATGTTGCCGGCATCCTTGCCGGCTCGTTTTTATGCTGCAAGCCAGCGCTGTGAACTGAAAAGCTAGCCAAATGGAAACCCCACACTTCCCTATTTATATGGACTACAGTGCCACGAACCCGTGTGACCCACGGGTGGTGGACGCCATGATTCCCTGGTTGCGCGAGCATTTCGGCAACCCCGCTTCGCGCAGCCATGCCTGGGGCTGGGAAGCCGAAGCCGCGGTCGAAAAAGCCCGCGAGCAAGTGGCGGCGCTGATAGGCGCCGACCCCCGCGAAATCGTCTGGACCAGCGGTGCGACCGAGTCCAACAACCTGGCGATCAAAGGCGCGGCGCATTTCTACAAGTCCAAGGGCAAACACCTGATCACGGTCAAGACCGAGCACAAAGCCGTGCTCGATACCTGCCGTGAACTCGAGCGCCAGGGTTTTGAGGTGACTTATCTGGACGTGCAGGCCGACGGCCTGCTCGACCTCGAGGTGTTGAAAGCGGCCATCCGCCCCGACACGATTCTGGTCAGCGTCATGTACGTCAACAACGAAATCGGCGTGGTCCAGGATATCCCGGCGATTGGCGCCTTGTGCCGCGAGAAGGGCATCATTTTCCACGTCGATGCGGCGCAAGCCACCGGGCGTGTGGATGTTGATCTGGCGACCTTGCCGGTCGACCTGATGAGCCTGACCTCGCACAAGACTTATGGCCCCAAAGGCATCGGTGCCTTGTACGTGCGGCGCAAACCCCGCGTGCGCCTGGAAGCGCAGATGCACGGCGGCGGCCACGAGCGTGGCATGCGTTCGGGCACCTTGCCGACACATCAGATCGTGGGCATGGGCGAGGCTTACCGCATCGCCAAGGCTGAAATGCACGAGGAAAACAAGCGTATTCAAGCCCTGCACGATCGCATGCTGGCCGGATTGAAGGACGTGGAAGAGGTTTTCCTCAATGGCCATGCCGATAAACGCGTGCCGCACAACCTCAACATGAGCTTCAACTATGTCGAGGGCGAGTCCCTGATCATGGGGATCAAGGGCCTGGCCGTTTCCAGCGGATCGGCTTGTACCTCGGCCAGCCTGGAGCCCAGCTATGTGCTGCGCGCCCTGGGTCGCAGCGACGAGTTGGCCCATAGCAGCCTGCGTATGACGATTGGCCGCTGGAGTACCGAAGAAGAAATCGACTACGCCGTGGCGACGATCAAGGAAAACGTGGCCAAGCTGCGTGAACTGTCGCCGCTTTGGGAAATGTTCAAGGATGGTGTGGATATTTCCAGCATCCAGTGGGCCGCCCATTAAGGCAGGCCAGCAACGCAAGATAGCTTAAAGAGGTAAACAAAATGGCATATAGCGAAAAAGTGGTGGACCACTATGAAAACCCCCGCAATGTCGGCTCGTTTGAAAAAGGCGACGACACGGTAGGCACCGGCATGGTCGGTGCACCGGCCTGCGGCGACGTGATGAAGCTGCAGATCAAGGTCAATCCTTTGACCGGCGTGATTGAAGATGCACGTTTCAAGACCTATGGCTGCGGCTCGGCGATTGCGTCCAGCTCGCTGGTGACCGAGTGGGTCAAGGGCAAAACCCTGGACGAAGCGGCGAGCATCAAGAACAGCGCGATTGCCGAAGAACTGGCCCTGCCGCCCGTGAAAATTCACTGCTCCATCCTGGCCGAAGACGCCATCAAGGCGGCCGTGAACGATTACAAGCAAAAGCACACCCATTAATTTTTATTGACCGGCAAGCCTTCCATGTCCGTTACCCTCACTGACGCCGCAGCACGACACGTCACCCGCTACATGAGCAAGCGCGGCAAAGGCGTGGGTGTGCGTTTGGGCGTGCGAACCACCGGTTGCTCCGGCCTGGCCTACAAGCTGGAATATGCCGACGAAATCGCGCCTGAAGACGTTGTTTTTGAAGACAACGGCGTGAAGGTGCTGGTCGATCCGAAAAGCATGGCCTACATCGATGGCACCCAGCTCGACTTCGTGCGCGAGGGCCTCAACGAAGGTTTCAAGTTCATCAACCCCAACGAGCGTGATCGTTGCGGTTGTGGAGAAAGCTTTCGGGTTTGACGGCGCCGGACCCTCATCGGCCTATGCCGCCTTCACCCCCGGTGCTGGCGGCATTTTCTTGACATGAACCTTCAATCCAACGATTTCGAACTCTTTGACGTGCCTGTGCAATTTGCACAGGACCCGGCCGCCCTCGATGCGCGCTGGAAAGAGCTGCAGCGTGAAGCCCATCCCGACAAGTTTGCGGCCCAGGGCGCGGCGGCCCAGCGCCTGGCCATGCAGTGGTCGGTGCGTATCAACGAGGCTTACCAGCGCTTGAAGAATCCCTTGAAGCGAGCGATGTACCTGTGCGAGTTGCATGGGGCACCGATTCGGGCCGAGACCAACACCGCCATGCCGCCTGATTTCCTGGTCCAGCAAATGCAATGGCGCGAAGCGCTGGAAGATGCCGAGGGGCTAGAAAATTTGGAAGAAATAGCCTCCCAGGCCTCATCCAGAAAGCGTGAGCAGCTATCAAAAATAGAGCGGATCCTGGACCAACAGAAGGACTTTACCGCAGCGGCCCAGCAGGTCAGAAGCCTTATGTTTATTGAGCGCTTTGGCAGTGAAGTCGATGCGCGCATCGACTCGCTAGGACAATAGACTTTTACAGCCCTCTAGGCTTTTTCCCCATCTTTCGCTCCCAGAGTATTCATGGCATTACTGCAAATATCCGAACCCGGCCAGACGCCCGATCCGCATCAGCGACGTATTGCCGTTGGCATTGACCTGGGGACCACCCATTCTCTGGTGGCCAGTGTGCGCAACGGCGTGGCCGAATGCCTGCCCGATGCAGAGGGCCGTGTGTTGCTGCCCAGCGTGGTGCGTTACCTGCTGGATGCCAGCGGCGCCACCAGCCGCCAGATTGGCTTTGAGGCGCTGGCCGCGCAGGTGTTGGATCCGCAAAACACCATTGCGTCGGTCAAGCGCCTGATGGGGCGCGGGATCGATGACATTGGCAGCCGGGCGCAGTTGCCTTACCAACTGGTCGACCAGCCCGGCATGGTGACCTTGCAAACCGTGGCCGGTGAAAAAAGTCCGGTTGAGATCAGCGCCGAAATTTTGGCCACGCTGCGTTACCGCGCTGAAGACACCTTCAACGACGATATTTACGGCGCGGTGATCACCGTGCCGGCGTACTTTGACGACGCGCAACGCCAGGCGACCAAGGATGCGGCGCAACTGGCCGGCCTCAAGGTGCTGCGCCTGATCAACGAACCCACGGCAGCGGCCATTGCCTACGGCCTGGACAATGCCAGCGAAGGGGTTTACGCGATTTACGACCTGGGTGGCGGCACGTTTGACATTTCCATCCTGCGCCTGACGCAAGGTGTGTTTGAGGTCGTGGCGACTGGCGGCGACTCGGCACTTGGTGGTGATGACTATGACCGCGCGCTAGTCGACTGGGTACTGGCCAAGGCCGGCCTGGCGGCCGACACCTTGACCGCGTCCGACAAGGCCATCTTGCTGCAAACCGCGCGGGCCAGCAAGGAAGCGCTGTCTGCTTCCAATTCCGTAGCATTCTCCGCCCGTCTGACAAGGGCTGCGATCAATTTTGAATTGAAATCCGAAGACTTCGAAACAGCCGCCGCCGGCTTGACGCAACGCACCCTGGCCGTTGTGCGCAAGGCTTTGCGCGACGCCGAATTCACCAAGGATGACGTCAAGGGTGTTGTGCTGGTGGGCGGCTCGACCCGCATGCCGCAGGTGCGCCGCGCCGTGGCCGGCCTGTTCGGCCGCGAACCCCTGACCAACCTGAACCCGGACGAAGTGGTCGCACTGGGCGCGGCCATTTCGGCCAACCAGCTGGCCGGCAACCACAGTGGCACCGATTTGCTCTTGCTCGACGTGATTCCGCTGTCGCTGGGTATTGAAACCATGGGTGGCCTGGTTGAGCGCATCGTGCCGCGCAACCAGACCATTCCGACCGCGATGGCGCAGGACTTCACCACCTACCAGGACGGCCAGACCGCGCTGGCGCTGCATGTGGTGCAGGGTGAACGCGACCTGGTGGCCGATTGCCGCAGCCTGGCGCGTTTTGAGCTGCGCGGCATTCCGCCCATGGCAGCCGGCGCGGCGCGTATCCGTGTCACCTTCACCGTCGATGCCGACGGCCTGCTCAGCGTCAGCGCGAAAGAGCAGGGCAGTGGTGTGGAAGCCAGCATAGATGTGAAACCGTCTTACGGCTTGTCCGACGAAGACATCGCCCGCATGTTGCAAGACAGCTTCTCCACCGCTCAGCAAGACATGCAGGCGCGTGCGCTGGCCGAGGCGCAGGTCGATGCCGACCGCATGATTCTGGCCACGCGCAGCGCGCTGGCCGCCGATGCGGATTTGCTGACACCCGAAGAAAAATCCGAGATCGACCGCTTGATGGCCGAGCTGGCCAGCACCCGCCAAAACGGCGATGCCGCGCAGATCGAGGCGGCCATCAAAGCCCTGGCCAACGGCACCGAAAACTTTGCCGCCCAGCGCATGAACCGCGGCATCCGCCAAGCCCTGGCCGGCAAAAACATCGCGACGGTCTGAGACCGCACGGAAGCACCCCATGCCCATCATCAAAATATTGCCTCACCCCGAATATTGTCCGAATGGCGCCGAGGTCTCGGCGCCAGCCGGCACCTCGATCTGCGAGGCACTGCTGGACAACAACATCAACATCGAACACGCGTGCGACATGAGTTGTGCCTGCACCACCTGCCACGTCATCGTGCGCCAAGGCATGCAGTCGCTCAATGAGCTGGATGAAACCGAAGAAGACCTGCTGGACCGCGCCTGGGGCCTGGAGCCCAACTCTCGTCTGAGTTGCCAGGCCTTCCTGGCGCAGACCGATGTCACGGTCGAGATTCCCAAATACTCGATCAACCACGCCAAAGAGAATCACTGAAGATTTGCCATTGCGGATCAATCGGTCCGGGATGACTGTCACCCGGCGATCCCTACAATCCTTCCCATGCGCCAAATTGTTCTAGACACCGAAACCACCGGTCTTTCCGCCGCCAACGGCGACCGCATCATTGAAATCGGCTGCGTCGAGTTGCTGGGCCGCAAGCTCACCGGCAACAACAAACATTTCTACCTGAACCCCGAGCGCGAGAGCCATGAGGACGCGCTCAAGGTGCACGGCATCAGCAATGAGTTTCTGCAGGACAAGCCCAAATTCGGCGCCATTGCCGACGAGTTGCTGGCCTATTTGCAGGACGCCGAAGTCATCATCCACAACGCGCCGTTTGACATCAGCTTCCTGAACAAGGAGTTGGAGCTGATAGGCCGACCGCCTATCAAGCACTGCGTGGCCAAGGTCACCGACAGCTTGATGATGGCCAAGGAATTGTTCCCCGGTAAACGCAATTCGCTGGATGCCTTGTGCGACCGTCTGGAGGTCGATAACTCGGGCCGAACCCTGCACGGCGCCTTGCTGGATGCCGAGCTGCTGGCCGATGTGTACATCAACCTGACGCGTGGGCAAAACTCGCTGGTGATGGACATGGACAGCAGCACGCCCGGCGGCGGCGAGGTCGTGGCGATGGACCTCCGTGGCTTCGATTTGCCCTTGCTGCTGGCCAATGAGCAGGAAGTTGCCGCCCACGAAAACCTGCTGACCGACATCGATAAAGCCAGCAAAGGAAAAACTGTCTGGCGCGCAGCGGCCTAAGCCCTCAAAAACAGCTTATAATTTGAGGCTGAACAAATAGGGCGGTTAGCTCAGGGGTAGAGCACTGCATTCACACTGCAGGGGTCGCAAGTTCGAAACTTGCACCGCCCACCAGAATCAAAGCCTCAAGTCTTGACGACTTGGGGCTTTTTCTTTGGCTGAACAACATTCAAACAGTATTTTCCAGCGGCTGGGGGCATGGCAACTAACGCTGCTTGCATTGCGGTAGGGCTGCATTCGCTATGAAATGAATAGCTTCTTGAGCCCACTGTATAAGGGCTAGAGGCCAATTTCATTAAAGTTTTGGAAAGGCCGCGCTTGTTGACGCGGCCCGTCCGGATTTATTGCGCTGCCCAGCCGCCATCCATGTTCCAGGCCACGCCACGGACGTTGTTGCCGGCGGGCGAGCAGAAAAATACAGCCAGTGCGCCCAGTTCTTCCGGTGTGGTGAACTGCATAGACGGTTCTTTTTCGCCCAGCAATTGCTGCGTGGCTTGTTCGTCGGAGAGGCCACCGGCTGCGGCTTTGGCATCAACCTGTTTTTGCACCAGCGGTGTCAGCACCCAGCCCGGGCAGATGGCATTGCAGGTCACACCAGAGGTGGCATTTTCAAGCGCCGTAACTTTGGTCAGGCCGACAATGCCGTGTTTGGCCGCGACATAAGCGGCTTTTTCCGCCGACCCGATCAGGCCGTGGACCGAGGCGATGTTGATGATGCGGCCCCAGCCCTTTCCGCCATCGGCCGCTTGCATGGCCGGCAGGGCCAGGCGTGTGGCGTGAAAGGCGCTGCTCAGGTTGATGGCGATGATGGCATCCCAGCGATCAACCGGGAAGTTTTCTATTCTGGCCACATGCTGGATGCCGGCGTTGTTGACAAGAATATCCACGCGCCCGAACTGGCTCGCGGCAAACTTCATCATGTCTTCGATCTCGGCGGGTTTGCTCATGTCCGCGCCGTGGTAGGCCACCTTCACACCGAGTGCGGCGATTTCGGCTTTGGGGCCTTCGGCGTCGCCAAAACCATTGAGCACGATGTTGGCGCCTTGTGCCGCCAGCGACTTGGCGATCCCCAGGCCGATCCCGCTGGTGGAGCCGGTCACAAGAGCAGTTTTACCTTTGAGCATGAAGTTTTCTCCGGATGATTTACGATGCAAAAGAAACGCTGAAAAGCGGCTTTGGCAATTATCAAGCCTTGAACCCGGATTCACCTGCAATGAACGAACCTACGCTGAACTACGTACCTTGTCCCGACGCCTCGGGTGGCCATCGCATGGCTTATTGGCAGTGGGGCGATCCAGCCAACCCGCGCGTGGTGATGTGTGTACATGGCCTGTCGCGCCAGGGCCGCGATTTCGACACGCTGGCGCGTTACCTGCAGGATGATGCGCGGGTGATCTGCCCCGACGTGGTGGGCCGCGGCCAAAGCGACTGGCTCAAGGACTCCATGGCTTACCAGGTGCCGCTGTATGCGGCCGACATGCTGGTGTTGTTGGCACAGTTGCACCGGCAGTCGCCCATCAGCACCCTGGACTGGGTTGGCACCAGCATGGGTGGGCTGATAGGCATGGTGATCGCCGGCCAGCCGGGTTTGAACGTCTCCGATGCCGCGACGGGCGCGCGCGCGATCTTGCCGGCGCCAATCCACAAACTGGTGCTCAACGACGTCGGACCAGCCATTGCTTGGCAGGCGATTGAACGTATCGCGGCTTACCTTGGCAAGGCCGGGCACTTCAGCTCCTTGCAGCAGGCCGCCGACGCGATGTGGGCGGTATCGACCAGCTTTGGCCCTCACACGCCCGAGCAATGGCTGGAGCTGTCGCGCCACATGGTCACACCGGTGTCGGAGGCTGACGGCTCGGATGGGCCGCTGCGGCTGCACTACGACCCGGCGATTGCGGTACCCGTGCGCGCCACGACCGAAGCAGCAGCCCAGCAGGGCGAAGCCATGTTGTGGCAGCTGTATGACAACATCAAGGCGTCCACGCTGATCATGCGCGGCGCGCAGTCGGACCTGCTCAGCCGCGAGACGGCGCTGGTCATGGCGCAGCGCGGGCCCAGGGCCAGGCTGGTGGAGTTCGATGGGGTAGGGCATGCGCCCACGCTGGTGGCGATGGATCAGGTCAGCACGGTGAGTGACTTTCTGTTTGTCTGAATTGTTTTTTGAAATCTGACTGAGTTGCCATGAAAAATACCGGGGCCGGACTGGGTACACCGTCCACAGCGCCCACTGTCAATGCATCCATCGTCACGGCCACTGCGGACAGCCTGCCGGACCAGCCGCATGCGCTGGCGCGCGCCCGGGCTTTTTCCGAGCCGCTGATCGCCAGTGAAGTACTGGACACCGGCGAAAACATCCTGGCCCATGCAGACGCCGTCGCGGCCATCCTCAAGACCATTGGTGGCTCCGAAGCCATGCAGGCCGCCACTTATCTGGTGCATGCCTGCGCGCACCTGAACAAGCCGCAAGAGGTGATCGCCAAGGCGTTTGGCGCCAACTTTGCAGCGCTAGCGATTGAAACCACCAAGCTGGTCAATGTGCAAAAGCAGGCCAGAGCCGCCAATGCCAAGGCGCAACTGACGGAAGACCCGGCAGCACAAACCGAAAACGTGCGCAAGATGCTGCTGGCCTTCTCGCGCGATTTGCGGGTGGTCATGTTGCGGCTGGCTTCTCGGCTACAGACTTTGCGCCACTTTGCCGCCATCCGGCAACCGGCACCGTTGGCGGTGGCGCGCGAGTCGCTGCATGTGTTTGCGCCGCTGGCCAACCGCCTGGGCATCTGGCAAATTAAATGGGAAATGGAAGACCTGGCTTTTCGCTTCCTGGAGCCCGACACCTACAAACACATTGCCCGCCTGCTCGATGAAAAACGCGCCGAACGCGAAGGCTTCATGGAAGCCTTGCGCGCGCAGCTGGAACGCGACTTGAACAGCAACGGCATTGCTGCGTTGGTGCAAGGTCGGCCCAAACATATCTACAGCATTGTCAAAAAAATGCGCGGCAAGTCGCTCGACTTTGAGCAGGTATTCGACATCCGCGCCATGCGTGTGATCGCCGCCGATGTGAAGGGCTGTTATGCCGCGCTTGGCTTTGTGCATTCACATTTCACGCCGGTGGAGGGGGAGTTTGACGACTACATTGCCAAGCCCAAATCCAATGGTTACCAGTCCCTGCACACCGTGGTGCGTGATGCGCAGCAGCGCGCGGTGGAAATCCAGATCCGGACCCAGGCCATGCACGATCATGCCGAACACGGCGTGGCCGCCCACTGGGCCTACAAGGAGGCCGGCGCCAAGGGTTACAGCGGTGTCTCGGCCAGTGGCGAGTACGACGCAAAAATCGCCGTGCTGCGGCAACTGCTGGCCTGGGAGCGGGATCTGTCGGGGCCCTTGGCGGCCAAGGCGCGTGACGCGAACCAGGGCTTGTTTGAGGACCGTATTTATGTGTTGACGCCGGATGCCGCCATTGTGGAGTTGCCGCAGGGCGCGACGGCGCTGGACTTTGCCTATAGCGTTCATACCAGCCTGGGCCATCGTTGCCGCGGCGCACGCATTGACGGCGCCATGGTGCCGCTGAACACGCCGCTGCAAAACGGCCAGACCGTGGAGGTGGTCACGACGAAGGAGGGCGGCCCGTCGCGCGACTGGCTCAATCCGGAGTTGGGCTACCTGGCCAGCCATCGTGCGAAGTCGAAAGTGCGTGCCTGGTTCAATGCACAAGCCATGGCGCAAACCGTGGCGCGTGGCCGTGAAGCGGTGGAAAAGTTGCTGCAGCGCGAGGGCAAAACCGCAATGAAGCTGGAAGACCTGGCGTCACTGCTCGGTTTCAAAAGCGCGGAAGATTTGTTTGAGGTTGTAGGCAAGGACGAGTTGTCTTTGCGCACCATTGAAAACATGCTCAAGCCGCCCGAACCGGCGCCTACACAAGACGATTACGTGCTTGCCAAAAAAGCCAGGCAGCAGGACAAGGCCGGCGAGCGCAAACGCAAAGGTGGCGTGCTGGTGGTGGGCATTGCCTCGCTGCTGACGCAAATGGCCAAGTGCTGCAAACCGGCGCCGCCCGATGTCATTGTTGGTTTTGTGACCAAGGGCAAAGGCGTGAGTATTCACCGCGGTGACTGCAGCAACTTCAGGAATATGGCGAGCGGCAGCCCGGACCGTGTGATTGAGGTGCAGTGGAGCCAGCCCAAGAGTGGTGATGGTTCGGTCTACCCCGTGGATGTGGCTGTTGAAGCTGCCGATCGGCAGGGTTTGCTGCGCGATATTTCCGAGGTGTTTGCCAAGGAAAAAATGAATGTAATTGGTGTGCAAACCCAATCGGTGAAGGACAATCGCGGCGGCACGGCGTGGATGACCTTCACGGTGGAGGTTGCGGATTCGGGCCGACTCAACCAGGTTTTGTCCGTCGTGGCCGAGGTGACTGGCGTGCGTTCAGCGCGAAGACGTTGAAGTCTTTTTAAAAATATTCGCCCGGAGTCAAAGAAGGCGTTTTGCCCTGCTACAATTGCTAGATCGAACAGTCCTTAGGCGCGTAGCTCAGCTGGTTAGAGCACCACCTTGACATGGTGGGGGTCGTTGGTTCGAGTCCAATCGCGCCTACCAATTTCCTGAAGTTTTCCTCTGTCATTCTGTTGTGTATACAGGTGACACAGGGTAAACCAAGGTGATTGTAGGTATGCATACTTCCTAGAATGCATACCAGACCTGTGCAACCAGCACAGGCAGAAATCAGAGGAGTTCGTGCAGTGCCAAAAAGCAAGCCCACCAGTTCGTCAGCTAGTCAGTCTTCTGACTCGACGCATCCTTCGGGCAATGCCACTGCAGGCAGTCGGAGCGGCAAAGCCGTCAAGACGCGCATCATCAAAAAATACCCGAATCGCCGTCTCTACGACACCGATACCTCGACCTACATCACCCTGGCTGACGTCAAGCAACTGGTGATGGACACGGCCGACTTTGTCGTGCGTGATGCCAAAACCAATGAAGACCTGACACGCAGCATTCTGCTGCAAATCATTCTGGAAGAGGAAACCGGTGGTGCGCCCATGTTCACTGAGGCGGTGCTGGGCAACATCATTCGTTTCTACGGCCACGCCATGCAGGGTTTTATGGGGGCCTACCTGGAGAAAAACGTCCAGTCCTTCACGGATCTGCAGGTCAAGATGGCCGAGCAATCCCAGGGGTTGACGCCGGAGATGTGGGCCCAGTTCATCAATGCCCAGTCACCGATGATGCAGGGCATGATGGGCACTTATGTGGAGCAGTCGAAAACCGTGTTCACGCAAATGCAGGAGCAAATGCAAAAACAAAGCGAGCAGATGCTGGCGGCCCTGGGTTTGAAGCGCTGACAGCGTAACAAAGTGCTTTCGAGCGCCGTCTGCGCATAAGCGGCCGGCTCTGAGACAATAGAGGGCATGAGCCAAGCCCCTTCCTCCATCCCTTCTTCCACTCCGAACAAGGTTCCGCGCGTCGGTTTTGTCAGCCTGGGTTGCCCCAAAGCGCTGACCGATTCGGAGCTGATCCTCACGCAATTGAATGCCGAGGGTTACCAGACCTCAAAAACCTTTGAAGGTGCCGATCTGGTGATCGTCAACACCTGCGGCTTTATTGACGATGCCGTCAAGGAAAGCCTGGACACCATAGGCGAAGCGCTGGCCGAAAACGGCCGGGTCATCGTGACCGGTTGCCTGGGCGCCAAAGCCGGCGAGGGCGGCGGCAACCTGGTGCGGCAAATGCACCCCAGTGTGCTGGCCGTAACCGGCCCGCACGCCACACAAGAAGTCATGGATGCGGTGCACCTGAACCTGCCCAAGCCGCATGATCCGTTTGTAGACCTGGTCCCAAATTCTTTTGGCATTGCCGGCATCAAGCTCACGCCCCGGCACTATGCCTATCTGAAAATCAGCGAAGGCTGTAACCACCGCTGCACCTTCTGCATCATCCCGTCGATGCGGGGTGATCTGGTGTCGCGCCCGATTGGTGATGTGCTCAGCGAGGCGCGCGCCTTGTTTGAGGGTGGCGTCAAAGAGCTGTTGGTGATCAGTCAGGACACCTCGGCTTATGGCGTGGATGTCAAATACCGCACTGGTTTCTGGGACGGCAAGCCGGTCAAGACGCGGATGCTGGAATTGGTGCAAACGCTGGGTGAAATTGCCGAGCCTTATGGTGCTTGGGTGCGCCTGCATTACGTTTATCCCTACCCCAGTGTGGATGAGGTGATTCCGCTGATGGCCAGCGGCAAGGTATTGCCTTACCTGGACGTGCCGCTGCAGCACAGCCACCCCGATGTGCTCAAACGTATGAAACGTCCGGCCAGCGGGGAGAAAAATCTTGAGCGTATTGCGCGCTGGCGCGAGATGTGTCCGGAGATTGTGATTCGCAGTACGTTTATCGCGGGTTTCCCTGGCGAGACCGAAGAAGAGTTTGCGCATCTGCTCGATTTCATGCGCGAGGCAAAGATAGATCGTGCGGGTTGTTTTGCCTACAGCCCGGTCGATGGTGCCAAGGCCAACGACATCCCCGGCATGTTGCCGCTGGCGCTGCGTGAAGAGCGCAGGGCGCGTTTTATGGCGGTGGCCGAAGCGGTGTCCAGCAGCAAGCTGCAGGAGCGTGTGGGTGCGACTATGCAGGTGCTGGTGGATTCGGCGCCTGGCATGGGTAAAAAAGGCGGCATAGGCCGCAGCTATGCCGATGCGCCAGAGATTGACGGCATCGTGAAATTGTTGCCGCCTGAAAAAATCAGCAAAACATTAAAGGTGGGTGAATTCACCAAGGCCCGTGTTGTCGGAACACAAGGCCATGATCTGGTGGCTGTGCCGGTCTGAAGACACTGTTTGGAAAGGCGCCTGGCAAGCGCCTGAAAAAACCTGAGAGAGAAACAAAAAAGGCCACTGTTTTGGCAGTGGCCTTTTTGTGTGTTTGCCAGCTTTCGCTGACTTGGTGTATCTGGTGCCCGGGAGAGAACTCGAATCTCCACATCTTGCGATACACGGACCTGAACCGTGCGCGTCTACCAATTCCGCCACCCGGGCACATGCAGCAAAGTGTACCATCACCAAATCGCTTTTCTGGACCGGACCTTAAAAAATTTCGATCTTTCTGCGTGATCACTCGTCACAAGATTGCGCGAAGATCGGGTTTACTGTGATCCGATGCTGCGCCGATTTATTTTGACGCCTGAAACATAACAAACATGACGCATCACGGGCCGCTTTCAAAGCGGCGCCGCGATTTTTACAATATAACCATCTCAAGAAGAAAAGAGATTACTTATCAAAACAACTACACAAACCACCGGCCAGGGCGCCGGGCTACTGGCCGAATTTGAAGGCACCGTGTCAGGCCACCGCGATGGTCACGGGTTTGTTCTGCGTGATGACGGCGAAGCCGACATCTACCTGCCGCCGAATGAAATGCGCGCCGTGTTGCACAAGGATCGCGTCAAGGCGCGCATCGTGCGGCATGACCGCAAAAATCGCCCCGAAGGCCGGGTCACGGAGATCATCGAACGTTCGCCCAACCCCATCATCGGTCGCCTGCTGCAGGAAAGCGGTGTCTGGCTGGTCGCGCCGGAAGACAAGCGTTACGGCCAGGATGTGTTGATTCCCAAGGGCGCGACCGGCACAGCCAAAGTCGGGCAAATTGTGGTGGTCGAGCTGACCGAGCCGCCGGCACTGTTTGGCCAGCCGGTCGGACGGGTCAAGGAAGTGCTGGGCGAGATCGACGATCCGGGCATGGAGATTGAAATCGCGGTGCGCAAATACGGCGTGCCGCATGAGTTCAGCGAGGCCGCGCTGGCGCTGGCCCGGACCTTGCCAGACACGGTCCGTCCCGCCGACAAAAAGAACCGCGTGGACCTGAGCGACATTCCGCTGGTCACCATCGACGGTGAGGATGCCCGGGACTTTGACGATGCCGTGTATTGCGAGCCGGCCAAGGTCGGCCGCGGCAAGGGCTGGCGGCTGCTGGTGGCGATTGCCGACGTGAGCCACTACGTGGAAACCGGCAGCGCGATTGACGTCGATGCTTACGACCGCGCCACCAGCGTTTATTTTCCACGCCGCGTGATCCCCATGCTGCCCGAAAAACTCTCCAACGGCCTGTGTTCGCTGAACCCCAGTGTGGAGCGCCTGTGCATGGTCTGCGACATGCTTGTCAACGCCAAGGGCGAAGTCCACGCCTACCAGTTTTACCCGGCCGTGATGTTCAGTCACGCGCGTTTCACCTACACCGAAGTGGCCGCCATCCTGGCCAACACGCGTGGGCCGGAAGCCGCCCAGCGCAAGGCGCTGGTGCCGCATCTGCTCGACCTGCACGATGTCTATCAGGCCTTGCTCAAGGAGCGCAGCGTGCGCGGCGCGGTGGACTTTGAAACCACCGAAACCCAAATCGTCTGCGACGATGCGGGCCGCATCGAAAAAATCGTGCCACGTACCCGCAACGTGGCGCACCGCCTGATCGAGGAAGCCATGCTGGCGGCCAACGTCTGTTCGGCGGACTATATCGCGCAGAGCAAACATGTCGGTTTGTTCCGGGTGCACGAAGGCCCGACCGCCGAGAAAAAAGACATGTTGCGCAACTACCTGAAGGCGATGGGCCTGGGCATGACCATCTCTGACGACCCGACGCCGGGCGAGTTCCAGCAGATTGCCGTGGCCACCAAAGATCGGCCGGATGCGCAGCAAATCCACTCCATGTTGCTGCGCTCCATGCAACAGGCGATTTACACGCCGATGAACAACGGCCACTTCGGTCTGGCCTACGAGGCCTACACGCACTTCACCAGCCCGATCCGGCGTTACCCGGATTTGCTGGTGCACCGCGTCATCAAGGCCATCCTGAACAAGACCAAGTACGTGTTGCCGACCTTGCCCACACCCGGCGAAGCCGTGGCCAAGCTGTCCAAGCGGCTGGCGTCACGTGTGAAAGACCCGGAGGAAAAACCGAAGAAAACCAGCGTGGACCAACTCGCCTGGTTGGCGGCCGGCCTGCATTGCAGCGCCAACGAACGCCGCGCCGACGAAGCCAGCCGTGATGTCGAAGCCTGGCTCAAATGCAAATACATGCGCGAGCATCTGGGCGAAGAGTTCGGCGGCGTGGTCACGTCGGCGGCCGGCTTTGGTATTTTTGTCACGCTGGATGCCATGTATGTCGAAGGCTTGGTGCATATCACCGAGCTGGGCGGCGAATATTTCCGCTTTGACGAGGCGCGCCAGGAGTTGCGCGGCGAGCGCACCGGCACCCGTTATGCGATCGGCACCCGGGTGCGTGTGCAGGTCAGTCGGGTTGATCTGGACGGCCGGAAAATTGACTTTCGTCTGGTGCGCGAGGGCGAAGAGCTGGTCAGCCGGGCCATGAAAGACAAAACCGGCGGGCGCGCAGCCGAACTGCCGGAGCAGGAGCGGGCTTTACCGCGTACGACAGGTGACAAACGCAGCGACAAGCGTGCCGGCAAACGGAGCGAGTCGCGTGGCAGCAGCTCGTCGGACAGCCGGGCGCCCAAGTCGCCGATTCAGGCGTTGAAGGCCGCGGTTAAAAAATCAGCAGCCAGCGCGGGGCGCAAGCCGAGTAAAAAACCCAGGCGTGGATGAGATGGTCAGACCCGTTCCCGTGCAGATTGAAAACCGATGCTGATCCAAATCCTGTCTTTTCTTCTTGAAACCCTGTTCTTTGTGTTGATCGCGGCTGCGCTGTTGCGGGCCTGGATGAACTACCTGCGTGTCAACATGCGTGCCCAGCCGGGCTACTTTGTGATGGCCGTGACCGACTGGCTGGTCAAGCCGCTGCGGCGCGTATTGCCCAAGTCTCTGGCGCAGTCGCGCGTGGACTGGGCCAGTGTGCTGGCAGCCTTGCTGCTGGCGCTGGTGTACGGTCTGCTCTGGGTGGTCTTGTTCGGGGCGCTGACTGGCGGGTTGGCGGCGATGTCCGGCTTCGGGCCGGCCTTGTTGCCCGCTGTGCTGCTGTTTGCCCTCAAGATGCTGGTGCGTGTGGCCTTGCAGGCGGCGTTTGTCGTGGTGCTGGCCTACGCGATTGTGTCCTGGGTGCAACCCGGCTCGCCACTGTATGGCTTGCTGGGCCGGCTGGCCGAACCGATGTTGACACCGCTGCGCCGCATTCTTCCGGCCATAGGCGGGGTCGATTTGTCGGCGCTGGCCTTGCTGCTTTTATTGCAGATCGGCCTGATGGTTCTGGGCTAGGCCGGAAGCGGTCAGCGGTTGCCCGGCATGCCGGGCCGTCCAGTGATCCGCCAACTGGCCGTGTTTGAACACGGCGCTGCAGGCTGCATCAAGCGCGGATGCGCCGCCGGCCAACGCAGCGCCCAGCATGCCGGCCAACACGTCGCCGGTGCCGGCCGTGGCCAGGCGGGCATTGCCGGTCGGGTTGATGCAGGGGATATTGCCGGGCGCGGCGATCACCGTCCCCGACCCCTTGAGCACCACCACACACTGAAATTGCGCTGCCAGTTGCTGGGCGGCTTGCAGGCGCTTGGCCTGTACCGCGGCCGTGCTGCTGCCCAGCAGGCGCGCGGCCTCCAATGGGTGCGGGGTCAAGACGGTGCGATAACCACGGCCATGGCGGGCCAGCAGCTGGGTTTGCAACTGCGTGTCGCGGGCGATGGTATTGAGCGCGTCGGCATCCAGCACCAGCGCCTGAGCGCTGGACAGGACCTGGGGCAGGGCGCCGCTGATGGCTTCGCCGCCGCCGCAGCCGCAAACGAGGACCTGGGTTTGGAGGTCCAGCTCGGTCGGGCTGCGAAACATCAATTCCGGCTGCTCGGGGTCCACCGTCATGCCGGGCGTGCCGAGCAGGGCGACAAACACCCGGCCCGCACCGGCGTGCAGGGCGGCACGACCGGCCAGCAAGGCGGCGCCGACCATGTGGGTGCCGGCGCTTGATTCACCGCCCAGGATGGCGACATCGCCAAAGCTGCCTTTGTGGCTGGCGTGGGCGGCTTCTGCGCGGCCGGAGGGGCTGGCGCGGTCCTGGCCTAGCAGCCAGGCGTCGGGCGCCAGGTCTGCTGGTGCAGCCACATCCAGGTCATCCCACCAGACCTGGCCGGCCCGGTCCCGGCCGGCGGCCGTGAACAAACCCGGTTTCAAGGTCAAAAAGCTTAAGGTAAATCGGGCTCCAGCCCTAATGGGGCGGGCGCAATCAGCTATGGATTCAGGAGCGAAGGAGGCGCCGGTGTCGGCGTCCAGTCCGCTCGGGATATCCAGCGCCAGCACGGGCTGTTGGCTGGCCTGCAGCAAAGCCAGCCACTGGCCGAGTTGATCGGTCCTGGCTGGGCTGGCGGTAGGGCGCGGCGCGGCGCCCTGGCCGAGCAGGGCGTCGATCGCGAAGTCGTAGTCTTGCGGTTCCGTCGTTGCGAAGGGCACACCCGCGGTGCGTGCCCGAACCAGCGCGGCCAGCGCATCGGCCGGCACCTGGCGCCCGTTTCTGGCGCCCAGCCAGGTCACAACCACGGTTTTGCCCCACTGGTGCAGGTGGATGGCCGCTTCCAGGCCATCGCCGCCGTTGTTGCCGGGGCCGCAGGCGACCCAGAAATGCTGCGCATGTGGCGCCAGCGCCAGGCTCAGGCGCGCGGCCGCCAGGCCGGCACGCTGCATCAGGGTGTGCGGCGCCAGGGACGCTGCGCCGTCTTGTTCCAGCCGGCGCGTCGCCGCCACGCCGTACAGCGGCAAGGTGAGGGCGCTGGAGACTTTCTGCATGGGCCGATTGTGCGGCCTCAGCCCAGGAGTCGGGCCACGCCCAGGCCGTCCATGTCGATGTCCGGGGTTTTGCCCGCGACCAGGTCGGCCACGGCGCGCGCGCTGCCGCAGCTCAGCGCCCAGCCGCTGGAGCCATGGCCGAGGTTGAGCCACAGGCCAGGAATGCCACTGGCGCCGATGATGGGCGGGCCGTCCGGCAACATGGGGCGGGCGCCTTTCCACTCCTGCACGCTGGCGCCGCTATGGGCCGTGTGGGCTGCGCCAGGGAACCAGTCCTGCAGCACCTTGTACAGGGTCTGGATGGATGCGGCGCGTTTTTTGTCCGGCGCACCGCCGATTTCGGCGCTGCCCGCCACCCGCACCCGGTTGCCCAGGCGCGAGATGGCGACCTTGTAACGTTCGTCCATCAACGCGCTGCGCGGCGCGTTCAGCGGTTCGCGGAGGGGGGCGCTGATGGAGTAGCCGTAGACGGCAGCCAGCGGGATTTTCAGGTCCAGCGGCCTGAGCAAGGGCGCCGAGGCCAGGCCGGCGCACAGGACCAGGGCATCGAAACGTCGCGGCGCTGTTTCACCCGCTATTAAAAGGCTAGCTGCTTGCGACCGTTCTATATGGGCTACGGTCGTATTGAACTCAAATTTCACGCCCAGACGCTGGGCCTCTGCCTTGAGCAGCAGGGCGAACTGACGGCAATTGGCCACTTCGTCGTCGGGCAGGTGAATCGCCCCCAGCAACGGCGTGTCGGGGTTCAGGGCGGGCTCGATCTTGCGCGCCTCGTCGGAGCCGATCTGGCGGAAACCCACACCGGCCTCGCGCAAGACCTGCAGGCCGGGCTCGACCATCTTGGCGTCGGCCTCGGCGCGCAGCAGCACCATGTAGCCGGGACTGCCGTCGTAAACCAGTTGCCGCTCGGCGGTCAAGGCGTGCAGGCGTTCGCGGCTGTAAAAAGCCAGGCGCTGCAGGCGGGCGCGGTTGGCCAGGTAGGTTTCCAGCTTGCAGGCGCGCCACCATTTCCAGATCCAGCTCAGTTCGCGGATGGACAGGGGCAGGCCGAGTTTGACCGGGGCATGGCGGCTGAACAGGTGGCCCAACACCTTGCCCGGCATGCCGGGCGCCGCCCAGGGGGTGACGTAACCCGGGGCCACCACGCCGGCATTGGCGAAGCTGCTTTCTTCCGCTGCCGCGCTGCGGCGCTCGAACACGGTGACGTCGTGGCCGTCCAGGGCGAGTTCCCAGGCGGTGGTGATGCCGATGATGCCGGCGCCTATGACGGCGACCCTCATGTGGCGGTGTCCTGGAGCAAGGGGTTCGGAGGGCTGGTGGGTGGGGGATTCATGGGGTTTTTAGTCAAATCGGTCGCTGGCCCTCGCCGAATGGGCGCGGACAGCTATCATTTTTAAGGGCTTGGCGAAGCGGTCTGGACGGGTGGCTGTCACCGGCTGTAGCTAAATAGTGCTCCGGTGGCGGCAGCAGCCGTGGCGGGGATGTTATACTCAGCGGGTTGTGCGAGAGGCAGTTCGGCCTTCGTGCAATAAATCGCAAATCAGCCATTCAAGGTGTTGCCCGGGGTGTTCCCGGCGATAAGCGCTGATTTTAGACACAACCTTTGGAGTAAATCTATGTCAACAAGCATGCGTGAAATGCTGGAAGCCGGCGTCCATTTCGGTCATCAAACCCGCTTCTGGAACCCCAAGATGGCCCCGTACATCTTCGGCCACCGCAACCGTATTCACATCATCAACCTCGAAAAATCGCTGCCGATGTTCGAGGAAGCGATGAAATTCGCCAAGCAGCTGTCCGCCAACCGCGGCACCATCCTGATGGTGGGCACCAAGCGCCAGGCCCGTGAGCTGGTTTCCGCTGAAGCCAAGCGCGCTGGCGTGCCTTTTGTCGACCAGCGTTGGTTGGGTGGCATGTTGACCAACTTCAAGACGGTCAAGACCTCGATCAAGCGCCTCAAGGAAATGAAGGCCCAGCAGGAAGTCGGCCTCGACACCCTGAGCAAGAAAGAGCAACTCACGTTCAAGCGTGAAATGGAAAAGCTGGAAAAAGACATCGGCGGCATTCAGGACATGAACGCTTTGCCGGATGCGATTTTCGTGATCGACGTGGGTTTCCACAAGATCGCCGTGCTGGAAGCCAAGAAGCTGGGCATTCCACTGATCGGTGTGGTTGACTCCAACCATTCCCCTATCGGCATTGACTACGTCATCCCCGGTAACGATGACTCGTCCAAGGCTGTGGCGCTGTACGCCCGCGGTATCGCCGACGCGATCATCGAAGGCCGCGCCAGCGCGGGTAACGAAGTTGTCAAGATGGTTTCGGCCGAGAGCTCTGACGAATTCGTCGAAGTGGACAACGCAGCTGCCTGATTGTTCCGGCCCTGCGCCTGACGCGAAAAAGGGGCTCGCGTAGCCCCTTTTTCACAGCCTTACCCAAGGCGAAACGTATTTAATTGAAGTCAACACGACACACGGAGAACTGAAGATGGCAATCACAGCAAGCATGGTCGCAGAGTTGCGCGCAAAAACCGACGCCCCGATGATGGAATGCAAAAAAGCCTTGACGGAAGCCGAAGGCAATTTTGAAAAAGCCGAAGAAATCCTGCGCGTCAAACTCGGTAACAAGGCCGGCAAGGCCGCTTCCCGTATCACTGCCGAAGGCGTGATCGCCTATCACAGCGAAGGCGCTGTGGGTGCGCTGGTCGAAATCAATTGCGAAACCGACTTTGTGACCAAAAACGACAGCTTTCTGGCGTTCACCCAGGCTGTTGCTGAAGGCATCGTCAAGAACAACCCGGCCGATGTGGAAGCCGTCGGCGCCATGCCTTTTTCCCTCGACGGCTTTGGCCCGACGATCGAAGACGTGCGCAAAGGCCTGATCGGCAAGATCGGCGAAAACATGAGCGTGCGCCGCTTCAAGCGTTTTGAAGGCAGCAAGCTGGCCTCTTACCTGCACGGCACGCGTATCGGCGTGGTGGTCGAGTTCGAAGGTGAAGAAACGCCCGCCAAAGACGTCGCCATGCATGTGGCCGCCATGAAGCCAGTGTCGCTGTCCAGCGACCAGGTGCCTGCCGAACTGGTCGCCAAAGAGCGCTCGGTCGCAGCCGCCAAGGCCGCCGAAGACGCGGCTGTCGCGACCGCCGCCGGCAAGCCCGTGCAATCGGCTGAAATTGTTGCAAAACGTATCGAAGGCGGCGTGCAGAAATACCTCAAAGAGGTGTCTTTGTTCAACCAGCCTTTCGTCAAAAACGACAAGCAGACCGTTGAGCAGATGCTCAAGGAAAAAGGCACGACCGTGAAAGCTTTCACGTTGTACGTCGTCGGTGAAGGCATCGAGAAAAAGGTCGACGATTTCGCCGCTGAAGTTGCTGCCCAGGTGGCTGCTGCCAAAGCCGCCTGATTGCCCCCGCCAAACCGGAAGGCCGCTAAACTTACGCCCATAAAAACGACAGGAACTCCCCTCATGCCAGCCTACAAGCGAATCTTGTTGAAACTTTCAGGTGAAGCCTTGATGGGGGACGATGCCTTTGGCATCAACCGCGCGACCATTGTTCGCATGGTGGAAGAAATTGCCGAAATCACACGCATGGGCGTGGAAGTGGCCGTCGTGATCGGCGGTGGCAATATTTTCCGCGGCGTGGCGGGCGGTTCTGTTGGCATGGACCGGGCGACGGCCGATTACATGGGTATGCTGGCCACGGTGATGAATGCCCTGGCGTTGGGCGACACCATGGACAAGGCCGGCCTCACGCCGCGAGTCATGTCGGCCATCGGCATCGAGCGGATTGTCGAACCTTATGTGCGGCCCAAGGCCTTGCAATACCTCGAAGAGGGCAAGGTTGTCATTTTTGCAGCCGGTACCGGCAATCCCTTTTTCACGACCGATACCGCGGCCGCCTTGCGCGGCGCTGAAATCGGTGCAGAAATTGTGCTCAAGGCCACCAAGGTGGATGGTGTGTACAGCGCGGACCCAAAGAAAGATCCTTTGGCCACTCGCTACACCAACATCACCTTTGACGAGGCCATGGGCAAAAATCTTGAAGTGATGGACGCCACGGCCTTTGCGCTGTGCCGCGACCAGAAGCTGCCAATCAAGATTTTCAGCATTTTCAAGCACGGCGCGCTCAAGCGCGTGGTGCAGGGCGAAAACGAAGGAACACTGGTCCACGTCTGAAGCTGATTCGGACCCGACCAGGTTTTCCCCGACTTTTTGCAAGAATAAAAATCCATCCGGAGATTGAATCATGAGCATTATTGACATCAAGAACAACGCCGAGCAGAAGATGCAGCAATCGGTGGAGTCCTTCAAGCATGCACTGACCAAAATTCGCACCGGGCGCGCCAACCCCGGCTTGCTGGACACGGTACATGTGGACTATTACGGCTCAATGGTGCCTATCAGCCAGGTGGCCAATGTGTCGCTGCTGGACGCGCGCACCATCAGTGTGGCACCCTGGGAAAAAGGCATGGGCGCCAAGATCGAAAAAGCCATTCGTGACTCCGATCTCGGACTCAACCCGGCCTCGCAGGGCGACCTGATTCGTGTGCCCATGCCGGCCATGACCGAAGAGCGCCGCAAAGAGTTGACCAAAGTGGTCCGCAGCGAAGGTGAACACGCCAAGGTGTCGATTCGCAATCTGCGTCGCGACGCCAACGAAGGCGTGAAAAAACTGGTCAAGGACAAGCTGGCGTCGGAAGACGACGAGCGCCGTGCCCATGACGAAGTCCAGAAGTTCACCGACCGTTTCATTGCCGATGTTGACAAACTGGTCACGGGCAAAGAAGCAGACATCATGGCGGTTTAGCTTGCCCCCACGCTTGTCGCTTCGCGTATTACGCTGCCCCCCGAGGGGCGTGCGCTTGCTTGGGGCGGCCCGGCGCGGCGCACTTTTGCCCCCACGGTCGCTCACTGCGTGTAGCTCCCTGCCCCCCGAGGGGACCATTTTTTCATTGGGGTGGCCCGGCGGAAAAGTTTCCCCCCATGCGCGCTCAACGCTCGTGGCCTCTTGGCCCCTGAGGTCATCTTCGTGAGTGAAGCCATGAGCCAGGTTCCGCACCATGTCGCCATCGTGATGGATGGCAATGGCCGTTGGGCCACGCGGCGTTTTCTGCCGCGTGTCGCTGGCCATCAGCAGGGTGTAGGCGCGCTGAGCCGTTGTGTGCAAGCTTGTCTGGCTCGCGGCATCGGTGTGCTCACGGTGTTTGCCTTTTCATCCGAAAACTGGAACCGGCCCGCCGACGAAGTTTCCGGTCTGATGGAGTTGCTGGCGCTGTCCTTGGGCCGCGAAGTGCCTTCGCTCAAGGCCAACGGTGTGCAGCTGCATTTTGTCGGTGACCGGCAGCGCCTGTCGGAGAAGGTCAAAGCCGGATTGGCGCAAGCCGAACGCGCCACCGAAGACAACCAGCGCCTGGTCTTCAACGTCTGTTTCAACTACGGCGGACGCTGGGATATTGCCCAGGCGGCCCGCAAGCTCTCCGAACGCGGCGAAGAAATCACGGAAATGGCGCTGGATCGCGCGCTGGCGCTGGCTCATGTGCCAGACCCGGACCTGTTGATCCGCACCGGGGGCGAGCTGCGCATCAGCAACTTTTTGCTCTGGCAGGCGGCTTACTCCGAACTGCATTTCTCCGACAAGCTCTGGCCCGATTTTGACGACGCTGCGCTGGATGAGGCGATTGCCGTCTACCGCAGCCGTGAACGGCGCTTCGGCCAAACCTCAGCCCAAATCGGCCCGGACCGCAAAAAACCCTCCAAGAAAGCTGCCTGATGCTCAAGCAACGCGTGATCACCGCCATCGTGCTGCTGGCCATCTTGCTGCCGGCACTTTTTTATCCCACGGCCGTGCCGTTTTGTGCGGTCGCTTTGGTGCTGATTGCCGCAGGGGCCTGGGAGTGGGCGCGCCTGAACGGGTATGGCCCCATGGCTTCACTGGGGGCCGGTTTTGCCTGCGTGTTGCTGTGCGTGATGGCCTGGGATTTGGGATTGTTGGAGCAACCGCTGCCTTTACTCTGGCGCTTGGCCGGTGCGGCCTGGGTGCTGGCGGGCGCCTGGTTGTTGCGCGGCGGTGTGACAGGCTGGCCACGTATTCCGCGAACCGTTCGCCTGGTGGTTGGGGTTCTGGCGCTCTGGCTGGCCTGGCTGGCTGTGGCGCAAGCACGTGTCATGGGTATCAATTTCTTGCTGTCGGTGCTGCTGCTGGTGTGGGTCGCCGACATTGCCGCCTATTTTGCCGGCAAGGCATTTGGCGGGCGTTTCAGCAAAGGCAAGCTGGCGCCGGCGATCAGCCCGGGTAAAAGCTGGGAAGGTGTCTGGGGTGGCATGGTGGGCGTGCTGGTGTTGTGTCTCGCCTGGCTCGCGCTGGATGCGTCCGGGCAAAGCCTGTATGCACGGTTGGCCGCGCAGCATGGCCTGGTCGTGACTTTGCTGGCCGTGGTGTTCCTGGCCGCCTTGAGTGTGGTGGGCGATCTGGTCGAATCTCTGGTCAAACGCAGCGCTGGCGCCAAGGATTCCAGCGGCTTGTTGCCGGGCCACGGTGGTGTGCTGGACCGGGTCGATGCCCTGGTGCCCGTCCTGCCGCTGGCCATGATGCTGCTGACCGTCTGATATGGCCCCCACGCTTGTCGCTTCTCGTACTACGCTGCCCCCCGAGGGGGCCTTCGCGCCTTGGGGCGGCCCGGCGCCGCTCAATCTTTTATGAAAAAACAACGTATCACGGTGCTCGGTTCGACCGGATCGGTCGGCGTCAATACCCTGGATGTGATCGGCGCTCATCCGGATCGCTTTGAAGTTTTTGCGCTCAGCGCAGCGACGCGTACCGACCTGATGCTGGCGCAATGCCTGCGCTTCAAGCCGCATTACGCCGTCATGGCGAGTACGCCGCATGCGCACGTCTTGGCCCAAAGCCTTAAGGGTAATGGGCTTAAAACCCAGGTGTTGATTGCGCAAGACGCTCTTGAAATGATAGCGTCTGACGAGCGGGTGGACACCGTGATGGCCGCCATTGTGGGTGCTGCCGGGCTGGGGCCCTGTATGGCGGCGGCCCGGGCCGGCAAACGTTTGCTGCTGGCCAACAAGGAAGCCTTGGTGGTGGGCGGCGAAGTCTTCATGCAGGCCGTGCGTGAAGGCGGTGCCCAACTGCTGCCCATTGACAGCGAACACTCCGCCATTTTCCAGTCCTTGCCGGAAGACCCGGCGGCCTGGGCCGAACGTATCGACAAAATCATCCTGACCGCCTCGGGCGGGCCGTTTCGCACCCGCGCACCGGCAAGCCTGCGTGATGTCACGCCCGACGAAGCCTGCGCCCATCCCAATTGGGTGATGGGGCGGAAGATTTCGGTGGATTCCGCGACCATGATGAACAAGGCGCTGGAAGTGATCGAGGCGCGTTACCTGTTTGGCTTGAGCCCGGCGCAAATCGAGGTGGTGATCCACCCACAAAGCATCATCCATTCCATGGTGCAGTACCGCGATACCTCGGTGGTGGCCCAGCTCGGCACGCCCGACATGCGTGTGCCCATCGCTTATGGCCTGGCCTGGCCTGGCCGCATCAGCTCAGGTGCCCAGGCGCTTGACTTCAAAGCGCTGGCCACCATGACTTTTGCCGTGCCAGATAATGAACGTTTCCCCGGTCTGCCACTGGCCTGGGAAGTGCTGAATGCCCCGGCCGGCACCCCTGCGGTGCTGAATGCAGCCAACGAGGTGGCGGTGGCCGCCTTCCTTGAAAAACGGATACGGTTTGACCAGATTCACCAGGTCAACCGCGCCACGCTGGATGTTGTGGCTGTCCCTGCCATTCACGGTATCGGGGACTTGCTGGCACTGGATGCGCAAGCGCGCGCCGCGGCCATACACATTGCCGGGAACCTGAAAACTTGACAGGAGTCTTGCCATGCTGACCTTGCTCGCCTTTGTCGTTGCGCTTGGCTTTTTGATTGCCGTCCACGAATACGGCCACTACCGCGTGGCCGTGGCCTGCGGTGTCAAGGTGTTGAAGTTCTCGGTGGGTTTTGGCAAGCCCATCTACACCTGGCGTTTGAAAAACAGCCCGACCGAATTTTCCATCGGCCTGCTGCCGTTGGGTGGTTACGTCAAGATGCTGGATGAGCGGGAAGGGCCGGTGGACCCGGCCGAACGCCATCTGGCCTTTAACAACCGGCCTTTGCGCGCGCGTGCGGCCATCGTGGCCGCCGGCCCGGCCGCCAACCTGCTGCTGGCCATCGTCTTGTATGCCATCGTCAACTGGAGCGGCCTGCAGGAACCCCAGGCGGTGCTGGCCAGCCCGGTGGTGGGTTCCATCGCAGAACGCGCCGGCCTGCGCGGCGGAGAGCGGGTACAACAAGCCGCGTTTGACGATGAAACCATGCAGGACGTGCGCTCTTTCGAAGACTTGCGCTGGCGCCTGACCCAGGCTGCCTTGAGTGGCCGCGATGTGCGTCTGCAGGTCAAGGACAGCGCTGCGGATTCCGCGCCTGAGCGCAGCGTGTTGCTGCCGCTGAGCCAGCTTCCTGCAGCTGACGCCGATGCGCAGCTGTTTCGCAAAATCGGTATTCTGGGTCCGTGGACGCAAGCGGTGATTGGCGAGGTGATGCCCGGCGGAGCGGCGGAAAAAGCCGGCTTGCGCAACGGTGACGTGGTGGTTCGGATTGGCAGCCAGTCCATCGTGGATGGCCAACAATTGCGTGAAACCATACGCGCGTCGGTCGGTGTTCAGATATGGCAAATTCTGCGTGGAGGGCAGGCCCAGCAGTTGCCAGTCACGCCCGAGATCAAGCAGGATGGTGGCCAGTCGGTGGGCCGGATCGGTGCGTATGTGGGTGCGCCACCTGCGATGCTCACGGTGCGTTACGGACTGCTGGACGGTTTGTGGAACGGCGTGGTCCGCACCTGGGATGTGTCCGTGCTGACGCTGAAGATGATGGGGAAAATGCTCATCGGCGAAGCCTCGCTGAAAAACCTCAGCGGCCCTTTGACCATTGCCGACTATGCCGGCAAATCGGCCAGCCTGGGCTGGAGCGCCTATCTGCTGTTTCTGGCATTGATCAGCGTGAGTCTGGGTGTGCTGAATTTACTGCCGCTGCCGGTTTTGGATGGTGGGCACCTGATGTATTATCTTTGGGAGGCGATAACCGGCAAAAGCGTGTCTGACGCTTGGATGGACCGGTTGCAGCGCGGAGGCGTTGCAATTCTGCTGGGCATGATGTCTGTTGCCCTGTTTAACGATGTCTCCCGGCTTTTGGGTTAATTCCACACTTATTCATGCAACAAAAAATCAACCGATTCAAGGTCCGCAGCGTATCCGCGATTGTGGCAAGTTTTCTAATCGCGCATGCTGCCTGGGCCGTGGATCCGTTCACCGTGCGCGACATTCGCGTCGAAGGCCTGCAACGTGTCGAACCGGGAACCATTTTTGCTTCCTTGCCCTTTCGCACAGGTGAAACCTATACCGATGACAAAGGCGCCAGCGCCATCCGGGCCTTGTTCGGGCTGGGCCTGTTCAAGGACGTGCGGCTGGAGGTCAATGGCGACGTGCTTGTGGTGATTGTCGAAGAGCGGCCCACGGTGGCCGACGTGGACTTTGTCGGTGCCAAGGAGTTTGACAAGGATGTGCTGAAGAAGGCCTTGCGTGATATCGGGCTCGCCGATGGCCGGCCTTTTGACAAAGCGCTGGCGGACCGGGCCGAGCAGGAGCTCAAACGACAGTACATCAACCGCAGCCTGTATGGCGCCGAGGTGGTGACCACCGTGACCCCGATCGAGCGCAACCGGGTCAATGTGACCTTCAGCATGGTTGAAGGCGATGTCGCCAAAATCAAGGAAATCAATGTTGTGGGCAACAAGGCGTTCAGCGAGTCCACGCTGCGTAATCTGTTCGACCTGAACACCGGCGGCTGGTTGAGCTGGTACACCAAGTCGGACCGTTATTCACGGGCCAAGCTCAATGCCGATATCGAAACCCTAAGGTCTTATTACCTGACCCGGGGTTACCTCGAATTCAAGGTCGACTCCACCCAGGTCGCCATATCTCCGAACAAGCAGGATATTTCGGTCACCATCAACATCACCGAAGGTGAACGGTTCACCGTGTCCGGCATCAAGCTGGAAGGCAATTTCCTGGATCGTGAGAACGAGTTCAAATCGCTGATCACCATCAAGCCGGGCGACCCCTACAACGCCGACCAGGTGGCGCAAACCGTCAAGGCCTTTACCGACTACTACGGCAGCTTCGGTTTTGCGTTTGCCAAGGTCGAAGCCAGGCCAGAGATTGACCGGGCCAACAACCGCGTGGCTTTTGTGCTGCAGGGTGATCCTTCGCGCCGCGCCTACGTCCGACGCATCAACGTCAATGGCAACAACCGCACGCGTGACGAAGTGGTGCGCCGCGAGTTCCGGCAGTTTGAGGCGTCCTGGTATGACGGCGACAAGATCCGCCTGTCGCGCGACCGCGTTGACCGCCTGGGTTATTTCACAGAAGTCAATATTGACACGCAGGAAGTGCCAGGAACGCCGGACCAGGTGGATCTGAACCTGACGGTGGTTGAAAAACCCACTGGCAACCTGCAGCTCGGTGCCGGTTTCTCCAGCGCTGAAAAGTTGTCTTTCATCTTTGGTTTCAAGCAAGAAAATGCATTTGGCACCGGCAACTACCTGGGCCTGGAAGTCAACACCGGTAAATACAACCGACAGTTCGTGCTCAGCACCGTGGACCCCTATTTCACAGCCGACGGCATCTCGCGGACCTTCGATATTTATTCGCGCACGGCGCGTCCTTACTCCAGCCAGGGCGGTGACTATGCCCTCAAGACAACAGGCGGCAGCGTACGTTTTGGCGTACCCTTCAGCGAGGTTGACCGGGTTTATTTCGGTGCCGGCGTGGAGCAAATTGATATTTCCGGCGCCGTGCTGCCAACGGTCTACCAGAATTACATCAGCAAGTTCGGTGCCAAAAGTACTTCCGTCCCGCTGACGGTAGGCTGGTCGCGTGACGAGCGCGACAGCGCCTTGGTTCCGAGCAAGGGCCGCTACCAGCGCGTTTACGGCGATTGGGGTATTGCCGGGGATGCCCGTTTCCTGCGTAGCAACTACCAGGTTCAGCAATACATTCCGCTGAACAAGCAGTTCACCATCGCCTTGAATGGCGAATTAGGCTGGGGCAAGGGCCTGAATGGCCAGCCTTTCCCGGTGTTTAAAAACTCCTATTCCGGCGGTCTGGGTTCAGTGCGCGGTTTTGAGCCCGGTACGCTGGGCCCTCGTGATGCCCAGGGCAATGCCCTTGGTGGACCGAAAAAAATCACCTTGAATGCCGAAATTTTGGCGCCGTTCCCGGGTGCTGGGAATGACAGAACCTTGCGACTTTTTGGTTTTGTCGATGCCGGTAATGTGTTTGGGGAAGATCAGAAATACAGCCTGGGCGAACTGCGCAAATCGGTCGGTATCGGCATCAGCTGGATTTCGCCGCTTGGCCCTCTGCGTTTTGCGATTGCCAATCCGCTGGGCCGGAAGGCAGACGATAGAATCCAGAGATTGCAATTCCAAATTGGTACATCGTTCTAATGAAACCTATTTCATACAAGTTATTTTTGGCTGCCGCGATGGCCTTGGCTGCTTGTGCTGCGAGTGCGCAGGAGTTCAAGATCGGCATCGTCAACATTGACCGCATCTTCCGCGAAGCCAGCAGCGCCAAGGCGGCGCAGGCCAAGCTGGAGCAGGAATTCGGCAAGCGCGAAAAAGAGCTTGGCGACCTGGGAGCAACGTTGAAGACACAGGCGGACAGGTTTGAGCGCGAAGCGCCCACCTTGTCGGAAAGCCAGCGCGCCACGCGCCAGAAACAACTGGTCGAGCAGGACAGGGATTTCCAGCGCAAGCGCCGTGAATTCCAGGAAGACCTGAATGCGCGCAAAAATGAAGAGTTGCAGCAGGTGATCGAGCGTGCGAACAAGGTTGTCAAGACGGTCGCCGAGGCTGAAAAATACGACCTGGTGTTGCAGGAAGCGGTTTACGCCAATCCCAAGCACGACATCACCGACAAGGTCATCAAAGCGCTCAACGCGAGCAAATAAGCGGCACAGGACAGGTCCGGTGTGACACTCAGACTCGGGGACATGGTTGCATCGCTGGCGGGCGAGTTTGACGCCAGGCTGGTGGGTGACCCTGAGCTTCTGATCGAGCGGCTAGCCCCCATCGAGTCCGCAGGCGCTGCCGATCTGTCCTTCCTGAGCCACCTGAAGTACCAGGGCAAACTCAGCCAGTCGGCTGCTGCTTGCGTGGTGGTAGCGCCCGCAGCGGCTGAAGTCGCCCTGCAGCGCGGCGCCTGCATCATTGTCGACGACCCATATTTCTATTTTGCCCGGCTCACGCAGCTGTGGAAAAAACACCATTCACCGCCCGGTCAGAGCGGCATCCATCCCAGCGCTGTTATCGACCCTCTGGCCCGGCTGGCGCCTGATGTGGCGGTTGGCGCGTTTGCCTGCATAGGTGCCCATGCGGTGTTGGGCCCGGGTGTCCGTGTCGGTGAGCATGCTGTTCTTGGTGCTGGTGTCCATATTGGTGCTGAAACGCGCCTGGCTGCCCGCGTGACCGTAGCCGAAGGTTGCGTGATCGGCGAGCGCTGCATTGTGCATCCCGGCGCCGTGATAGGTGCCGACGGTTTTGGTTTCGCCCAGCATGCCGGTCGCTGGGAAAAAATAGAACAACTGGGTGGCGTGCACATCGGCAACGACGTGGAGATAGGCGCCAACACCTGTATCGACCGGGGCGCCTTACAAGACACGGTCATCGAAGACGGCGTCAAGCTGGACAACCTGATCCAGATTGGCCACAACGTGCGGATTGGCAAACACACGGCACTGGCCGGTTGTGTGGGCGTGGCGGGCAGTGCCAGCATTGGCGCGCACTGCACGGTGGGCGGTGGCGCGGTGGTGCTGGGGCATTTGAGCTTGGCCGACCATGTGCATATTTCGGCGGCGTCGGTGGTGATGCGTTCCATCCACAAGCCTGGGCAATACACAGGGCTGTTTCCCATCGACGACAATGCGCAGTGGGAAAAAAATGCAGCCACGCTCAAGCAGCTTCACAGTTTACGTGAACGCCTCAAGGCGCTGGAGCACACGACTGTCAAAGCCTCTGGAAAGACCCAAGAAAAATCATGATGGATATTCACCAAATTCTCAAACAGCTGCCGCACCGCTACCCCTTTTTGCTGGTGGACCGCGTGCTGGAACTGGACAAGGGCAAACGTATCAAGGCGCTGAAAAACGTCACGATCAACGAGCCTTTTTTCACCGGTCATTTTCCGCACCGTCCGGTGATGCCGGGTGTGTTGATGCTGGAAGCCATGGCACAGGCTGCGGCCTTGTTGGCTTTCGACATGCAAGGTGTGACACCTGACGACAAGACCGTGTATTACTTTGCCGGCATCGACGGCGCACGCTTCAAGCGGCCGGTGGAGCCGGGCGACCAGTTGATCATGGAAGTGACACTGGACCGACTGAAAGCCGGCGTCTTCAAGTTCAAGGGCACGGCCCATGTGGACGGCAAGCTCGCCTGCGAGGCCGAGTTGATGTGCACCATGCGCACTATTGCCTGATCTGTGCCCGCAAGCAAAGATATTCCCGTGAGCGGTATCCATTCCACAGCCCTGGTTGATCCCAAGGCCCAACTCGATAGCAGCGTCAGTGTCGGGCCTTACACGGTGATCGGCCCGCACGTCAAAGTAGGTGCGGGCACCACGATAGGTGCGCATTGCGTGATCGAAGGGCACAGCACGATAGGCCGCGACAACCGGATTTTCCAGTTCAACTCGCTGGGCGCGATTCCCCAGGACAAGAAGTACGCGGGTGAGCCCTGCGAGCTGATCATTGGTGACCGCAACACCGTCCGTGAATTCTGCACCTTCAACATCGGTTCGCCCGGCGACACCGGTGTGACGCGGGTTGGCAACGACAACTGGATCATGGCTTATGTGCACCTGGCGCATGACTGTGATGTCGGCAACCACGTCATTTTTGCGAACAACTCGCAGCTGGCCGGCCATGTGCAGGTCGGCGACTGGGTGATCCTGGGCGGCTTTACCGTGGTGCATCAGTTTGTCCGCCTGGGCGCGCACAGCATGACCTCGATGTGCGCCTTGTTGTTTGCCGACTTGCCACCGTTTGTGATGTGCCAGGGCCAACCGGCCGAAGCGCGTTCCATGAACTTTGAAGGGCTGCGCCGCCGCGGTTTCTCCGCAGACCGCATCGCGGCCGTCAAGGGCATGCACAAAGCCCTGTACCGCGAAGATCTGACCCTGGAGCAGTCGAAAGTGCGTATTGCAGAGTTGACGGAAAAACATCCCGACGCTGCACCGGATGTGCAGATGATGTTGTCTTTTCTCGCCGACACCTCGCCGCAACGCGGCATCGTGCGTTAGGCTTTTATGCCCAGCGCACCCAGCTCTCTGCCGGTCCGTAGAGTGGCTGGCGGCTCAACCTCTCCCGCCTTGGCCATGGTGGCCGGCGAAACCTCCGGTGATTTGCTCGCGGGCTTGTTGCTCGACGGTTTTCGCGAACGCTGGCCTGGCCTGCGGGCCCGCGGCATTGGCGGATCACAGATGGCGCAGCGCGGCTTCGAGAACTGGTGGCCCAGCGACAAGCTGGCGGTGCGCGGTTATGTGGAAGTGTTGCGGCACTACCGAGAAATTGTTGGCATCCGCGAGAAACTCAAGCAAAAACTGCTGCAGCAACGGCCGGATGTTTTCATCGGCGTGGATGCGCCCGATTTCAACCTCGACTTGGAAGCCGCGCTCAAGGCCGCGGGTATCAAGACGGTACATTTTGTCTGCCCCTCGGTCTGGGCCTGGCGCGCGGACCGGTTGGAGAAAATCCGGCGCAGCTGTGATCACGTTTTGTGCATTTTCCCGTTCGAGCCGGCCTTGCTGGCAGAGCACGGCATTGCCGCGACTTATGTCGGTCACCCGCTGGCCAGCGTCATCCCGATGCTGCCCGATCAGGCCGCCGCCCGGCAACAACTGGGTTTGCAGCCGGAAGACCAAGTGCTGGCGATTTTGCCGGGCAGCCGTGCTTCTGAAATCCAGTATCTGGCTGACAGGTTTTTTCAGGCTGCAGCCCTGATTAAGCGGGCGCAAGTAGCTATCAAAATCGTCGTGCCTGCCGTGCCCGCCTTACGTGCCCGGATCGAGCAGGCGGCGCGTGCGGCTGGCGTGCTGTCCGATGTTCAGATCGTGTCCGGGCAATCCCACACGGTGCTGGCGGCCTGTGATGTCACCTTGATCGCCAGCGGCACCGCCACGCTGGAGGCGGCGCTGTTCAAGCGCCCCATGGTGATCGCCTACAACATGAACTGGTTGTCCTGGCAAATCATGCGGCGCAAACAATTGCAGCCCTGGGTCGGCCTGCCCAACATCCTGTGCCAGGACTTCGTGGTGCCGGAGTTGCTGCAGGAAACCGCCACACCGCAAGCGCTGGCTGAGGGCGTGTTGCAGTGGATGGATGCGAAAATCTCGGCACCTGAAAAAATACGGGCTGTTGAACAACGATTTACAAAGCTGCATGAAGAACTGCAGCGCGATACCGCCAAAATAGCCACCGATGCGATCCAGAACATTCTTGAAGGCTGAACAGGTCACCTTGTCCTGGGATACGCCCGGCCTGATGGCCGGTGTGGACGAGGCCGGGCGTGGGCCGCTGGCCGGGCCGGTGGTGGCGGCTGCCGTCATCCTGGACGATTTGAAACCGATTCTTGGGCTGGCCGACTCCAAAAAACTCACACCCTTGCGGCGCGAAAAGTTGTACCACGAAATTCGTGCCAAAGCCTTGTGTTTCTCCATCGCACAAGCCAGCGTGGAAGAGATTGATCAATTGAATATTTTGCAAGCCACGATGCTGGCCATGAAACGTGCGGTGGAGGGTTTGCGCCTCAAGCCCAACAAGGTGCTGGTCGACGGCAACCGCCTGCCGACACTGAGCATGCTGGCCGAAGCCATTGTCAAAGGGGATGCCCTGGTGCCGGCGATTTCAGCCGCTTCCATCCTCGCCAAGGTCTACCGCGATAACTGGTGTCAGAAATACCACCTGGAATACCCGCAATACGGTTTTGCCGGCCACAAGGGGTATGGCACGGCCGAACACCTGTCAGCGCTGCGTGAACACGGTGCCTGTCCACAGCACCGCAAGTCTTTCAGCCCGGTGGCCGAGGTGTTGCGTTGAGCGCGGCTCCGGGCGCACCGGTTTTTGTGAGTTCGCGCGACAACGCCCTGGTCAAGGATTTGCGCAGGTTGTCGCAAGACAGCACGGCTTACCGCAAGCAGGGGCGGGTCTGGTTGGAGGGCGACCATTTGTGCCGCGCCGCGCTGGCCCGCGGCCTGAAACCCCAGATCGCCGTATTTTCCGAGTCATTTTGGCCTCTGGCCCCCGCTGAATGGGCGCAAGCAGCTATTAAAAACATAGTGATTGCCGATGTACTGCTGCCCGAGATCAGCGGGCTGGAGTCCCCGGCGCCCATGGGTTTTGTGATGGACCTGCCAGCGTCCGGCCAACTGCTGCCAGGCGCGGCAAGCCTGATTCTGGATCGGGTCCAGGATGCCGGCAATGTTGGTTCCATGTTGCGCAGCGCCGCCGCCTTTGGGTTCAGTCAGGTGATTGCGCTCAAAGGCACGGCCGCGCTCTGGTCACCCAAGGTCTTGCGCGCCGGCATGGGTGCGCATTTTGGTTTGAAGCTGCTGGAAGGCTTGAGTCCCGAGGCGCTGCAAGCCTTGACGGTGCCCATCATCGTGACGAGTTCCCACATGGGTAGTTTCTTGCACCAGCAAACCCTGCCCATGCCTTGTGCCTGGGCCATGGGCCACGAGGGGCAGGGCGTGGGCGACGATTTGATGGCCAGGGCCAGCCTGAAAGTGCGCATAGACCAGCCTGGCGGCGAGGAGTCATTGAACGTGGCGGCTGCGGCTGCGATTTGTCTCTACGCCAGTTCCTTGAGCCGCATTTAAAGGGCAATGCCCCCATTCTGCGGGGCTGTGCAGCAGGTAAAGCCGCCAGTACGAGGGCAAGCAGGCCGCCGCTCAGTTATAATCAAGGGCTTTCCCGCAAACCCCCAGTACGCCTAGCGCATTCAAGCCAACTCCCTAATAAAAGCAGCAACCAAGAGTCACCTCTTGAGCACGCTTGGGCGTACCCGTAACCATCCCGGAGAACCCAGTGCTTTTGTCTCTACAGGGTAATACCCCTCACGCCATTTTGGCGCTCGCAGACGGCACGGTCTTTATTGGCAATTCCATTGGAGCAGCAGGCTCCACCGTCGGTGAAGTGGTGTTTAACACCGCGATGACCGGCTACCAGGAAATTCTGACTGACCCCAGTTACTGCCAGCAGATCGTCACCCTCACTTACCCCCACATCGGCAACTACGGCGTCAATGCCGAAGACGTCGAAGCCGAAAAAGTCCATGCGGCCGGCCTGATCATCAAGGACTTGCCTTTGCTGGCGTCCAACTTCCGCATGTCCATGACCTTGACGGAGTACCTGGTCAAGGAAAACACGGTCGCCATCGCCGGTATCGATACCCGCCAACTGACCCGTCTTCTGCGTACCAAAGGTGCACAAAACGGCTGCATCCTGGCACTGGCCCAGGGCGAGGCCGTCAGCCAGGCCGCGATTGACAAGGCCATCGCTGCGGCCAAGGGCGCGCCCAATATGGCCGGGCTGGACCTGGCCAAAGTCGTGTCGGTCAAGCAGACCTACGAGTGGACCCAGACCGAGTGGAAGCTCGGCTCAGGTTACGGTGTGCAGATCACGCCGAAATTCCATGTGGTTGCGTATGACTTCGGCGTCAAGAAAAACATCTTGCGCATGTTGGCCGAGCGCGGTGCACGCATCACGGTGGTGCCGGCGCAAACGCCTGCGGCCGATGTGCTCAAGCTCAAACCCGATGGCATCTTCCTGTCCAACGGCCCCGGTGATCCTGAGCCTTGCGACTACGCCATAACCGCCACGCGCGAGCTGATTGAAACCGGCATCCCGGTTTTCGGTATTTGCCTGGGCCACCAGATCATGGCCCTGGCCAGCGGTGCGACCACCTTCAAGATGCAGTCCAGCCACCACGGTGCCAACCACCCGGTGAAAGACCTGGACACCGGTCGCGTCAGCATCACCAGCCAGAACCACGGTTTTGCAGTGGATGACAAAAACCTGCCGGCCAACCTGCGTGCCACGCATGTCAGCTTGTTTGACGGCACCTTGCAGGGCCTGGCCCGTACCGACAAGCCGGCGTTTTGTTTTCAGGGTCACCCGGAAGCTTCACCCGGCCCGCACGATATTTCGTATTTGTTTGACCGTTTCACGGCCCTCATGGAACAGCATGGAGGGGAAAAATAATGCCAAAACGTACAGACATCAAATCGGTCCTCATCATTGGCGCCGGCCCCATCATCATTGGCCAGGCCTGTGAGTTTGACTACTCCGGCGTGCAGGCCTGCAAGGCCTTGCGCGAAGAGGGCTACAAGGTCATCCTGATCAACAGCAATCCGGCGACCATCATGACCGACCCGGCCACGGCCGACGTCACCTACATCGAGCCCATCACCTGGCAGACGGTCGAGAAGATCATCGCCAAGGAACGGCCCGACGCCATCCTGCCAACCATGGGTGGCCAGACCGCGCTCAATTGCGCGCTGGACCTCTGGCACAACGGCGTGCTCGACAAATACAAGGTCGAGCTGATCGGTGCCACACCCGAAGCCATCGACAAGGCCGAAGACCGTCTGAAGTTCAAGGACGCGATGACCAAGATTGGTCTGGGTTCGGCCCGCTCCGGCATTGCCCACAGCATGGAAGAAGCCTGGGTGGTGCAAAAGCTCATGGGTTTCCCCACGGTGATCCGCCCCAGCTTCACGCTGGGCGGCACCGGCGGCGGTATTGCCTACAACCCGGAAGAGTTTGAAACCATCTGCAAGCGCGGCCTGGAAGCCTCGCCCACCAACGAGCTGCTGATCGAAGAGTCGCTGCTTGGCTGGAAAGAGTACGAGATGGAAGTGGTCCGCGACAAGGCCGACAACTGCATCATCGTTTGTTCGATTGAAAACCTGGACCCCATGGGTGTACACACCGGCGACTCCATCACCGTGGCACCGGCCCAGACCTTGACCGACAAGGAATACCAGATTCTGCGTAATGCAAGTCTGGCTGTGTTGCGCGAAATCGGTGTGGACACCGGCGGCTCCAACGTGCAGTTCTCCATCAACCCGGTTGATGGCCGCATGGTGGTGATCGAGATGAACCCGCGTGTCTCGCGTTCCTCGGCACTGGCTTCCAAAGCCACGGGTTTTCCGATTGCCAAGGTCGCGGCCAAGCTGGCTGTCGGTTACACACTGGATGAGTTGCGCAATGAAATCACGGGCGGTGCCACCCCCGCTAGTTTCGAGCCCAGCATCGACTACGTGGTCACCAAAATTCCGCGTTTTGCCTTTGAAAAATTCCCGGCCGCCGATTCGCGCCTGACCACACAGATGAAGTCCGTCGGTGAAGTCATGGCCATGGGCCGCACCTTCCAGGAGTCTTTCCAGAAAGCCCTGCGCGGCCTGGAAGTCGGCGTCGACGGCATGAACGAGAAGACGCAAGACCGCGAAGTGCTTGAGAAAGAACTGGGCGCGCCCGGTCCGGACCGCATCTGGTACGTGGGTGACGCCTTTGCCATGGGCATGAGCGTGGACGAAGTGTTTGCGCTGACCAAGATAGACCCCTGGTTCCTGGTGCAGATCGAGCAGATCGTCAAGATTGAGCTGGAACTGGAAACCACGTCCCTCGACAAGATCGACGCCGTGACGCTGCGTGCGCTGAAGCAAAAAGGTTTCTCGGATCGCCGCCTGGCCAAGCAGCTGAAAACCACAGATACCGCAATTCGCGACAAGCGCATCGCACTCGGTGTGCGTCCGATTTACAAACGTGTGGACACCTGCGCCGCCGAGTTTGCGACCAACACCGCCTATATGTATTCGACCTACGAGGCCGAAGGCAGCGAGTGTGAAGCCGCACCCACGGACAAGAAAAAAATCATGGTGCTGGGCGGCGGTCCCAACCGCATCGGGCAGGGTATCGAGTTTGACTACTGCTGCGTCCATGCCGCACTCGCCATGCGCGAAGACGGCTACGAGACCATCATGGTTAACTGCAACCCCGAAACCGTGTCCACCGACTACGACACCAGCGACCGCCTGTACTTCGAGCCGCTGACGCTGGAAGACGTGCTGGAAATCGTCGACAAGGAAAAGCCGTTCGGCGTGATCGTCCAGTACGGCGGCCAGACTCCTTTGAAGCTGGCGCTGGATCTGGAAGCCAACGGCGTGCCCATCATTGGCACCTCGCCCGACATGATCGACGCCGCCGAAGACCGTGAGCGTTTCCAGAAGCTGCTGCACGAACTCAAGCTGCGCCAGCCGCCCAATGCCACGGCCCGTACCGAGCCGGAAGCGCTGGAAAAGGCCGCGGCCCTGGGTTACCCCCTGGTTGTGCGCCCCAGCTATGTGCTGGGTGGTCGCGCCATGGAAATCGTGCACGAGCAGCGCGATCTCGAGCGTTACATGCGCGAAGCCGTCAAGGTCAGTCATGACTCGCCGGTGTTGCTGGACCGTTTCCTCAACGACGCGATTGAATGTGACGTCGATTGCATCCGTGACGGCGTGGGCGCCACCTTCATTGGCGGTGTGATGGAACATATCGAGCAGGCCGGCGTGCATAGCGGCGACTCGGCCTGTTCCTTGCCGCCGTATTCGCTGAGCGCAGAAACCGTGCTCGAGATCAAGCGCCAGACCGCTGCCATGGCCCAGGCCCTGAACGTGGTGGGTTTGATGAATGTGCAGTTCGCCATCCAGCATGTGGATGGCAAGGACGTGATCTATGTGCTGGAAGTGAACCCGCGTGCCTCGCGCACCGTGCCGTTTGTCAGCAAGGCCACCGGCATCCAGCTGGCCAAGGTGGCGGCGCGCTGTATGGCTGGCCAGTCGCTGGCCTCGCAAGGCATCACCAAAGAAGTCACGCCACCTTATTTCAGCGTGAAAGAAGCGGTTTTCCCCTTCGTCAAGTTCCCCGGCGTGGACACCATTCTCGGCCCCGAGATGAAATCCACCGGTGAGGTGATGGGTGTGGGCAAGACCTTTGGCGAGGCCTTTGTGAAGTCGCAACTCGGTGCTGGTACCAAGTTGCCGACCGCCGGCCGGGTTTTCCTGACGGTGAAAAACAACGACAAGCCACGCGCGGTGGAAGTGGCGCGTGCGTTAGCGGCGCTGAAGTTCGACCTGGTCGCAACCAAAGGCACGGCGGCGGCCATCACGGCGGCCGGCATTCCTTGCGGCGTGGTCAACAAGGTCACCGAAGGCCGGCCCCACGTGGTGGACATGATCAAGAACAACGAGATTGTGCTGGTCATCAACACCGTGGAAGAGCGCCGCAATGCGATTGCCGATTCGCGGCAAATCCGCACCTCGGCGCTGCTGGCCCGGGTCACGACCTTCACCACGATCGCGGGCGCGGAAGCCGCGGTTGAAGGCATGAAATACCTGGACAACCTGACCGTGTATTCGATTCAGGAATTACACGCCCAACTGGCCTGAGCTCGGGGCAATTACCGAGCCCAGGCGGGCGTATTTGCATTAAACTAAAAGCAGGACAATGACGCCGCCGCCAGGTGACTGGTGGCGGTTTCGCTTTTTGGAGGACTCAAACCATGGCAACCATTCCCATTACAAAAAAAGGCGCAGAAAAGCTCAAGGCTGAACTGCACCAGCTCAAAACCGTGGACCGCCCCTGGGTCATCAACTCGATTTCCGAAGCGCGCGCCCAGGGCGACCTGAGCGAAAACGCCGAGTACGATGCCGCCAAGGACCGTCAGGGTTTTATCGAAGGCCGTATCCAGGAAATTGAAGGCAAGCTCTCGGCCGCGCAGATCATCGACCCGTCCGAGCTTGATGCCGGCGGCAAGGTCGTGTTCGGCTCCACCATCGAGCTGGAAGACGAAGACACCGGCGACAAGGTGACTTACCAGATCGTCGGCGAAGACGAGGCCGACATCAAATTCGGTCGGGTCAACATCGGTTCTCCGATTGCGCGCGCCCTGATCGGCAAGGACGAAGGCGACACCGCCGAAGTGCTGGCGCCAGGTGGCATCCGGCGTTACGAAATCATCGCGGTGATGTATATCTGATGCCCCCACGGTCGCTCACTGCGTGTAGCTTCCTGCCCCCCGAGGGGGCCGTCGCTTGCTCGGGGCGGCCCTTCGCTGCGCGGGTCTGATCATGCCCACCAAGCAACGCCTGTGCATCCTGCTGGCCGCCCTCTGGTGGGGCAGTTTGACGGGTTTGGGTTTTGTGGTCGTGCCCATGCTGTTCAAGTTTTTGGGCAGCCCGGCCGAGGCCGGCGCCATGGCCGCCAAACTTTTCACGGCGCAAACCTGGCTCAGCATAGGCTGTACCTTCTTGCTGCTCCTGGTTTTTAATAAAAACAAGGCCCCAGCCCTTATCCCATCAGCGCAAGCCGCTATGAAATATATAGTGGCCGGCTTGCTGCTGGCGGTGCTGGTGGAGTTTGGTGTGGCGCCGCGTATCGTCAGTGCGCGCGCTGACGGCGGTAACCTTCAGCTCTGGCACGGCCTGGGCAGTGTCATGTACCTGGGCCAGTGGCTGGCCGCAGGCTGGACCTTGTGGCGCTTGAGCGCTAGCACCTCAGGCGACAAGGCCGCCTGAGGTTAAGCCGGCGGACGCCGGCTATTTCTTTCTATTTGCTGCGCTCCGCGGCTTCCATGGTGTTCACCAGCAACATGGTGATGGTCATGGGGCCTACGCCGCCGGGCACGGGTGTGATGTAGCCGGCCACTTCCTTGACACCCGCAAAATCCACATCGCCGCAGAGTTTGTGCTCGTCGTTGCGGTTCATGCCGACGTCGATCACCACCGCGCCGGGTTTCACCATGTCGGCGGTTACCACATTGCGTTTGCCCACGGCGGCCACAATCACATCGGCCTGCAGGGTCATGGCCTTGAGGTCTTTGGTGCCGCTGTGGCAGATCGTGACCGTGGCGTTTTTCTGCAGCAGCATCAAGGCCATCGGTTTGCCGACGATGTTGCTGCGGCCAATCACCACGGCGTGTTTGCCTTTGAGTTCGTAGCCAATACTTTCCAGCATCTTCATGCAGCCGTAAGGCGTGCAAGGCCAGAAACCCGGCTGGCCGACCATCAGGGCGCCGGCGCTGGCCACGTGAAAACCGTCCACGTCTTTTTCGGGTGAAATGGCTTCGATGACTTTTTGCGCGTCAATGTGGGCCGGCAGGGGGAGTTGCACGAGGATGCCGTGGATGGCCGGGTCGTGGTTCAACGCATCCACGCGGGCCAGCAGCTCGGCTTCGCTGAGCGTGGCCGGGTATTGCTCCAGCACCGAATGCAGGCCGCTGTCCAGGCAGGCCTTGACCTTGTTGCGGACATACACCTGGCTGGCCGGGTTGTCGCCGACCAGCACCACGGCCAGGCCGGGAACAATGCCGCGCTCATGCAGGGCGACCGCGCGTTTCGCGACGTCGGCGCGTAATTGTTTCGACAGGGCGTTGCCGTCAATCAGTTGTGCAGTCATGGTTTATTTCCTTTAAATAAAAACGCCCGCTGGTCCAGGAACCACGGGCGCAAGCAGCTATCGAAAAGATAGCGACTGAGAGTGAGGCTCAGGTCTTGGGTGCGTTCGAGCCCAGGGCAATTTTCAGCAGGTCGGCCACGGTATTGGCGTTGAGCTTTTCCATGATGTTGGCGCGGTGCGCCTCCACCGTCTTGATGCTGATGCCCAGGTCGTCGGCGATTTGTTTGTTCAGACGGCCGGCCACGATGCGTTCCAGCACCTGGGCTTCGCGCGAGGTCAGCTTGGCCAGCAGCGCGTCGCGGCTGGCTGATTGCTGGTGTTCGCTGAAGGCTTCCTTGGCCTGGTCCAGCATGCGTTCGACGAGGCTGACCAGGGCTTCTTCCTGGAAAGGTTTCTGGATAAAGTCCATCGCGCCTTTTTTCATGGTGTTCACAGCCATGGGCACGTCGCCGTGGCCGGTGATAAACACGATGGGCAAGGGCGATTTGCGTTCGATCAAGCGATCCTGCAACTCCAGGCCGGTCATGCCGCCCATGCGGATGTCAACAATCAGGCAGGCGACTTCGCGGGCATCGTAGCGGCTCAGAAAGGTTTCGGCGGAGTCGTAACAACGCACCCGGTAGTCCTTGCCCTCGAGTAACCACTGAAGCGAGTCACGCACGCCTTCGTCATCATCGACGACATACACGGTACCTTTTTTGGGAATCAAGCTCATGCCAAACCTTTTGAGTAGACGATACAAGGACCTTGTCAGTGAACGCCGGCCGGTGGTGACGGCGTCTCTGCCGTAGCCGGGGCTGGAGAAAGCAGGGGGGTCACCGGGATCCAGAAAGTAAACCGGCAACCCACCACTTCGTCGCCATTGTAGAGGTTCTCGGCCTGCATCCGGCCCTGGTGCGACTCGACAATACTGCGGCACAGTTTCAGGCCTATGCCCATGCCTTCGGCCTTGGTGGAATAGAAAGCTTCGTAGAGCCGGCTCATCACTTCGGGCGACAGGCCTTGGCCCGAGTCCATCACCGAGAACTCAACCACGCTTTGCGCTTCAATCTGCTTCGGCACCACACGCAGTTCCACCCGGCGCCGGGCGGTGGGCCGGCGTGCCTGGGCAATCGACTCGGCCCCGTTCTTCATCAGGTTGATCAACACCTGCTCGATCAGGATGGGGTCGACCATCACCTGCGGCAAGCGCGCAGCAATGTAGTGGCTGAGCCGCACGTTGTGGCGACGTAATTCGATGTCGGCCAGCTCCATCGCGTTGCTGACCAGGGTCGCCACGTCGGCCGACGTGCGGTTCGGTTCGCTGCGTTTGACGAAGGAGCGTATGCGCTGGATGATCTGCCCGGCGCGGTGCGCCTGCTTGGCGGTTTTTTCGAGGGCGATCAGCAGGTCTTCGTTGCTGATCTGCTGGCCCTTGATACGCGAGACCATGCCGTTGCAATAGTTGTTGATGGCCGTCAGCGGCTGGTTCAGCTCATGCGCCACGCTGGATGCCATCTCGCCCATGGTGATCAGGCGGCTGGCCGACTGGGCGCGCTCGGCCTGCAGAGCGGCTTGTTCTTCGGCGTGGCGGCGCGGCGTGATGTCGGTGGCAATCACCATTTGCGCCAGACGCCCGTCAACCCAGGTCAGGTAACGCGAGCGCACTTCCAGCCACTTGGACAGGTCGGTCACAAAAATCTCGGCATTCGCGGTTTGCGCCGCGGTCAAGGTGTCGGTCGGGAACCCGGCCAGGGCATCGACCGCATCCATCGTGTCGTCGGTGCTGGCGACAGGCGGCATACCGGCCTGGGCGATCAGGTTCATGTGGCCGGAAACTTCGCCACCGAACCAGGAGCGGTAGAGGCGGTTGGCAAACAGCAACTCTTCGCTGCCCAGTGGCGCGACCGAGACGGCGGCATCCAGCCCTTCCAGCACGGTGGTGAAACGTTCGTAGGAGTTGGAGAGTTCTTCGCGAATCCGTTTGGGCTCGGTGATGTCGGTCACCGAGGTCATCCAGCCGGTTTGCTGGCCACGCGGATCGATCAGCGGCGAGACATACATGCGGGCGTCAAAAATACTGCCGTTTTTGCGCTTGACCCGCACTTCCAGCCCGCCCGGCGGCGACCGGCCCTGCAACTCATCGTCCAGCCGCGCCGCCAGCGCTTCGCGGTCCTGATCTGGCCAATAAGGGAAGGGCGGCGTGCGGCCGACCAGCTCGCCTTCGGTCCAGCCCGTCATTTGGCAAAAAGCCGGGTTCACATAGGTGATGCGGCCCTGCAGGTCCAGCGCGCGCATGCCGGTCAACATGGAGTTTTCCATGGCCCGGCGGAAGTTGGTTTCCGAGATCAGGGCTTGTTGCGCCTGCACGCGGCGCCGCGTGTGGCGCCAGGTGCCCAGCAGCATCCAGACCGTGAGGGCGCTGAGTGCGCTGACCAGCCAGAAAAACCCGCTGCCAACCACCCCCAGCGAGGCCCGGTAACCCTGGGCCTTGAGCAGCAAGCCGTTGCCGACCGGGGAGACCGGGATTTCATACTCCGGCGCTTCGTCGGACCAGGGCAGCAGTTTGGCTGCCTTGTTGCGCGGCGGCGGCAGGCTGCCGGCCAGCAGCTTGCCCTTGTCGTCCAGCAGCGCGACTGCGTATTTGGCGGTGACTTCGGTCGGCACACCAAAACGCAGCAGGCCGTCGATCGCGTATTCACCCATGATGACGCCGCCGAACTTGCCCTGGTCGTCCAGCGGCACCTGCAGTTGCAAGCTGGGGCCGTTGTAGCTGGCGTCTTCCTTGGGCGTCAGGGGGCGTGAATAGACCGGCTGGCGCAAATCGCGCGCCAGACCGAACGTGCCTTCGGTCTCGCCGTATTTCAACTGCTCGCCCGAGGCCCGTACCTGCGTGACGTTGGCGCTGGGGGATACATAAGCCGCCTTGACCTTGCGGCGCGCATCGACCCAGGTCACGGCCAGCAGTTCGGGGTACTGGTTGACCAGCGATTCGGCTTGCGCAATAAATTCTTCGGTGTCCACGTCGCGGTTCGACACATCGCGGCCCAGGCGCATCAACTGCTCCTGGCGTTCCAGCAGGCGCAGGCGCAGCCTTTGCTGGGCGTATTCCACATCCCGCTTGACCGCTTGTTGCTCGCGGTCGATTTCTTCAATCCGCAGGTAAGCAAAGGCTGCAATCACGGCCGCCAGAAACAGCATCACGGCCAGCAAAGGCCCGAGGGTGACGAAGCGGTCCTGGCGTGTCGGCGATTGTTTGCGCCACCAGTGGCGCCAGCGGGCCAGCGGTGCGGTGGCGGATGGGCTGGCGGAAGTGGGGGGCGGGGTTGGGGTCATGGTGGGTGCTCAAGTTTAAGGGACTTGCGATAGCCCCGACGAGGCGTGTGATGCGTCACTCTTTTTTCTGGCCAAGACGGTTTTGCCGCAGCTACGAAATTTGGGTATGTTTTTGAAATTTCTTAATGTGAAATCAATATGCGCTATTTGAAATTTCAGAAAAATTATGAGAAACTAGAGACTTGAATCTAAATTGCGTTACAACGTGATGAAGAAGCCACTCAACACAGGCTAGTGACCCTAGCTACCAGCAGGAGACAAACCATGGCTGCAAATCCGGAACAGGCACGTGTCGATACTTTGGGCAGTGCTGCCAACGACGCCCAGAATCAGGACCTACAGGAAACGCGCGAGTGGCTGGATGCCCTGACCGCCGTCATTGAAAGTGAGGGCCCGGCGCGTGCCCATGACTTGCTGGAGCAATTGCTTGAGCATGCGCGCCAGAGCAGCATCGACATGCCGTTCTCCGCCAACACCGGCTACGTGAACACCATCGAGTCCTCGCAGGAAAAACGTTCGCCCGGCAACCTGGATATCGAACGGCGTTTGCGCGCCTACATGCGCTGGAACGCCATGGCCATGGTGGTCAAGGCCAATCGCCTGCACCCGGCCGACGGTGGCGACCTGGGCGGTCACATCGGCTCCTTTGCCTCGCTGGCTTCCATGTTTGGTGCCGGCTTCAACCATTTCTGGCACGCTGAAAGTGCTGAGCCGGGCAAAGAGCACGGCGGCGACTGCCTCTACATCCAGGGCCACGTGTCGCCCGGCGTGTATGCCCGTGCTTATCTCGAAGGCCGCTTGAGCGAAGAGCAACTGCTCAACTTCCGCCAGGAAGTCGATGGCAAGGGTCTGTCCAGCTACCCGCATCCCAAGCTGATGCCCAATTTCTGGCAGTTCCCCACGGTGTCCATGGGCCTGGGCCCGCTGATGGCGATTTACCAGGCGCGTTTCCTCAAGTACCTGCACGCACGCGGCATTGCCAACACCGAAAACCGCAAGGTCTGGGTCTTCTGCGGCGACGGCGAGATGGACGAGGTCGAATCGCTGGGCGCGATCAGCCTGGCGGCGCGCGAAAAGCTCGACAACCTGATCTTCGTGGTGAACTGCAACCTGCAGCGCCTCGATGGCCCGGTGCGCGGCAACGGCAAGATCATCCAGGAACTCGAAGGCGAATTCCGCGGTTCGGGCTGGAACGTCATCAAGCTGATCTGGGGCAAAGGCTGGGATGACCTGCTGGAGCGCGACAAGGACGGCGCCTTGCGCAAGATCATGATGGAGTGCAACGACGGCGACTACCAGTCTTTCAAGGCCAACGACGGTGCTTACGTGCGCAAACATTTCTTCGGCCGCGATCCGCGCACGCTGGAGATGGTCGCGCACATGACTGACGACGAAGTCTGGGACCTGCGTCGCGGCGGCCACGATTCGCAGAAGGTCTACGCGGCCTTCCATGCGGCCAACGAGCACAAAGACCAGCCCACCGTGCTGCTGATCAAGACCGTCAAGGGTTTTGGCATGGGCAAGATCGGCGAAGGCAAGAACAACGTCCATCAGACCAAAAAGCTCAGCGACGAAGACATCAAGGCCTTCCGCGACCGCTTCAACATCCCGATTCCCGACAGCCAGATCGCGGACATCCCTTTCTACAAACCGGCCGACGACACACCGGAGATGAAGTACCTGCACGAGCGCCGCAAGGCCCTGGGTGGTTACCTGCCGCACCGCCGCGTCAAGGCCGACGAGCAGTTCACCGTGCCCTCGCTGGACACCTTCAAGTCGGTCATGGAACCCACGGCCGAAGGCCGCGAAATCTCGACCACGCAAGCTTATGTGCGTTTCCTGACGCAACTGCTGCGCGACCAGGCCCTGGGCCCGCGTGTGGTGCCCATCCTGGTGGATGAAGCCCGCACCTTCGGCATGGAAGGCCTGTTCCGCCAGATCGGCATTTACAACCCCGCAGGTCAGCAATACACCCCGGTCGACAAGGACCAGGTCATGTATTACAAGGAAGACAAGGCCGGCCAGATCCTGCAGGAAGGCATCAACGAAGCCGGCGGCATGAGCAGCTGGATCGCCGCGGCCACCAGCTACAGCACCAGCAACCGCATCATGGTGCCCTTCTACGTGTATTACTCGATGTTCGGTTTCCAGCGTATCGGTGACCTGGCCTGGGCGGCCGGCGACATGCAGGCACGTGGCTTCCTCCTGGGCGGCACCTCGGGCCGCACCACGCTGAACGGCGAAGGCCTGCAGCACGAAGACGGCCACAGCCACATCCTGGCCGGCACAATCCCGAACTGCATTTCCTACGACCCGACCTTTGCACACGAAGTCGGCGTGATCCTGCACCACGGCCTCAAACGCATGGTGGAAAAACAGGACAACGTGTATTTCTACATCACGCTGCTGAATGAAAACTATGCGATGCCAGGCCTCACGCCCGGCACCGAAGAGCAGATCATCAAGGGCATGTACTTGTGCAAACAAGCGCCGGCCCTGGCCGCGACGGCGCCGACGGTGCAACTGCTGGGTTCCGGCACCATCCTGCGCGAGTCCATCGCTGCGCAAGAGTTGCTGGAAAAAGAGTGGGGCGTGGCTGCCAACGTCTGGAGCTGCCCAAGCTTTAACGAGCTGACCCGCGAAGGTCAGGACTGCGAACGCTGGAACCTGTTGCATCCGCTGGAAGCACCACGTGTGTCTTTCGTGAGCCAGCAGCTCGAAAAACACACCGGCCCGGTGGTTGCCTCGACCGACTACATGAAAGCCTACGCCGAGCAGATCCGTCCCTTTGTGCCCAAAGGCCGTACCTACAAGGTCCTGGGCACCGACGGTTTTGGCCGCAGCGACTTCCGCAGCAAGCTGCGCGAGCACTTTGAGATCAACCGTCACTACATCGTGGTGGCGGCGCTGAAAGCGCTGAGCGAAGAAGGCAGCGTGCCGGTCGCCAAGGTGGCCGAAGCGATCAGCAAATACGGCATCCAGGCCGACAAGATCAACCCGCTCTACGCCTGAACACGACGCGTAGAAAGAACGGAGACATACACATGGCATTGGTAGACATCACCATTCCCGACATCGGCGACTTCGACGAAGTGACGGTCATCGAGCTGCTGGTCAAACCCGGCGACCACATCCAGGCCGACCAGAGCCTGATGACGGTGGAAAGCGACAAGGCCTCGATGGAAATTCCCTCCAGCCAGGCCGGCGTTGTGAAAGAGTTCAAGGTCAAGCTGGGCGACAAGGTCAAGCAGGGCTCGGTGGTGCTGGTGCTGGAGGCTGACGCCGCCGCAACGGCTCCTGCCCCCGCTTCTGAAGAAAAACAGGCTGTAGCCCCCGCTGTAACTGCGCCAGCAGCTAGCAAATCAGTAGCGGCGCCAGTCGCCGTTGCGGCCGGACGCGTGGACGTCCATGTTCCCGACATTGGCGACTTCAAGGACGTCGTGGTTATCGAAGTGCTGGTCAAGGTGGGCGACACCATACGCGCCGAGCAGTCACTGGTCACGGTCGAGTCGGACAAGGCCTCGATGGAAATTCCGTCCAGCCACGCCGGCGTGGTCAAGGAGATCAAGGTCAAGCTCGACGACAAGCTCAATATCGGCGATCTGCTGGTGGTGCTGGAAAGCTCGGCGGCACCCGCCGCTGTGGCCGTTGCTGCGCCGGCGCTTGCCGCCAGCGTCGCACCCGCTGCCAGCGTGGCCAGCGCCCCGGTGGCGAGTGCGGCACCGGCCGCCGCCTTGCCTGCGCACGAACCCGCAACGCCCACCGGCCAGTTGCCACATGCCTCGCCCTCGGTGCGCAAGTTTGCGCGCGAGCTGGGTGTGCCACTGGCCGAAGTCAAAGGCAGCGGCCCGAAAGGCCGTATCACGCAGGACGACGTGCAGGGTTTCACCAAGTCCGTCATGGCCGGCGCTGTGCGCACCCAGGCACAAGCCGCCAAGGCGCCTGCCGCTGCAGCCGGCTCCGGTGTCGGTCTGGACTTGTTGCCCTGGCCCAAGGTCGACTTCGCCAAGTTCGGCGCGATCGAACGCAAGGACTTGTCGCGTATCAAGAAGATCAGCGGCGCCAACCTGCACCGCAACTGGGTGATGATTCCGCACGTCACCAATAACGACGAGGTGGATATCACCGATCTCGAAGCCTTCCGCGTGTCGACCAACAAGGAAAACGAGAAGTCGGGTGTCAAGGTCACCATGCTGGCTTTTGTGATCAAGGCCGTGGTGGCGGCACTGAAAAAATTCCCCGAGTTCAACGCCAGCCTGGACGGCGATGCGCTGGTCTATAAGCAGTATTTCCACATCGGTTTTGCGGCCGACACGCCCAATGGGCTTATGGTGCCGGTGCTGCGTGATGCGGACAAAAAAGGCATTTTGCAGATCAGCCTGGAGATGGGTGAGCTGGCCAAGAAGGCGCGTGATGGCAAGCTGTCGCCAGCCGAAATGACGGGCGGCTGCTTCTCGATCTCTTCGCTGGGCGGCATAGGTGGCACCCATTTCACCCCCATCATCAACGCGCCCGAAGTGGCCATCCTGGGCCTGTCCAAGAGCGCGATGAGACCGGTGTGGAGCGCGGACAAGGAAAAGTTTGTGCCGCGCCTGAGCTTGCCGCTGTCGCTGTCTTATGACCACCGCGTCATCGACGGCGCCTCGGCTGCGCGTTTCAACGCCTACCTGGGCCAGATCCTGGGTGACTTCCGCCGCGTGTTGTTATGAACCAAGGTTCACCTTCGGTGGCCCTGCCTGAGGGGGCTTGCCTCCCCGGGGCGGCCAATCGGAGGTCCTTGTGACCACCCTGGTTGTTGTCAAGAAAGCCGGGCAGGCCGTGATTGCCACGGACGCGCTCATCACTTTCGGCGACACACGCCTGAGCAGCCGTTACGAGGTCAACAGCAAAATCTTCAAGGTCAACACGCCGACGGGCAGCAGCTACATCGGCATGGCCGGGACCGTGGCGCATTTTCCGGTGCTGCGCAAAGCCATGGAGACCTTGCCCAAAGCCCAGCTCAAGTTCGGCAGCAAGGACGAGGTGTTTGACACCTTCCACAAGCTGCACCCGGTGCTCAAGGACGCGTTTTTCCTGCAGACCAAGGAAGACGACAACGACCCCTATGAGTCCAGCCAGTTCAGCGTGTTAATTGCCAACGCCAGCGGCATCTATGGCCTCTACAGCTACCGCGAAATCTTTGAGTTCAAGGAATTCTGGGGCATAGGTTCGGGCCGCAGTTTTGCGCTGGGTGCGATGCACGCCAGTTGGGGCAAAGCCAAAACAGCACGCGAAGTGGCCCTGGCCGGGGTGAACGCGGGCTGCGAATTCGACAAAAACTCCGCCGGACCGGTGGAGCTGTTCACGATCAAGCTGAAAAAGTAAGCGGAGACCTAAAACATGGCATCGATAGACATTCAAATTCCCGACATTGGCGATTTCGACGAAGTGACCGTGATCGAGTTGCTGGTCAAGGCCGGCGACAACATCCAGGTTGACCAGAGCCTGATGACGGTGGAGAGCGACAAGGCCTCGATGGAAATTCCATCCAGCCACGCCGGCGTCGTGAAAGAGCTCAAGGTCAAGCTCGGCGACAAGGTCAAGCAGGGCTCGGTGGTGCTGGTACTGGATGCCGCTGGTGCGGTTGCGCCGGCTGCAGCGCCAGTTTCAGAGTCAAAACAGGCGATAGACCCCGTTGCACCTGCGCTAGCAGCTATCAATTCCGTAGCGGCGCCAGCCGCCGCCAGCTTCACCGGCACGGCCGATTTGGACTGCGACCTGCTGGTGCTGGGCGCCGGCCCTGGTGGATATTCCGCCGCCTTCCGCGCCGCCGACCTGGGCCTCAAAGTCGTGCTGGTCGAGCGTTACGCCACCCTGGGCGGGGTTTGCCTGAACGTGGGTTGCATCCCATCCAAGGCCTTGCTGCATGTGGCGGCGGTGATGGACGAGGTCAAACATTTTGAAGCGCTGGGCGTTAGTTTTGCCGACCCCACCGTCGACATCAACAAGCTGCGCACACACAAGGAAAAAGTCGTCGGCAAACTCACCGGCGGCCTGGCCGCCATGGCCAAGATGCGCAAGGTCACCACCGTGCGTGGTGTCGGCAGTTTTGTCGGCGCCAACCACCTGCAAGTGGAAGAAACTGCTGGCGCCGAAGGCCAGGAAAAAACCGGCAAGACACAAACCATCGCTTTCAAGAACTGCATCATTGCCGCAGGCAGCCAGGCCGTGCGCCTGCCCTTCATGCCCAACGATCCGCGCGTGGTGGACAGCACCGGCGCGCTGGAGCTCAAGGAAGTGCCCAAACGCATGCTGATCCTGGGCGGCGGCATCATCGGCCTGGAGATGGGCACGGTCTACAGCACCCTGGGCGCACGCCTGGATGTGGTGGAAATGCTCGACGGCCTGATGCAGGGCGCCGACCGCGACCTGGTCAAGGTCTGGCAGAAGATGAACGCGCCGCGTTTTGACAACATCATGCTCAAGACCAAGACGGTGGGCGCCCGCGCCACACCTGAAGGCATAGAGGTGACGTTTGCCTCGGCAGAAGAGGGCGGCACTGCCCCCGCGCCGCAGGTCTACGACCTGGTGTTGCAGGCCGTGGGCCGCACGCCCAACGGCAAGAAACTTGCAGCGGAAAAAGCCGGCGTCGCCGTGACCGACCGCGGCTTCATCCCGGTGGACATCCAGATGCGCACCAACGTGCCGCACATCTTCGCCATCGGCGACATCGTCGGCCAGCCCATGCTGGCGCACAAAGCGGTGCACGAGGCGCATGTGGCAGCCGAAGTCATCGCCGGTGAACTGCAGGGCAACAAGGAACTGGCCAGCGCGGCGTTCAACGCCCGCGTGATCCCCAGCGTCGCCTACACCGACCCCGAAGTGGCATGGGTCGGCCTGACGGAAGACCAGGCCAAGGCGCAAGGCATCAAGGTCAAGAAGGGCTTGTTCCCCTGGACGGCTTCGGGCCGTGCCATCGCCAACGGCCGCGACGAAGGCTTCACCAAGCTGTTGTTTGACGATTCCCCCGAGGCGCACGGCCACGGCAAGATTTTGGGCGGCGGCATTGTCGGCACCCATGCCGGTGACATGATTGGCGAGATTGCGCTGGCGATTGAAATGGGTGCCGACGCTGTCGACATCGGTAAAACCATCCACCCGCACCCAACCCTTGGAGAATCCATTGGCATGGCGGCGGAAGTGGCGCATGGCAGCTGCACGGATTTGCCGCCGACACGCAAGTAAGGACGAATCGCTACTGATTCAGTAGCTGGCCGCGCAGATTCCGCAAGGGCTGCGCGGTTTTTTTGTTGGGACTGAATACCTTGCGGTTTGACCGCGCTTGCAGAATGCCTTGATCGCCTTCGGCTACGGGTGCAAGCGCGCGGCCGCATAATGGCCGATGACCGACGCCTCCCCTCCCCACAAGCGCCGCGTGCGTTACGCTGGCACCCATCCCCGCCAGTTTGAAGAAAAGTACAAAGAGCTGGACCCCACGCGCCACGCGGCCGAGGTCGACAAGGTCATGCAGCGCGGGCAAACGCCTGCGGGCATGCACCGCTCCATTTGTGTTGACGAAATCCTGGCCATCTTGAAGCCCTTGCCCGGCGAAACCGGCCTGGATCTCACCCTGGGCTTTGGTGGCCACACGTTGGCCATGCTGCCGCTGGTGCAGCCCGGCGGGCGCATGTTTGGCATGGATGTCGATCCCATTGAGCTGCCCCGCACCGTTGCACGGCTGCGTGCCTTGGGTTTTGGCGACGAAGCGCTCAGCGTCCACCGCGCCAACTTCAGCGAACTGGCGACTTTGCTGCCACAAGCGGGCGGCGGCTTCGACTTTGTGCTGGCAGACCTGGGCGTGTCGTCCATGCAAATTGACAACCCGGCACGCGGCTTTAGTTTCAGGGCCGATGGTCCGCTGGATTTGCGCCTGGACCCCACCAGCGGCCAGTCTGCCAGCGAGCTGCTGCTGTGCGTGACCCGCCACCGGCTGCGCGACCTGCTGACCGACAACTCCGATGAGCCCTTTGCCCTGCCATTGGCAGCAGCCCTGCAAGGCCAGTATTTGGAAACCACCGTGCAGCTCGCCGACCTGGTGCGGGCCACCATGGCGCTGGCGTTCAAGCGCAGCATGCCTGAGGAAGAGCGCTTGGCCGAAACCAAAAAAGTGCTGCAGCGTACTTTTCAGGCGCTGCGCATTGAGGTGAATGACGAGTTTGGCGTGCTGGACACGATGTTGCTGAACCTGCCTGCCTGCCTCAAGCCCGGCGGGCGAGTCGCTATTCTGAGCTTTCACTCCGGGGAAGACCGGCGCGTGAAAAAGTGCTTTCAAACCGGCGAGCGCAACGGCACCTTCAGCAGCGTGGCCGCCGACCCCATTCGCGCTTCGTACGACGAACAACGCAGCAACCCGCGTTCGTCGTCCGCCAAGTTGCGCTGGGCGGTGCGGGCGCTGCACTGAGCCCTTACCTGTAGGCAACGGTGTTCTTGGTGATCGGGTGCTGCCCTTGAATGCCGGCGACATGATTGGCGAGATCGCGCTGACCATCGACGTGGGCGCCGATGCGGTGGATATCGGCAAAACCATTCACCCGCACCCGACCCTGGGCGAAAGCATTTGCATGGCGGCGGAAGTGGCGCACGGCAACTGTACCGATTTGCCGTCAACCAGGAAGTGATGCTGGTTTGACGCACAATTGCTACTGAATCAGTAGCTGGTCGCGCAGATTCCGAAAGGGCTGCGCGGCTTTTTCTTTGATATTTTTTCCGTACACCGGATTCCGCACCCCATGCAAGCCTTGATGAACGCCATCGCCACGATGGACCTGCCTACCGACGCCCAACGTATCTTCCATGGCCGGGGCGGCCTGTACCCGGGCTGCGAGCAGTGGGCGCTGGACGCTTTCCCGCCCGTCTTTGTGCTGACGAGCTTTCAGCCCGCCAGCGACGACGAGCTGGCCGCCGTGGGCACGGCATTGGCCGCGCGCTGGCAGCAGCTGGCGCCCGGCGAGCCGCTCAATTGGGTGTTTCAGTGCCGGCACGAAGGCCGCACCGAGACGCGCCTGATGGATGGCAACGTGCCCGAGCCGCATGTGGTGACGGAGCAGGGCGCGAAGTTTCGCGTACACGTACTCAAGGGGCAGAACCACGGCCTGTTCCTCGACATGGCCGAGGGCCGGCGCTGGGTGCGTGACTATGTGACGGCGCATCCGGTGGGCGGCCGCGGGGCGACGATTCTAAATCTCTTTGCCTACACCTGTGCCTTCTCGGTGGTGGCGCTGCGGGCCGGAGCCAAACAGGTGGTCAATGTGGACATGAGCCGGGGCGCCATCGCCATCGGTCAGCAAAATCACCAGCTCAATGGCCTGTCGAGTGGCGCCAGTTTTCTGGCGCATGACATCTTCAGCACCTGGGGCAAGATCAAGCGCAGCGGCCCGTATGAGCTGGTGATCGTTGATCCGCCTAGCTTTCAGAGAGGCAGTTTTGTGGCCACCAAGGATTACGCCCGCCTGATGCACCGATTGCACGATTTGCTGATGCCGGGTGGCCATGTGCTGCTGTGCCTGAATGCGCCCGAACTGGGCGTGGCGTTTCTGCAGGACCAGATGCGGGAATTGGCGCCCGAGCTGACGTTTGTGGAACGCGTGGCGAATCCGGCGGTGTTTGCGGATGTGGCGGAGGAGAGAGCGTTGAAGGTGCTGGTTTACGCCGCCCCCGGCTTATAAATCAGACGGACCGCAGTCGGCTGCTTTGGGCCCATTGCCGCCGGTCAGCCGCTGGCGAAGCGGTCAGCCACGAAATTCGGCAGTCGGCCAAAAGCGGACATCTACCCACGTCAAGGTTTCTGTTCGAGATCCATGGCTTCAACCTCGTCATCTGAAGCAAGTGGTTTCCCGAATGCCTGGAGCCAAAGGTAGCCTGCAACAGCGACGCGAGGCAGATTGCCATCTTCGATAAAGTTGCCAGTTATGGTCATCCGACGAATGCAAGGTTCGTCGCATGACAGGATATCGGCCGACCCGTCTTTGCCATCATGGGAGGCTCAAGTCCAAACCGAGCATCCTGGCAAGGGCGAAGGTGAAGAGCCCCAGGCCCAGGAGTAATAGCATGAAGACGGCAGCCCACTTGCCGCCCGCGCGTAGCAACGCGCGCTTGTCCGTTCCCTTCTTCCCTTGGTCGTAATGCCACTTGATGGCTAAGAACATGCACGTGCCGAACGCGAGAACCTTGAACGTAACGAAGACTACAGGGATCCAATCGATCATTTTGAAAATTTCCGGCCAATGACTTGACGCTGTCTATCGTGAGGAGCACTACCTCCCAGATGCGGGAGGCGAAAACGTCAGCGACTGCCATACAAGGATGTTGGTGCTGCACGTTCTGAGGCATATTACTCAAAAGCAATTTCCATACATTGAGACAAAATGTCCCAGTCTAAAACCATGCAAGATGACAATTTACCCATCTGGCTGCCGCAATTGGCTGTGCACGGTGGGCCACGTTTTTTGCAGATTGCGGATGCGTTACAGGCGGCGCTGGCAGACGGATCGCTGAAACCGGGGGACCGTCTGCCTCCGCAGCGCCGGTTGGCAGCGCAGCTGGACGTCGACCTGACGACGGTCACGCGCGCATACGATGAAGCCAGACGCCGCCACTTGTTGGAGGGACGCGGCGCTCGAGGCACTTATGTCGCGGCGTCGAAAGTCGAATTGACCTCGATCCTCGACCTGAGCATGAACACCCCACCACCGCCCGATGGCGTGGACTTCGACGACATGTTGAAACAAGGTTTGTCTCAGGTATTGATGCGGGCGGATGCGCAATTGCTGATGACTTACCACCTGGGCGGGGGAAGCGACTCTGACCGTCAGGCTGGAGTCAAATGGCTAGCACCGATGTTTGGACAGCTGGATTCAGGGGAGGTGGTTGTCTGTCCGGGGGCGCAAGCGGCGATCGCCGCATTCATCCTGGCGCTCACGGAGCCTGGCGATGTCATCCTGGCAGAGCCAACAAGTTATCCCGGCTTGCGCGCGGCAGCGACCCAATTGGGCCGGCGCATCATCGCGGTGGAAGCGGACAAGCACGGGATGCTGCCCGAGATGCTTGAGCAAGCCTGCCACCAGCACAAGCCTGGGCTGGTCTACCTCAATCCAACATTACAGAACCCGACCGCCATCACCATTCCGGAGCGCCGGCGCAAGGAGCTCGCCAGCGTCGCCAAGCGCTGCAATGTACGCATCGTCGAGGACGATCCCTACTGGCTTCTTGCCGATGCCCCGCCACCACCTATTGCCACGTTTGCCCCGGAGCAGGTCTACTACATCTCAACCCTGTCCAAATGCCTGACGCCCGGCTTGCGTGTCGCCTTCGTGCTCATACCTGACCCGCAGGAACGCGAACGTTTCCTGGTCGCGCTAAGATCATTTGCGCTGATGGTCGCGCCTCTGACGGCCGCACTGGCCACGCAGTGGATCCTCGACGGTTCGGCTGACGGATTGATGCAAGGCGTACGCAAGGAGGCGCGTCTGCGCCACCGGATGGCTAGGGATATTCTGGCGGGGCGGTACAGCGGCGCTGGAGACGGCCTGCATGTATGGCTTGAGTTGCCGGGGTATTGGAGCTCCTCACAGCTTGCGCGTGCAGCCGATAGCGAGGGCATAGCAGTCACGCCGGCGGAGGCATTCGCCACTGGCAGCGGATCCGTGAATGCCATTCGGATCTCTTTGGGCAGCATCAAGGACCGTGGACGCTTACAGGCGGGTCTTCAACGGCTGTCTCATCTGCTTGCGCGGCGGCCCGAGTCGTTCAGCGCTGCTGTGGTTTAGCTGTCCAGGAAACACGGTGCATCATTCAGGAGTTCTCTCAATGTGGTCGCACATGGGTTTGCTGCCTCAGTGTTTATGTATCGCGAGATCACGCGCGAAAGTGGACAGACTGGAAGAAAGCTACGTGAGCCGTGCAGGGCAACGTCTGCTTTGGGTGGCGCCGAGCGGCCGCTATCAGGCAGGCACATCGACCGGCCGGATTTGGCCGAAAGCCGTCTTTTAAAAGTTAACTCAGCATCTATCCGCCAGCCAACAGTCTCTTGGTTATTGCCGATTTTCTGCCAGTGCGGAAATCGCCCGCTTGAAGGATGAAATTGGCCTCTGGTCCAATATGCGCAAGCACAAGCAGCTACTTAATTGATAGCGATTGTCTAAGGCTACGAGAGTGCCTGAATCATCTCTGCGGCCAGTCGCAAGCGCCTCGGGATACGGTCGATCAGCACGAATTCTTCTTCGGAGGAGTGCTAATTGCCGCCGGGCAGGCCGAAGCCTCCGACGACTGGTTCGCCCGATTTGTTGATGCCGGGTAGCCATGCGCTGCTGTGCCTGAATGCGCTCGAATTGGGGATGGACTTTCTGCAGGACCAGATGCGGGAGCTGGCGCCTGAGTTGGCGTTTGTGGAACGGGTGGCGAATCCGGCGGTGTTTGCGGATGTGGCGGAGGAGAGGGCGCTGAAGGTGCTGGTTTACGCTGCACCCGGCTTGTGAAACCAGACGGACCGCAGTCGGCTGCTTTGGGCCGAGGCTGTGTGAAAACACTTCACCATTCGCTCCACTGCCAATAAAATCGAGCCACCTTTTTCGAGCGAGGTGGCCCATGAAGCGATTCATTGAAGGCGAGGACTGTCACCAGGTCACTTTGCTGCCCGAGTGCCTTGATGACTACATCGACGAAGACAACCCGGTCAGGGTCGTCGATGTGTTCGTCGAAGAGTTGGACCTGCATGCGCTGGGGTTCAAACGGACAGCGCCGGAGCTCACCGGAAGGCCTGCATATCACCCCGGCGTCCTGCTCAAGCTCTATATCTATGGCTACCTCAATCGCATCCAGTCCAGCCGCCGGCTGGAGCGTGAAGCGCAGCGCAATGTCGAACTGATGTGGCTGACCGGGCGCCTGGCCCCCGACTTCAAAACCATCGCCGACTTCCGCCGCCACAATGGCACCGGCATCCGCAACGTCTGCAAGCGCTTCATCGCCCTGTGCCGGCAATTGAAGCTCTTCTCGCAGGCCATCATCGCCATCGACGGCAGCAAGTTCAAGGCGGTCAACAGCCGCGACCGCAACTTCACCCTGGGCAAGGTTGACAGACGCCAGGAGCAGGTCGAGCAAAGCATCCAGCGCTATCTCGACGCCCTGGAGACGGCTGACCGGACGCAGCCTGCGGAGGTCGAGGCCAAGACAGAGCGGCTACAACAAAAGATCGCCAAGCTGCGCGAACAGATGCGACGGCTTGACAGCATGAGGGAGCAACTCAAAGAGCTGCCCGACGGGCAGCTCTCGCTCACCGATCCCGACGCACGCTCGATGACGACCCAGGCCAAGGGTTCAGGCCTGGTGGGCTACAACGTCCAGACGGTCGTCGATGCACAGCACCACCTGATCGTCGCGCACGAAGTGACCAATATCGGCAACGATCGGGCGCAGCTGAGCAAGATGGCCGGCCTGGCAGTTCAGGAGATGGGACAGCCAAACCTCCAGACCTTTGCCGATCGCGGCTACTTCAGTGGCCCGCAACTCAAGGCCTGCGAGGATGCCGGCATCACGACCTTCGTGCCCAAGCCCATGACATCCAACGCGAAAGCCGAAGGGCGCTTTGACAAGTCGGACTTCATCTACATCGCCTCAGACAACGCCTACCAGTGCCCGGCCGGCGAGCGCGCAATCTACCGCTTCACAACGCTCGAGAAGGAACAGAACGTAAACCTCTACTGGCCGAGCGCCTGCCCGAACTGCCCTATGAAGCAGCAGTGCACGACCAGCCAGTACCGCCGCATTCGGCGCTGGCAACATGAGGATGTGTTGGAGCGTGTTCAGCAGCGGCTGGACCCTCACTGGGAGGTTGGCGAAAGATTCTCTGCCAAGGTACGCACTAACCGCATGAGTCTGAATTCTTGCGCCTCTTGGGTGTTTCCACACAGCCTCGGCCCTTTGCCGACTTTGAGCGACCCCACTGTGACTGGCTGCGGTGCAGCGTTTGCGGGTATTCGCCAATGACAGCTTTCTGGTTGCCCAATTCACGGCCGGTCAGAAGCCGTTAGTGGCGGTCGGCAACCCCCAAAGCGGAAGTACAGATTTCCCTAAAGCAATTACAACCGGACGCAACTAAAATATTTAGCCCATGTTCAACCCCTTCCTGACGCCCGCATCCACCGGTCCAGCAGGCATGAAGCGGCGCAATTTTCTCAGAAGAGAGGCCTGGCCTTTGGGGGTGTGACGCATTTTCCATGGACCCAAAGCGGCATCGACAATCGTGTTTGCAACGCCATCGGGTGCTGGCGCGTCATTGACATTTTTTACGATCGCGCGGGATACGATGTCGCGCTCAGCGTCATAGGCTGGAATTTTGGAGGCCGCTTGTGGTGAATTGATATCCAGACTGGTCTTGGTGTAAGAAGGCTCGACCAGCACTACGCGGATGCCAAAATTGCGCACCTCATGGTCCAAAGTCTCGGACATCCCCTCAATCGCATGCTTGGATGCGGAATAAAGCCCCATGTACGGTGCTGGAAGAAAGCCCAGCACCGAGCTGATGTTGACAATGCGTCCTGACCGCTGTGCACGCATGTGCGGCAGTACCGCTTGCGTGGTGCGCAAGGTGCCAAACACGTTGGTATCGAACAGCGACTGCGCTTCGGCAATCGAGGTTTCTTCCACCGAGCCGACCAAGGTTCCGCCCGCACTGTTGACAAGCACATCGATGCGCTTGGCCTGACCGATGAGGGTCTGGATGGCACGCTGAACGGAAGCATCGTCGCGGACATCCATCTCGACCAGCACAACGCCAGGTATGGACTGGGCTTTTGCAGTATTACGTACGGTGCCGAATACCCGGCAACCCTGCTTGGCAAACTTCTCTGCGGTGGCACGTCCGATGCCCGATGACACACCGGTTACGACGACAACTTTTGAATCCGACATTTCATTTCCTTTTGCGTGAGTGATGGTTTTTCTGCGTCTATTTATGCAGGCTTCGCGTTCACAGATGGGCTGCCGTTGCCGGGCCTGATCTTGAACCAGATGGCATACATGGCGGGCAAAAATACCAGGGTCAAAATCGTCCCCGCGAAGGTGCCACCAATCAGTGTGTAAGCGAGCGTCCCCCAGAACACCGAATGGGTTAGCGGGATGAAGGCGAAGATCGCTGCCAAGGCAGTCAAGATGACGGGTCTGGCGCGTTGCACAGTGGCTTCGACAACCGCCTGGAACGGCTCCAGTCCCTCCTGTTTGTTGTGGTGTATCTGCCCGATCAAAATCAGCGTGTTGCGCATCACAATGCCCGACAGGGCAATCAAGCCGACCAGCGCATTGATGCCGAATGGCTGCTGGAACAAAATAAGCGTGGGCACCACACCGATCAACCCCAGAGGGCTGGTCAGGAACACCATGACCATCGCGGAAATCGAGCGCACCTGCAAGATGATGATGAGCAGGGTGGCGGCCAGCATGATGGGGAACAGGGGCAACATGGCCGCCATTGCCTTGCCTGATTCTTCGATGGACCCAGCCTCCTCGATGCGGTAGCCGCTCGGCAGTTTTTCCATGATGGGCTTCAGTTGTGCGGTGATGGCTGTTGACACGTCCGGCGGCTGCAAGCCTTCGGCAATGTCGCCCCGCACGGTGATGGTCGGTGTTCGGTCGCGGCGGCGCATGATCGGATCTTCTGTGCGCACATCGACCTTGCCCACCTGTGACAGCGGGATGCGCTGCCCGTTAACACCCGCCAGCGTGAAGTCGCCTATCTTGGCGGGGTCTAACCGGGTCTCACCCGCTGTACGGGCGACGACCTGCACTGTGCGAATGTCCTCACGCACAGTGGTGACAGGCACGCCGCTGAGCAGGAACTGCAATTGTTGTGCCACGGCGCTCGACGTTAGCCCCACAGCTTGTAGTCTGTCCTGCTGCAAGGTGAAGTGCAGCGTGGGTACGCGCGTACCCCAGTCCGAGTTGACCGAGCGCATCATCGGGCTGGTATCCAAGACCTGCTGCACGTCTGCCGCGATGGTGCGCAACTGGTCCGGGTCCGGGCCGGTGACACGGTAAGCCACCGGGTAAGGCGAATACGGGCCGAATACGAGTTGGGTCACACGCACGCGCGCCTCCGAGGCAACGCCATCGGCAATCGCCTGGCGCAGCCGGAATTTCAACGCCTCGCGTGCTTCCTGGTTGTCGGTGCGCACCACAATCTTGGCAAACGACGGGTCGGGCATTTCCGGCCCCATTGAGAAATAGAAGCGTGGCGCACCTTGGCCAATGTAGGCGGTAACGATCTTGGCTTCCTCTTGTTTGGCCAGCCAGGCTTCCACCTTCGCCGTGGCGGCGCTGGTCTGCGCAATCGACGTGCCATAGGGCATCTGCACCTCAACCAGCACCTCAGGGCGGTCGGATATCGGGAAGAATTGCTTTTTGACCACCGCCATACCGAGTACGGCCAAGACGAAGAGGCCGACCACTGAACCGGCGACCAGCCACTTGCGCGTGATGATGCGCGCCAGCAGTTGACGGAAGCGGTTGTAGCGCGGCGTGTTGTAAATCGCGTCGTGGCCGCCTTCGATCTTTTTGAGATCCGGCAGCAGCTTGACGCCCAGGTAGGGGGTAAACACCACGGCGACCACCCAGGACGCGATCAACGCAATGCCGACGATCCAGAACATATTGCTGGTGTATTCGCCTGCGGTGGAGCGTGCAAAACCATTAGGCATAAAGCCGACGGCCGTGACCAGCGTACCCGACAGCATGGGCGCAGCAGTATGGCTCCAGGCATAGGCGGACGCGGCAACGCGGCTGTAGCCTTCTTCCATCTTCACCACCATCATTTCGATGGCGATGATGGCATCATCCACCAGCAAGCCCAGCGCCAGGATCAGGGACCCCAGGGTGATGCGGTCGAAGTTCTTGCCGCTTGCGAGCATCACCACGAAAACCACGGCCAGTGTCAGCGGCACGGCGGCGGCAACCACCAAGCCCACGCGCCAGCCCATGCTCACGAAACACACCAGCATGACCACCAACAGCGCGACGAAAAACTTGATCATGAACTCATCAACCGCAGAGCTGATGTTGACAGCCTGGTCGGTGACTTTGGTGAGGCGCATACCCAGCGGCTGCGCGGCGTTGATCGCACCGACTTCGCTGTCCAGCGCTTTACCCAGATCGAGCCCGTTCCAGCCGTCGCGCATGACCACGCCCAGTAGCAGCGCGGGCTCGCCGCCGTTGCGGATCATGAAAGTAGCGGGGTCTTCATAACCGCGCTTGACCGTCGCAATGTCCGACAGCTTCAGTGTGCGACCCTGTGCCACCACTGGCGTATCGCGCATCTTCTGCAATTCATCGAAGGCACCATCGAGGCGAATGAACACCTGTGGCCCTTTGGTCTCCACGGAGCCCGCCGGCGTCAGCGCGTTCTGGCTATGCAGCGCGGCGAAGACTTCCTGTGGGCTGACCCCCAGCGTTGCCAGGCGATCATGCGAGAACTCAATGTAAATGCGCTCGGACTGCTCACCAACGATGTTGACCTTCTTGACACCCGGCACGTGCAGCAGCCGCTGGCGCATCGTCTCAGCGTCGCGCACCAGCACGCGCTGCGGCTCGCCCTTGGCCTTGGCCTTGAGGGCGTACAGCGCAAAGGTGGTATCCGAGTATTCATCGTTGACCATCGGTCCGATCACGCCGTTGGGCAGGGTGCCCGCCTCGTCGCCGACTTTTTTGCGGGCCTGGTAGAACTGCTCCTGCACTTCCGAAGGGGGGGTACTGTCACGCAAGGTCAAGGTGGTGAAAGCCAAGCCAGGTCTTGTGTAGGTCTCGCTGCGGTCATACCAGCGCAGTTCCTGCAGCCGTTTTTCGAGTTTCTCGGCGACTTGGTCCTGCATTTCCTGCGCGGTGGCCCCGGGCCAGACGGTGATGATATTCATCACCTTGACCGTGAAGGCCGGGTCTTCCGCCCGGCCCAACTGGAAGAAGGCAATAAGCCCTGCCAGCGAGATCAGGAAGATCAGGAACAGGGTGATGGAGCGCTCGCGCACGGCGAGCGCCGACAGGTTGAAACGGCCTTCACTCATGGCTGCGCTCCTGGGGTAACGGTGGCTTGGCCTGCGACTCGCACCTGTTCACCTTCGCGCAAGAGGTGGGTGCCGAGTGCGACGATACGGTCGCCCTGCTTGAGTGCACCGGCAACGCGCGCACTGTCGTCGTCCAGGCGCTGGACCTTGACCGGCCGCCAGGACACCTTTGCCGGTTCGCCTTGGATGACCCAAACCCCTGGCCCTTTGCCTGCATCGAACAGCGCACCCATCGGTACCCGCAAGCCGTCTTGCGCGGCAGACTGTGCCTCGGGAATCTGGATGGTGACCGTGCTGCCCAAGGGGGCGTTGGACAGCTCTCCGTCCAGCACATACCTGGCTTCAAAGGTGCGGGTCTGCCGGTCTGCGGTATCCGACAGCTGCCGGAGTTTGGTCTGAACGGTCACGCCTTCTTTGCCAAAGAGCGTGGCCTGCCCCATGGAGCCCGCCGCAGGACGCAAGGTTTCTGGCAGCTGAACGATGGCTTCGCGGCGTCCGGCATGCGCCAGGCGCACTGTTACTTGTCCAGCGTTGACGACCTGGCCGGGTTCGACCAGTGTTTCCATGACGACGCCATCGGCATCTGCCACCAGCTCGGTGTAGCGGCTGGCGTTGCGCGCAACTTCGGCCTGGGCTTCGGCCGCATTCAGTTGGGCTTTGGCGGTATCTGCCGCGGCCTTGATCTGGTCGTAAGCCGAAGCCGATATCGCACCCGTGCCGCGCAGGTCGCGGTAGCGGGCTTCATCTTCCGCTGTTTGCTGCGCCCGCGCTCGGGCGGCTGCGACCGCTTCCTGCTGCGCATGGGCTGCGAGCTTCAGATCGACCGGGTCGATGCGCATCAGCGGCTGCCCGCGCTTCACGGTTTGCCCCGCATCTACCAGCCGTTCCAACACTTTGCCGGAGACCCGAAAGCCCATATCGCTTTGCACCCGGGCGGCAACGGTTCCGGTGAAGGTGCGTGACGTGGAGACCGCGCCCTGCACGGTCGCCATGCGTACCAGCGGGATGGCGGTGCGCGGGTCAGGTGGCGTCTTCTCGTTGCATGCGATCAATGCAAACGGCAACGCAGAGACGAGAGCGGTGAAGACAAGGCGGCGGAGCATAGAAATCCCGAAAAAAACCAAACAGGATTTCATTTTGTGTCTTGTGACTATTTATGTCAATAGTCACAATCAATTTAGCCCACTTATGGCGACAGACTGCGCAGCACCAGGCTGGAGAGTTGGGCTGGCGCGTCTTTGGCGTAGTCAAAGCTGTACTGCAACAGCAGCGGATTCAAATAGGGGCGCAGGACCAATTGGATGGCCATTGCGGTCTCATCCAGCGGCGTTTTTCGCTCGAATTCTTCGCTCTCGCGCCCTTGGCGCAGGATGTCTTGCAGCATGGCCTGGATGCGCTCCTCAAACGCGCGCACCGCCTCCCAGTTTTCACTGGCAGCCGAGGCGGCAATGTCGTAGAGCTTGCGATTTTCAAAGAACAGGCAAAGGCTGGACTCGACCGCCGCCTTGAACATGCGCCGCAGCTTCTCGGGCGCGCGGTCAGTTCCATCGACGGCGGCCTGGACATCGGCTTCGATCTGCTGCAGGCAGTTGGCACAAATCAGTTCGCCAATGGCCTGCTTGGATTCGAAGAACTTGTAGATGTAGGCCTTGGAAAACCCAATGGCCTTGGCGAGATCGGAGACCGTCGTCTTTTCGTAGCCATACAGGCGGAAGTGGTCGGTGGCGGCGGTGACGATCTGGTCCCGCACCTCGTGATCGGCCGGGCCGCGCCCCGTGCTTGCCGAAGTAGTTGCTTTCTTCATATCCAACAGCTTAACCTTTGTCGTAAATTTTCACAACCAGTGACTATATTGTAATATAGTCACAATACATCCATTCACTTAGCGGAACATGCCCATGTTAAAGCGCACTCTCCTCATGCTGGCTATCGCCAGTCTTTCAGCCGGTTGCGCCGTCGGGCCGGACTATGTTCGCCCCGACACGTCCATGCCAAATCGCTATCTGGGTGAAACGGCGGTGGCGCAGCGGCATGCCAGTACAGCAGCAGACCTTCTTGTGTGGTGGGATGGCTTTGGCGACGCGCAGCTGACCCGCTTCGTCACGTTGGCGCTGGAGCAGAACCTGGACCTCGCGCAGGCGTCCGCCCGTGTCGCCCAGGTGCGTGCGGGCCTCGGGGCCGCAAATGCCGCGCTACTGCCTTCCGGCAACATCAGTGCCCAGGGTGCCCGGGCTTACCAGTCGGTTGAAACACCGCTGGGGCAGGTCTTGAATTCAAGACCCGGGTTTGACCGTTACGGCAACGCCTATGAAGCCAATCTCGGCGTCGCTTGGGAGCTGGACGTATTCGGTGGCCTGCGCCGCGAACGGGAGGCGGCAGTGGCCGAGTACCAGGCATCGGAGGCCGGCGCGGCGGCGACACGCCTGGCGGTGGCGGCGCAGACGGCTGATGTTTACATCAACATCCGCGGACTGCAAACCCGCCTCGATGTGGCCCACAAGCAGGTACAGACGCAGCAGGACTTGCGGTCCACCATCCAGTTGCTTTACAGCAAAGGGCTGGTCGCCGAGTTGCAAGTGCGCCAGGTCGAGGGCGCGTTGGCGCAGGTACGGGCGGCAGTGCCGGTGCTGGAAGCGGGCTTGGATACAGCCATGAACGCGTTGGATGTGATGCTGGGTAAGCCGCCCGGTACGTATCGGGTGGAGCTGGCCCATGCGGGCGCTATTCCGGCCACCCCGCAGATTGCGTCCACCGGCTCGCCGGGCGATCTGCTGCGGCGCAGGCCCGATCTGATCGTGGCCGAACGCCGGCTGGCTGCGTCCAACGCGCGTATCGGCGTAGCGATCGCCGAGTATTACCCCAAGCTGTCCTTTAGTGGGCTGATCGGCAGCGCGACATCGGTGTCCAGCGGCAAGCTGTTCACCAGCGGCGCAAGCCAGGCTGCTGGCGTGCTGGGCCTGCGCTGGCGCCTGTTTGACTTCGGCCGCATCAACGCCCAGATCGACCTGGCCAAGGGCCAGGAAGCCGAAGCGCTGGCTGCTTACCGGTTGGCTGTGCTGCACGCGACGGAAGACGTAGAAAATGCGTTTTCGGCCCTGGTGAAACGCGAGGAACAGGCCAGCCTACTGACCCAGGGCGTGGACTCACTCGGCCGGGCTAGAGGCGCATCGTTTGCGGCCTACCAGAAAGGTGTTGTCAGCCTGATCGAGGTACTGCAAGCCGACGACAACCTGCTGAGCGCCGCCGATGGGCAAGCGCAGGCGCAAACCGAATCCGCGCGTGCGGCGGTGGCTGCTTTCAAGGCGCTTGGTGGTGGCTGGCAGCCACCCGAAATCGAGACCATATCCATGAAATAGTGAGGCATTTGTTTCAGCCAACGCCAGATTTTTCACCGCCAACGCTGAATTGACCACATGCGCCAGAAATCACTGACCGCCTCCAGCATCGTAAAAAGGTATCTGAACCCAATACTTAAAAGTTTTATGGCTGGTTCACTCAAGATTAGCCAGTCTGGTCAAACTCGGGCTGACGGCGACATACAGCATTTTGGCTTGAAGTGCGAGTGACCGGTTGTGGTCGGTGGCGGGTGCTGAGATTATTGAAATAACCGCCGAATTGCCGACCGACAGCCTGCAGGCTGAGTGGCCGGTATCGGGCAGGCACTTTCATTCACGCTACAGCCGCTGCCCGTCTGATGCCGCCAGTCACAGACCTGCCACAACCGGCTGCTTGTGGCCGGAAGCCGTCTTTTAAAAGTTAACTCAGCGTCTATCCGCCAGCCAACAGTCTCTTGGTTATTGCCGATTTTCTGCCAGTGCGGAAATCGCCCGCTTGAAGGATGAAATTGGCCTCTGGCCCAATATGCGAAAGCACAAGCAGCTACTTAATTGATAGCGATTGTCTAAGGCTACGAGAGTGCCTGAATCATCTCTGCGGCCAGTCGCAAGCGCCTCGGGATGCGGTCGATCAGCACGAATTCTTCTTCGGAGTAGTGCTAGTTGCCGCCGGGCAGGCCGAAGCCTCCGACGACTGGTTCGCCCGATTTGTTGATGCCGGGTAGCCATGCGCTGCTGTGCCTGAATGCGCTCGAATTGGGGATGGACTTTCTGCAGGACCAGATGCGGGAGCTGGCGCCTGAGCTGACATTTGTGGAACGCGTGGCGAATCCGGCGGTGTTTGCGGATGTGGCGGAGGAGAGGGCGCTGAAGGTGCTGGTTTACGCTGCACCCGGCTTGTGAAAGCAGACGGATCGCAGTCGGCTGCTTTGGGCCCGTTGCTGCCGTTTGAGCTGTTCCCCCAGACCGTCTGTTACGCAGCGGAAGCCGATATTGGCCAGTGTCCGCTTCCTGGATATTCAACAAACAAGTGTGTTTTTCCAAGCAACTAACGCCGATCAAATTTCCGTTTGCTCGGCCATTTCCAAAGCATCGTCAACCTCGATGCCCAGGTAGCGCATTGTGCTTTCCAACTTCGTGTGGCCAAGAAATAGTTGCACGGCTCGTAGACTCTTAGTGCACCTCCTGCGGTATCGACGATTACCTGCAGGGGGATGCCATGGGTGACGAACGGGGCAATGCCAGCGACTTCGAGCAAACGCGAAATCGCAGCGGCGGCGGCTGGCAACGTCCGTTACATCAACTTCACAATGGCAAGATCCTGAGCGAAATTCAGGAAAATTTGCTAGATTTCACTTTCGAATAAATTCCTGCACCTCTTTAGTTTCGATCCAATCTGCAGTAAGGCGGTTGAAGGCTTGGAAGTGTTCGCTTTCCAAGTGACGATCGAATGCTTGACGATCATCGTAAAGCTCGTACAAGAACACTTTGCCAGCATCTTTTGGCGAAATGCAGACGTCGAAGTACTGGCATCCCGATTCCAACTCAAGCGAGCTCTTCGCGTTCTGGTTGATCTCGCGGAGGAAGTCTTGGAGATGAGCTGATCTCACCTGAAAGACAACGGTTACAACGTGCATGGATGATCTCTATTCAAAAAAGTCTGAAGGGAGGCATTAGCTAAAGACTCGGGAGCCACTGGCAGAAACCTTTTCTACCGTCCCCTCGATGGCGCGACTGCCGTCGATAAGGCGATGCTTGCCGGACTTCTCGCGCTGCCATTGAACTGTCATCGCCTGGGCAGCGATGAAATCGGAGATGATGTCGCCTAGCATGTTCTCGGTAACAAGCACGTCGAAGGTTTGGGCTTGAGAAGAAAGTTGAGCGCCAGTACATCGACGAGTGCGCTCTCGTGCCCCCGTCATGAGCTCCGACATTGTGTCCCGGTTAAGCACTCGCCGGATCCAGCAAATCATCTCCATGGTGATCAATGTTTGAACCCCGCTGCTTAAACAACAGCAGGGTAGGTCGAACATCTGGCTCAGTTTTTACTGCAACGCTACCTACCAATGTAGCTCAGTTTTCGGGCGGCGCGGACAGACAGATTCAATCCAGCTTGATCTTTGCGTCGCTCACGACTTTGGCGAACCGCTGGGTATCTGTTCTGATGGTTCTACCGAATTCTTCCGGCGTTCCCCCCAAGGGCGTGGCGCCAAGCGCGGAGAGCTTCTCCCTCATCTCCGGCGAAGCTAGCCCAGCGTTGATGGCCTCATTCAACTTCTTCACGATGGGACCGGGCAATCCGGCCGGGCCTACCACGCCAAACCACTGCGTGAATTCAAAGCCAGGTAAGCCCGCTTCGGCCATCGTAGGCACTTCGGGGAGCAACGGGGAGCGCTTTGCGCTGGTGATCCCAAGTGCGCGCAGCTTGCCAGCCTTGATGAACTGAAGGGTTGGCGGAGGCGAGTCGAAATTGAGTTCAACCTGGCCAGACAGCAGATCGTTCAGCGCCTGCGCGCTGCCCTTGTACGGAATGTGAGTCATCTCCGTCTGGGTCGCCATCATGAATTGCGCGGCGCCGAGGTGCTGGGAACTGCCACTGCCTGACGAGGCGAATCGGAGCGCACCCTTGTCCTTCTTGGCCAGCGCAATAAAGCTGGCGACATCCTTGGCCAGCACCGCCGGGTTCACGATCATCAACAGCGGCGTATTTGCCACCAAGGTGATCGGCGTGAAGTCCTTGACCACGTCGTACGGAAGTTTCGGGAAGAGTGCGGGCGCCACTGCGTTTGAATTCTGGTGCGCCAGCAACAGCGTGTACCCGTCCGGGGCCGCCTTGGCCACGGCATCCGCGCCAATGGTCCCGGTCGCACCGGCTTTGTTGTCCACGATGACCGGCTGGCCAATTCGCTTCTGCAAATCGGTCGCGATCATTCGCGCTGCAACGTCCGTGAATCCTCCTGGCGCAAAGCCGACGATGAGCTTGATTGGCTTGGTCGGATAGTCCTGCGCCAAAGCGCAGAAAGGAAGGACGCAGGCGATGGTGCTGGCGACCAGGCGATGAAGCTTGAACATGTTGATGTCTCCTTGGATTGATTTGTTGGACAAGGCCGGCGTGCAGCCACACGTCCGACCAAAAAACTCGTCGTGTCAGCTATCTGGTGAACGCTGCTTCGCGTGCGCGGATGATCGCGACGAGGGCGTCGTTCATGGGCGTCGGGATACTGTACTTCGCGGCTTCTACTGGAACGGAGCCGTTGATGGCATCCACCTCAGACCTGCGATGAGCCAGGTGATCAAGCAGCATGGAAGGCTTGGCATTGGGAATCTTGCTGCCGAGCTTGCGTACGTGCTCGATCGGATCACCGACATCCAGCTTGATTCCCGCAGCTTTGGCGACTGCGATTGCCTCGAGTGAGCAGCCTTGAGCGACTTTCCAAGCATCGGGATTGGCCATGACCTCGCCGATCGTCATTCCCGTCGCACAGGTTGTGCCGGAGAACGCAACGTTCATGATCAGTTTTTCCCAGACCATCTGGCGCACATCGTCGAAGAGCGCCACCTTGAAGCCCGACGACCGCCAGATTTCCGCCGCCGTTTCCAGCGCCTCGCGGGACAATCCTGCCAGCGCGCCGAAGCGAATCATTTCCATGCCGTTGTGGTGTGCATGGCCAGGCGCCCGGATCGACGCCCCGAACCCGCCAACGACACCGATGGCAATCCGGTCCGCTCCAAGCACTGCAGCTGCTTTCTCGGGTGAGCCGAGTCCATTCTGGATCGTCTGGACTGGCGTTGTCAGGCCGAGTAAGGGGATTGAGTCCTTCGCGGCTGTTTCCACGTCGAACGCCTTGGTTGCAATGATCACCAGGTCGCAGGGGCCGATCCCGTCGGTGGTCGTGCTCGCGTGAACCTGTACCGTACGGTCGCCGCTGGCGCCCTCTACGCGTAGGCCATGTTTTTGTATGGCCTCTGCGTGATCGGCCCACAACGTGACCGCGTGAACCTCGTGTCCTGCACTTGCCATGAGGCCGGCGTACACCGAGCCCATGGCGCCACAACCCACAATTGCTATTTTTGCCATGGTCTGCTCCTAGTTCTTCGCCGGCAGGGCTGCAATGATGGCGCCCGTGACGGCATCGGTGCGGGCGTTGCCGCCTAGGTCGGCGGTCCGGGGCCCGCTCGCCAGCACGCTGGCCGTAGCCTCGCGCACCGATGCGGCGGCCTTTGCGCAGCGATCGTCGTCGTTACGCTCGGCAAGCCAGTCCAGGAGCATGGCGGCCGACAGGATGGTCGCAACCGGGTTGGCAATGCCCTTGCCTGCGATGTCCGGTGCCGTGCCATGGCTGGGCTGGAACACGCCCATGTTCTCGTTGATGTCGCCGGAGGGCGCCACGCCCAGTCCACCCACGACGCCTGCCGCGATCTCGGAGACGATGTCGCCGAAGACGTTCTCTGTCACCACGACGTCGTATCGCTCCGGGTTGGTCACGAACATCATCGAACCGGCATCGATGTACAGGCGGTCGCTTCCTATGTCGGGGTAGCGTGCTGCCACCTCGTCGAAGACCTTGCGCATGAAGGCGTTGCTGCGCAGGACGTTCGATTTGTCCAGCAGCGTCACATGGCCGGGCGTGCCATGCTTGCGGCGGCGGGCCCGCGCTTGTTCGAAGGCAACCTTGAACAGCTTTTCGCTGGTGGCGCGGGTGATCAACAGCCGATCGCCCACAGCCTCATCGCTAGGCTCCAGGACGTCGTGACGGCCGGCGAAAAGGCCCTCGGTGATCTCGCGAATGACCAGCATGTCAACCTTTTCGGCCTTGACCCGTGTCGGCACCCCGGGAAAAAGCTTGCAGGGACGCAGGCTGGCAAAAAGCCCGAAGCGTTCCCGGATGTCGATTTGCGGTGCGATTTCGGTTCCGTCAGGTTTTCGCACCGAGGGAAGGCCCATTGCGCCCAGGAGGATGGCGTCAGCCTCGGCCAGCGCTTCCATGTCGGCATCCACCATCGAAATGCCGGTCTTCCGGTACAGCTCTGCGCCCGCTTCGTAGGTCTTGTAGTCAAGCGCTATGCCATATGTTTCCGAGACGGCGTTCAGAACAGAAACGGCCGCATTGGTGACTTCCGGGCCGATACCATCGCCGGGAAGCAATACCACGTTGTAAATCTTCTTGCTCATCAAATTCTCCTGGAGTTGGCTCGCTACGTGGAACCAATGAACCGAATGATGAGCAGGCGGTATTCCCCGGAAAAGCAATATATCGCCAAGGGGTCATCGCGTAGCGCGAAGACTAGGGTTTACGCTTTTTCGCGCACTGCTGCAGATGCTTCACCAACAGGCTGGACGCGGTGGGAAGCTCTGCGTGGGCGCGCACGCAGATGCCCAGTTCGCGACGGGCCCATGGCTCCGCTAGTTTCACTTCGCAGATATTCAGGCGCTTGACGAAAAGCCGCACGAGATGGCGCGGCGCAATGGCGATGCCGAGGCCGGCAGACACCATCAGGCACAGGGCGTCGTAGCCCGTGACCTGCACGCGCAAACGGATCGTCCGGCCGGTTCGAACGGCTGCCTCCGTGAGCTGGCTATTAATGGCGCTGCCGGTGCGAAGTCCGACAAAATCCCAATCGAGCAGGTCCGCCAGCTGGAGGCTTTTGTGCACAGCGAGTGGATGGTCACGCCGGAGCACGACGGCCAGCTCATCCTCCTCATAGGGCAGCGTTTCGATGTCATCTCCGTGAGGCTGGCGTGTGTATATGCCGACATCGGCCGCATTTTCCGCCACTGCCTTGATCGTGACTGCACTATTTCGCTCCTCGAGGTGAAGCTGGATCTCGGGATACTCCTCGGCGAACCTCGCAAGATCTCCAGGCAGGAACTGGGTGATGGCAGAGATGTTGGCAAACAGCCGAACCTGGCCGCGCGTGCCGCTCGCGTAGTCGAGCATCTGGGTGTGGACCTCGTCGAGCGCGTGCAACGCCTGACGCGCCAATCGCAACAAGGCGATCCCCGCCGCGGTCGGCTCCACGCCCTTGTGGCTGCGCGTAAGGAGCGGCGTGCCAAGCGTGATTTCGAGTTCGCTGATGCGCTTGCTGATGGCTGCGGCTGCGATGTGCTCGCGTTCGGCTGCCTTGCCGATCCCTTGCTCCTCGACGACTGCTATGAAAAGCTTCAAAGATACCGGATCTAGTTTCATCACACTAGTCTACAGCTCGGTTTTTCTTGTCATGTATTGTGAATACTATGACGCAGAAGATGACCATGTCCCAGAATTGAGCAGCTCCCAGCCCACAATTTATGCAGTCTTTTTCTAGTACCGCAAATCCACAGTAATGCACGCCAGGAGCTTCATGGGTTCATTGTGGTCAACTGGCGGCAAGTCCACGATGTCCTTGAGGGCAACTGCACCGATTTGCCACCGGTGCGCAAGTAGTCGGGCGGTTATGTCTGGGTCGCCACCAGCACTGTGGCTGTCGAGTTGAATATCCTGCCCATCAGGCAGATACTGGGAGCGGTTCCGTTGAATGTCCTGTCACGAACCGAGGGTGCCCACCATGCAACGCATCATTGAACGCATTTTTCCCGCGGAGCGGATCATCGATGACGGTGACATGTTGTTGTGGCGCGCCTTGCCCCTGGACGGACGCACCTCGCTCGGACCTTTTGTCTTCATTGACCACTACCGGCATCAGAGCCGGCGCGGCATAGGCGACTCGCCGCATCCCCATGCCGGCATCGAAGTCATCAGCTACCTGCTGGAGGGCGGGGTGGCGCACCGCGACAGCCTGGGTTTCAAGGACATACTGGGGCCAGGCGATGCGCAATGGATACGCGCCGGGCGCGGCATGTTGCATGCAGAACAACCCAGCGGCGGGCGTCACGGCGTGCAACTCTGGACCAGCCTGCCGCCGGCACAAAAGCTGGCCGACCCGGCCTACGCCTCGTTTCGCGCCGCAGATATTCCCGAGATCCGGTCTGCCGGCGTGCGGGTTCGGGTCATCGCGGACAGCCTGGGCAATGTCACGGGCCCGATGCAAACCGCCAGTCCCACCGTCTTTGCCCACATCCGCCTGGACCCTGGCGCCAGCGTCAGCTTGCCGGTGGATGCGGCGTTTGAACTCGGCCTGTACGTGTTGGACGGTCGCCTGGAAGGCAAAGTTGGCGGTGCGCCACTGGGCCCGGGTGTGCTGGCGCTGTTGTCCTCCGGTTCGTCGCTCACCCTGACGGCTACGCCGGACCAGGGCGCTGACGTGGCTTTGCTGGGCGGCGCGCTAGTGGACGGCGCGATTTTGTTTGCTGGCCCCTTCGTCATGGATACGCCGGAGCGTCTCGCACAAGCCAAGCGGGACTTTGCCAGCGGCGCGATGGGGCGGCTTGAAGGCGTGCCGTTTTAAAGCACCCCACGGCATTGAAGTCTCAGTTCGTGCTTTTGTCCGCAAGGACGACCAACCCAGGGGACGCGACATGTTGAACGACCTGCTACGCCAGCAAAGCGACGTCTTGATCCTGTTGGCACGCCTGCTGTTGATGGCGCTTTTCCTGGTGACTGGCTGGAAGAAGCTGACAAACTTCTCCGCCACCGTGGGGTACATGGCGTCCACCGGTGCGCCGTTGCCTCAGCTATCGACGGTGGTGGCGATTGCCGTGGAATTTTTTGGTGCTATCGCTCTGATCCTGGGCGTGTACACCCGTCCGTTGGCCTTGTTGTATGTACTCTTCACTTTCGCAACGGCGCTGATGGGCCATCACTTCTGGACGCAGTCGGGCGCGGAGCGTGAGGGGAACAAGATCAACTTTCTTAAAAACCTCAGCATCATGGGCGGGCTGTTGCTGCTGGCCATCACCGGGCCTGGCAAATACGCAATCTGGCCATAAGGCGCCTGCGTGGCTTGCACCGTCATAGCGGGGCGCACAAGACCGTCGGCTACGGTGCAAACCCGGGGGCCTGCGGACGCGGGTCGGGCCCAGAATGAACTTCCCTGTCTGGAGAAGCCATGTCTGATGCCAAGTCCCTCTCTTCCTTGTCACGCCGCCGTTTTAACCTGGCCGTTGCGGCTGGCGCCAGTGCGGTGTGCGCGCCCCTGCTGGCGCAGTCGGCCTGGCCGAACAAGCCGATTCGCATCATCGTGCCTTACACGCCGGGCGGCTTTACCGACCAGATGGCGCGTCTGGTGCAGGTGGGTTTGCAAAACCGGCTGCAGCAGCCTGTCATCATCGACAACAAACCCGGCGCCAACAGCCTGATTGGTGTGGACATGCTGGCCAAGGCGCCGGCCGACGGCAGCACCTTTGCGGTGGTCATCGCCGCCTATGCGGCCAACACCACGTTGTACCCCAAGCTGCCTTATGACCCGCGCAAGGATTTGACCGGCGTTTCGCTGATGGGCGTGACACCGTTGCTCGCGGCCGTCAGCAACCATGCACCTTTCAAGACTGCGAACGAGCTGATCGCCTACGCGCGTGCCAACCCGGGCAAGCTCAGTTTCGGCTCTTCGGGCAACGGCTCGGCCGCGCACCTGACCAGCGAGTTGTGGAAGTCGCTGACGAAGACCTTCATGCTCCACATTCCCTACCGCGGGGCTGCGCCTGCGCTGTCGGACCTGATAGGCGGGCAAATCCAGCTTTTCTTCGACGCCCCCCAGGGCTTGATCCAGCAGGGCAGGCAAGGCAAGGTGCGACTGATTGGTGTGGCGAGCGACCGCCGGTTACCCGCAGCGCCCGAAGTTCCCACGTTCATCGAGCAGGGTTTTGCTGGTTTTACGGGCAGCACCTGGGCCGGCATGCTGGCGCCAAGCGCGACGCCTAAAAACATTGTCAAACGCATGTCGGAAGAAGTCGGGCGCATCATCCGCAGCGATGAAACCCGGGCCCGGCTCGAGGCGATGGGCACCTTCGGCGTTGGTGGCACGCCGGAAGAGTTTGATGCGTTTATTGCGGCGGAAACCGCCAAATGGGCCAAAGTGATCAAGGACGCCGGCGTCACGGCCGATTAAGCCGGCGCGGCAACTGGCTTATTCGCCGTTGTTGTCGGCGGTCGAGGTGCCCGGCACGCGGCGGGCGCCGTCAAAGCGGCGTGCCCAGTAGGCCACACCCAGGCTTTCGACCCGCACTTCGGCACCCGGTTTGGGGGAGTGGATGAACTTGCCGTCCCCCACGTAAATGCCCACATGGCTGAAAGCGCGTTTCAAGGTGTTGAAAAACACCAGATCGCCGGGTTGCAAGTCGTTTTTGTCGATGTTCTGGGTGGCTGCGGCTTGCTGCTCGGCACGGCGCGGCAGCATCAGGCCGACGCTTTGTTCGTAAATGGCGCGTACAAAACCGCTGCAGTCAAAACCGGTTTCGGCGGTGTTGCCGCCGCGTTTGTAGGGCACGCCCAGGAAACCCATGGCATTGACGACCAGCTCGGAGGTTTTGTTACCGACCGACTGACGCACTTGGTCTATCTTGTTGAGCAGGCCTTTGTCGGCCAGGAATTTGTCCATGTCGCCCGCCGGTTGATCCGGGCTTGCGTGCGCGGTGAGGGCAAGCAGAAGGCATGTGACGAGCAGGGTTAAACGCATGGCCGCTAGGGTACTTGAAGGTGCTGTCCTACGTCAAGCTGAAGTTTTTTCTAGATACTGGTTTCAAGTCATTGATTTGTAACGATTTTATACATGGCACGTCAAAATGGGACTTGAGCCAGGCCGCTTTGGCGGACACTGGGCGATCCCTGTTGGGGTTGGACCGGGCCGGCCGATTTTTGTACTTTTTAGGAGTGAAATATGCCTCTAGCCCTTATTTTCCGGGCGCAGGTAGCTATTGTTTTAATAGCGTTTGCGAGCTTGCCCACGCAGGCCCAGACGGTGCGGCCGGAACTGGTCGCCAGCGATTTGCAACACCCCTGGGCGCTGGCGTTTTTGCCGGAAGGGCGTTTTCTGGTGACCGAGCGCCCGGGCCGCATGCGTGTGGTGGAGGCTGACGGCCGGCTGGGTCCGGCGCTGCCCGGCTTGCCGACCATCGCCGCAGGCGGGCAGGGCGGCTTGCTGGATGTGATCACGGATGCCGGTTTTGCCGGCAACCGCCGGATTTACTTCTGCTTTTCAGAACCTGCCGCGTCGGGCCCTGGCAACAGCACGGCCTTGGCCCGCGCCACGCTGTCGACGGACAACAGCCGGCTGGAGGCCGTGCAGGTGATCTTCAGCCAAAAGCCCAAGGTCGTCAGCAGCGCCCATTTTGGCTGCCGTATTGTTGAAGCGCTGAAAGACGGAAAACCCGACGGCAGCTTGTTTTTGACCCTGGGCGACCGTTTTTCGCGCATGTCGGACGCGCAAAAGCTCGACAACCACCTGGGCAAGGTGGTGCGTATCCACAAGGATGGCAGCGTACCCAGGGACAACCCCTTTGTCGGCCGCGCCGGTGCCTTGCCTGAAATCTGGAGTTACGGTCACCGCAATATGCAAGGTGCCACCTTGACGCCCGACGGCACTTACTGGACCCATGAACACGGGCCGCAGGGCGGCGATGAAATCAATGTGCCGCAGCCAGGCCGCAACTATGGCTGGCCGGTGATCACTTATGGCGAAAACTATGGCGGTGGCAAGATCGGCGACGGCCTGACGGCTCAGCCCGGCCTGGAGCAGCCGCTGCATTATTGGGTGCCGTCGATCGCGCCTTCAGGCATGGCATTTTTGACCAGCGACAAATACGGCAAGGCCTGGCAGGGCAATCTGTTCATCGGCTCGTTGAAGTTTGCCTACCTGGACCGGCTGGAGCTGGAACAGCCTTTCAAGGGCAAGGTCGTGCGCGAACACAGGCTGCTGGAAGGCGGTGGCGAACGTATCCGCGACGTGCGGCAAGGCCCGGACGGCCTGCTGTATGTGTTGACCGACAGCCCGCGTGGGCGCTTGTTGCGCCTGCTGCCGAAGTAAGGGCCTGAACGTCCTTGTGTCACCTGCGGTTTTAGTTTGCCTCGAAGGCCTGGCCTGCCTCGATAGAATGAGCGCTTTTCCTGACCAGAGTGAGCCCGCGTGTCCGAACGATTTGATGTCCTTTTGCAATACCTCCTGCCCAAGCAGGCGCTGACAGAATTTGGCAGCCACATCGCGTCCATGCGGGGCGGCGCCATCACCACGCGCATCATCCGCTGGTTTGTCGGCAAATACGGCGTGAACATGGCCGAAGCCGCCAACCCCGACATCACGACTTACCCCAGCTTCAACGAATTTTTCACACGCGCGCTGAAACCCGGCGCTCGGCCGCTGGCCGCCGCCGACCTGATTTGCCCGGTCGATGGCGCGATCAGCCAGTTCGGCGCGATCGAAGGTGACCAGATTTTCCAGGCCAAGGGCCACCATTATTCGACCACCGCCCTGGTCGGTGGCGACCGTGAACTGGCCGCACGTTTTGAGGGTGGCAGCTTTGCCACGATTTACCTCAGCCCCAAGGACTACCACCGCATCCACATGCCGGCGGACGGGCGCCTGGTGCGCATGATTTATGTGCCGGGCGAGCTGTTTTCGGTCAACCCGGCCACGGCGCGCGGTGTGCCCGGGCTGTTTGCGCGCAACGAGCGGGTGGTCTGCGTGTTTGAATCGGCGCGTGGCCCTTTTGTGCTGGTACTGGTGGGCGCCACCATTGTCGGCAGCATGGCCACCGTCTGGCATGGCGTCGTCAACCCGCCGCGGACCAAGCAGGTGCGGGAATGGTTTTACGACAAGCAGCCCATCGAACTCCAGCAGGGCGACGAAATGGGGCGCTTTTTGCTCGGCTCCACCGTGGTCATGTTGTTCCCCCAAGGCCCATGCCGTTTCAACCCGGCCTGGGCGCCCGGCGCCGCGGTCCGGCTGGGCCAGGAAATGGCGGACTGCAGCGCTGCCGTCTGAGTTGCTATCAATTGGATAGCTGGCTGCATCCGTCCTGCATGGGATAGAGGCCTGTTTTTCTTAAGAAAACGCGAAAACCGGCTTTTCCCAGCGCCGAACCGATTTTCATCATCCCTGTCCTACAGACGGCATCACGGTAACACCTTAGTCTTGGTTTTTTAAGCCGCCTGTGCTTGTAAGAGGGCGGCGAACGGCCAAGCGGAGGTGTTGCGGTGAAAAACCCTGCCAAAGATGTTCTGGACGGCCTCGCACCTTTCCTGGTGCCCGACAACCCGCTGGCCTTACACCGCGGATTGGCGCATTTCAACGCCAGGCGGGTGACCCCCGCCACGCCGTCGGCCGACTGGCGCCGGCAGATCGACGATGAACTGGGGTGGCGCCAGCGCGAAGGCGAGTTCCTGGAGGCCTTGCGCGCCGAAGTTGCACCGCTGTTGCCGCTGGCGGAGCTGGCCAGCGATGCTTTTGTCGCCTGGTTCGAAGGCCTGGCGATAAACGGTCCGGGCCAGCAGCACCCCTTGTTCGACTGGCTCGCTGACATCGCCACCCTGGACGACATGTGCTGGTTTTTGCGCCAGGAGGCCGCCGGCGAGGCCGGGTTTGACGACCTGCTGGCTTACACCCAAGTCAAGCTGCCGACCCGCGTCAAGCTGGAGCTGGCCCGAAATTATTGGGATGAAATGGGCCATGGCAAAGCCGGCGCCATGCACGGCGCCTTGCTGGCCCACGTGGTGGCCGCGCTGGACTTGCAGCCCACGATTGACAACACCGAATGGCCAGCGCTGGCGCTGGCCAACACCATGCTGGGCCTGGCGACTTCGCGTCGTTACACCTATCAGTCGATAGGCGCACTGGGGGTGATCGAGCTGACAGCGCCCTCACGTGTCAAGCGGGTGTCCGACGGCATGCGCCGCTTGGGGCTGGATGGCCGGCTGCGTGCCTATTTCGACCTGCACGCCGTGCTGGACGTGCACCACGCCCAGGCCTGGAATCGGGAGGTGATCGCACCGCTGGTGGCGGCCGACCCCAGCTGCGCACGGTTTATCGCCGAGGGCGCCTTGATGCGGCTGCTGTGTGGTCTGCGCTGTTTCGACTGTTATGCCGAACAACGCATGTTTTCCCATTGACGTTTATGCCTGCGCACACCGAGGCCACAGACCAAGCCCTGGCGGCCTTGCTGCATTACCTGCGCGGCCGGGCTTACGAATTCAGCACGGTCACGCCGCTGACCCATGCCCGGGTGCTGGCGAACCGGCACGATCAAACCGGGGCCTCCCTGCGTGACATTTTTGGCTGGTCCCTGGCTTTTGCCGCGCAGAGTTTGCCGTCGGCCTTGCTGGAGCCCTTGCTACAAAGCGGTGTGTTGCAGCGCGAAGGCGAGCGCTGGTACCGCAGCCGGGTCCGGGTGGCGAGTGTGGACGGGGAGTTGTTCATCCATTCGGCGTTTCCGACGCTGGCGCCTGACGCGGTTTTTTTCGGCCCCGACACCTACCGCTTTTTCAACCTGGTGCGCGACAACCTGCCGGCAAATCGCCCGGACACCCCGTTGCGGGTGGCCGACGTGGGTTGCGGCAGCGGCGCCGGCGGCATCATGGCGGCGCGGCTGCGCGTGGGCGCCCATGTCACCCTGAACGACATCAACCCGCTGGCCCTGCGTTATGCCGGCATCAACGCCGCCTTTGCCGGTCTGGAGGTCGAACTGGCCCTGGGTGATGCGCTGTCGGCCACCGCCGGTGACTTTGACGTGGTTTTGTCCAACCCGCCTTACCTGGTGGACGACGCGGCGCGTGCCTACCGCCATGGCGGCGGCGACCTGGGGCTGGCGCTCAGCCTGCGTATAGGCGCGCAGGCGCTGCAGCGCCTGTTGCCCGGCGGCCGGCTGATTTTGTACACCGGTGTGGCCATGGTCGACGGCGCCGATCCGTTCATCCAGGCCATGGAGCCCTTTCTGGGCCAGGCCGGCTGCACCTACACCTATGCCGAAATCGACCCCGACGTGTTTGGGGAAGAATTGGCGCGCCCGGTCTACCGCCGGGCCGACCGGATCGCCGCGGTCGGGCTGGTGGCCGTCAAGGCTTGAGTCTTTCGCCCGGCGCAGGCCGATGATGGATTAACATCCGGGTCATCTTTTCCACTTCAAATCAACAGGCCACCTTGTAAACTGGCGGGCCTGGAAGCGAGGGCAACCATGAATTACAGCGTCCAATTGATGGACAAAAAGAAGTTTCCCGAAGAGCAGCGCTGCGCCATCGAGCAGCGTTACAGCCATGCGTTGGCCCAACACCTGGGCGGACCCGAGCAGGTGCTGCCTGCACATCGGGCCTGGGTCAATGCCAAAACCCGCCAGGATGAGACACCGGGCGCAGACATCAGCCTGGGTGAAAAAAAAGCCATCCAGCATTGGGAGCATGCCGAAGTCGCGGCCCGGCTGCTGGCTTTTGAGGGTTACACCGGCGCGCTGGAAGACCTGTACATCGAGGTCAAACCCTGTCCCTAAACGCTGAGAACGGCCTTTCCTTTTTTGCTCCGCCCGCCATTTTGGAGATTCCGCATGAGTGCCTTATTTCGCGAACAGTTGCTGGCGGCCGCCGAACAGGCCGCTTTCCCCGCCGAAAAAACGCTGGACCCGCAGACCGGGCTGGAGACGCTGGACGCCGAGTCCGAAGCGGCTTTGGCCCAGGTGTTTGCGCTGTTTGGCGTCACGGCCCTGCAGCCCAATGACGATGATTTCGACAAGGTGATCAACACCACCTGCACCCTGGCCATCGAAGTCGCGGCGCATGTGCAGGGCTTGAGCGACGTGGATGGCGCCATCACGGCTCTCGACGCCGCCGAGGGCTGGCACCCGGATTACCGTGCATATGTCTGTGCCTTGTGGCAGGGCGAGCGCGAAGACATCAGCCGCTGCGCCGCCAAACTCAGGCTGACTGGCGGCATCCCGAACGGCTCGCCGCCGCTGGAAGACGGCCCGCTGGGCTGAGCCCGCGCAGGCACACGGCTATCATGGCCTCATGACGCTTCTGGATCGCCGGCTGAACCTTCTCACGGAACTGAACCGCCAGGCACAAAGCTGGCTGCTGGGCTGGTGGCGCCTGGTTTACCTGGGCGCGCAGATCCTGGTGCTGATCTTGTCGCCTTCCAGTTATAGCCGCCAAAGCCGGCGGGTGATGGCCAGGCACATTTACCACAACACCGCGCCCAACCTGATGGGTTTCACGCTGATGTGTGCGCTGATCACCCTGGTCATCACACGTATCGTGATTGCCACCGCGCTGAGTTACGGCTTGTCCCACTACGCCTTGCAGGTGGTGATACGTGTGTTGGTGCTCGAATTGATCCCGCTGACCGCCGCGCTGTTTGTGGCGCTGCGCTGTGCCATTGCCAGCGGCGTGGAGTTATCGTTGATGCGCAGAAGCGGGGAACTGGAAGCGCTGCAGCAACGCGGCCTGGACCCGGTGCGGCGCGAAGTGCTGCCGCGTGTGACGGCAGGTGTTTGTTCCACCGTGACCCTGGCCGCGCTGAGTTGCGTGGTGGCGCTGGTGATGGCTTACCTGGCGGTGTATGGTTTCGAGCTGTCCGGCCTGCCCATTTATACGCGGCTGTTCGGCCAGGTGTTCAGCCCCGAGGTGTCGCTGATTTTTGTGATGAAAACCCTGTTTTTCAGCCTGGCGGTGTCGTTGATTCCCATGGCCTCCGCACTGTATGACCCGCATGAGTCCAGTGTGCGCACCAGTGCCGAGTTGCGCATGCTGGTGCGTATGTTTGCCGTGATCCTGCTGATCGAAGTGGTGTCCCTGGTGGGCAACTATTATTAAAACCAAGAAGCACCCCAACATGTGTCCTGTCACCCCATGAGCGAAGCCGCAAAACCATCGTCCCCGCTGACGCCCGACACCTCGCTGGCCATGCCGCCCGTGGCCAACCTGGAGTTCAAGGCTGTCTTGCTGCTGATCTTCATGGTCGCGCTGGTGGTGGGTTCGGCCCTGTATGTGATGTACGCCCGCGGCGCGTTTGAAAGAACCCAGACCCTGGTGCTGGTGTCCGATGATTCGGAAGGCGTGGTGGTTGGCATGGACCTGACCTTTTCGGGCTTCCCGATTGGCCGTGTGCGCCGCATCGAGCTGGCCCCCGATGGCAAGGCCCGCATCGTGGTGGACGTGCCGACCAAAGACGCCCATTGGCTGCGTACCTCCAGCGTGTTCACCCTGGTGCGCGGCCTGGTGGGCAGCACCAATATCCGCGCCTACAGCGGCATCCTGACCGATCCGCCGCTGCCCAACGACGCGGTGCGCGAGGTTTTGCGCGGCGACACCGGCGCCGAGGTGCCCAAGCTGATGGCCGCGGCCAAAGATCTGCTGGAAAACCTGAATACCCTGACCAGCAGCGAAGGTGCGCTGGGCGCCAGCCTGGGCAATGTGCAGAAGCTGACCGAGCGGCTCAACGGCCCGGGCGGCGCCTTGAGCGTGATGCTGGGCAACGACGCCGAAGCCAAAAAACTGATGCTCACGCTGGACCGCAGCAATGCCTTGCTGGCCAAACTCGACGGTCTGGCCGCCAAAACCGACACCCAGGTGTTTGGCGCCAAGGGTGTGATGCCGGAAACCCGGGCCACCGTGGTGCAGCTCAATGGCTTGCTGGCTGAGGCCAGGGTCAGTCTGAAAAAAGTCGATGCCGTGCTGGTTGAAGCCCAGGCCGTGGGCGCCAATGCCCGCGCCGCCACCGACGACCTGGGCGCACTGCGCGCCGAGGTTGAGTCCAGCCTGCGCAAGGTTGATGGCCTGGTCAATGAAATCAACCGCAAGTGGCCGTTTGCACGCGACACGGAGATCAAGCTGCCATGAGTTCTTTTTCAAGCGCCGTGGTCGGCGCGGCTGCACTTTTGTCACTGCTGGCTTGCAGCAGTGGCCCCAAACCGGCCGACTGGCAGATGGAGACCAAATCATCCATGGAGCGGGCCGTTGCCGCCTACATGGAAGGCAACACGCGGGTCGAGGCCCTGGAGGCCGGGCGCGCGCTCAGCGAGGTGTCCAGCACCGGCCGTATTGACCTGACGGCGAGGGTGGAACTGCTGCGTTGCGCCAGCCGGGTCGCCAGCCTGGTGTTCGAGCCCTGCGCCGGTTTTGAGCGCCTGCGGCAAGACGCGCCAGCCGCCGAACGTGCGTACGCCGATTACCTGGCCGGCCGTTTGCCACCGCAAGACATTGCCTTGTTGCCCGCGCCGCAACGCGCGGCTGCGGCTGGTGATGTGGCGGGTGTGAAAAGCATCAGCGATCCGCTGTCTCAACTGGTGGCCGCCGCCGTCTTGTTTCAGTCCGGCCGCGCCAGTCCGGCGCTGTTGCAAGCAGCGGTGGACACGGCCTCGGCCCAGGGCTGGCGCCGGCCCTTGCTGGCCTGGCTGGGCGTGCAGGCGCAGCTGGCCGACAAGGGCGGTGATGCCGAAGAAGCCGCGCGTCTGCGCCGCCGTATCGCGCTGGTCCAGACACCCGCAGCGGGCGCGACGGGGTCCACGCCTTGAGCCGGGCCAGCACGGACCTCAGCCGCTGGACGGTAGCCATTGCCGGCATGTTGTCGCTGGCGATCGCCATGGGCATAGGCCGCTTTGCCTTCACGCCGCTGCTGCCCATGATGCTCAGCGACGGCGTGATTGATTTACCCGCAGCCAGCTGGCTGGCCAGTGCCAATTATTTGGGCTACATGGTCGGCGCCTTGTTGTGCACCTTTCAGCCCTGGATCTGGAAACGTTTCAGCTTTTTGCCGGAGGTCGCCAGTTCGACCTGGGTGCGCGCCGGCCTGATCGCCACCACGGTGTTGACCCTGGGCATGGCCGTGTATCTGCCCCTGGCCTGGCCGCTCTTGCGTTTTGCGGCCGGTGTGGCCAGCGCCGTGGTGTTTGTCTACACCTCGGGCTGGTGTCTGTCGCAACTCGCCAGGCTGGGCGCGCCCACGCTGGGCGGTGTGATTTACGCCGGGCCCGGCGCCGGCATCGCCTTGAGCGGCCTGTTTGCCAGCGGCATGGTGGCCTTGCACTGGACGGCGGCCGCGGGCTGGCTGATTTTTGGCGGGCTCGCGGCCGTGATGACGGCCATGGTCTGGCGTACGTTTAATGAGCGCCCGCTGCAGGCCAGCGGGGCTGGCGCTGCCACGGCCCCTGCGGCAACAAGCCCAAGCGCGCCGGCCGGTCCCCGGCAGATGTTGTTCCTGACCCTGACCTACGGACTCGCGGGTTTTGGCTACATCATCACCGCCACCTTTTTGCCGGTGATTGCACGTGAAGCCATGCCGGGGTCGGTCTGGATAGATTTTTTCTGGCCCATCTTCGGCCTGGGGGTGTTCAGCGGGGCGCTGTTGGCCACCCGTGTGCCGGCCCGGCATGACTTCAGGTATCTGCTGGCGGTTTGTTACCTGGTGCAGGCGTTAGGCATCGCCGCCAGTGTGTTCAGTCCCACCCTGGCCGGCTTTGCGATTGGCAGTTTGCTGCTAGGCATGCCTTTCACGGCGATCACCTTTTTTGCCATGCAGGAAGTGCGGCGTTTGCGACCGCAGGCCGCGGCCAGCGCCATGGGTTTGCTGACGGCGGCTTATGGCATCGGGCAAATTGCCGGCCCGCCGTTGGTGGCGCTGCTGCTCAAACACAGCCGCAGCCTGGGCGAAGGTTTCACGCTGTCGCTGGAGATTGCCGCCGCCAGCTTGCTGGCCGGTGCGCTGGTGTTTCTGTGGATGGTGAGTGCTTATCCCGTGGCCGGTAAGGCGTCACCCTAGTTCTTGTGGCCAAATTGGCCTCTAGCCCTTGAAGAACGGGTGCAAGCAGCTATCAAAAGCAGAGCGTCTGAGCCGCGCGGCTTATTTCGCGGCCAGCACGGGCCTAAGAAACTGCGCCAGATCCGTGCCTTGCATCACGCCTATGCGATGGTCGACGGCAAACTCGCGCGCCTTGTCCGAAACTTCGCCCAGGGTCACAAACAGGCAACCATCCGCATCACGCGCGGCGCGGGCGGTTTCCAGGCTTTCCAAGACCTCCACGCCCAGGCGTGCCGCCTTCCAGCGTTTGCAACTGAGCAGGGTGGTGCCGCCCGACTTGCTCAGCACAAAGTCAGCCGCGGGGCTGTCCAGACGTGCCACCTCGTAACCCTGGCGCACATAAGCCTGCTCCATGGCACTGGAAAAATCGCGCCAGGACATGGCGTTCAACTGCGCCAGCGTGCCGGCTACATGCGCGGTGCTGGGCGCCTTGAACTGCCGGTAGCCCGCAATCACGGTGATCACCAGAAAGGGCAGGCCGCCCATGGCGCCGAAGAAAAAATACTTGGGCGGCAGCAAGGCCGCGGCGGCCAAGCCAATGCCCAGACCTATAACCAGACTGATCCACCACGGCGAGCGCAGCAAGATGGCAAAGAGTGACTTTTCAGCCATTTTGAATTTCAAGATGTTCCTTTCAAGGCAGGCGCTGTTTGTATCACGCCGGCGAAGGTGGGCTGGCCGGGGGCTGGGTGAGCAGTGGCGGCCTGCAGACTTGGTGTGAAGCTGGTATGCTTCGAAAATGATAGCTGGCTGCGCCCGATCTGATTGGGCGAAGAGCCTGTTTGCGATCTAAAGGGGGGCGCGCAAGTGGATTATCGGGATGGGCTGCAAGGCGCAAAATCCAAGCCAAGGCTGGAGCCTTGGCTGATTTTGTAACGCCGCAGACCGCCCGAGAATCCACTTGCCCCATGGGTTGGGACGAAATCGGGTGATTTGCCCACCAAATCCCTTGCATGGGCATCAGCCCATGCGGCGAGATGTTGGCGAGCAACTCATCCCGATTGCGTCGCAACGCGCCCCCTTTAGATCGCAAACAGGGTCTACGGACAGTTTTTACTGTCAACTTTCAAAAAATCCAGCTGCATGAGCCTTGCGTCAACGCCTCCCTCCCCCAGCCGCCACGCCTCCCTCGCTTTAGCCGCCGCCCTGGTGCTGGTGGTGATCTGGGGCATTAATTTCTCTTTGCAGAAGTTTGTTTTTAACGCGGTCGGCCCCGGCGGTTTTTTGTTCGCCCGTTACCTGATCATGCCGTTGTGTGCGCTGGCGCTGCTGGTCTGGCGTTACGGCCGGCATTTTCCCAGGATCTCGCGCCGGGACTTCTGGGAACTGGCACGGCTGGGCGTGGCGGGTCACTTTTTGCATGTGGGCATGGTGAGTTACGGCATCCACTGGTCGACCGCGTTTTCCAGCTCGCTGATTTTGGCCTGCGGTCCCATCTTCACCTTGCTGATCCTGCGCCTCATGGGCCTGGAGCCCTTGCACCGGGCGCAAATCGCCGGCGTGACCGTGGCCTTTGCCGGTGTGCTGATTTTCCTGTCCGACAAACTGCTGGGCGGCCACTGGCTGGCCACCGGGGGAGACTTGTTTTTGCTGGTCGCGGCCAGCTTTTTCTCCTATTACACGGTGGCGGCCAAACCGCTGATCGAGCGCCATGGCGGCATCGTGACCATGACTTACGCCACCTTGTTCGGCAGCGTGCCAGTGTTGTTGTTCGCCTTGCCGGCCGGGCTGTCCGCGCCCTGGGGCGAGATTTCATGGCTGGTCTGGGCCGGCCTGATTTGGTCGGTGACGGTGTCGGCTTTTCTGGGCTGGCTGGTCTGGGGCTGGATCAACGCAGTGCGCGGCGTGGCCCGCACGGCGCCGCTGATGTATTTGATGCCGCCGGTCGCTGGCCTGGTGGCCTGGCTGTTTGCGGGTGAACACTACACCGGCATCAAGCTGGCCGGCGCCGGGCTGACCTTGCTCGGTGTGGCGCTGGCGCAGTTCACCAGCCGGGGCGCACGGGTTGCTCCCGCGCCGGTCGATTGAAGCCCAGCGCGGCCTCAACCCTTCTGCATGGCGGACAAAGGCGGTGGGCGCTGCTGCCCGCAGCGCTTTCCTTCATACTTGATGCCCGACCACCTTCAGCCCGGCCCCAGACCCATGAGCAAAACCTCGATCGACAAGAAAAAAATCAAGTTCCTCCTGCTGGAGGGCATTCATCCTTCTGCCGTGGAGGTGCTTAGGGCGGCGGGTTACACGCAGATTGAAAGCCTGAGCGGCGCTCTGTCCGACGAGGAGCTCAAGCTCAAAATCGCCGACGCCCATTTTGTCGGCATCCGCTCACGCACCCAGCTCAGCGCCGAGGTGTTTGCCCACGCGTCCAAGCTGGCGGCGGTCGGCTGTTTTTGCATAGGCACCAACCAGGTGGACCTGAACGCGGCGCGTGAGCGCGGCATCGCGGTCTTCAACGCGCCGTTTTCCAACACCCGCTCGGTGGCCGAGCTGGTGCTGGCCGAGGCAATTTTGCTGCTGCGCGGCGTGCCCGAGAAAAGTGCGGTCGCGCACCGCGGCGGCTGGCTCAAGTCGGCCGACAACGCTTTCGAGATTCGCGGCAAGACTTTGGGCATCGTCGGTTACGGCTCCATAGGCACACAGCTGTCGGTGCTGGCCGAAGCGCTGGGCATGAAAGTGGTGTTTTTTGATGTGGTCACCAAGCTGCCGCTGGGCAATGCGCGGCAGGTGGCCAAGCTGCACGATTTGCTCGGGCAGTGCGACGTGGTCAGCCTGCATGTGCCGGAAACCCAGGCCACCCAATGGATGATTGGCCAGGCCGAGATGGCCGCGATGAAGCCGGGCAGCGTGTTGATCAATGCCTCGCGCGGCACCGTGGTCGAGATCGAGCCGCTGGCCGAGGCCTTGCGCGCCAAAAAATTATTGGGTGCAGCGATCGATGTGTTCCCGGTGGAGCCGCGCAGCAACAAGGATGTGTTCGAGTCGCCGCTGCGTGGCCTGGACAACGTGATCCTGACGCCGCATGTGGGCGGCTCGACCATGGAAGCGCAGGAAAACATCGGCATCGAGGTGGCGGAAAAACTGGTCAAGTACAGCGACAACGGCACCTCGACCTCGTCCGTCAATTTCCCCGAAGTGGCGCTGCCAGCCCACCCTGGCAAACACCGGCTGCTGCATATTCACCGCAACGTGCCGGGTGTGTTGTCGGAGATCAACAAGGTGTTTTCCGACAACAACATCAACATCGCGTCGCAGTTTTTGCAAACCAACGAAGCCATTGGGTATGTGGTGATAGATATCGACGCGGCGCACTCCGACATGGCGCTGGCCAAACTGGCCGAGGTGCGCGGCACCATTCGCAGCCGGGTTCTGTTCTGAGTCCTTGGGCAGCGGCTATTCGCTATCAAAACAGGAGCTTCCTGCGTCCATGCTGATTGGGCTACAGGTCATTTTTCCTTATAAATGTCAAGCGCCGGCCCTGTGAGCCGGCGTTGGTATTCAGGGCGCCGGCACTTGCAGGCCGAGCAGGCCCGCCAGCGCGGCCGTGGGCATGGAGCCTTCCTGTGTGACCAGCGCGCCGGTCTGGGCGTGGGTGCCGACAATGGTCGGAATCGACGCAAAGCCAAAACGTGTCAGCAGCGCGGTGTTTTTCGCCACAGCGGTTTTTTGCGCATCGATGTCGCTGCCGGCGCTGATGCCGCCGCGTTTGGCTTTCATCGAGGCTTCGTGTTCATCCATCGCGGCGACCGGGTCTTTGGCGGCCAGCAAGGTGGCGCCCTGGGCGGTGCTGGAGGCGCCGAGGATGCCGACCGGAATCCAGACAAATTTCGCCTGGGTTTTCAGCGGTTTCGCCGCGTCCCACAACACCGTGCAATGCGGGCACTGGGCATCAAAAAACACATACACCGTGCGTGCGCTCATGGGCGCGCCCACGGCAAAGCCCGTGGCTTCGGCATTGATGGCGGCGAGGGACACCGGCGTGCTGCCTTTGGCCGCATTGCCGGCATCCGATCCGTCCTTGCAGCCGGCGATCAACAAGCTGCTGGCCAGGAGGCCGGCGAAGAAAAAGGGGAACAAGCGTGATTTGGAAAACATGGTTAGCCTCGTAAAAAACAGGGCACAGGATAACGCACCCATGCGGCCCACACAGGGCAGGGTGGTATTGCGCTGCCTTTGGCCATTTTGCCGGCCATGGCTGAGCAGGCTGCTGGTGTTCATGGACCAGGTCTACCCGAACATTTACTTCTCCGTCACAAATGCCCGCCTGTCGCTGTTGGCTGGTTACTGCGGCGTGCCCGTTGCAGAGACAGACGACGGGCAATAGCGGAGCTTCGCGCCTACGCTCGCAAGGAGCGCAAGAGACTGTCAGGAGTCATAGGGGAAAACGGGCGCGCTGATCGTAGTCAATCCATTCAAGTTGGTAGTTTCTCAAATTGAATATCACCAAAGCAGTCATTGGGTTCACATCACATTTCAACCTTGAATGTCAGGACCGGAGCTTGTTGATTTGCAATGGCTACACCCGCAGCCGACCAGGTGCAGCTGTTCCATCATTTTTCCTATAGGGGTCAATGCGTGTGTCCGGGAAACGGGGGCCAATTTGCGGGTACTACGGTAGCCGCTACCGTAGTCGCGCCTGCTGAACACCGTAATGCGCACACTGGCGCTTGGGACCCAAAAAAACCATACTTTCTCCATCGACCATCCCACCGGAGAAAGTCATGAACCCCGCCCTCAACCCCCTGCATGCCCTTCCTGCCAACCCTTTCGCCGCATGGTTGCGTGCTGCGCGTCTCGTGGCGGTTCACCGCCCCATGGTCGTCTCAGGTGCAAGCCGCGATGTCCATGAACTGGTCAAGGGCAGCACCGTCACCGTCTTGCAGCCGCAAGGCACGGTCATGGAATGCCTGGAGGGCTGTGTCTGGATCACGTTCGATAAAGACATTCGAGACACGGTCCTCGAAGCCGGCGAGCATTTTTGCGCTGACCGCAACAGCCGGGCACTGATCCATGCGTTTGAGGCCTCGCGGGTACGGGTGGCCCAGGCTGCACCCGCATGTTCGAAGGGTTCATGATGGACAGAGCGCTGCAGGATGTGCTGAAGGTCCACTGCTTCGGGTGCGGTGCGCTCAATGAGCACGGCCTTCAAATCAAGAGCTACCGGATAGGCGGGGATATGGTCTGCCGATGGCGACCAGAACCCTTTCACATTGGCCACCCCGGCTACGTCTACGGCGGCACCATCGCTTCCATCGTTGACTGCCATGCCATCTGGACGGCGATGGCTGAATACTGCCGGGACGTCGGCCATGACATCGAAAAAGGGCCGCCACCGTTCGCCTTCGTCACCGGCAAACTGTCGATCAGCTACCTCAAGCCTGTGGCCATTGACGGTGAGATGGAACTGCGCGCCCGTGTCACGGACAAGGGTGAGCGCAAAACGGTCGTCGCGTGCCAGGTTTTCCAGGAAGGTGTCGAGTGCGCAAGCGCCGAGGTCGTAACGGTGCGTGTCAAGACGATGGGATGACTGATGCTTGTCGGGCACAGGGCGCGTCCCTACAATGGGGCCGTCACCCTCTGGAGGCCGACACCATGGCACCCAAACAGGATATCCGTTTTTGTACGACGTCTGACGGCGTGCGGCTCGCGACGGCCACCACAGGCGAAGGGCCTCCCCTGATTCGCGTTGGGACTTGGCTGACTCATCTGGAATGCGACGCTCGCGAACCTGATTCCTGGGCTGCCATCGAAGAGTTCAGCCGCGACCACACCTATGTGCGCTACGACTCTCGCGGCTGCGGGTTGTCAGACCGGCGCATTCCACCGCTACAGTTTGAGGACTTGGTCGTCGATCTGGCGGCCGTGGTTGACGCACACTCTCAGGCCCCGCTGCCTTTGTATGGATTGTCCTGCGGTGCACCTGTTGCCATCGCCTATGCAGCGCGGCACCCTGAACGTGTGAGCCGTCTTATTTTGCTCAATGGATTTGGGCGAGCCTATTTCAGCGCCAAGCATCCCGAGCCGGCGCTGCTGGAAGAAGCCAACCTGCTGCTCAGCAGTGCGCGGGTCGGCTGGAACAACGAAAAATCGGTTTTTCGCCAAGTGTTTGTGTCTCAGTTATTGGGCAATGCAACGTCGGAGATGCGTCGCGGAATCGACGAACGCATGCGGCTGTCCATGACGCCGGAAATGGCTGAGCAGTATCTGCGCAGGAACTACGAGATGGACGTGAAGGCTGAATGTGCAAGGCTGAAGTGCCCGGTACTGGTTCTGCACGCTCGCGGAGACCAGATGGTGGGGTTTGAGCAAGGCCGCAAACTGGCGGGCTGGATTGCCGGTGCCCGCTTTGTACCGCTGGAAAGCGATAGCCATGTTTTGTTGGGCGGCGCGCCTGCGGCCCTGAGCTTTTTTGCCGAGATGCGGGCCTTCCTCGGAGTGACTGTGAAGGCTGGTGCCAGCACGGCCAAGTTGAGCCCGCGTCAATCAGAAATCCTGGCCTGTGTGGCGCACGGGCAAACCGACAAACAGATTGCACGCGAACTCGGTTTGAGTCCGCGCACCGTCGAGATGCATGTCGCGGGCGCCATGAAAGCGTTGAGTTGCACGACCCGCGCGCAGGCCGTCCATCGGGCCACCAGCGAGGGTTTGCTCGCCACCTGATTCCCATTTGCACTAGAAGCGAGAACAAGGCGCGACGCCGCAGACAGTGCTGCAGCAGGGCAGGGCTAGCTGTGAATGACTGCAATGGTCAATCTGCCTATCCACATTTTGGATTTCCAGGAAGCAGTCATTGGTGAGCGACAGCGGATGGTCGTTAGCGTCATTCCAATGAGCGAACGGGACCGACGGCTTCCGCTGAGAGTAGTAATTAGTCGATTTGGATCAGAAGGCCGCTTCGGAGCCTGAGAGGAAGTTCGCTTTTCTCCAAAGCTGACATTCGGTGGTCAGCGTCTACCGGGATGGTGGTCAAGGATTGCTTGCATCTGCAGGCCGGGCCACCATATTGCCGCCGGCAGCAGGGGCAAAAAAAGCGCCAACAGGAAAACCTGTTGGCGCAAATCGCCGTGGCTGGCCCGCTAAAGGCGCTGTAGCGCGCCCTAAGTCTTACTCACCCCAGCCGGAGTGCTTTTCGCAGATCTTGCTGATGGTCTTGCCTTTGGGGGTGTCCGAGAAGGTGGCCAGTCCGCCCTTGAAGTCATCCGGTGTTTCGTTCCACAGGCAGGTGCAAAAGGCCTGGGCGTTGGTTTGGCCTTTGACATTGCTCTTCTCGTTGCCGCCTTCCCACTTCTTGTTGGAGGTCACCACGCACTGGGCGTATTGTTTGTCGCCAGCAGGTGGTTTGTTGTAATCGTCAGCGGCGATGGCCGAGGTGGCGGCGAAAGCCATCAATGCCGAAGCAAGAAGGGATGCGAACAATTTGTTCATGGGCGAGTACCAGGTCGGTGAGTTAAAAAAAGTTCCATATTTTTTGCAAGTTTTGCAACAATATGAAACATTAAGTCAAGAAGTGTAGATGCTAAATCGCACTTCCCTTCTGGTCCTTAATCACCAGTTCAGGCGCAGCTTGCAGCGCCATCACGCATGGGCTGCTTAGAGCCTGTTTGCGATCTGGATGGGGTCGCGTTGGGTCGCAATCGGGATGAGTTGGTCGCCAAGATCACGCAGCATGGGCTGATGCCCATGCAAGGGATTTGGTGGGCAAATCGCCCGATTTCGCCCCAACCCGAAGGGCAGGTGCCTTTTCGGGCGCTCTGCGGCGTTGCGGTGCTTGCCAATAGCCAGCTATTGGCGGCGCACCGCGCCTTGCAGCCCATCCCAAAAAGTCACCTGCGCGGCCCCATCCAGATCGCAAACAGGCTCTAAGGTTACCCACGCATCTTGTGTGTCAGTCTGTGGATAAGCGCAGGGGAAAGTTCGCAAAGCCTTGCCAGCCGTGGCTTGCACCAGATTGCCTGCGAATTAAGCGGCCACCGCTTGGCGGCCGAAATCAGCCTTTGCTGGCCATGCCCAGGCGCTCTATCGTGGCTTTTTCAGAGGCAAAGCTGTCACGCGCAAACTTGGTGTACTGCTCGGTGTTCATGTAAATCACCGACTGGTCGTACTTGTCGAAGGTGGCCAGCACGGCTGGATCGTCCAGTGTCTTCTTGAAGGCATCGTGCAACACACGCACAACGGCCGGGTCCATGCCTTTGGGGCCACAGACACCAAAAGGCGAGTCCGACACGGTCTGGTAACCCAGCTCATTGAGCGTGGGCACCGCGGCCCAGCGTTTGGTGCGTTTGCTGCCATAGGTGGCCAGCAGGCGCAGCTTGCCGCTGTCCACATGCGGGGCCCAACCGGTGGCGTCGCTGGCGCCCATCACGTGGCCGCCCAGCACGGCCTGCATGTTGTCCGCATTGCCCTTGAAAGGCACATGCGTGAACTTGATGCCGGCGCGTTGGGCAAACTCTTCCACCGCGAGGTGCGGGCTGGTGCCGGTGCCGGTGGAGCCATAGGTGAATTTTTCGGGGTTGGCCTTGGCGTAGGCCACCAGGTCCTGGATATTTTTGATGGGCGAGTCGGCTGGGACCACCAAGCCAAAGGTGTAGCCGGTCAGGCAGGCGATCCAGGTGAAATCTTTCAAGGGGTCGTAGGCGACTTTCTGCATGTGCGGGATGCGAAACACGCCGTGTGGCAGCTGCGTCAGGGTGTAGCCGTCGGGTTTGGCGCCCAGCATGTCGATGGCGCCCAGCATGCCACCCGCGCCGGGTTTGTTTTCGACAATGATGGTCTGGCCCAGGGTTTTGCCAGCGCTGTCGGCCAGGGAGCGTATGACCGCGTCGGTGGAGCCGCCAGCCGGCCAGGGACAGATGTATTTGATTGGGCGCGAAGGAAAACTCTGGGCGCCGACCCAGGCCGGCAGCGCCAGGCTGGCGACTGCTGCGGTGGTGCGGACAATAAAATCGCGGCGCTGGGTCATGGCAATGTCTCCGTGAGGGTGGACGGGCTCGAATGTGAGGCCCCAGCCTATAGGTGTGCTGCTCCGGCGTCATTCACGTTTACGTGAGGGGGCGTGGCGCCGTTAGAATCAGCGACCCCGGACAGGGCGGCGCCCTGGCCGGCCTTTGTCTTCTGGGCGGCTATAACAGCCCGCCTGCCTTCTCCCGATTTCCCCTTGACCCAAGTGACGCCTTCGTGACCGATATTGCCTCTTCCTCCCCCGACTTCCTCCCCGACTCGGACGCCCCCATCCAGCAGTCCCGCCTGTGGTGCGGCGATGGCTGGACGGCCAAAGTCCTCAAGAACGAAGACGACGACGGCTGGGCCGTGGCCATGATCAAGGACGGCGAACCCGAGCCTGCGCTGATCGGACCCTGGACCATGGGGCGCGACAAGAAAAATCCCAAACCGCTGGATAACACGGCTTTCAGCACGCTGGTCAAGACCGCGTCGGAGTTTGTGCGCCGCCACGAGCAGCAATTACATGCGACCTTGCACCAAAGCGTGGAGGTGAGCTCGCGCGGCGCCCGCGTCACCGTCTGCCTGGACATCGTGCCGGATGAAGACAACCCTTATGCGACGCTGAGCGCGCAGGACGAGGCCGGAGAACAACTGGCGCAGTGGCGTGTGTCGCCGGCCTTCAAGCTGAGCCGGACCAGCGCCACGGCCTGGGCCGACAACAACTTTCAAAAGCCGGCCTGATCCATGCGAGTACTTCCAGACGCCTGCGGCATTGACTTCGGAACCTCCAACTCCACGGCCGGTAGCGGTGTGGTCGGCGTCAGCGGGCAGGTGGCCTTGCTGCCGCTTGAAGATGGCAAACCGACCTTGCCGTCGGTGGTGTTTTTTCACGCCGAAGATGCCCATGTGAGTTATGGCCGCGCCGCGTTGGCCGACTACCTGGCGGGATACGAAGGGCGCTTGATGCGCTCGCTCAAAAGTCTGCTGGGCACCTCGCTGATCGACGAGCAGACCGAAGTGGCCGGCCGGGCGTTGCCGTTTCGCGCGCTGCTGGCGCAGTTCATCGCCGAGCTCAAGCGCCGCGCTGAAGAATCCGCCGGCCGCGGGTTCAGCCGCGCCGTGTTGGGGCGGCCGGTCTTTTTTGTGGATGGTGATGCCACGGCCGACAAACAGGCCGAAAACACCCTGGCCGAGATCGCCCGCGGCGTGGGCCTGCGCGAAATTGCTTTCCAGTACGAACCGATTGCGGCCGCCTTCGACTACGAGTCGCAAATCACCCGCGAAGAGCTGGTGCTGGTGGTAGACATAGGCGGCGGTACCTCGGACTTTGCGCTGGTGCGCCTGGCGCCTCAACGTGCGGGCAGGGCAGAGCGGCGCGACGACATCCTGGCCAGCGGCGGTGTGCATATAGGTGGCACCGACTTCGATAAATATCTGAGCCTGGCCAGCGTGATGCCCATGCTGGGCTTGGGCAGCCAGCTGAAAAGCGGGCTGGCCTTGCCCTCGGCCCAATACTTCAACCTGGCGACCTGGCACACCATCAACTTCGCCTACACCAAGAAGGCCTGGGCGCAGATCAGCGACCTGCACCGCGACGCGCAGGACAAAGACAAACTGGGGCGTTTGCAGAACCTGGTGAAAGAACGTGCCGGCCACTGGCTGGCCATGCAGGTCGAGGAGGCCAAGATCGCGCTGTCCGGCGCGGCCGAAACCAGCATGGACCTGGGCCGCATCGCGCCCGGTGAAACCTTGTTGTTGCAGCGGCCTGATTTTGATGCGGCGATTGCCCCCTTGGTGGACACCGTAGCGCAAAACGTGGCCGCTCTGCTGCGCGACGCGGGCCTGCAAGCCGACGCCGTGGACACGGTGTTTTTTACCGGCGGCTCCAGCAGCGTGCCTTTGCTGCGCGAGCGCATTGCGGCGCTGCTGCCGCAGGCGCGTCGCGTCGAGGGTGATTTGTTCGGCAGCATTGGCGCTGGCCTGGCGCTGGATGCGCTGCGCAAGTTCGGCTGAAGAAGTGTCATTGCGGGCTAGACCCGCAATCCATGCCCAAACACACCAGCGGGCGGTAACCCGCTGGTGAATTTGCCTTGCAACACGTATCGGTAAATCCGCTTGCTAGAAAGAAGTATCGGCGCTCTGGCAGAGAAAGTGCTTCTGTATTTCTTCAGGTTCAGGGTCAATTAAGCAATAATTCCTTCAATATCTAATTTATGTAGGAAAGTTTGCCAAATGGATAAAACCGACCGAAAAATATTGCAGGTCTTGCAGGCCAACGCCCGCGCCAGTCTGCAGGAGATCGGCCTGGCCGTGGGCCTGAGCCACACACCGTGCTGGAACCGCATCAAGAAGATGGAAGAGTCCGGCGTGATCGAGGGTTACACCGTGCGCATCAATGCCGCGGCGCTGGACTTGAGCGACACCGTGCTGGTGCAGGTCACGCTGGACAGCCACTCTGACAACACGCTGGAAAAGTTTGGCGAAACCCTGGCCAAAATTCCGGAAGTGATCGAGGCCTATTTGGTCTCCGGCGACTACGACTACTTGCTGCGTATCGCCGTCAGCGGCACCCGGGACTACGAGCGCCTGCTGCGCGAACGCCTTTACAAGATCAAGGGCATACGCCACAGCAAGTCCAGCTTTGTGCTGCGCACCTTGAAGAAGGCGGATCTGCCGCTGTTTCCGGCCTGAGTGGCCGGCTAAAAAATCAAGGCGCCAGGCGGTGTGACCGGATCACCGCCAGACGCGCCTCGGTCAGCGCAACACCCAAACCGGCCAGGCAAATCAGCCCTATGCCCAAGCTGCTGATCCGGCCCGGCAACTGGTCGAACACCAGCCAGCCCAGCGTGGCGGCGGCCACAATTTGCAGGTAGCTGAAAGGCGCCAGCAAAGTGGCCGGGCTTTTCCGGAAGGCGGCAATCTGCAGCCAGTGCCCAAGAAAACCGGTGAGGCCGGTGGAGATCAGCAACGCCCACTGCCAGGGCGACAACTGCGGCATTTCCCAGAACCAGGGCAGGGCCAGAGTCAGCGCCACGGTGCCAAACAGGCCGCCGTAATAGTTGGTGGTCAGCGGATCGTCGTGGGCGACACGGCGCGTGGCGATCTGGAACAAGGCAAAGGTCAAGGCCGTCAGCAGACCCAGCACCACACCCACCGGATCGAGCTGGGCGCCGGGCCGCACCACAATCAGCATGCCGGCAAAACCGGCCAGCACACCCAGCCAGCGGTGCAGGCGGTGCGGCTCATGCAGCAGCCAGGGTGCCATGGCCATCAGGAACAGCGGCGCCAGGAAGTTCATGGCCGTGGCTTCGGCCAGCGGCAGCCGGGCCAGCACCGAAAAAAACAGCACGGTGGTGGCAATCATCAACACGCCGCGAATCATCTGGCGCGCCAGCGATTGGGTTTTGAAAATTGCCAGGCCACGCGAAGGCAGGACCACGGCCGTCATCAGCGCGGTGTGCACGGCATAGCGTACCCAGGACAACATCAGCACCGGCACACCGGCCATGACCAGCCACTTGCCAGAGGCATCCAGCGTCGAGAGCAGCCACAGGCCGGCGATGTGGAGAAGAATCCCGCTTTTGTTCATGGGTGCGCGCCAGCCATTGTTTGCATGCTTTGTATTGTCGGCTGTGGCGCGCGCTGCGGCGTGCTGGCCTGGACTGCTGCTTGCTGGGTGCTCCTGTTTTGTAGGTGGAATAGGCCTGTATCCATTATCAGTCATGCGCCACAAGCTATCAAATCAATAGCGATCTAGGTTCTTGCAGGTTTGAGCGCTCAGATTTTCCCGGCGGGTTAACCCTAAAGCCGTGCGGCCGGCGCGCCGTTATCGGCACTGTGTCCCGCTTAAAACCAAAAAGCAGATCAAGCAGACCGTGTGGCCTTCCTGGCGCGCGACGCTGTGCATCCGCGAATCAACTTTTGAAATTGTTTGAATGAAAAATACACACACCATCACCCCGCGTCAAACGCCGGGCGGCTTTTTGGTTCAGGATAAACCAGGTTCCGCCAAAGCCCCGGCGCGTCACTTGCTGAAAATCATCCAGTCCCTGACCCTGGCCATCCCCGGCCTGCTGCTGGCCAACCTGGCCCAGGCCGCTGTGAGCTGCAACCCGGCGACAGGTGACTTTGGCCTGACGAACTATGTCTGTACCGGCGATGGTGTGGCCGAACTGGCGCTGAATGCTAACGCCAACAGCAGCGCGGCTGTACAAAACGATGTTGTGATTGACAGCGGCACGGCCGCTCCCAATGGCCCTACGGTGATCCGCACCTTGACCATCGCTGGAAACCGCAGCGGTACCTACAATGGCGTGCAGAATATTGGCGGGACCATCACAAACCTGGTGGTGACGGGGCAGTTGCTCGCAACATATCGAGGGGTTGATAACAATGGTGGAGTGATTTCCCAGATTGACAATTCAGGCTTGATCGCAGTCACAGATGCCAGTGTTACCTCTTCCGCCATCCGTAACACGGCTGCGGGCACGATAGGAACCATCAGAAACGTCACAGGCATTCTTTCTGCGGTCGGCGGGACTTCGATTCGCAACCTCGGCCAACTTGGCACACTCATCAACGGACAAGGCGGCAACGTTGCTCCCTTGACCTATACCGGAAAGCCACCAGCTCAATCCGGGCACCGCACTGACGGCCTATGCCGGTCTGGGTTATGACGCCTTGAACAAGCAAAGCAGCATCACGGCGGCGTTTGCGGGCGCCCCCAGCGCATCGTTTGTGACCTATGGCCTGGAACAAGACCCCTGGATCGGTCGTGTCGGTGCCGGGCTGGTGCAGAAACTCAGCAGCGGCGTGGAACTCACGGCGCGCTACGATGCCGAGTTTCGTAACCACTTTTTGAACCAGACTGCGTCGCTCAAGCTGCGTTGGAACTTCTGATACCGTGAAACGCTTACTCCCCCTGTTTGTTTGTGTCTGGTTTTTGGCCGCGTGTAGCAGCGTGCCGGCGCCAGAGCTGAGAAGTCAGCGTGCTGATACGCTGGCCGCAAGCCGGGGGTGGTTGCCGTCAACGATCAACGCGGGCAGGTTCCGGCTGATGCGTTACACGCCATCAAGCCATGTCGCCGACGAGTATTTGACGGTGTATATCGAGGGCGATGGCCTGGCCTGGATCAATGGCCAGCAGCCTTCGTCAGACCCCACGCCTAACAACCCACTGGCCTTACGTCTGGCCCTGGCCCAGCCCAAGGGCAATGCCGCTTACCTGGGCCGCCCATGCCAATACGTGGGGGCCGCCAGTGCGGGCTGTGCCGAGACTTACTGGACCCATCAACGCTTTGCCCCTGAGGTGATTGAGTCCAGCAGCCAGGCTTTGGATGGCTTGAAGCAGCAGTTTGGCGCGACCCACATCACGCTGGTGGGTTATTCCGGCGGCGCCGCCGTGGCGCTGCTGCTCGCGGCGCGCCGCACCGACATTGCGAGCGTGATCACCGTCGCAGGCAATCTGGACCATCAGGCGTGGACGCAGAAGATGAAGGTAGAAGCGCTGACCGGATCGCTTAACCCTGCGGATGCCATGGCTCAACTGCAACACATCCCGCAAACGCATTTTGCGGGTGATGCGGATAAAACCATCCCGCCGTCACTGATCTTCGACTTTGCCCAACGTTTTCCTTTGAACAACAGGCCGCTTGTCATCGTCAAACCCGGCTATGGCCACCCATGCTGCTGGGCCGACCACTGGCCGCAATTGCTGAGTGAGGTTGAGGCGCGCCAGGGGCAAGCCGCCGTTTCCAAAGAACGGTGATGCCGGCGAGGGCGCCAGCCGAGGTAAAAAAGGCCGCGGGCATGCACCTACACTTGGGCTGAAAAATTCAATAACAAACACGAGCTGAATATGCGTCCTCAACCGGCCTTTGTGCCTTGTTCCTTACTATCGCTACGGGTGGCCAGCCCGCTTGCCGCGAGGAGTTTCAGATGAACTTTGCGACTGATCTTTCAACGGTCACCCACGGCATACAACTGGCCGTGGCGCCGGTGTTTCTTTTGACGGCGGTCGCCGGCATGATTGGTGCCGTGGCGGGCCGGCTGGCCCGCATCATTGACCGTGCGCGTTTCCTGGAAAACCGGTTGGAGGATGGCGGTGTGGCGCCGCCACGCGCCCTCAAGATGTACGCCGAACTGCGGGCGCTCAGGCACCGCGGATGGCTGGTTAACAGCTGCCTGGCTTTGCTGACTTTTTGCGCCATGCTGATCGGCGTGACCATTATTTTGCTGTTTCTGGGCGAGACCGCCGAGTGGCCGATCCTGAAAATCGCGACGATCTCCTTTTTGTCCGGCGTGTTGTGTTTTCTCGCGGCGCTGGTCTGCTTTCTGGCTGAAACCATGCTGGCCACGCGCTTGCTCCGGTTTGCCGAGTTGCCTGCCAAAGAAGCCTAGCTCGCTCTCCGCGTCACCCAGGTGCTGTATTTGCTATTGTTTCAGTAGCTGATTGCGCACGTTCCACAAGGGCTACAGGCCTTTTTTCTTCATAAATAGGGCTCAAGTCCCACGCCGGGACGGCAGTGTTGCCTCCACAGCCGGCAAATCCACCATCACCGGCTGGCCGGGTGTGGTGCAGCCGGTGTCGCAGCATTTGCCGGGCTGGCGGTTCTTTGTAATCGCACGGTCCGGGTCGTGCGCCACGCCGCGTTCCAGGATGCGTTCCACCAGCTCGACCTTGCTGCCCACCGGGTAGTTGCGGTAAATCTCCTGCTTCATGGCGGCCGGTGAACCGCCGCCGTGCAGGCTGATCACGCTGTACCAGCCGCCCTGGTAGCCGGCCGTCAGGTCTTCGATGAAGCGTGCCGTTTCAATGCGCTGTTCATAAGGCACATCCGGGTTGGCGCGTAACACTTCCGAGAGTTTGGCGCCGGTCTCGGGGTTGTGGTCTTCGTCGGGGCCGGGCAGGGTGACGATCAGGCCGCCGCTGACGTAGTGGGCGATGCGGTGCATGTCGTAAATCTTGGTCGCCAGCAGCAGCTTGCCGATGTTGGAAAACACCGGATCGGGCATGAAGGTTTGGCTGTGTTCGTCAGGCTTGCCATAGACGCTGGCCGCCACGCCGCAGGCGTAAAAACTCTCGGTGATGGTGATGAGTTCCACCATCTGCTCACGCAAATGTGTTTCCTTGGCCGGGTCAAAGCCATTGGCCTCGCACATCAGCGCACCGGCGCCAATCAGCAAGTCGCCAAAGCCGGCGCGTGCGCCTATGCAGGTGTGGCGGTGATGCGTGGCGTAGCTGTAGGTCAGGTGGCCGGTGTGTTCCCATTCGCCGGCGTAAAAGACGTTGTCCCAGGGCACCAACACCTTGTCGAACATCACCACGCCTGTGCTCTGGCCGTATTTGCGGCTGAACAGGGCGGCGCCGTGCTCCACCTTCTCCCCGGGCCGGCCCGCCGGTCGCGCAACGATGGTGATGCCGGGCGCGTCCACCGGCACGGCGCAGCAGACCGCAAAGTCGGCGTCTTCCTTGCCCATGTTGCGGCAGGGCATGACCAGCAGCTCGTGCATATAGGGTGCGCCGGTCACGATGGCCTTGGTGCCGCTGATGACGATGCCTTTTGAATTGCGCTCGACCACATGCACATAGCTGTCGACATTGGCCTGTTCATGCGGCCGGCGGCTGCGGTCACCCTTGGCGTCCGTCATGGCGATGCCCAGGGTCAGGTCCTGGTCTTGCACGCGGTGCAGGTAGTTCAAAAAGCGCGCGGTGTTTTCGCTGGTGCCGCGTGCGTCATCGATGCGGGCCGAGACCTGGCCAATCGCGTTGAGCGCATCGTGCGTCAGATAACGCTGGGCGCAACCGGTTTCCTGGCAGACCAGGCGCACGGCTTCCAGTTTGTTAAGCAGGTCGCCGCTGCTGGTGTTGATATGGGTGAGGCGGTTCACCCGCTTGCCGCTGGTGTGCTGCAGCGCCGTCATGATGGGCGCGTACTGGGCCTTGAGGGCGTAGTCGTAGGTCAGCGCAATGGCATTGATGCCCGGGCCAAAGCCGCGTTCGTCCACCACGTTGTCCACCAGCCGGCCGTCGAGGAATACGCGCGGTTTGTAGCGGCGCAGCGACTCGCGAAAATCATCGCCGGACATCAGTGTGGCGGCAGGGGCGGGTGCATTCATGGCTTGTCTCCGAGTTTGTTTTGATAATTCTAGTGACAAATTAAACACTGTTCAATACATTGTTTTAGTGTTCAATTCAAAGTGGGTGGCCGGGGTTTTGGGGTTATATTCATCCGATGCAAGCCAGACTAGACCGCCAACAGGCCATGAATGATTCGCGCCGGGCGCTGGTGTTAGCCGCCGCCCGCTCGGTGTTTGAGCGGCTGGGCATCGAGGGCGCCAGCATCCGTGAAATTGCCAAACAGGCCGGTTACACACCGGGCGCGATTTACTCCTATTTTGAAAACAAGGAAGCGATTTACGGTGCGTTGCTGGCCGAATCGCTGGAGCGCCTGAATGCGGTGGTTGCTGCGGCCGGCCTGAACGCCGCCAGCCCGGCCGATTTGCTGGAGGCCAAGGCCAGCGCCTGGTTTGGCTTTTACGCCGCCAATCCGCGCGACCTGGACCTGGGCTTTTACCTCGTGCAGGGCATGCAGCCGCGTGGCCTGACGGCAGAGCTGAACTACCAGTTGAACGACCGCTTGCACGATGCCTTGCGCCCCTGCGAAATGGCCTTGCAAGCCATGGGGCTGAATGCCGAAGACGCCTTGCGCGAAAATACCTCCTTGTTCGCCCACGGCGTGGGTTTGCTGCTGATGCAGCACACCGGCCGTATCCGCATGTTCGGGCAAGATGCCACCATGCTGTTTGACACCTATGTGATCGGTTTGGTGGAGCGCTTGCAACGCTAAACGCCCTGGGCCTCCATCAACTTTCTCAACCTCCAGAATTTCAGGAATAACCATGTTGCTTGACGCCGACGACTCCCAACTCGTGCTGGTGGACTACCAAGTCCGCCTGATGCCCGCCATTTTTGAAAATGAACTTATTGTCGCCAACGCCTTGCGTCTGGCGCGCATCGCCCAGTTGCTGGCGCTGCCGGTCTGGGGCACGGTGCAAAACCCGGATGGCCTGGGCCCCAATACGCCAGAGATCCAGGCCGCCATCGAAGCGGCCGGCGGCAAAACGCTGAGCAAGATGCATTTCAATGCGGTGGATGAAGGCCTGGGCGACTGGCTGCGCCCGCCTGTGCGCAAACCTACCCAGGGCGGTAACGCCCGCAGCCTGCCCAAACACCTGCAACGCGCCGCGCCTGAAGAAGAACCGGGCCGCAGCACCATCGTGATCGCCGGCTGCGAAGCGCATGTCTGCCTGCTGCAGACCGCGCTGGGCCTGCTGGAAGAAGAGTTCGACGTCTGGGTCGTCACCGACGCCTGCAGCTCACGCACCGAACGCAACCGCGACGCCGCCTTCGACCGCCTGGCCGGCGCAGGTGCTGAACTGGTGACCACCGAGATGGTGGCGTTTGAGTGGCTGCGCACGGCCGAACATCCGGACTTCAAGGATGTGCTGGCGCTGGTGAAGTAAGTTCCCCCTCAACGTCAGATTACCCAGGAAACTCCCCATGCGCAGTTTGCCCCGCTGGTTCGGCTCTTGCCTTGTCGCAGGCGTGGCTTGCCTGGCTTCTGCCTGCGCCGTGAGCCAGACCGCCTGTGATCCGCGTTCGGCGGCTTCGCCGCAGGCGGACGGAAAATGCGGCTTCACCAACATGCCCAACCCGGATGCGAAGCCCAGTCAGACCAGCTGGAAAATCTGGAGCCGCTTTTTCACGGCGACCAAGCAGGGCACGGTGCCGGTCGACCCGATACCGGTGCGCCGGCTCGACAAGGCGGCGCTGGATGCGCTCGACCCGGCTGCCAACCACATCATGCGCTTGGGCCATTCGTCGCATCTGCTCAAGCTGCGCGGCAAATACTGGCTGATCGATCCGGTGTTCAGCGAAAGGGCATCGCCGGTCCAATGGGCCGGACCCAAGCGTTTCCATCCCACGCCGCTGGCGCTGACCGACTTGCCGCCGATAGAAGGGCTGATTCTTTCGCACGACCACTACGACCACCTCGACACAGCCACCATCGAGTACCTGCTGGGCAAGGTGCAGCGTTACTTCGTGCCGCTGGGCGTGGGCCGGCGGATCAGGGACATGGGGGTGGCGTCAGAGCGTATCGAGGAGTTCGACTGGTGGCAAAAGGGCAAGCACGGGGAGGTCGAACTCACGGCGGCGCCGGCGCAGCACTTCTCCGGCCGCACCTTATCGGACCGCAACAGCACCTTGTGGGCCTCATGGGTGATCCAGAGCGGCCCCGAGCGCATTTATTACAGCGGGGACTCGGGTTACTTCCCGGGCTTCAAGCAAATCGGTGCGCGCCTGGGCGGTTTCGACATCGCCCTGATGGAAAACGGCGCTTACGACGACTATTGGCCTTCCGTTCACATGTCGCCCGAAGAAACGGTGCAGGCCTTCAAGGACTTGCGCGGCAAGCTGCTTTACCTGGTGCACAACAGCACGTTCGACCTGGCTTTCCACACCTGGCGCGACCCGCTGGACCGGGTGGCGGACCTGGCCGGCAAGCAGGGCATTGCTTTGGCGACGCCAGAGATTGGTGAGGTCTTGACGCTGGGCCAGCCTAGGAAAAATGTGTTGTGGTGGAAGCCGCTGCGATAGGCGCGAGGCCAGCGAGACGCGTTCGGGCTGCCTGAATGCCTGATCATGTGTTGAATAGGCCGCCAGCCCATGCTGTTAAAGCGAAGGAAGCTATCAAAATGATAGCTATTGCGCGTGGTGTCAGGGACAGCCCTATTTTTGTGCGTCATCGCTAGAATCAATTTTTATGAGCCTGCCGCCTCCTTCTGGTCCTCCTTCCGCGCCTCCGTCGGGCGATGGGTACGCGCAAGCGATGTCGCGCGGGGAAACGCCTTTTGTGTACGTGAAAATTCCTGTGGGCAAGGGAGACGCCGATCCCTTTCACCGACGGGAAGACCGCATTGACCAGGGGCTGCGGGACAAGGGCCTTGGTTGGGTGGTCGGCTGGGGTGACTCGCTGGGCGAGATGCAGCCGAATGGCGCCCGTGTGCCGGCCTATATTCGGGTTGACATCAGCGTCACCGATGTGGCTGCCGCCATCCTGCTGCTGCGGGTTTTGTTGCCCGAACTCGGCGAAGCCATAGGCATGGAGATTCACTACATGCTGGACGGCAAACGCACCCAGGATGTTTATGCCACCACGGGCTGGTTGCTGGCGCAGCCGGTTTCGGTGTCGCGCCTGCGGGTGCGCGGCGCCTGGCGCTGATCGCTGTAACCTGAGGCGTTGCGCCTGATGCTGCTGTCCCTTGTTTCAAAATAGTCAGTTCAGCCGGCAGCGGCGATGGTCTTGCTCATGCCCTCAGGCTCTTGCACTCAGCCCAGGGGCGGGCGTAGGATAAAGACCTTGTGCCGCTTCCTTCAGAAGGCACCATGACCGACCCGGATTTCTCGGCGCTGCGCCGAATCATGCTTGCGGAAATCGCCGCCAAGACGATTTATGACAGTGCGCGCCTGGGTAAAGCGGCGCTGGACCCACGGGTCATGACCGCCATGGCCAAGGTGCCACGCCACGAGTTCGTTCTGCTGGAACTGCGGTCCTACGCCTACGCCGACACGCCGTTGCCAAGCGGCTTCGGCAAGACGATTTCACAGCCGTTTATCGTTGCGGTCATGACCGACCTGCTTGATCTGCGCCTGACCGATACAGTGCTGGAGATCGGCACCGGGCTGGGCTACCAGACGGCGATCCTGGCGGAGCTTGCGCAGCATGTTTACACCGTCGAAATCATTGAAGAGCTGGCCATGCAGGCACGGCAACGGCTGGCCCGGCAGGGGCATGGCAATGTCAGCAGCAAGATGGGCAACGGTTGCGGTGGCTGGCCCGAACACGCGCCGTTTGACAAGGTGCTGGTCACGGCGGCGCCGGAGTTGATTCCGGCACAGCTGATCTACCAGCTGAAACCGGGCGGCAAGATGGTGATACCCGCTGGTCTGCCCGATGAGCAGCAACTTATCCTGGTCGAGAAAGACGCCAGTGGTGCGGTATCGACGCGGGAGACGCTTCCTGTGCTGTTTTCACTGCTGGAAGAGGCCGAACCCGGCTGATGCCGGGTCAGCTACGGCCACTGCCATGGGGAATGTGAGCCTCGCAGCCGAGGCTCACATCGTCCGTGTTTCCCAAAGCGGCCCCCTGTAGATCGGGAGCAGGCTCCTAGGCCTTCGGCTTGCGCCACACACTGGCCAGCCAAGGCTGCTGTTCGAGCGGCAGGCCAGCAGGGCGATAGTAATGCGTCAGTTCGATGAATTCTGCTGCTGACATGTACTCACGCCAAGCCTGCCAATCATGGAAGGTGCCGTATCGGTCGCCGCTCCAACCCTCTTGGCCATCGCCGCGGGGGTTCGAGCTGAAGAGTACGCCGCCAGGTTTGAGCGTCGCATGGAGCTGCTTCAGCACATGCGGCAATGCCTGACTGGGGACGTGGAACAGCACGGCATTTGCGAACACGCCGTCGAAGTGCTCGGCAGGCAAATTGAGTTTGAGAAAATTCTGCTGCAACACCTCGCAACCACTGTAGGCGCGTGCCATGGTGGCCAGTTGCACCGCACCTTCCAAACCGGTGGGGTGGTGGCCAAGTTCTTTGAAGGTCTTGAGGTCGCGTCCTGGTCCGCATCCGAAATCGAGCAGCTCAAACGGCGGTGAAACCTCGATGTATTGCAGTAGCGCGGCAATGTTTTGGCTGACGTCATGGTGGCGCGTGCCCTCCCAGAACTCGTCCGCGCGACGCTCATAATGCGCCAGCGTCAGTGCGGCGATGCGTTCGATATCCGCAGTAATCATCGTCATACCGGGTCCTGCGATTTGATTTGCGCATGGGCCATGAGCGGCCAATCGCAAACGGTCGTCATCCTGGCGTCAAACCGGCCTGCGGCCGATCACTCAACGGTGGCACCGGATGCCTTAACGATTTGACCCCATTTTTGAATCTCAGTGGCGACAAAACGGTCAAACTCAGGCCCCGTGGTCGGCGCTGGCTCTGACCCCCTCTCGCGAATAAATTGGACCATGCTGTCGCTTTTCAGGATGTCGGTTACTTCGCGGTTCAGACGGGTCGTGATATCGGTAGATATGCCTTTAGGGGCCATCAGGCCCAGCCAGCCCACGGCTTCAAAGTCCTTGAGTTCGCGCAGGCCGCTTTCACGCACTGTGGGGACGTCAGGCAATTGTGACGAACGCGTGGCCGAGGTCACGGCCAGTGGCACGGCGCGTTTGGCTTGAATGTGCGCCAGCGCGGCAGTGACGGAATCCACCATCAGCGGCACTTGCCCGCCCAGGAAGTCGGCTTGTGCCGGCCCGCTGCCGCGGTAGGGAATATGCGTAATGAACACACCAGCCTGGCTCTTGAACATTTCGCCGGAGAGGTGCTGCGTGCCGCCGATGCCCGCGCTGGCGTAGTTCAAGCGGCCCGGTGCTGCCTTGGCCTTTTTAACCAAGTCCGGCAGCGAGGTGATGCCCGAGCCCGGCGTGGCCAAGAAGATCAGCGGCACCTTGGCGATGAGCGAGATGCCAACCAAGTCCTTGCTTGGATCAAAGTTGACCTTGCTGTACAAGGTCTGGTTGACTGCCATGGCGCTGCCTGCTACCAACAAGGTGTAGCCATCGGGTGCGGCACGAACCACCACCTCAGAGCCTATATTGCTGCCGGCGCCGGCTCTGTTGTCTACGATGACACTTTGGCCCAACCGTTTGCCGAGTTGCTCTGCAAGGGCCCGCGCAAAAATATCGCTAGCCTGGCCAGGCGGGAAGGGAACCACCAGCCTGATCGGCTTGTCAGGCCAAGCCGCATGGACCGGATTCAGCCAAGCGGCGAGTGTCAAAGCCAGGCCGATTGCGGTGCCACGGAAAAAACACGATTTTTTCATTTGTTTCCCAAAAAGACGTTTCAAAAAGGCGTCGTCTGATCTTAGCGTGGTGTTGCACGCTATCCGGCACATCAAACCGCGTCTTTTTGCCCATGGCGGCGTTGCAAATCCTCGCCATAGTCGGACTATGGCTGCGGTTGGCGCCTTGCCTTGAACAAAAATCCATCGTTTGATTTGTAGCGTCAAGCATGCAACACCACACTGGCATTCCCCATGTTGCGGGTAGTTGGGATGCAGAAGGTTTCAAAGACACGCAAGGGCTTCGACGGCAGGTGTTGGCGGGTAGCGCCAATCGTGCGCCATTCATGAACGACGGCCTTGCGCCTGTGTCAGGCCAGCGCCCCCACCGGGTGTCGGCCGAAAGGGGGCCGGTGCTATGCCAGCAGCGCAAGCGTCCTCGCATCGGCTTCACCCTCGAAATACTTGGCCAGCGCCTGCTTGAATACCGGCTCTTGCGGTGCGACCTGCGCAAACAAGCTCATGCACGAGCGGAACTTGAGCTCGTCCGGTGAGTGAAAAATTTCCCATGCCGACTTCCCCTCGACGGCCACGACCAGTTCGCTGCACGCCTTCAGGCGTGGCCCGAGCACGAGGTGTTGCCAGTAGGCCAGCGCTTCGGCGTGTGACGCGATGCCGAAATGCTGCGCGGTGGCGCTGCGGCCCAGTTCCTTGAGCTGGGGAAACACAAACCACATCCAGTGGCTGGTCTTGGCGCCGGCCGCCAGTTCGGCGCAGACCTGGGCGTAAACCGGGTCTTGCGCCAGGACAAAACGCTGCAGGTCGTGAAGGTCGGCCATGGGGTGGCGTCGAGTTTTTTTTCGAAGATGACTAATGGACAAACTGCAACGCCGCCAGCGGCGGCAAATCGCGTGACACGCAATGCCAGGCTTCGCCGGCATTGGCGCTGAGCCAGAGCCCGCCGGTGGTGGAGGCCATCGCCAGGGTCTGGCCGTCGTTCGTGACGTCCAGCGCGTGGCGGTAGACCAGGTGGTAGGCCTGGTGCTGTGGCAGGCCTTCGGCCAGCACCTTGAACGTGGCGCCGCCGTCGTCGGTGCGGGTGACCACCATCCGGCCGTCGACCGGCACGCGCACGGCATCGGATTGCGCCGGTACAAACCAGGCGCGCTGCGGTTGGCGCGGATCACAGGCCACGGCAAAGCCAAAACCCGAGGGCTGCGGCGGGGAAACCGCCTGCCAGCTCTGCGCGCCGTCGCTGGAGCGGTAGATGCCGCAATGGTGCTGCACCCACAACACCTCGGGCTGGTCCGCGCATTGCACCATGCGGTGCACGTCCTGGATGTTTTCGTCGTAGGCGCCTTCTTCGGGCATGTAGTCGGCGCGCATGCCGGCCGCTGTCAGCGCCCAGCTGGCACCGCCATCACGCGTTTGCCAGACACCGCCGCAGGAGATGGCCAGGCTCAGGTGGCGGGCGTCGCGCGGGTCTACCAGCACGGTGTGAATGCCCGCATGGTCGTAGCCGCCGCCCAGCCAGCCCTGGCGCCGCGGTTCTTCCCACAGCGCGGTGTTCAGTGCCCAGCTGGCACCGCCGTCTTCGGACTTGAACAGGCCCGCGGGCATGCAACCGGCCCACAGCGTAGCGGGCTGGTCCGCGCCGCCGGCGGCCAGCGCCCAGATCAGATCCACACTCCAGGGCGTCATGTCATCGGCCAAAGGCCCTTGCTCGGGTTTGGGCGGGAAGGCGGGCGCGGCGATTTCCTGCCAGCTCGCGCCCTGGTCTGTGCTTTTGCGCAGCTTGACGCCGAAATGCCCCAGGCGCAGTGCGGCGTACCAGGCGCCGTCGCGCGGGTCGGCCAGCACCTGGCTGACCGGGTCGCCAGCGAAGTGGTGCGACGCGATGTCCCAGCGCGTGCCTTCGCCACGGATGACAAACAAACCCTTGCGGCTGCCGGCCAGCAGTGTGTGCATGATGACTCCTTGCGATGACGGGTGTGAAAACGGCGGCCCTGTTCCGTACTTAGCCGCCGGTCAGGGCCTGGATGACCAACACGCGGTCCCCGGGCATCAAGAGTTGATTCATATGAATGCGGTCCAGCACCATCTGCCGGTTCACGAACACGGCCACATGTTTGCGCACCGCGCGCTGGTCGTCAAACACATAGTGCGCCAGCTCGGGCGCGGCCTTGAGCGCGGCCTCCAGCACCTCGCGCAAGCTGCCAGGCGCAACCGACTGCGGCGCGCACGCCACATGGCGGCGCAGGCTGGGGGCGAATTCCACGGCAACCATCCGTGACGCGGTGGTGGGTACGGCACCGGATAACAGGTTGGAAAACATCGGGAAATTGTCTGGCGCTGGCTTGACCCCGTCAAGGCGCTGCAGGGCTACCGCACCCCTCACGAGGTCTTTGACGGCGTGGAGAGCGCCCGCTTAAACGACTCGCGGATGCATCTTGTACTTGAATTTACGGAGTTTTATGCCTCTGGCCCATATGTGATGGGCGCAAGCAGCTATTGAATTCATAGCGAAACAACAGCAGCCATTCAAGCGCCAGTGTTCGTGCTGAGCTTGGCCTGTCCGGAATTTGCCGAAGTCGCCGTCAACCACAAGTCTCACAACACGCGCTTAGCCTGAGACGGGAAAGTCCTTTGCATTCGCTGCTTGTTATGTCCAGCGAATGAAGCGCTTGAGCGCCTTACAAACAAGAACAGCTGGGCTTTCGTTCGGCCAATGAGCGGCGTCCGCTTCCAAGCCCCGGGTCGGCCCATGGGAGAGGGATGCCGCGAGGCCGGTGTGCGCAAACCGCGGCAACCCTTAACAACGACTTCTGGAGAGTGTCATGAAATACATCAGAGGCCGTTGGGTCGGCAATCCCCATGCTTGTTCGTGTCGTCAGGCCGGGTCGCGTGCGAATCGAGGGTGAAGGCCCTCGCAAGGGGATGATGCCGGTGACCGGCGATGCCTGGCTTTCACGCGGGAACTTTTACAAAGACCAGGCGCAGCGCTGCTGCCGAAGCTCGGCGGAGTCAGTAGACTGGACAGTGCGACAGTTTCGTCGCAGCGACGGGCCGAAAGGAAATCACATGACGACGATGGAGATTGCCAAAAAACTGGTGGAGCTTTGCAAACAAGGCAAGAACGCGGAGGCGCTGGACACGCTTTTCGCAGACGACGTGGTGAGCGTGGAAGCGGTTGCGATGCCGGGGGCACAGCAGGAGGCGAAAGGCCTCGCGGCGGTCAAGGCCAAAGGTGAGTGGTGGGTCAACAATCACGAGGTTCATTCCGCCTCGGTGACGGGGCCCTGGCCACATGGCGACCGTTTTATCGTTGGCTTCGAATTCGACGTGACAAACAAGCCTTCTGGAAAAAGGATGAAGATGGCCGAGGCCGCCCTGTACACGGTTCGCAACGGGAAAGTCGTCCGCGAAGAGTTTTTCTACGACGCGGGCATGTAGCCGGAAATCTCCAGGGCGCGCAGGCCAGTCTGGCGGCGCTGTGGTTGTGGACTCCATTTGTATCGAGGGGTAGCGACCAGAGGGCGCTCGCAAACGCCCGGGGGCAGGGCGTGTCCTGCGCGGACGCCGGGTCGTCTTCCCGATCAGCCGGCGAGGTTCAGGGACGGCGCTTGGTTGGCCGCCGTCAGCTTGTCGCAAGTCTGTTATCCATAATTATGAATTCAGTTTCGTTAATTCATCGGAGACAGCCGTGTTCAAAGCCCTGCAACTCAACAAGTCTGACGCCGGTTTTTCGGCCGCCATCACCGAGCTCGACGAAGCCGCCTTGCCGCCCGGCGACGTGCTGGTGCAGGTGGACTATTCCACGCTCAACTACAAGGATGGCCTGGCGATTACCAACAAAAGCCCAGTGGTGCGCAACTGGCCCATGGTGGCGGGCATTGATGGCGCAGGCACGGTGTTGGCATCGACACATGTCCACTGGAAAGCCGGTGACCGGTTTGTGCACAACGGCTGGGGCCTGGGCGAAACACGCTGGGGCTTGATGGCCGAACGTGCGCGGCTGCAAGGCGACTGGCTGGTGAAGCTGCCCGCGGCCTTCGACACCCGCCAAGCCATGGCGATTGGCACGGCAGGTTACACCGCCATGTTATGTGTGCTGGCGCTGGAGCAACACGGCCTCAAGCCCGCCAGCGGTGAGGTGTTGGTGACGGGCGCGACCGGCGGTGTCGGCAGTGTCGCGGTGGCCTTGCTCAGCAAGCTGGGTTACAGCGTGGTGACGGCGACCGGCAAAGCCAGTGAAGAAACTTATCTGAAACAACTGGGCGCCAGCAGTGTGATCGACCGAGCCGAGTTGTCTGCACCCGGCAAGCCGCTGCAAAAGGAACGCTGGGCCGGCGTGGTGGACGCGGTCGGCTCGCATACCCTGGCCAACGCCTGTGCGCAGATGTCTTATGGCGGGGTGGTGGCTGCTTGCGGGCTGGCGCAGGGCGCCGATTTCCCGGCGACGGTGATGCCGTTTATCTTGCGCGGCGTCACGCTTTGCGGCATTGACAGTGTGATGGCGCCCCTGGCCAAGCGCCAGCAAGCCTGGGACCGCCTGGCCCTTGACTTGGACCCGGCCAAGCTGGCCACCATGGTGGAAGAGGTGCCCCTGGCCCGTGCGGTGGAAAAAGCCGCCGAGCTGATGGCGGGCAAGGTTAGAGGCCGCGTGATTGTGAAGATTTAAAGAAAAAAACGGAGACAAGACATGACGAGTTACGCAGAGTTTTACCGCCAGTCCATAGAGCAACCCGACGCTTTCTGGACCGAACAAGCCAAACTGATCGACTGGCATACACCCTTCACCCGCGTCTGCAACTACGACAAGCCGCCATTCGCCAACTGGTATGAGGGTGGGCAAACCAACCTCTGCCACAACGCCGTGGACAGGCACCTGAAAGACAGACCGGACCAGGCCGCGCTGATTTATGTGTCGAGCGAAACCGGTGTTGAAAAAACCTACAGTTTTGCCGAGTTGCATAGTGAGGTGCAACGCATGGCTGCCAGCCTGCAGGCGCTGGGGGTGCAAAAAGGCGACCGTGTGCTGATCTACATGCCCATGATCGCCGAAGCGGCGTTTGCCATGCTGGCTTGCGCACGCATAGGTGCCATCCATTGCGTGGTGTTTGGCGGTTTTGCCAGTGGCTCGCTGGCTTCGCGTATTGACGACGCGACGCCCAAAGTGATTGTCAGCGCCGACGCCGGTTCACGCGGCGGCAAGATCGTGCCTTACAAGCCGCTGCTGGATGAAGCGATTCGCCTGTCCAGCCACAAGCCCGAAGCTGTGTTGCTGGCCGACCGCCAGTTGTCGCCCATGGCCCTGGTCGCCGGTCGCGATCAGCTATGGACCGAGCTGCGTGCAAAACACATGGATGCCCTGGTCCCTTGCGAATGGCTGGATTCCACGGCCATCAGTTACACCATCTACACCAGCGGCACTACCGGCAAACCCAAAGGTGTGCAGCGCGACACCGGCGGTTATGCCGTGGCCTTGGCCGCCAGCATGAAACACATTTTCGACGGCCGCCCCGGCGAAACCTATTTTTCCACCAGCGACATCGGTTGGGTGGTCGGCCACAGTTATATCGTTTACGGCCCGCTGATTGCCGGCATGGCGACCATCATGTACGAGGGCCTGCCGACGCAAGGCATGGATGGCCAGCCGAATGGCGCGATCTGGTGGAGCCTGGTCGAAAAATACAAAGTCACGGCCATGTTCAGCGCCCCCACGGCGGTGCGTGTGCTCAAGAAGCAGGACCCGGCGCTGCTCAAACAACACGACCTGTCCAGCTTGCGGGCCTTGTTTCTGGCCGGCGAGCCGCTGGATGAGCCGACGGCACGCTGGATCAGCGAAGGGCTGAACGTGCCCATCATCGACAACTACTGGCAGACAGAAAGTGGCTGGCCCATCATCACCATCGCCAACGGTGTCGAGAAAAAAGCCAGCAAGTTCGGCAGCCCGGGTGTGCCCATGTACGGCTACCGCGTCAAAATTCTGCACGAGTCCACCGGCGAGGAACTGACCCAGCCGAATGAAAAAGGCGTGGTGGTGATCGAAGGCCCGACACCACCCGGGTTTATGCAAACCATCTGGAAAGACGATGCACGTTTCGTCAACACCTACTGGAAAAGCGTTCCGGGCAAGACGATCTACAGCACCTTTGACTGGGGCATACGCGACGAAGACGGCTACTTCTTCATCCTGGGCCGTACCGACGACGTGATCAATGTGGCCGGCCACCGCCTGGGCACACGCGAGATTGAAGAAAGTATTTCCGGTCACGCCGGCGTGGCCGAAGTGGCGGTGGTCGGTGTGGCCGACAGCCTCAAGGGCCAGGTGGCCGTGGCCTTTGTGGTGCCCAAGGACGGCCGCGTGTTGCAGGACAGTGTTGGCGCGCGCAAGCTTGAAGGCGAAATCATGAAACGTGTGGACCAGGACCTGGGGGCGCTGGCCCGGCCCGCACGTGTGTATTTTTTGTCGCTGCTGCCCAAGACCCGCAGTGGCAAACTGCTGCGACGCGCGATCCAGGCCGTGTGTGAGGGCAGGGATGCCGGGGATTTGACGACCATGGACGATCCGGCTGCGTTGCAGCAGATTCGGGATAGGGTGGCTGGGTAAGCTTTGCCCTGGGTGGATCTCCACGAACATCAGCTCGGTCAGGCTAGGCAGCATGCTTCGCCATCCTGGCTGCGGCTCGCTGGCTTCCGTCACAGTGTGTCGGATCGTGGTCGCCAGCCAGTGGTCGGCCAGCGTGGCTTTCGGGCGAATGTACAGCACGTCCGGCAAATGTCGTAGAACGGGGTGAAACAGCAACTCATCGCACTGGATGAAGCCGCAAATGACGCTGGTTGCGACGCCGCTCCCGCCGTGCTCGACCAATGGCATCTCGGCCCACGGGAGCTGCGGCAGCAACTGGCCGATGTGCACGGGTGCCGTGGTATCCCGCCCACCCAGGCGGTGAATGCCGCCATATGGGAGTAGCACGGCATCACCGCTGTTCATCCACACGGGTTCGTGTTCAGGCACGTCCAGCCAGCAGCCGCCAGAGCCGATGATGTGAAAGGGGATCACGCGACTTGAACCGAGCGCGAGCATCACTGCCAGTTGGCGCGAGTCAACGGTCGTGACGGACCAGGGCTCGCGAAACTCGGCGCGAAACAGCACCATGCCCGTGATGTGCATGTTCAGCAGCCAGTCCGACAGCGGGTCGGCAGAGCGCGGCGCTGTTTGAGCCAAGTCTCCCGGCATTTCGGTCATGGTCTGTCTCCGGCATAAAGCGTACGCTGACGCCACCATCAAACGGAAGGACTGCAATGAACACTGAAACACGCGATCTGGTTGTTGAGAAAACGCATGGAATCGACCACGAATTATCCTCCGTCGGCCTGGTCATCGCCTTGGGCCGCATGACTTCGGGCCTGAAGGTTTCCATTTTTCTCACCAGCGCCGGCGTTGATCTTGTGCGGCGCGGCGCATCCGACATGACGCACGTTAAGCCGCTGGAACCGCTGGCGGACATGCTGCGCGAAGGCGGTACGCTGTGGGCCTGCACTCCCTGCGTGAAAAGCCGCGGCTACACGCAGGAGAACCTGCTTGAGGGTGTCGTCATCGCGAGGGCTAGCGTCATCCACGAACTGATCAAGCGGGGCGCTGCGACCTTGAGTTTTTGAAGAGGCTCAAATTGATCCGAAGTCGTTAATGATGCTGTTTCGACTGCCTCCGATAGGTGCCTGCCTTTTGGCTCTGGGCTGCACAAGCCCGCAGCCCGCAAGCTGGAAGGCGACATCATGAAACGCGTCGATGCGACCTGGGCGCAGTCGCCAGGCGATAACGCGTGCATTTTTGTGACGGCGCTGCCCAAGACCCGCAGTGGCAAGCTGCTGCGGCGCGCGATTCAGGCAGTGTGCGAGGGCAGGGATGCTGGGGATTTGACGACCATGGACGATCCGGCTGCGCTGCAGCAGATTCGGGATCGGGTGGCCTCTTTGCTACTCAATTATTGCAACCAGCACTGTCGAGTAAGAAGACGCGCTACTTGTTGGCGCGGCATCTCGGCACCAATGTGGTACTAATTCTCTATTCGCCCTAGTTGACCTTGCTTATTCCTTTATTGTGCTTTCGAAGTCCTTGGACTAGTGAGTTCATTATTTCCGGAATACTCAACACATCTACAAACGGGGCAAAGAAAACAGGATTTTTCCCGTGAAGTACGTTGGCGCGTTTTGAATATTCTTTAGGAATTTTCGGAAGAAACACTTCAACGAAAAAGCCAAGAAATGGATAGCCTACTGAAATAAAGCGCTCATATTTTCTTCCGAAGGGGGAGAAGATGAGTGAACGAAGATTCTCATTGCTGAATCCGCCATCAGGAGTGGGGTCGTGTAGCTTTCGTAGCGTGACGGTGAATTTATTCTCCGAAAGGTAAGTTTCATGCTGTAGCGCATGTCGCATCTCTTCCTCCCAAGGGAAAGGTAGGTCAATGTTCGAATAATTCGGGTGCGTGGAGACAGAAATTCGCCACAGCAAAGAGAGAAAAAACATGCGGAGTCGTCTCTGATCGATTCTTAGCAAAGTGACTCCGCTGGCATCTCGATAGGTTTGGCCTTCGTGGCCACGAAACACGGCTATCCCGTATGAATCGTAATTAGCATTCAGCAGGCTTTCGCAATTGCGGCACAGCAACTTGGCGTCCCACGTGTCCGATGAGTACTGAATTGGCGTCGATTCGTCGTCAGTTATCTCAATTGCTTTCCCATCATTTTTGCGGAGAACGTAGTTAAAAATTGAGTGAGGAAGCGCATGGGACGCGCACAGCGGGCGGTACTGGAGACATAGTTTGCAAGCGGCAGTGGATGGCATAGAAATGACGTGGCAGACGTTTTGAACAAAGACGATCTAAATGGACAGCCGCAGAGGCCCCTTGAGTAGAGAGTCATATCCGGTGGAATACCGAATTGTCTCAACTTGAGAATATCTGTATGCACTTGTTTCCACCGAGGGCTTCTACCTGGATGCGCCCAAATGCCCAGTCGTAGCATCCGATGGTGATGGCGGCCGGGGCATTCACTTTGGCCTTCATCCAGGCAGGTCAGCAGATGTCCACGATAACAAAAGACAAAAGGATCCCCACCATGACGACGAAACTCAATGTGAACGGCCGTGCCGTTTCAGTGAATGCTGAACCCGACACACCTCTCTTGTGGGTCATACGCGACGAGCTGGGCATGACCGGCACCAAGTTCGGTTGTGGCGTGGCTTTGTGTGGGGCTTGCACCGTGCACCTCGACGGCCAGCCCGTGCGCTCATGCCAGACGCCGGTGTCTGCGGCGGCGGGCAAGAAGGTGGCGACGATTGAAAGCCTGTCGCGCAACAATACCCACCCCCTGCAGGTGGCCTGGATCAAACATGATGTGCCGCAATGCGGCTACTGCCAATCGGGTCAGTTGATGAGTGCCGCGGCGTTGCTGAGCGCCAATAAAAATCCGACGGACGCCGATATCGACGCAGCCATGAGCGGCAACATCTGCCGCTGCGGCACCTATCCCCGCATCAAGGCCGCGATCAAGGATGCTGCTTCAACCCTGCGCAAAGCCTGAGGAAGACCATCATGAACACCACTTTCCAAGCCGACCAAACCGAGCAAGCTGCGTCCGTCAATCGCCGCGATTTCCTCAAAAGCTCATCGGCCGTCACCGGCGGCCTGATGTTGGGCGTGACCCTGGGCCTGCCGCTTGCCAGCCAGGCCGCCGGCACGCTTTACACCCCGAATGCCTGGGTGCACATCGCCGACGACAACACCATCACCTTGATCTCCGCCCGTTCGGAGATGGGGCAGGGTGTCTACACCGCGATGCCCATGCTGATCGCCGAAGAACTCAACGTGGACATCCGCCGCATCAAGGTCGCGATCGCGCCGCCTGACGGCAAGGTGTATGGCAATGCCTTGCTGGGTGGCCCGCAACTCACAGGCGGCTCGACCTCGGTGCGCGATGGTTGGGAGAAGCTGCGCGTGGCGGGCGCCCAGGTACGCGAGATGCTGGTGGCCGCAGCGGCCGAAAAATGGAAAGTCAGTGCCTCGCAACTCAAGGCCGAAAACGGCATGGTCACCGGCCCCGGCGGCAAAAAAGCGACCTATGGCCAGCTGGCCGAGGCGGCGTCCAAACTGCCTGTGCCCAAGGATGTGAAACTCAAGGACCCGAGCGAATTCAAAATTGTGGGAAAACCCACCAAGCGGCTGGACACCCCGGCCAAAGTCAACGGCACGGCCGAATTCGGCATCGACGTCAAGTTGCCGGGCATGGTTTACGCCTCGCTGGAGCAATGTCCGGTGATTGGCGGCAAGGTCAAGAGTTTTGACGGGACCAAGGCCAAAGGCATGCCGGGCGTGATCGACGTGGTGCAGATTCCCGACGGCGTGGCCGTGGTTGCCGATAGCTATTGGCATGCCAAGAAGGCGCGCGAAACCCTGGTGGTGCAGTGGGATGAAGGCCCGGGCGCGACCATCAACCACACGTCCATGCTGGAGGGCATACGCAAGGCGACCGACAAGCCGCTGCCGCTCAAGGCCGTGGGGGATGCCGATGCAGTGATCAAGGGTGCCGCCAAGGTCGTGAAGGCCGAATACGTGTCGCCGCTGCTGGCGCACGCGACCATGGAGCCCATGAACTTTACCGCCAGCTACAGCAATGGAAAGATGGCGCTGGTCGGCCCGACCCAGTGGCAGGACGGCGCACAGGGCGCGGTGGCCCAGGCACTGGGCATGAAGCCGGAAGACATCACACTCCGAACGACCTTCCTGGGTGGTGGCTTCGGGCGGCGCATCGACCTGGACTTCATCGTGCAGGCCGCGCAAATCTCCAAGGCCGTCAACAAGCCGGTCAAGCTGATCTGGTCGCGTGAAGACGACATGACCCACGACTTTTACCGGCCCATGTCCGTGCACCAGCTGGCCGCTGCGGTGGGGCAGGATGGCAAACCCACGGCCATGACTTTTCGCATGGTCTCGCAGTCGGTCACGGGCCGTGTTTTTGGCCTGCCGCTGGAGGCGATGGACCCGCTGATGAGCGAGGCGGCACTGGCGCCTTACGAAATTCCCGCCACGCGCCACGAGATCGTCAAACACGACAGCGGTTTGCGTGTGGGTTACTGGCGCTCCGTCAGCCATGCGCTGAATGCCTTTGCCAATGAAAGTTTTATTGACGAACTGGCCGCCGGTGCAGGTAAGGACCCCTATGCCTACCGCATGTCCCTGCTGGAAAAACAGCCGCGTTTTGCCAATGTGCTGAAGATGGCGGCGGACAAGGCCGGCTGGTCCACACCCGCGCCGGCAGGGCGTTTTCGCGGCATCGCGCTGATGGAGGGTTATGACACCTACATGGCGCAGGTGGCTGAAATTTCGGTCAAGGACAAACAGATTACGGTGCACAAGGTGACGGTGGTGGCCGACCTGGGCCGCATGATCAATCCGGACACGGTGCAGGCGCAGATTCAATCCAGCATCGTGTTTGGCCTGACCGCTGCACTGAATGGCCAGATCACGCTGGACAAGGGCCGTGTGCAGCAAAGCAACTTCGGCGACTACCCGGTGCTGCGTATGCATGAGGTGCCGGTGATGGACATCACCCTGGTGCCCAGCACGGAAAAACCCGGCGGTATCGGCGAGCCGGCGACGGCACTGGTGGCGCCCGCGGTGGCCAACGCCTTGTTTGCGGCGACCGGCAAACGTGTGCGCCAGTTGCCGCTGCATGAAAATCTCGCCAAGGCTTGAAGGCGGTTCAAGTTTAATCCGCGATGATTGGCCTGGAAGCACGTTCATCATTGATGAAATGTGCTTCTAGCCCCCGTTTCATAAGCGTGAATAGCTACTAAATTGGTAGCGCTTAAGCCCGCCCGAGCATCGGCGGGCTGAGATGTTGGCTCGCGTGCCGGCGAATGTCTTGCGCCCTGAGCAACACTTCCGACGGAGAACAAGGTCGGTATTCACGCCCTCGAAATCACCTGCGGCGCTTCCAGCTATTTGTGGTCTTAGGGGTATTCCCCACGAATAAACGCCCTTGAAATCGTTGTAATATCAGTCATTGCTTATATTTAAGAATTCATCCCCATGAACGACATGATTCAAGCCGGGGCCAAGTCCGAGCAGGGTCGGGTTTTTGAGCTGGCCGCCGAGCTGTTCGCCGTGTTGGCCACGCCGATGCGGCTGCGTGTGCTCAGCGCCTTGTGTGACCGCGAAAAGTCGGTCACCGAGCTGCTGTCTGAAATCGACACGACCCAACCCAATTTGTCCCAGCATCTGGCGGTGTTGTACCGCACCGGTGTGTTGGCCAAACGCAAGGAGGGCACCCAGGTGATCTACCGCGTGCAGAGCGAAAAAGCCGTGGCCTTGTGCCGCAGCGTCTGCACCCAGATCGCCATTGAGCTTGATGAGCCCGGCGCGGTTTCGGCCGAGCAAAGCCTGTCGCCCCTTCACCCAACCTGAACGCCCTTATGAACTTTAAACACCGAGAGGCTTGCCCATGCTGAGCCGTTTCATCCGGCGCGCGCCGGAAAACTTTCTGAGCCAGGACGATATCAAGTCGGTTCGTTCCGGCCGTCGCGGCTTTCTGGCCGGGGCGGTGGCCGCTGCTGCCGCCAGCAGCCTGGCAGCCCAGCGCGCCATGGCGCAGGACGATCCCGCGATTGTCAATTTGCCGGCCCACAGCAAAGGGCTGGGGCAGGGTGTGGCCACGCGTGGTTACGGCATGCCCAGCGAGTGGGAGAAAAACCTGCAGCGCCGGCAAAGCCCGGGCCTGACCCGTGTGCCCCAATCCAGCGTGAGTTTTGCGCCGTTGCAGGGGCTGTTCGGCATCATCACGCCCAGCGGCCTGCATTTTGAGCGCCACCACCAAGGCTGGTGGGACATCGATCCGACCCAGCATCGCCTGATGGTCAACGGCTCGGACGACACCATGCTCAAACGCCCCATGGTGTTCAGCATGGACGAGTTGATGCGCCTGCCCAGCGTCAGTCGCATGCATTTCATCGAATGTGGCGCCAACACCGGCATGGAGTGGGGCAATGCGGCCGTGCCCACGGTGCAATACACCCACGGCATGCTGAGCTGCAGCGAGTTCACCGGCGTGCCGCTGCGCACGATTCTGGAACTCTGCGGCGCTGACTTCAAACGCGCCAAGTTTGTCTTGGGCGAGGGCGCGGACGGCTCCGGCATGACACGCACCATTCCCATGAGCATGGTGATGAACGGTGAAGTGCTGGTGGCCTACGGCCAGAACGGCGAAATGTTGCGTCCTGAAAACGGTTATCCGCTGCGCCTGATCGTACCCGGCGTGCAAGGCGTGAGCTGGATCAAATACCTGCGCCGCATCGAACTGGGCGACATGCCTTATGCCACCAAGGATGAAACCATCCACTACGTGGACTTGATGCCCAACGGCCTGCATCGCCAGTACACCAGCATCCAGGAAGTCAAAAGTGTGATCACCTCGCCCAGCGGCGGCCAGGTGTTGCTGGAAAAAGGCTTTCACAACGTCACCGGCCTGGCCTGGAGCGGCCGCGGCAAGATCAAACGGGTGGAAGTGTCTGTGGACGGCGGCAAAAACTGGAAGGCCGCGCGCCTGGAAGGGCCGGTTTTGTCCAAGTGTTTGACACGTTTCAACAGCGACTTTGTCTGGGATGGCAAACCGGCCTTTTTCCAGAGCCGGGCGATTGACGAAACCGGCCAGATCCAGCCGACCTATGGCGAGCTGCGCAAGGTGCGCGCTTCGCGCAGTATTTATCACAACAACGCGATCCAGTCCTGGGCGCTGACCGAAAACGGCGAGGTCAACAATGTCCAGCTGTCTTAAACCCATGCGAAGCTATAGCGCGGCGCTTCTCCTATGTCTGTCTTTCATGGCCGGGGCACAGGCCGGCGAAAAAGCGGGTGACAAGTTTCCCGGCGTAGGCCGCACCGCAACCACCACGGAAGTCAAAGCCTGGGACATCGACGTGCGTCCCGATTTCAAGGGTTTGCCCAAGGGCCAGGGTTCGGTGCACCAGGGCGAAACCGTGTGGGAAGCGCAATGTGCGTCCTGCCACGGCAGCTTTGGCGAGTCGTCCGAGATATTCACGCCAATTGCCGGCGGCACCTCGGCCGAAGACATCCGGACAGGCAAGGTTGACAGTCTGTTGCCGGGCTCCAACCAGCCACAGCGCACGACCTTGATGAAGGTCTCGACCTTGTCCACTCTGTGGGACTACATCAACCGCGCCATGCCCTGGACCGCGCCCAAGTCGCTGACGGCCGACGAGGTGTATGCCGTGACGGCCTACATCCTGAACCTGGGCAATATTGTTCCCGCGGATTTCACGCTGTCCGACCGCAATATCCGTGAAGTCCAGGAGCGTTTGCCCAACCGCAAAGGTGTGACCACCGCCCACGCGATGTGGCCAACAACTGAGCTGGGCGGCACCAAGCAGCCGGACGTGCAGGGTGCTACCTGTGTGCGCGACTGCAAAAAAGACGTCGAAGTGAAGAGCTTTTTGCCGGATTACACACGTAATGCCCATGGCCAGTTGTCCGAGCAGTTCCGCCTGATAGGTGGCAGCCGCGGCACCGATACCAGCCAGCCGGCCGGTAGCGCGATGCCCGTCAAGGTGGCAGCTTTGGCCCCAGCGGCGAAGGCGGCGCCTGAAAAAGTCGCAACGGCTGCTGCAGGGCCGGCTTCGGCCACGGCGGTGGTGATGCCGCTGCTGCAAAAAAATGCCTGTGTGGCCTGTCATGGCATGGACAGCAAACTGGTCGGCCCGTCCTTCAAAGATATAGCTAACAAATATAAGGACAAGGCCGATGGGGTGAAGTATCTATCGGGCAAAATCAAGGCTGGTGGACAAGGCGTCTGGGGCAGCATGCCGATGCCGGCCCAGGCCTTGAGTGAGGCCGAAGCCGCGCAGTTGGCCCAATGGCTGACCCGGGATTTTGCGCCCTGAGGCGAAACGCGTGTGCGCACCGGCTTGGGAGAAACACCCTGTCCGTTGCGCCAATTTTTGTGTCCAATCAAGTTCAAGTTTTTTAATAAGCTGAAGTTATATCCAAAGGAGTTCAGAGCATGGAACGTCGTCATTTTCTCGCCACCAGTTCAGGCGCCACCGCGCTGGCCTTGGCGGCTTCGGCCGGCTTGTCGCCAGCCCACGCGCAAGCAGCGGCTGCCTGGAACAAGGTCGCTTTTGAAAGCAAGACGCTGGCCGACGCCGCCAAAGCACTGGGTGCCACCAGCGCACCGGTCGAAAGCAAGGACCTGATCCTGCAAGCGCCGGAAATCGCCGAAAACGGCAGCGTGGTGCGTGTTGGCGCCCAGAGCAACATCGCCGGCACCACGCAGGTCGCCTTGGTGGTCGAGAAAAACCCAAGTGCGCTGGCCGCACTGTTTGACATTCCCGCCGGCACCGACGCCAACGTGTCGACCAACTTGAAGATGGGCCAGTCCTCCAACGTGTATGCGTTGGCCAAGGTCGGCGACAAGTTCTTCTACGCGGTCAAGGAAGTCAAGGTCACGCTGGGCGGCTGCGGCGGCTAAGTCGGCGCTGGGGGCCGGTCTGGCCAAGCCACCTCCCCGAAGGACGTTCCGGCTTCCCCAGCCACCCGCGCCCAGGCTGCTAGCTACTCGCTACGCCTCAAAGCGTTATTAACAAACAATTAAAGGAATAAATCATGTCAGATCCGATGAGAATCCGGGCCCAGGCCCAAGGCGACAAAACCACCGTGCGTGTGTTGGTCAGCCACGAAATGGAAAGCGGTCAGCGCAAGGACGCCGCCGGTAAAACCGTGCCGGCCTGGTTCATCCAGAACATCAGCGCCACACACAACGGCAAGACCGTCATGAGCGCCCAGTGGGGCCCGGCAGTCTCCAAAAACCCGTTCATGCAGTTCAGCTTCGCGGGCGCCAAAGCCGGTGAAAAAGTCATTGTCAGCTGGGTTGACAGCAAGGGCGACAAACGCACCGACGAAGCCGTCATTTCCTGATTCGTCGAGTCACAAAATAACGTCATAAAAACCACGAGGAGCGCACGATGAAATGGAAACTGTTGGGGCTGGCAGCCCTGGGCCTGTTGCCTATGTTGGCAGCGGCGCAAAAAAGCACGGCCGAAGGCATTGCCGAATACCGCGCCATGTTGGCCGACGGCAATCCGGCCGAGTTGTACGAAGCCAAGGGCGAAGGTCTGTGGAAACAGGCCCGCGGCCCGAAAAATGCCAGTCTCGCGCAGTGCGACCTGGGCAAGGGCCCAGGCGTCGTCAAAGGCGCTTTCGTGGAATTGCCGCGTTATTTTTCCGACACCGGCCGGGTGCAAGACCTGGAGTCGCGTCTACTGACCTGCATGGAAACCCTGCAGGGTTTTAAGGCCGAGACCATCGCCAAAACACCGTTTGGCCGTGACGAGCAAAAGAACATCGAGTCGCTGGTCGCCTATATTTCCGGCGAATCCCGCGGCATGACTTTCAACCTGCCGCAGGCGCATAAAGAGGAAAAACTCATGTATGCGGTCGGCAAGCAGGTGTTTAACCAGCGCGGCGGCCCCTACGATTTTTCCTGCGCCTCCTGCCATGGCGAAGACAACAAGCGGGTTCGCCTGCAAGACCTGCCCAACCTGACCAAAAATCCGGGTGCGGGTGAGGGTTTTGGTGCCTGGCCGGCTTACCGCGTTTCCAGCGGTGACCTCTGGAGCATGCAGCGCCGCCTGAACGATTGTTTCCGTCAGCAGCGTTTTCCTTTCCCCGGCTACGCCTCGGACGTCACGATTGCGTTGGGCGTCTACATGGGTGTGAACGGCAAGGGTGGTGTCTCCACGGCACCGGCGCTCAAGCGTTGATCAGAACAGGAAGCATAGACATGAAAAAAACCTATCAACACGCCGGTTTGCTGGCCATGACTGTTCTGCTCGCGAGCTGCGCCACCGGCCCTTCGCCGCAAGATGTGAGCGAAGCCACGCAAAGAATGCTGAAGTCGTCCTTTCGCGACGAAGGCATGGCCAAAGTCAGCTGGCTGGACCAGGACGCTTCGAACAAGGCTTGTTCGGAAGCCGCAGGCGTTGCGCTGGATGAGAAACTGGGCAAAACCATCGAAGAAGCCAATCTGAAAACCGTGAAGATGCCGGCCAACGGCAAACTGATCGGCGACTGGAAAGAGGGCGAAAAAATCGCGCAAAACGGCCGTGGCATGACCTGGTCGGACAAGGCGGATGCGGTCAATGGTGGCAGCTGCTACAACTGCCACCAGATCAGCAAGGAAGAGCTCTCCTTCGGCTCCATCGGCCCCAGCCTGTACAACTACGGCAAGCTGCGCGGTGTGACCGACCCGGCGGCCGAAGCCAGCAAACCCATCGTCGACTACACCTGGGGCAAGCTCTGGAATGCCAAGGCTTACAACGCTTGCTCCGGCATGCCGCGTTTTGGCCATGGCGGCATTCTCAGTGAAAACCAGTTGCGTGATGTGATGGCTTTGCTGCTGGACCCGAAGTCGCCCGTCAACAAGTGATTTGTTGACAAGTCATGAGTCTTTTCTGCCTGTAGCCCTTACCCCACGGGCGCAGGCAGCTATTTAATTGATAGTATTTTTAACCTGTGCCTGGTTTGTCGGGCGGGATGTTTGACGTCATGAATTTGTCTCGCCGAGAGTTTTCCACCGTGATGGCCGCTGCCCTGGCCGCCGGTTTCCCTATCCAGCGCGAAGCCAACGCCGCGCAGGCCAGCAGTCTGTACGAGGTGCCGCGTACCGGCAATGTGCATTTTCTGCACATGACCGATTGCCACGCCCAGTTGATGCCTGTGTATTTCCGCGAGCCTTCGGTCAACCTGGGCGTAGGCGCCATGCAGGGCAAGGTGCCACACCTGGTCGGTGAACATCTGCTCAAGGCCGCCCACATCAAGGCCGGCACGCCCGAAGCCCATGCGTTTACCTATCTGAATTTTGAACGCGCCGCGCGCCAATACGGCAAGGTCGGCGGTTTCGCGCATTTGGCCACTTTGGTCAAACAGCTCAAGGGCGGACGCCCTGGCGCCTTGCTGCTGGACGGTGGTGACACCTGGCAGGGCAGTGCGACCGCGCTGTGGACCCAGGGCCAGGACATGGTGGATGCGGCCAAGCTGCTGGGCGTGGATGTGATGACCGGCCACTGGGACTTTACCTATGGCGAAGAACGCATCAAGACCATTGTCGAAAAAGACTTTGCCGGCAAGATTGATTTTGTCGCGCAAAACGTCAAGACCAATGATTTTGGCGACCCGGTGTTCAAGCCTTATGTGATCAAGGAAATGAACGGCGTGGCCGTGGCCATCGTCGGTCAAGCCTTCCCTTACACCCCGATTGCCAACCCGGCCTGGCTCACGCCGAACTGGAGCTTTGGCATACGCGAAAGCGAGATGCAGGAAACCGTCAACGAGGCCCGCGCCAAGGGTGCACAAGCCGTGGTGCTGCTGAGCCACAACGGCATGGACGTGGACCTGAAGATGGCTTCGCGCATCACCGGTATCGACGCCATTTTGGGCGGCCACACGCATGACGGCGTGCCGGTGCCCGTGATTGTCAAAAACCCGGGCGGCCAGACCATCGTGACCAATGCCGGCAGCAACGGCAAGTTCCTGGGCGTGCTGGATTTGGATGTCAAAGACAAAAAGGTCGTGGGTTTCAACTACCGCCTGTTGCCGGTGTTCTCCAAACTCCTGCCCGCCGACGCGGCCATGAGTGCCTTGATCACGGGCATCCGCGCACCTTACGAAGCCAAGCTCAGCGAAAAGCTGGCGGTCACGGAAGGCACCTTGTTCCGCCGCGGCAACTTCAACGGCAGCTTCGATCAGCTGATCCTGGATGCGCTGATGGATGTGCGTGGCGCCGACATCGCGTTTTCGCCGGGCTTCCGCTGGGGCACCTCGCTGCTGCCGGGCCAGGCCATCACGCGTGAACACGTGATGGACCAGACCGCCATCAGCTACCCCTGGACCACGCTGACCGACATGCGCGGCGACATGATCAAGACCATCCTCGAAGACGTGGGTGACAACCTGTTCAACGCCGATCCTTATTACCAGCAGGGTGGCGACATGGTGCGGGTGGGTGGTCTGAGCTACCGCTGCGAGCCTGGCGCCAAGATGGGATCGCGGATTCAGGACATGCGCCTCAAGGGCAAGTTGATCGACGCCGACAAGACCTACAAGGTCGCCGGCTGGGCGCCCGTCGCCGAAGCCAGCAAAAATGCCGGCCCGCCGGTCTGGGAAGTCGTCGAGACTTATCTGCAGACGCACAAAGTCGTCAAACCGCCCAAGCTCAATGTGCCCAGCCTGGTTGGCATGGCCGGCAATCCCGGCCTGGCTTGATGGTCAAACAGGCCTCCAGCCCAGACGGGTCGGGCGCAAGCAGCTATTAACTTTATAGCGAGTTTGCGCTGCGGCTGCCCCAGATGCCGGTGCTGGCTGTGCGCAACACATAGTCCGCGAAGCTGCGCGGCGCACGTCCCAGGGCTTGTTGCACACCATCGCCTGGGAGGATGTTCCGGCCGTCCAGCACGGTGCTGAACAAATACATGACCAGCTCGATGTAGTCGCCGGGCACCTCTTGCTGCACCAGCGCCGCCCGGTAGTCTTGCGGCGGCACCTCGGCAAAGGAGATGGTGCGGCCGGTCGCGCTGGCGATGGCGGCGATGGCATCGGCGAAGCTGATGGCCTCGGGGCCGGTGATCTCGTAAAGCTGACCGGCATGATCCGGCTCCGTGAGGGCGCGAAAAGCGATCTCCGCAATATCTTCCACGTCCACAAAAGGTTCCGCCGCCAGGCCGGACGGCAGGGCCACTTCACCGGCCAGGATGGGATCCAGGAAAAAGCTTTCGCTGAAGTTCTGGCTGAACCAGCTGCAGCGCAGGATGGTCCAGTCCACACCCGCGGTTTGCTGCAGTACTTCTTCAGCCTGCTCGGCTTCCACTTCACCCCGGCCGGACAGCAACACCAGTTTGCGCACACCGCTGTCCGCCGCCAGTCTGAAAAACGCCTTGACCGTGGCCACCGCACCCGGCACCGCCAGGTCCGGCTGGTAGGCCACATAAGCCGCATGGATGCCTTGCAGGGCGGGCGCCCAGGTAGTCTGGTTGTCCCAGTCAAACGGCAGTGCGGCATGGCGCGAGGCTATGCGCACATGATGGCCGGCCTGAAGAAGCCGCTGCGCCACCCGGCGGCCGGTTTTGCCGGTGCCGCCCAGAACCAGGGTGGTCGACTCTGTAGAAAGTTCGGTAGTCATGATGTCACCTTTGAAGTTAAAATATGAGTAACTCTCATATTCGTTAATATGATAAACACTCACATTTAACTGTCAAGCCCATGAGCAACGTTTTTTCGCAGCCCCCCGCGCTTGGCGCCCGACGCCAGCCGACCCAGCAGCGCAGCCAGGAGCGGCTGGATCGCATTCTGGCGGCGGCCAAGGAATTGATCGCGACGACCGGCAGCGACCGGGTCAAGATGAGCGAGATCGCCGCCCTGGCGGATATCTCGATTGGCTCGCTGTACCAGTACTTTCCGGATAAAAGTGCGGTGATCCGAACCTTGGCCCAGCGTTACAACGCCGAAAGCCACCGCTGCATAGCGGAAGCCCTGGCCGGCGTGAGCGACCTCGAAAGCCTGCATATCGCCTACGACGGCCTTGTCGACCAGTATTACGAGTTGCTGCTGGCGGAGCCGGTGATGCGGGATATCTGGTCGGGCATGCAGGCCGACAAACAACTCACAGCGCTGGAACTGGAAGAAAGTCGCGCCTGCGGTGCACTGCTGGCGGCCGCCATGCAGCGGGCATCACCGGGTGCTGATGCCGAAAAAATCGCTTCTTCGGCGTTTCTGATCTGGCAATTGGGCGAAGCCACCATGCGACTGGCGATGGCACTTGAGCGCGAGGAGGGTGAGGTCCTGGTCGCGACCTACAAACGCATGAGCTGGCGCGAGATGGCTGAGCCTTGAAACACGTGGTTACAGAGGCGGGCCAAGTCCTTGGGCAGCCATTTGGTGGCACAATTGGGCCTGTTTCTGACAGGCCCTTCCTTGCCACAGTCGCATCCGCTAATCGGTCCAGCCGTGTTGCGGAAGGTTAATTAACCAGCTTTAACCAGCTAATGTTTCCCCAAGGGAAACGGAGGTCAGCGGATATGAGTTCCAGCCCAACAGCTTCGTCTGTTTATTCTGCCTATCAAGGCAACACTTATCTCTTCGGCGGCAATGCGCCCTATGTCGAAGAGATGTACGAAAACTACCTCGCCAATCCCGGCAGCGTGCCTGACACCTGGCGCGAATACTTCGACGCGCTGCAAAACGTGCCCGCCGTCGATGGCAGCAACGCCAAAGATGTGCCGCATCTACCTGTGGTCAATGCCTTTGCCGAACGCGCCAAACAGGGCGGCACCAAGGTGGTGGTCGCCAGCGCCGACTCCGAACTGGGTCGCAAACGCACAGCCGTTCAGCAGCTGATTGCCGCCTATCGCAACGTCGGTGCCCGCTGGGCCGACCTGGACCCGCTCAAACGCGCCGAGCGCGACAACATTCCTGAACTGGACCCGTCTTTTTACGGCTTCACCGACGCGGACCAGGAAACGGTGTTCAACACCAGCAACACCTTCTTCGGCAAAGACACCATGAGCTTGCGCGAGCTGATGAATGCTCTGCGCGAAACCTATTGCGGCACCATTGGCGCCGAATACATGTACATGACGGACCAGGCGCAGAAGCGCTGGTGGCAAACAAAGCTCGAAGGTATTCGCAGCAAACCCAATTTCAGCAAGGAAAAGAAACTCCACATCCTGGACCGCCTGAGCGCGGCCGAAGGCCTGGAGCGTTTCCTGCACACCAAATACGTCGGCCAGAAGCGTTTCTCGCTGGAAGGTGGCGAAAGTTTCATCGCCAGCATGGACGAGTTGATCCAGCGCGGCGGTGAAATCGGCGTGAAGGAAATCGTGATCGGTATGGCCCACCGTGGCCGTTTGAACGTGCTGGTCAATTCGCTGGGCAAGGTACCGGCTGACCTGTTTGCCGAGTTCGACCACACCGCGCCGGAAGACCTGCCCAGCGGCGACGTCAAATACCACCAGGGTTTCAGCTCCGATGTGACGACCCCTGGCGGTCCGGTACACCTCTCGCTGGCGTTCAACCCCTCGCACCTGGAAATCGTCAACCCTGTGGTTGAAGGTTCGGTGCGGGCTCGTATGGACCGTCGCGCCGACCCCAAAGGCCTGCAAGTGTTGCCAGTGCTGGTGCACGGAGATGCAGCCTTTGCCGGGCAGGGCGTGGTCATGGAAACCCTGGCGCTGGCCGAAACCCGTGGTTATTCCACAGGCGGCACGGTGCACATCGTGATCAACAACCAGATCGGTTTCACCACCAGCGATCCGCGCGACAGCCGTTCCACGCTGTATTGCACCGACGTCGTCAAGATGATCGAAGCGCCTGTGTTGCACGTCAACGGCGATGATCCTGAAGCCGTGGTGCTGGCAACTCAGCTGGCACTCGAGTTCCGCATGGAGTTCCAGAAAGATGTCGTGGTTGACATCATCTGCTTCCGCAAGCTGGGCCACAACGAGCAGGACACACCGGCGCTGACGCAGCCGCTGATGTACAAGAAAATTGCACAACACCCCGGCACCCGCCGCCTCTACGCCGACAAGCTGTCGGCCCAGGGCATGGGTGAGACGCTGGGTGACGACATGGTCAAGGCCACACGCGCCGCACTGGACGCGGGCAAAAGTACCTTTGACCCGGTGGTGACCAACTTCAAGAGCAATTACGCGGTGGACTGGCGTCCTTACCTCGGCAAAAAATGGACCGACGCTGGCGACACCGCGATCCCTATGGCCGAGTGGAAACGCCTGTCTGAAAAAGTCAGCACCATTCCCGCGACCGTGACGGCGCACCAACTGGTCAAAAAGGTGTATGACGACCGCGCAGCCATGGGCCGCGGCGACATTCCGGTGGACTGGGGCATGGGCGAACACATGGCTTTTGCCTCGCTGGTGGCCAGCGGCTACCCAGTGCGTTTGTCCGGCGAAGACTGCGGACGCGGTACCTTCACGCACCGCCATGCGGTGATTCATGACCAGAGCCGCGAGAAGTGGGATACCGGCACCTATGTGCCGCTGCAAAACGTTGCCGAGAACCAGGCCCCGTTTGTTGTTATCGACTCCATCCTGTCCGAAGAAGCTGTGCTGGCTTTTGAATACGGTTACGCCTCCAACGATCCCAACACCCTGGTGATCTGGGAAGCCCAGTTCGGCGATTTTGTGAACGGAGCGCAGGTCGTGATCGACCAGTTCATCGCCTCCGGCGAAGTCAAGTGGGGCCGTGTCAACGGCATCACCTTGATGCTGCCACACGGCTACGAAGGCCAGGGTCCGGAGCACAGCTCGGCCCGCCTGGAGCGTTTCATGCAGTTGTCGGCCGACACCAATATGCAAGTGGTGCAGCCTACGACGGCCAGCCAGATCTTCCACGTGTTGCGTCGCCAGATGGTGCGCAACCTGCGCAAGCCTCTGATCATCATGACGCCCAAGTCGCTGCTGCGCAACAAGGATGCAACCTCGCCATTGAGCGAGTTCACCAAGGGCAGTTTCCAGACGGTGATTCCGGAGAACAAGGATCTCAAGGCCGACAAGGTCAAACGGGTGATCGCCTGTTCCGGCAAGGTTTATTACGACTTGGCCAAAAAGCGTGAAGAAAAAGAAATTGACGACGTCGCCATCCTGCGCGTTGAGCAGTTGTACCCCTTCCCGCACAAGGCGTTTGCTACCGAGCTCAAGAAGTACCCGAATCTCGCCGAGATCGTGTGGTGCCAGGACGAGCCGCAAAACCAGGGCGCCTGGTTCTTTGTGCAGCATTACATCCACGAAAACATGGCCGAAGGCCAGAAGCTCGGCTACTCCGGCCGTGCCGCGTCGGCTTCGCCGGCCGTGGGTTATTCGCGTCTGCACCAGGAGCAGCAAAAAGCGCTGGTCGACGGCGCTTTCAGCAAGCTCAAAGGCTTTGTCCTGACCAAATAAATGAAAAGGCCAGGCCCTGAGGCCTGGCCGTCCAGAAACAACACACGAAAGAAGTCAAATGGCTATCGTAGAAGTAAAAGTTCCGCAGTTATCCGAATCCATCGCCGAAGCCACCATGCTGCAGTGGAAGAAAAAGGTCGGTGACGCCATTGCCATCGACGAAATCCTGATCGAGATCGAGACCGACAAGGTGGTGCTTGAAGTCCCGGCGCCGGCGGCCGGCGTGCTGGTTGACATCGTGATGGCCGATGGCAGCACGGTCCTGGCCGAACAACTGATTGCCAAAATCGATACCGAAGGCAAGGCTGCTGCCGCTGCGCCCGCCGCTGCTGCACCTGCTTCGGCATCCGCTGCAGCCGCAGCGCCAGCTACCGCCACCGCAGTGGCTGGTGGCAGCATGGCCGGTGTGGCCATGCCCGCCGCCGCCAAGCTGATGGCCGACAACCAGTTGGCATCCGGCTCGGTGCCGGGCACCGGCCGCGATGGCCGTGTCACCAAGGGGGATGTGCTGGGTGCGGTTGCCGCCGGATCTGCTCCTAAATCGGTAGCTGCTAGCGCAATACCGACGGGGGCTCCGACCACTTCTTTGCCTCAAGTGACAGTTGCCACCAAGGCCAACGACCTGGGTGAGCGTCCCGAGCAGCGCGTGCCCATGAGCCGTCTGCGCGCCCGTATCGCCGAGCGCCTGCTGCAATCGCAGTCCACCAACGCCATCCTGACCACCTTCAACGAAATCAACATGGCGCCGGTCATGGAGATGCGCAAGCGCATGCAAGAGCGTTTCGAGAAGGAGCATGGCGTCAAGCTCGGTTTCATGAGTTTCTTCGTCAAGGCGGCCGTGCACGCGCTGAAGAAATTCCCGGTGCTCAACGCCTCGGTCGATGGCAATGATGTCGTCTACCACGGCTACTTTGACATCGGTATCGCTGTCGGTTCGCCGCGCGGTCTGGTGGTGCCCATCCTGCGTAATGCGGACCAGATGAGCTTTGCCGACATCGAGAAAAAGATCGCCGAGTACGGCCAGAAGGCGCGCGACGGCAAGCTGGGCATTGACGACATGACCGGCGGTACCTTCTCCATCAGCAATGGTGGTACCTTCGGCTCCATGATGTCCACGCCCATCATCAACCCGCCACAGTCGGCGATCCTGGGCGTGCATGCAACCAAGGACCGTGCCATGGTCGAAAACGGTCAGGTGGTGGTTCGCCCCATGAACTATTTCGCCATGTCCTACGACCACCGCATCATCGACGGCCGCGAAGCCGTGCTCGGCCTGGTGGCGATGAAAGAAGCGCTGGAAGATCCGGCACGTCTGTTGTTTGACATCTAAGGAGAAGAACATGTCCAAACAATTTGACGTGGTCGTCATCGGTGGCGGCCCCGGCGGTTACATTGCCGCCATCCGCGCCGCCCAACTGGGTTTCAACGTGGCCTGTATCGACGAGTGGAAAAACGCCAAGGGCGGCCCGGCCCTGGGCGGTACTTGCACCAACGTCGGCTGCATTCCTTCCAAGGCCTTGCTGCAGTCGTCGGAACATTTCGACCATGCCAGCCATCACTTTGCCGAGCATGGCATCGAGGTCAAAGGCCTGAGCCTGGACCTGGCGAAAATGATCGGCCGCAAGGATACGGTCGTCAAACAAAACAACGACGGCATTGTGTACCTGTTCAAAAAGAACAAGGTCACTTTCTTCCACGGCCGCGGTTCTTTTGCTGCCGCCAAAGAAGGCCTGTATGACATCAAGGTGGCGGGTACGGCCGAGGAAACCATTTCCGGCAAACACATCATCGTGGCCACGGGTTCCAACGCACGGGCTTTGCCCGGTGCGCCGTTTGATGAAGAAACCATTTTGTCGAACGACGGTGCACTGCGCATCGGTGCTGTCCCGGCCAAACTCGGTCTGATCGGTTCTGGCGTGATCGGTCTGGAGATGGGCTCGGTCTGGCGCCGCCTGGGTGCCGAAGTCACGGTGCTGGAAGGTCTGCCGACCTTCCTGGGTGCGGTTGATCAGCAGATCGCCAAGGAAGCCAAAAAAGCCTTTGACAAGCAAGGGCTGAAGATTGCGTTGGGTGTGACGGTTGGCGAGATCAAGAACAGCAAGAAAGGCGTCAGTGTTGCCTACACGAATGCGAAGGGCGATGCCCAGACTCTTGAAGTTGACAAACTCATCATCTCGATTGGCCGCGTTGCCAACACCATAGGTCTTTCGCCCGAAGCTGTAGGCCTGGCGCTGGATGAACGCGGAGCCATTGTGGTTGACGGCGATTGCAAAACCAATCTGCCCAACGTCTGGGCGGTTGGCGACGTGGTGCGCGGCCCCATGCTGGCGCACAAGGCCGAGGAAGAGGGCGTTGCCGTGGCCGAGCGTATCGCCGGCCAGCACGGCCATGTCAACTTCAACACCATTCCCTGGGTGATTTACACCAACCCCGAGATTGCATGGGTTGGCCAGACAGAAGAGCAACTCAAAGCTGCTGGCCGTGCCTACAAGGCCGGCACCTTTCCCTTCATGGCCAACGGCCGTGCGCGGGCGCTGGGCGACACCACCGGCATGGTGAAGATGCTGGCCGATGCTGCGACTGATGAAATCCTGGGCGTGCATATCGTCGGCCCCATGGCCAGCGAACTGATCGCTGAGTGTGTCGTGGCGATGGAGTTCCGGGCCAGCTCGGAAGACATTGCCAGAATCTGCCACGCCCATCCGTCGCTCAGCGAAGCTACCAAGGAAGCGGCCCTCGCTGTTGACAAGCGCACCCTGAACTTCTGAAGCCCGGAACATCATCAACGATGTCTGTGCGTTCAGAGTACGCGTCTGAGCTGAAGACGCGGGGATATACCAGCGATCCAGCCCAGTTGCGTGCGGTGGACGCGCTGGAGCGCTGCGCCAATGAATGGACCGAGTTCAAGGCAAAGCGCTCCAACGCGCTGAAAAAGCTCATCAACCGGCCGGATGTTCCGCGCGGTGTTTACATGCACGGCGGGGTAGGGCGAGGCAAGAGTTTTCTGATGGACTGCTTTTACAACGCGGTTCCGCTCAAACGCAAGACACGCCTGCATTTTCACGAGTTCATGCGTGAGGTTCACCGTGAACTGCGTGATCTGCAGGGCATGGCCAATCCGCTGGACGAATTGGGCAAGCGGATTTCCAAACGTTACCGCCTGATCTGTTTTGACGAGTTCCATGTGGCAGACATCACCGACGCCATGATCCTGCATCGGCTGATGGTGGCGCTGTTTGACAACGGGGTAGGTTTTGTCACGACGTCCAACTTCCATCCCGACGATCTTTATCCCAACGGCATGCACCGAGACCGCATTTTTCCGGCCATAGCCTTGCTCAAGGAGAAGCTGGAAATATTGAGTGTCGACAACGGCACCGACTACCGCAGGCGCACGCTGGAGCAGGTCAAGCTCTACCATACGCCGCTAGGCGCGCAGGCCGATGCGGAGATGCGGGAAACTTTTGAGCGCCTGGCGGAGTCTCACGACGAATCGCCGATTTTGCATATCGAGGCCCGGAAAATCCAGGCCAGACGCAAGGCCGGTGGTTTGGTGTGGTTTGACTTCAAAACCCTGTGCGGCGGGCCGCGTTCTCAAAACGACTACCTGGAGATCGCCAGCCAGTTTCATACGGTCTTGCTCAGCGATGTCCCGCATATGCCGGTGCGTATGGCCTCGGAAGCGCGGCGCTTCACGTGGCTGGTGGATGTGTTGTATGACCGCCGCGTCAAACTCATCATGTCGGCGGAAGTGGCCCCCGAGGCGTTGTACACCGAGGGCCCTTTGGCGCATGAGTTTCCCCGGACGATTTCTAGACTCAATGAAATGCAGTCCGCCGAGTTTCTGGCGCTGGAGCGCAGAAATGTGGATACAACATTGACATGAAAAAACTTTTTCTTTTGTGGTTTGCTGGTGCTATTGGGTTCTCGGCCATGGCGCAATCCAGCGATGACCTTGCCTCGGCCGCCGCTGACCGCGAGCGGGAACGTATCGCTGCCGAGCGTATTGAACTCGAAGCGCGTTTTAGTGCGGAAGAGGCGGCCTGTTACAAGAAGTTTGCCGTCAACAGCTGCCTGAATGCCATCAAACCGCGTCGGCGTGAGGCGATGGCCCAGTTGCGGCTGCAGGAAGTGGCACTCAACGACCAGAAGCGCAAGCAAAAGGCGGCAGAGCAAATCCAGAAAACTGAAGAAAAATCATCGCTCGAAGTCTTGCAGCAAGCGGCAGAGCGCCGGACCAAAGCCTTGCAGGATACGCAGGCGCGCGGCGAGCGTTCGCAAAAAAAGGCGGATGAACGTCTCGACCTCCAGAAAAATGAGGCGCTTAATGCCGCCGGTGCGGCGGACAAGGCCAAGGGCTCGCAGGAAAGAGCCCAAGCTCGCGCAGACAAACGTGCGGCCGTGGCGGAAGAGCGTGAAAAATACAATGAAAAGCAGCAGGAAGTTGCGGAGAAAAAAGCTGCCAATGAGAAAAAGCGACGCGAGCAGACCAAACCCCCAGCGCCGTCCCTGCCAACACCCAACTAGCTTTTACTCAGCCCTTACGGGCTAGGTTCCTGTGTGCGGCTGTCCGTCGGTAGAGCGGACTCAGGCCAGCGCTTCAAACTTGACAATCACCAGCGACAGGTTGTCTCCGGCGCCATGCGCGCGGGATCGGGCTTTCTGGATCAAAAACTCGGTCGCCTCGCGTGGTGACAACATGGACAGTGCCGAGCCTATTTCATTCGGGCTGAAGTAGTGCCAGATCCCGTCGCTGCAGGCGATCAGCGCATCGCCAGGACGCAGTTTCGGAATGAAATGCTGGCTGACGGGCGGGACTTCTTCGGTGCCCAGGCAGCCCATCAGGATGTTGGACTGCGGGTGCACATTGGCTTCGTCTTCGGTGAGTTCACCCTTGTCGACCAGTGTCTGCACGTAGGAGTGGTCTATGGTCCGCGAGACCAGCTTGGCGCCGTGGAAATGATAAATGCGTGAGTCACCGGTATGCACCCAGTGGCAGTCGCCGCCGGGGTTGATCAAAAAAGCAGCCAGCGTGCTGTGCGGTTCCTGCTCGGAAGAAATCGCCGTGAGTTTGATCACCAGATGGGCTTCTTCCACCAGTTGCTTGAGCATGGAGACGGTATCGTCCGTCGCTGGCGAATAACGCTCAAACAGCTGTTTGGCGGTGAGCATGACCTGGTCAGACGCCTTGCGCCCGCCGCTCCGACCGCCCATGCCATCGGCCACGATGCCGAGCATGCAACCGGCGATACGCGGATGACTGAGCAGGGCCACCTGGTCCTGCTGGTAGTCGCGGTCTCCCTTGTGGATACCGGTGGACGCTGTGATTCGATGACCTTTGGACATTTTGAAATGGGTCGAGTCATGTGGACTCGATTTCTCTCCGTAATCGACGTATTATCAGATGAAGCAGCCTGCGCGGATAAAAAACCTTGGACTTAAATTTACACTCACCGGAGCGCCGCCTGATTGACCTCAAAATCGAACATGCGGACCTCAATGCCCTGGTGGACATCACTTCACACGCCATCCCGATTGACGAGTTGATGCTCAGGCGTCTTAAAAAACGCCGTCTCTTGCTGCGCGACGCAATATCCCAACTCGAGCTCTCCCTGGACCCCCCTGAACCTGCCTGATGAACCTGGAGTCTCAAGTCCTGGCGGCCTTCGACCCCGAAGGCGTGTTGTCGCGTGCCGCCGACCACTTTGTTCCCCGCAGCGGGCAGACCGAGATGGCGCTGGCCGTGGCGCGTGCCATTGAAGGTGCTTACCCCCTGGTGGTGGAAGCCAGCACCGGGGTCGGCAAAACTTTTTCCTACCTGGTGCCGGCGCTGCTGAGCGGCGAACGTGTGTTGCTGTCCACGGCCACCAAGGCTTTGCAGGATCAGTTGTACGGGCGCGACCTGCCGGCCCTGGTGAAAGCCTTGGGTGTGCCGGTCAGCACCGCCTTGCTCAAGGGCCGCGGCAGCTACCTCTGCTTGCACCGGATGGAGATGGCCCGCCATGATGCGGGCTTTCCGGAGCGTACGTCGCTTCGTGCACTCAGCAAAGTCGAGGAGTGGTCACGCGTGACCAACACCGGTGATCTGGCGGAACTTCCCGGCCTGGACGAAAAATCGCCGGTGATTCCCTGGGTGACCTCCACGCGGGAAAACTGCCTGGGCTCCCAATGTCCGAAATTTCGTGCCTGCCATGTCAACCATGCCCGCCGTGAAGCCCTGGCGGCGGACGTGGTGGTGATCAACCACCACCTGTTTTTTGCCGACATGGCGGTGCGCGAATCGGGCGTCGCCGAACTGTTGCCAACGGTGCGTATCGCGATTTTTGACGAAGCCCACCAGCTCAATGAAACTGGCGTGCAGTTTTTGGGTAAAAACCTGTCGACCGGGCAATTGCTGGATTTTTCACGCGACATCTTGGGCACCGGTTTGCAACTGGCGCGCGGTCTGCAGGACTGGCAGTCACTGGCAGGCGCCGTCGAACACACCGCGCGTGAATTACGCCTGTGTGTGGGCAAAGCCTACCCCGGCAGCAAGCTGCGCTGGACAGAGTCTGTGCCGGAAAGCCTGGAGCCCGAGGCCTGGATTTCGGCGCTGGCGGCGGTGTCTACCGCGCTGACCGAGGCTTGCGAAGCGCTCAACACCGTCAGTGAAATGGCGCCCGATTTTGTACGCCTGCAGGAACGTGCCGCGGAGTTGGCTGCGCGGGCTCTGGCGTTCACTGGTCCCGCGGAGCCGGGCGGTGTCCGCTGGCTGGACGTGGGCATGCAATTGCGGCTGGTGGAGTCGCCGCTGGACATTGCCAAAGCGATTCAGGCCAAGGTGTTCACGGACGACAAGGCCGCCGCCAAGTCCTGGATTTTTACCTCGGCCACCCTGGGCGATGACGAACAACTAAGCTGGTTCACCGAGCCCTGTGGTTTGACCGAAGCGCAAGTGTTACGCGTCGGCAGTCCTTTTGACTATGCCCGCCAGGCCGCTTTTTATGTGCCGCGAAATTTCCCCAAACCGGGCGACCCCACACATACCGCGGCGGTGGCTGCGTCTGCGGCGGACTGGGCGAGCCGCTTGGGTGGTCGCACCATGGTGCTGACCACCACATTGCGGGCCTTGCGTGCTATCGGTGATGCCTTGCAGGCAAGGTTTGAGAACTGCAGCGACATCGAGGTGCTGGTGCAGGGCGCGATGCCCAAACGAACGCTGATCGAACGTTTCCGCCAGGCCGACGCGCATGGCGGCCGGGGTTGTGTGCTGGTGGCGTCTGCGTCGTTCTGGGAGGGCATCGATGTGCCGGGAGACGCGCTGCAATTGGTGATCATTGACAAGCTGCCTTTTCCGCCACCCAACGATCCCATGGTGGAGGCGAAGTCCAAGTTGCTGGAGTCGCAAGGCAAAAGCGCCTTCAGCGACTACTTTCTTCCGGAGGCTGCGGTGGCTCTGAAGCAGGGCGCCGGGCGTTTGATACGCCGCGAAACCGATCAAGGTGTGCTGGTGGTGTGTGACAGCCGGCTGGCGTCCATGGGTTACGGCAAGCGCCTGCTGCGTGCCTTGCCGGCGATGCAACGCCTGGCGTCAGAACAAGAGCTGAACGACAGGCTGGATCTGCTTACCAGAAGCGATACCACGGCGTATCAACCGACCTGACACCCTTGGTCAGGTACTCGCTTTTCGGGTAGGTTTTTTCCATCACCCGTTTGGCATCGTCGCGCAGCTGGGCCATGCCCAGGGCATCGTAAGACTTGTACAAAATAAAGAGCGCATCTTCCAGCACCGGCACATCCCGGTAGTCGGTCAGCGCGGACTGGGCGCGGTTGATGGCCGAGACGTAAGCGCCGCGGCTGTAGTAATAACGCGCCACATGCACCTCATACTGCGCCAGCGAATTGACGATGTAAGTCATGCGCAGGCGGGCGTCGGCGGAGTATTTGGACTCGGGAAAACGGTTAATCAGCTCCTTGAAGGCTTCAAAGGACTCCTTGGCCGCTTTCTGGTCGCGTTCGGAGAGATCCTGCTTGTACAGGAAGCTGAAGAGGCCCAGGTTTTCGTTGAAGGTGACCAGGCCTTTGAGGTAGAGGGCGTAATCAATCGCCGGGCTGGCGGGATGCAGCTTCATGAAGCGGTCCAGTGTGGCCTGGGCCTGGGCTTGCTCGCCGCCTTTGTACTGGGCATAGGCTTTTTCCAGCTGGGCTTGCTGGGCCAGTGGCGTACCGGCCGCGCGGCCTTCCAGTTTTTCGAACAGCGGAATGGCTTTGTCGTAGGCGCCGGCATTGGCTTCGTCCCGGGCTTCTGCGTAAATTTTGTTCGGGCTCCAGGCGGCTGTCGGGTCCTTCACCTTGGTGGAAGAGCAGGCCGAAAGAGCGAGCACGCAAACGATCAGGGCCGCTGAAAAAGGCGTCGTCGCTGGAACAACCGATAATTTGGTGGAAAACATCGCAATTGATCCTGTAAATGACTGATTCTGTACAAAGCAAACTAATTATATCGAGCGCCACTGAGGCGGACATCCTGCCGGAAGAGGTCCTGGGCGACGCGGAGGCTGGCGCAGAGTTTGAATTGCGCCAGGTGATGGTTCCTGTGGGCAGCCATGGCGAGCGTCTTGACCGCGCGCTGGCTGGCATTGTGCCCGAGTTTTCCCGCAGCTATCTGCAGCAATTGATCGAGGCGGCGGCCGTCAAGATCAACGGCGCAACCATCACCAAAGTCTCGTCCAAGGTGAAGGCTGGCGACGACCTCCAGATCGAACTCAAACCCACACCGCAAAGTCAGGCTTTCAAGCCCGAAGCGATGGAACTGGAGATTGTGTTTGAGGATGAACACTTGCTGGTGGTCAACAAGCCGGCCGGCCTGGTGGTGCATCCGGCCCCCGGCAACTGGAGCGGCACCTTGCTCAATGGCTTGCTGGCCCGTGATCCGCAGGCCAGCCTGCTGCCGCGCGCCGGCATTGTGCACCGGCTCGATAAGGACACCAGCGGTCTGATGGTGGTGGCACGCCGACGCCAGGTGATGGACCAACTGGTGGCCATGATTGCCGAGCGGACGGTCAGCCGCGAATACCTGGCAGTGGCCCACAACGCCTGGCAAGGGTCGGCGGCGCGGCAGGTGGAGGCGCCCGTCGGACGTGATCCTCGCAACCGCTTGCGCATGGCGGTGGTGGATCTGGAAAAAAATGCCGGAAAAACGGCGTCCACCGGGATTTTTCGGCTGGGCAGCGAGGGCGACTTCTGCCTGGTGCGGTGCAAGCTGCAGACCGGGCGGACGCATCAGATTCGTGTGCACATGGCCTCGATCGGCCATCCGCTGGTGGCGGACGAGGTTTATGGCGGCCGACCCGCGGCCGGGCTCACGCGCCAGGCCTTGCATGCCTGCCGACTGGCTTTTGAGCACCCCGTGACGCAAGAGGCGCTTGAATTCAAGTCGCCGTTGCCCGCTGATCTGGCGGCAGCCGTGGAAAGTTTGGGGCTGGGATACAATCAGGGTCAGTAGTTTTCTGCTACCCGCACATGACGCCCGCCGAAGAAGCCGTGGCGCGTGAATGTGAATTGCGCTTCCCGGCGCCTATATCTCGAATAATTTCGGAACCAAGTACATGAATACGACGGATGCCAAGCGCGTCCTCGAAACGGCACTTATTTGCGCTCAGCAGCCACTGCCTCTGCGTGACATGGGTGTTTTGTTCAACGGGGCGATGACGGCCGATACCCTCAAACTTCTGCTTGAGGACTTGCAGAACGACTGGGCCGGACGAGGGGTAGAACTGGTACATGTGGCCACCGGCTGGCGTTTTCAGAGCCGGCCGCAGATGCGCGAGTTCCTGGATCGCCTGCACCCTGAAAAGCCGCCGCGTTATACACGTGCCACGCTGGAAACCCTGGCCATCATCGCCTACCGCCAGCCGGTGACCCGGGGCGACATGGAAGATATTCGCGGCGTCACGATCAACAGCCTGCTGCTCAAGCAGCTGGAAGACCGGGGTTGGGTGGAGGTCATTGGCCACCGCGAAACCGTCGGGCGCCCCGGCCTGTACGCCACCACCCGGCAGTTCCTGGACGATCTGGGTGTCGAGTCACTGGATCAACTGCCCGCCATGGACAACGCGGCGGGGCAGGCCTCCATGCTGGAGCAGATTGAGTTTGGTCTGGCGGCGCCTGTGGCCGCTGAGGAGACGGTTCCGGACGAGGCCGGGCTACCCGCCGATGCGGAGGTTGAAGTGCTTTGTGCCACCGACCCCGCTTCGGCCGATTTTGAAAGCTTGCAGGATACCTCGCTCAACAGCCAGGCATCCACTGATCCACACGCCTGAACGTAAACCGCATGAACCAACACGACAACCCGGCTTCGGCCCCCCCGGCTCCTCAGAATGAAGAGTCAAATGAGGCTCCAGCCCTTATCCCACAAGCGCAGGAAGCTATTGATTTGGTAGCGACTGAGGCGCCGGCCGCCGATGCGGCTGCTGGCAAACCCGCCCGTGCGGAGTTGGCGGAGTCAGATTTGGGCTATCGTTTTGACGACGTGGTGACCGGCAAGTTTGATGCCGACGAGGAAGACGTTGCGCTGGAGCTGCCCAAGCGGGTGTTGTTGCCCCAGCCGGAAACCCCCAAGCTGCACAAGGTGCTCGCGCAGGCGGGTCTGGGTTCGCGGTTGGAAATGGAGCAACTGATCCTGGAAGGGCGGATTTCCGTCAACGGCGAGCCGGCGCACATCGGCCAGCGCATCCAGTTTGGCGACACCGTCAAGGTCAATGGCAAGCCGATTCGCGTGCGTATCGATCCGCCGCCTCCGCGCGTGATCGCCTATCACAAGCCTGCCGGCGAAGTGGTCACCCATGACGACCCGCAAAACCGGCCCACGGTGTTTCGCCGTTTGCCCAAGCTGTTTCAGGGGAAATGGCAGTCCGTCGGTCGCCTGGATCTGAACACCGAAGGCCTGCTGCTGCTGACCAGCTCCGGCGAGCTGGCCAACAAGCTGATGCACCCCCGTTTTGGCCTGGAGCGCGAATACGCGGTGCGGGTGCTGGGTGCGCTCAGCAACGAAGAGAAAAAACGCCTGCTTGAGGGTGTGACTCTCGAGGATGGCCTGGCGCAGTTCAGCTCGATTGAAGCTGGCGGAGGCGAGGGCGCCAACTGCTGGTACCGGGTGACCATTTCCGAGGGGCGCAACCGCGAGGTGCGCCGCATGTTCGAGGCGGTCGGCCATGCCGTCAGCCGCCTGATCCGGATTCGTTACGGCGCCGTGGTGCTGCCACGTGGTCTCAAGCGCGGCGCTTTTGTCGAGCTCGACGAGCACGACATCCTGGCCCTGACCGGTGCGATTGGTCGCGCGGAAGCCCGCGCCGATTCGCGGGGAGCAAGAAACTCCGCCGAATCCGGTGATGCGCCTGCCGGCGAGGGTCGCCCAGACCGTGGTCCGCGCAGAAATGACCGCTCACGCGGCGGCGCGCGGGGACGGCCGGATGCCGGGCCTGCCCGATCGCCCAATCAACAGAGCGGTGGCGCCCAGCAGGAGCCGAACGAGTTTCAGCCGCCCAGGAGCCACAGCGATGCGCCGCGTGACGCCAATCAGCGTCGCGGCGGCAAAGGCCGTGGGCCAGGCGGCGGCAATGGCGGCGGCGCCCCCCGATCCGGCCCGCCCGGCAATTTCGGCGGAAATCCCGGGCGCGGTCCCAAGCGCCGTGATGACGCGGGTGGCCGTGGTGAGCGCAACGACAAAGGCTCGGGTGGCGCCCAGCCCGATCCGATGAAAACTTCTTTCGGCTACATCGGCGCGGAAACCTTTACCCGTCAGCGCCAGGCGCAAGGACAGGGTCCGCGACGTGGTGGGGGTGGTGGTTTTGGCGCTGGTGGCGGCGGCGGCGGCGGTGGTGCAGGCCCGCGCCGCGGCGGCAGCGGCGGGGGCGGTGGCAACCGCAGTGGCGGTAATCGCGGCAGTGGCGGCGGCAACCGGGGCGGAAACCGCTGACCCCAGCGGTAGCAACACACGCCTTTTTTGACCAGGGCCATTGGCTGCGGGTTAAAATCAGAGGCTTTATTCGATTTGAATAAATCAAGAAAATCAAGGTTAAGGAAATCTCATGGCGATCGAACGCACTCTCTCAATCATCAAACCCGATGCCGTGGCAAAAAATGTCATCGGTCAAATCTACGCACGTTTTGAAGCTGCAGGCCTGAAGGTGGTCGCTGCCCGCATGGCGCACCTGTCGCGCGGTGAAGCCGAAGCTTTTTACGCTGTGCACAAAGAGCGTCCTTTCTTCAAGGATCTGGTCGAGTTCATGATTTCCGGCCCGGTCATGATTTCCGCGCTGGAAGGCGAAAATGCGATCCTCAAACATCGCGATCTGATGGGTGCCACGGACCCGAAGAAGGCTGACGCCGGTACCATCCGCGCCGACTTCGCCGACAGCATTGATGCCAATGCCGTGCACGGTTCTGATGCCGTCGAAACTGCCCAGGTGGAGATCAGCTTCTTCTTCGCGGGCATGAACATCTACGCGCGTTAATCACATGGCTGCCCCCACGCTTCGCTGCCCCGCCACGGGGTCGTCGCTTGCCCGGGGCGGCTTTTCGCGGTGCCTCGCAGCCCGCGGCTTCTCGCAATGACAACCAACCTGCTTGATTACGATCTGGACGGGCTGGCAGCTTTTTGCGAGCGGCTCGGAGAAAAACGTTTCCGGGCCACCCAGCTTTTCCGCTGGATTCATCAAAAAGGCGCGACCGGTTTCGATCAGATGACCGATCTGGCCAAGTCCCTGCGCGAAAAACTTCCCGCATCGGCGCATATTGCCGGCCCCCAGGTGGTGTCGCGCCACGATTCGGCCGACGGCACCATCAAGTGGCTGTTCGACGTCGGTGCCGGTGATGTGATTGAAACCGTTTTTATTCCCGAATCCGATCGCGGCACCCTGTGTATTTCGTCGCAAGCGGGTTGCGCCGTGGGTTGCCGTTTTTGCTCGACGGGACACCAGGGTTTTAGCCGGAATCTGACCACCGCCGAGATTCTCGGCCAGCTCTGGTTTGCCGAACACTTTCTGCGCAAGCACCTCGGCAAGGACGAACGTGTTGTCTCCAATGTCGTGATGATGGGCATGGGCGAGCCCTTGCAAAATTATTCTCAGTTGCTGCCGGCCTTGCGCGTGATGCTGGACGACCATGGCTACGGCCTGTCGCGCCGGCGTGTGACGGTTTCGACCTCGGGCGTGGTCCCCATGATTGACCGCCTGGCGCAAGACTGCCCGGTGGCCCTCGCGGTGTCCTTGCATGCGCCGGAAGACGAGCTGCGCAGCAACCTGGTGCCGCTGAATAAAAAATACCCGATTGCCGAACTGCTGGACGCCTGCAGCCGTTACCAGGTGGCAGCCCCCCGAGATTTCATTACTTTTGAATATTGCATGCTCGACGGTGTGAACGACCAGCCCGAACATGCGCGCCAACTGGTGGCCTTGATGCAGCGGCATGCGGTCAGCGGCTTGTCCTGCAAGTTCAACCTGATTCCCTTCAACCCATTTCCAGCCTCGGGCCTGAAACGTTCGGACATGCCGCAAGTGATGGCGTTTGCCAAAATCCTGATGGATGCCGGCATGATCACCACGGTGCGTAAAACCCGGGGTGACGACATCGATGCAGCCTGCGGCCAACTCGCCGGCGACGTGCAGGACCGGACCGGCGTCGAGCAACGCATGGCGTCACAGCGGCAAGGTATGCTCAAAGGCATCAAGATCGTTTCCAAAGAGGTTGGTGTATGAAGCTCGTCCGCAATACCCTGTGGCTTTCTGCCTGTTGGGCGGCCGTGCTGCTGGCCGGCTGTGCCGGCCATGCGGGTGCGCCGGCGGCCGGGAGCGGGCATCCGGAGATCTTCACCGAATCGGATGAAACCGATGGCCGCAAGCGCGCCCGCCTTCGGCTTGAGCTGGCCGCCAATTATTTTCAGCAGGGCCAGACGAATGTGGCGCTGGATGAACTCAAGCAGTCGCTGGCCGCCGACCCCACGTATGCCGACGCACATAACCTGCGTGGTCTGGTCTACATGCGCCTGAACGACAACGTGTTGGCGGAAGACAGCTTCCGCCGCGCGATGACGCTGAATCCGCGGGATGGCAATGTGTTGCACAACTACGGCTGGCTCTTGTGCCAGCAAGGTCGCTACAGCGAGTCCGTCGCGACCTTCGCGCGCGCCATTGCCAGTCCCTCGTATGACGGGCAGGCCAAAACCCTGATGACGCAAGGCCTTTGCCAGGAACGTGCAGGCCAGCGTGCAGAAGCCGAACGCAGCCTGTTGCGTTCTTACGAGTTGGACCCGGGCAATCCGCTGACGGGTTACAACCTGGCGAACCTGCTGTTTCAGCGCGGCGATCTCACGCGTTCACAGTTTTACATTCGCCGCTTGAACAACAGCGACCTGGCCAATGCGGAAACCTTGTGGTTGGGTGTCAAGGTCGAGCGCAGCCTGGGTGATCGCGACGCGATGACGCAACTGGCCGGTCAATTGAGAAAACGCTTCGGGCAGTCGCGCGAGGCGGCAGCCTATGACAGAGGGGCTTTTAATGAGTGAGTTCGATGGCCAGTTGCCAGGCCATAACGCCATGACACAGGGGGAATCCTTGTCGAATACGCCGACAGTCAGCGCCGGAACCCTGCTGCGGCAGGCCCGCGAGGCCGCCGGCCTGCATATTGCCGCGCTGGCGGTGGCTTTGAAGGTGCCGGTGAAAAAATTGGAAGCGCTGGAAGCCGACAGGCTGGACGAGTTGCCCGATTCGGTGTTTGTGCGTGCGCTGGCGTCCAGTGTCTGCCGCACCCTCAAAATCGATGTGGCGCCGGTGCTGGCACTGCTGCCGCAAACCGGCAAGTCGCGTGTCGGCGAACATGGCCCCAGCATCAACACCCCATTCCGTGCCCCCAACGACGCGCCGGGCCCCTCCTTGTGGGCACATGTGTCCCGGCCCGCCGTTTTGGCAGGTTTGTTGTTGCTGCTGGGTGCGCTGGTGCTGATCTTTTTGCCAGCAATGCAGTTGCAACCCAAGGCAGACATGTTGACCACCGTCCCAGCCGCTGATGCGGGGCAGGTCCAAATCGAACCCCAAGCCGTTTCCCCGAATGTTGTCACGACCACCCTGGACGTGCCGGGTAGCGCCAACGCTGCTGTCCCGGTCAGTCCGGCTGAACCTGTTGCTGTGACGCCTACCTTGCCGGTCGCAGCGGTGTTGGCGCCGCCTTTACCCGTTGCCGCTCCCGCAGTCCCCGTTCCCGCGACGCCCATCGTGGCCGGCGTGGCGCCAGCCGCAGCCGCCGGCATCATTCTTTTCACGGCCAAAGGTTCTTCCTGGGTCGAGGTCACCGATGCCAAAGGCACGGTGGTTTTGCGCCGCACCCTGGCCGCCGGAGAAGCGGCTAGCGCCTCGGGCGTCTTGCCCCTGGCCGCCGTGGTGGGCCGGGTTGACGCCACACTGGTGCAGGTGCGTGGTCAGGCTTTCGATTTGAACGCCGTGAGCAAAGACAACGTCGCACGGTTTGAGGTGAAATAGTGGCAGCTTGTTTACCTGTTGAATCGGCAGCGCCCAAGGCGCGTGTCTCGTCGCAGGCCCGCGTGGTCTGGGGTTCGCGTGTGGTGACGGTGGGGGGTGACGCGCCTGTGCGTGTGCAGTCCATGACCAATACCGACACGGTGGATGCGATCGGCACGGCCATCCAGGTCAAGGCGTTGGCAATTGCGGGCTCGGAGATGGTGCGTATCACCGTCAACACCCCCGAAGCCGCGCAGCAGGTCCCCTACATCCGCGAGCAGCTTGATCGCATGGGCATCGATGTACCGCTGATCGGCGACTTTCACTACAACGGCCACCGCCTGTTGACCGACTACCCGGCCTGCGCCGAGGCTTTGTCCAAATACCGCATCAATCCCGGCAATGTGGGCAAGGGCGACAAACACGACCGGCAGTTTGGCCAGATGATTGAAGCGGCTGTGCGCTGGAACAAGCCTGTGCGTATCGGCGTCAACTGGGGCAGCCTGGACCAGGAACTGCTGGCCAGCCTGATGGACGAAAACAGCCGCCGTGCCCAGCCCTGGGATGCCAAGCAGGTGATGTACGAGGCCTTGATCACCTCGGCCATTGACTCGGCCGTGCTGGCCGAACAGCTGGGCATGGATAAAAACCAGATCATCCTGTCCTGCAAGGTCAGCGGTGTTCAGGATTTGATCTCGGTCTACCGCGAACTGTCCAAACGCTCGCGTTACGCGCTGCACCTGGGCCTGACCGAAGCCGGCATGGGCACCAAAGGCACGGTGGCCTCCAGTGTGGCCCTGGCCGTGTTGCTGCAAGAGGGCATTGGCGACACCATCCGGGTGTCCTTGACGCCTCAGCCCGGAGAAGCACGCACCCAAGAGGTGCTGATCGCGTCTGAAATTTTGCAGGCACTGGGCCTGCGCAGTTTTGTGCCCAGCGTGACCGCCTGTCCCGGCTGCGGCCGCACCACCAGCACCACCTTCCAGGAATTGACCAAAGAAATTGACGATTTCCTGCGCGCCCAGATGCCGGTCTGGCGGGCGCAATACCCGGGTGTCGAAAAACTCAAGGTCGCGGTCATGGGTTGTATCGTCAATGGCCCGGGTGAAAGCAAACATGCCGACATCGGCATCAGCCTGCCGGGCTCCGGCGAAGCGCCGGCAGCACCGGTTTATATTGATGGCGAGAAAAGTGTGACCCTGCGCGGCGATCGGATTGCGCAGGAGTTCCGGGTCATTGTCGAAAACTACATTGAAAAGCGCTTTGGCACGCACGCCGTCGCCCAGGTCGCTTAACTAATTCCATGGCTGAAAAACTTACTGCCGTCAAAGGCATGAACGACATATTGCCGCCTGATTCGGCGCGCTGGGAATGGCTTGAGGAAAAAGTCCGCTCCCTGATGGGGCGTTATGCCTACCGCAATATCCGCACCCCCATCCTGGAGCACACGCAGCTGTTTGTGCGCGGCATCGGGGAGGTCACCGACATTGTCGAGAAGGAAATGTATTCCTTTGAAGACCGTTCGGACAAGCATGGCAGCCATGATCACCTGACCATGCGGCCGGAAAACACCGCCAGCGTGGTCCGTGCCGTCACCGAGCACAACCTCTTGTACGAAGGCGGCAAACGCCTGTATTACATGGGGCCTATGTTTCGCCGCGAGCGGCCGCAGCGCGGGCGTTATCGCCAGTTTCACCAGATAGGCGCCGAAGCCCTGGGTTTTGCCGGCCCGGACATTGATGCCGAACTGATCCTGCTGGCCGCAGCGCTCTGGAAAGAGCTGGGTCTGAGCGACTGGCGCCTGGAGATCAACAGCCTGGGTCAGCCCGAAGAACGTGCCCAACACCGTGCCGAGCTGATTGTTCATTTGGAGAAACATGCCGATCTGCTCGACGAAGAAGCGCGTCGACGCCTGCACAGCAATCCGCTGCGTATTCTGGACACCAAGAACCCGGCCATGAAAGTGGTGGTGGAGAGTGCGCCCCGGTTGATCGATTTTCTGGGCCCGCAATCGCTGGCGCATTTTGAAGGCCTGAAAGCCATTCTGGATGCCAACGAGATTCCCTGGACTCTGAACCACCGTCTGGTGCGTGGTCTGGACTATTACAACCTGACGGTCTTTGAGTTTGTGACCGACCGCCTGGGTGCCCAGGGCACGATTTGTGCCGGTGGCCGTTATGACTATCTGATCGAACAAATGGGTGGCAAATCAGCGCCTGCCGTGGGTTGGGCGCTGGGTGTCGAACGTGTGCTGGAGCTTCTGAAGGAGCAGGGCAGCGCCATCGACCTGCCGGTGCCCGATGCCTACGCCATCATTCCCGATGCGGCGGCCTTGCCTGTGGTGTTGAAAACGCTCCAGGCCCTGCGCGCGGCCGGTGTCAGCGTGCAGATGCACGGTAGCGGCGCAGAGGGCATGGGCAGCATGAAGTCGCAGTTCAAAAAAGCCGACGGCAGTGGCGCACGTTTCGCCCTGATTTTTGGCGAAGCCGAGCTGGCCGAGGGCAGAGTGGCTGTGAAAGCCTTGCGCGGTGACAAGGGCGAGGCCGCGCAGGCCCAGACCTTGCAGCCGCTGGACAATATTCCCTCGTGGGCGCAGGGCTTGCGCACAGGCGGCTGACGGCAGCCCCCTACAATCAACACAAATCACTGAACAGAACAAGAAGAGCTATATGGCAAAACATCTCGATTTGGAAGAGCAGGAACAGCTTGATGAGCTGAAACACTTCTGGAAGCAATACGGCAACCTGATCACCTGGGCGCTGATTGTCGTTTTTGGCTCGGTGGCCGCCTGGAACGGTTACCACTATTGGCAGCGCAGCCAGGCGGCGCAGGCCGCCGTCATGTACGACGAAGTGGAGCGTGCTGCCGTCTCGGGTGATACCACCCGGGTGGACCGCGCGCTGGCCGACATGAAAGAGCGTTTTGGCAGCACCACGTTTGCGCAGCAAGCTGGCTTGCTCGCGGCCAAGACTTATTTCGACAAGGGCAATATCGACGCCGCCAAGGCCGCCCTGGAATGGGTCGCCGGCAAAAGCGCCGACGAAGGTTACCAGGCCATCGCTAAATTGCGCCTGACCGGTGTGTTGGTCGAGACCAAGGCCTATGACGAGGCGCTCAAGCAGCTGTCCGGAACTTTCCCGAAAGATTTCACCGCTTTGGTGGCTGATCGCCGTGGCGACATCTTCACCGCGCAAGGCAAAAAGACCGAGGCCAAGGCCGAGTATGAAAAAGCCTACCAGGGCATGGACGACCGCACCGAATACCGGCGCCTGGTCGAGGTCAAACTCAATGCGCTGGGTGTGAACCCGTCGGCGGCATTGCCCAGCACTGCGGCCGTGGCTGCAGCTTCTTCCGTGTCCGTGACCGAGGTGAAGCCGTGATTCTTAAGTCTTTCAGACCTCTGGCCCTTTCTGTTAAAGCGCCAGTAGCTATTGTTTTGATAGCGGCCCTGTCGGGTTGCTCGATGTTCAGCGGTTTTTTCAGCAGCTCGGGCAAAAAGCCGCAGCCGGCCGAATTGCAGCCTGTGGTGGCACTGGTGCCGGCCAAGCTGGCCTGGAGTGCACGTATCGGCGAGGTGAGTTTTCCCCTCGAAGTCGAGGTGGCGGGTGACACCGTGGTGGTGGCCAGCACCGATGGTGCGGTCGCCGCACTCGATGCGCGTACCGGCCGTGATGTCTGGCGTACCAACATCGGCACACCCATTGCCGCCGGTGTCGGCAGCGACGGCAAAGTGGCCGCCGTGGTCACACGCGGCAATGAAGTCGTGGCTGTGGCCAGTGGTCGTGAAATCTGGCGCCAAAAACTGTCGGCCCAGGCCTTCACCTCGCCCTTTGTGGCCGGCGGCCGTGTTTTTGTGCTGGCCGCCGACCGTTCGGTCAATGCCTTTGACGGCCAGACTGGGCGCAAGCTCTGGTCCCAGCAACGCCCCAGCGAGCCGCTGGTGCTGCGCCAGGCTGGCGTCATGCTGGCTGTGGGTGACACGCTGGTGGTTGGCATGGCCGGCCGCTTGACCGGGTTGAACCCGCTCAACGGCAGCATTCGTTGGGAGGCCCCGATTGCCTCGCCGCGCGGTATCAACGACGTGGAGCGCCTGGTCGATCTGGTCGGTTCCGTCAGCCGCACCGGCAACACAGTCTGTGCCCGAGCCTTCCAGGCCAGCGTGGGCTGCGTGGATGCCGAGCGTGGCACCTTGCTCTGGAGCAAGCCCGCCAACGGCGCGCAAGGTCTTGACGGCGACGACAAGTTTGTCTTTGGCACCGAATCCGATGGCCGGGTGCTGGCCTGGCGCCGCACCGATGGCGAAAATGCCTGGAACACGGACCGCCTGCAATACCGCAGCCTGACGGCGCCACTGGTGGTGGGCCGCTCGCTCGCCATCGGCGACTCTGCCGGTTTTATCCACCTGCTGTCGCGTGCCGATGGTTCCCTGTTAAACCGGCTCACGACCGATGGCTCACCCGTGGCAGCTTCCCCGGTACTGGCTGCCAACACGCTGGTCGCGGTGACGCGCTCTGGCACCGTTTACGGCTTTGCGCCTGAATAATTCAACCGGCCTTTGTGGTCGTGAAATGTATTGATGAAACCTGTAATTGCCCTGGTCGGTCGTCCCAATGTGGGGAAATCGACACTTTTTAACCGGCTGACCAAATCGCGGGATGCGATTGTGGCCGACTACGCCGGTTTGACGCGGGACCGCCATTACGGCAATGGCCGGCTTGGCTCGCAGGAGTTCATCGTTATCGATACCGGCGGCTTCGAGCCCGACGCCATCGACGGTATCTACAAGGAAATGGCCAAGCAGACGCGGCAGGCCGTGGCTGAAGCCGACGTCGTGGTGTTTGTGGTCGACGCACGTGCCGGCGTCAATGCCCAGGATCACGAGATTGCGCGTTATTTGCGCAAACTGGGCAAACCGACAGTGCTGACCGCCAACAAGGCCGAAGGCATGACCGAGGGCGTGCAGCTTTCCGAGTTTTTTGAGCTGGGCCTGGGCGAAATACTACCGGTCTCGGCATCACACGGGCAGGGCATGCGCACGCTGGTTGAGCTGGCGCTGCAGCCCCTAAAGCTGCCGGACCCCGACGAAGACGGCCCGCAGGACGATCCGTCGGTGATCAAGCTGGCCGTGGCCGGCCGTCCCAATGTTGGCAAATCGACCTTGATCAACACCTGGTTGGGTGAGGAGCGCCTGGTGGCGTTTGACCAGCCTGGCACCACACGTGACGCGATTTCCGTGCCTTTCGAGCGCGCCGGGCAGAAGTTCGAGCTGATCGACACCGCCGGTTTGCGACGCAAGGGCAAGGTCTTCGAGGCGATCGAGAAGTTCTCCGTCGTCAAGACCTTGCAGGCCATCGAAAGCGCCAATGTTGTCTTGTTGCTGCTGGACGCGACCCAGGGTGTGACTGACCAGGACGCCCATATCGCCGGTTACATCCTGGAGAGCGGCCGCGCGGTGGTGCTGGCCGTGAACAAATGGGATGCCGTGGACAGCTACCAGCGGGAAACCCTGGAGCGTTCCGTTGAAACCCGTTTGTCGTTTCTGAAATTTGCCGCCATCCACAATATTTCAGCCATCAAGCGCCAGGGCCTGGGGCCGGTCTGGAAGTCCATCATCCAGGCCCACGCCTCGGCAACCCGCAAAATGTCCACGCCGGTGCTGACGCGTCTGTTGCTCGAAGCGGTGCAGTTCCAGAGCCCGCAACGGGCCGGCATGTTCCGACCCAAGCTGCGTTACGCGCACCAGGGCGGCATGAACCCGCCCATCATCATTGTTCACGGCAATTCGCTGGAACATGTGACCGAATCCTACAAGCGTTTCCTCGAAGGGCGCTTCCGCAAGGAGTTCGACCTGGTGGGCACGCCGCTGCGCATCCAGATGAAATCGTCGAGCAACCCTTACGCGGACAAAGATTCGACCTAGGATGACGTCCACAGCCTATGGGCTGTGGTAAGGTGAAGCCCTATCAACTCTTGAACACGGAAAATATCGTGAGCAATAACAAAGGTCAGCTCTTGCAGGACCCCTTCCTCAATACTTTGCGCCGTGAGCATGTGCCGGTTTCGATTTACCTCGTCAACGGCATCAAACTTCAGGGCCAGATCGAATCTTTCGATCAGTATGTGGTCCTTCTGCGTAATACTGTCACGCAGATGGTCTACAAACACGCGATTTCGACCATCGTTCCCGGTCGTGCAGTCAATTTTGCTGCAGCAGAATCTCAAGAAAGCCCAGCCAGCTGAGTTCGCAGGACTTCTCCCAGACATCTCCACCCCTGGCCATCCTGGTCGGGGTTGATCTGGGCTACCCCAATTTTGATGCCGGCCTTGAAGAGCTGGGCTTGCTCGCGCAAACTGCGGGTTTGCAGCCTGTTGCCCGTGTCACTTGCAAACGCAAGGCGCCCGACGCGGCTTTGTTCATCGGCAGCGGCAAAGCTGACGAGATCAAGATGCTGGCCCTGGAGACGGGTGCCAGCGAAATCCTGTTCGACCAGTCCCTGAGCCCGGCCCAGCAGCGCAACCTCGAGCGGGTGCTCGGTTTGGCGGTCAATGACCGGACCTTGCTGATCCTGGAGATTTTTGCCCAGCGTGCACGCAGCCACGAGGGCAAGCTGCAGGTCGAACTGGCACGTCTGCAATACCTGTCGACCCGACTGGTCCGGCGCTGGTCGCATCTGGAGCGGCAAACCGGCGGTGCCGGCGTGCGCGGCGGCCCGGGTGAAAAGCAGATCGAGCTGGACAAACGCATGATCGGCGAGGCCATCAAGCGCACCAAAGAACGCCTGAGCAAAGTCAAAAAACAACGGCAAACCCAACGCAAGCAACGTGGTCGCCGAAATGCCTTCACGATCTCGCTGGTGGGTTACACCAATGCTGGCAAATCGACGCTGTTCAACGCCTTGGTGAAGGCGCGTGCCTACGCGGCCGACCAGCTGTTCGCCACCTTGGACACCACCACGCGGCAACTTTACCTGGGGGATGCCGGACGTTCCGTGTCGCTGTCGGACACCGTGGGTTTTATCCGCGACTTGCCTCACGGCCTGATTGACGCGTTTGCCGCCACCTTGCAAGAAGCGGCCGATGCCGACTTGCTGCTGCATGTGGTGGACGGTGCCAATCCCAACCATCTGGAGCAGATCGAGGAAGTCCAGCGTGTATTGTCCGAGATAGGTGCTGCCGATGTGCCGCAAATTCTGGTCTTCAACAAGCTGGATGCCCTTGAAAAGGCACGCTGGCCGCTGCAGCTAAGTGACAGCTTTGAAATCAAGGACGCCTTTTCCGACACCGGCAAGCGGGTCGATCGGGTGTTTGTCAGTGCGCAAAGCGGTGAAGGTTTGCCTTTGCTGCGCGAGTTGCTGGCGCGGCATGCCGCATTGCCACCGGCCGAAGATACCCTCCCAATAAGTGAGGCTGTCGCCTGATTGGGCACAATGTCGAAGTCATTAAAAAAAAGAGCTTGATTCCATGAACCTGAACCCTGTGCTACAGACGCTGACAACCCTGCCGGGACGCCTGAGGCAAGGCGCCCGAGGAATGTTCAATCTGAACGATCCACGCTGGGGCCGCGACGACGACAACAAAGCTTCTCCCGACGAATCCAAGCCGGAAGCTGGCCGCGACGAGAATGCTCCGGTCCGGCCTCCAGCAGCGCCGAATCGACCGCAGGGGCAGCAAGGCCAGGGTCCGAATCAGGGCCCGCCCGATCTGGATGAGTTGTGGCGTGACTTCAACCGCAAGCTCGGTGGCTTGTTCGGTGGCGCCAAAAATGCGGGTCAGCGTGCGCGCGGCAACGGTGGTAATGGCGGCATGGGTGGGGGCGGCAATGGCGGCCCCGGTGGTTTCCAGCCCGACATGAAAAGTGCCGGCATCGGCGTTGGCCTGATCGCCGGTGTGGCTGTCCTGATCTGGCTGGGCACGGGTTTTTTCATCGTGCAAGAGGGCCAGCAGGCCGTGATCACGCAGTTCGGCAAGTACAAGTCAACCGTAGGGGCCGGTTTCAACTGGCGCCTGCCGTATCCGGTGCAGCGCCATGAAATGGTGGTGGTGACACAAATCCGTTCGGTCGACGTGGGTCGTGACACCGTGATCAAGGCCACCGGCCTGCGCGAGTCGGCCATGCTGACCGCCGATGAAAATATCGTCGAGATCAAGTTTGCCGTGCAATACCGCCTGAGCGATGCCCGTGCCTACCTGTTTGAAAGCAAGGACCCCGCCGGCGCGGTGGTGCAGGCGGCTGAAACCGCAGTGCGCGAAGTCGTCGGCAAGATGCGTATGGACGCTGCGCTCGGCGAAGACCGCGACAAGATCGCGCCGCAAGTACGCATGCTGATGCAGACCATCCTGGACCGCTACAAAGTGGGTGTGGAAGTGGTGGCCATCAACTTGCAGCAAGGCGGTGTGCGTCCGCCCGAGCAGGTGCAAGCCGCCTTCGACGACGTGCTCAAGGCCGGCCAGGAGCGCGAACGCGCCAAGAACGAAGCCGAGGCTTACGCCAATGACGTGATTCCGCGGGCTGTGGGTTCCGCATCGCGCCTGAAAGAAGAGTCCGAAGCTTACAAAGCCCGTATCGTGGCGCAGGCACAGGGTGATGCACAGCGCTTCCGTTCGGTCTTGGCCGAGTACCAGAAGGCGCCGCAGGTCACGCGTGACCGCATGTACACCGACACCATGCAGCAGGTCTACACCAACGTGACCAAGGTTCTGGTCGAATCGCGCCAGGGTTCCAACCTCTTGTACCTGCCGCTGGATAAGATCATGCAGCAGTCGACCGCAAGCGGCGCCGCCGGCGGTGAGCCGACCTTGTTGCCGGGTGCCGCAGCGCCCGCCGCCCCGAATGTGCCCGCCACCAGCACCGATTCACGTGCCCGTGATGCGTCCCGTACGCGTGACCGCGACACCCGTTAAGAGGAAGATACCGTGAACAGAGTTGGATTTATTGCTTCTTCGTTGCTGGTTGTGCTTGCACTGGCCAGTTCCATGTTGTTTGTCGTCGATCAGCGGCAATTTGGTGTGGTCTACGCACTCGGCGAAATCAAGTCCGTGGTGACCGAGCCCGGCTTGCATTTCAAGTTGCCGCCGCCGTTCCAGAACGTGTCTTATATCGACAAGCGCCTGCTCACGCTGGACAGCACCGATGTGGAGCCTATCTACACCGCCGAAAAGCAGCGTGTGGTCATCGACTGGTATGTGCGCTGGCGCATCAGCCAGCCGTCCGAATACATCCGCAATGTCGGGACGGACGAACGTGCGGGTGCGAATCAGTTGAACCGGGTGGTGCGTAATGCCTTCCAGGAAGAAATCAACAAATACACGCTCAAGGACTTGTTGTCGCAAAAACGCGAGGTCTTGATGGTCGACGTCAAACGCGAAGTGCTTGAAAAAGTGCGCGGCGCCCAGCCTCTGGGCATGGACGTGGTCGACGTGCGTATCACGCGTGTGGACTATGTTGAAGCCATCACCGAGTCGGTTTACCGCCGCATGGAAGCCGAACGTAAACGGGTAGCCAACGAACTGCGCTCCACCGGTGCTGCCGAAGGCGAAAAAATTCGCGCCGATGCCGACCGCCAGCGCGAAATCACAATTGCCAACGCCTACCGTGATGCCCAGAAGATCAAGGGTGAGGGCGATGCCGAGGCGGCACGCACTTACGCCGAATCATTTGGCCGCGACCCGCAGTTCGCCCAGTTCTACCGCAGCCTGGACGCCTACAAGGCCAGCTTCAGCAAGAAGAGCGACGTGATGGTGCTGGACCCGTCTTCGGACTTCTTCAAGGCCATGCGTGGTTCAGGCTCGGGCACTGCTCCGGCTCCGGCCAAGAAGTAATTCTCCTTGGACAGCAGCACGCTTTGGCTGGCGCTGGCCTGCCTGCTCGTGATCGAGGGCCTGCTGCCGTTTTTTTCGCCGGGTGGCTGGCGCCGCATGTTTGAGCAAATCCTCAAGATGAGCAACGGCCAGATCCGGTTTTTTGGCCTGTGCAGCGTGCTCGCAGGCTTGGCCTGGATCGCTTTTCTGCTTTGACAATTCTTGCCTGACGCGAGGGGCGGGCGCCTGTAATTGGGCTCGCTTTTCGCTGCCAATTCCCGAGCGGGCCGGAAACCGCGTCCAAGCCCGGTAAAATCCTGTTTTTAACAGCCTACGATAAATACATGCCCGCCTGGTCGTCATCATGGCAATTGCCGGATCAAATTGCCGATGTCCTGCCTTCCGAGGCGCGTCACATCGAAGAACTGCGTCGTTTGTTTCTGGACACGGCACGCAGCTACGGCTACGAACTCGTCATGCCCCCGCTGATGGAGCACCTGGAGTCCCTGCTCACCGGCACCGGTGAAGCACTGGACCTGCAGACCTTCAAGCTGGTGGACCAGCTCTCGGGCCGCACTCTGGGCCTGCGCGCCGACACCACGCCGCAAGTGGCGCGTATCGACGCCCATTTGCTGAATCGCCAGGGCGTGGCCCGCCTGTGTTACTGCGGCCCGGTGGTGCATACCCGCGCAGACCGCCCCTACGCCACGCGTGAGCCATTGCAGTTTGGTGCCGAGATTTATGGCCATGCCGGACTCGAAGCCGACCTCGAAGCCCAGTTGCTGGCGTTGCAGGGCTTGAGCGCCGCCGGCGTGACACAACTGTCTGTGGATATGGCCGATGTGCGCATCGTCAGCAGCTTGCTGGCGGGCGCCAAAATCAGCCCCGCCATGCTGGCGCGGATTCACGCGGCCCTGGCCGGCAAAGATGCCAGCGAGCTGGCCAGCCTGAGCACCAGCCTGGGCAGCGAGATCTCCGCCGCCGCGCGCCAGGGCCTGCTGGCGCTGCTGCAGTTCTACGGTGACGAAAAAGTCTTGCAAGAGGCTGAAAAAGCCTTCCAGGCCATGCCTGAAGCGCTCAAGGCGCTGCAAAACTTGAAATGGCTGGCGACGCATGTCGGCAACCTCGCCGGCGAGGTCAAGATCGGTTTCGATCTGGCCGACTTGCGGGGTTACGCCTATTACAGCGGCACCCGTTTTGCGATTTATGGCCATGGCCAGCGCGAAGGCGCACAAGGCGCCGAGCTGGTGCGCGGCGGCCGTTACGACGAAGTCGGTGCGGTGTTCGGGCGCAACCGCCCGGCCGCAGGCTTCAGCCTGGATTTGAAGGAACTGGTCAGCGTGTTGTTGCCCAAGCCGCTGAAAGCCGCGATTCGTGCGCCCTGGGGCGAAGAGGCCGGCCTGCGCGCCGCCATTGCCCAGCTGCGCGCCAGCGGCGAAACCGTGGCCTGTGTGTTGCCCGGCCATGAACATGAAGTCGACGAGTTTTACTGTGACCGCGAACTGGCCAGCGTGGCCGGCCAGTGGCAGGTCCAGCCCCTGGGCAAAACGCCAGCCTGACCGGCACGGCGTTCGACCCCGCATTCCGCAATCCATTCTTAGTGAGTAAACCGATGATGACAAAAACATTAGCCGCCAGCCCCGGACGCAACGTGGTGGTCGTGGGCACCCAATGGGGTGACGAAGGCAAGGGCAAGCTGGTCGACTGGCTGACCGAAAGTTCGCAAGGCGTGGTGCGTTTCCAGGGCGGCCACAACGCCGGCCACACGCTGGTCATCAACGGTGTCAAAACCGCCTTGCACCTGATCCCCAGCGGCATCATGCGCCCCGGTGTCAAGTGTTACATCGGCAACGGCGTCGTGTTGTCGGCGGCCAAGCTGTTTGAAGAAATCGAAGGCCTGGAAAAAGCCGGTGTGGAAGTGCGTTCGCGCCTGCGCATCAGCGAAGCCTGCCCGCTGATCCTGCCTTTCCACGCGGCGATTGATATCGCCCGCGAAGCTTTCCGCGAAAAAGGCGGCGTGACCAAGATCGGCACCACCGGCCGCGGCATCGGCCCTGCTTACGAAGACAAAATCGCCCGCCGCGCGTTGCGCGTGCAAGATTTGAAGTACCCCGAGCGTTTTGCCACCAAGCTGCGCGAGCTGCTGGACCTGCACAACTATGTGCTGACCGGTTACCTGCATGCCCCGGCCATCGATTTCGACACGGTCTACAACGAGGCCATGAAACACGCCGAGTTGCTCAAACCCATGATGGCCGACGTCTCGCGCGAACTCAACGACGCGCACGCTGAAGGCGCGAACCTGCTGTTTGAAGGCGCGCAGGGCACTTTGCTGGACGTGGACCATGGCACCTACCCCTATGTGACCTCCAGCAACTGCGTGGCCGGCAATGCCTCCGCCGGCGCGGGTGTCGGCCCCGGCATGCTGCATTACATCCTGGGCATCACCAAGGCGTATTGCACCCGTGTGGGCGGTGGCCCGTTCCCGACCGAGCTGGACTGGGAAACACCTGGCACGCCGGGTTACCACATGAGCACCGTGGGCGCCGAAAAAGGCGTGACCACAGGCCGCAGCCGCCGTTGCGGCTGGTTTGACGCGGCCTTGCTCAAGCGTTCTGCGCAAGTCAACGGTTTGTCCGGTCTGTGTATCACCAAGCTGGACGTGCTGGACGGCATTGAGCAACTGGAACTGTGCACCGGTTACGAGCTGGACGGCCATATCACCGATATCCTGCCCATGGGTGCCGACGACATTGCCCGCTGCACGCCGATTTACGAAACCCTGTCGGGCTGGACCCAAAGCACGGTGGGTGTGACCGACTACGACAAGCTGCCTGCCGCAGCCCAGCGTTACCTGAAACGCATCGAAGATGTCACCGGCGTGCCGGTCCACATGATTTCCACCAGCCCGGACCGCGACCACACCATCTTGTTGCGCGACCCCTTCGCGGCGCCGGCGGTGTAAGTCGGGTTTTAAAAAAGTTTCAAGCCAAATCGTGGCCTGGCCCAGTATCTGTGGGCGTAACCAGCTATTTAATCAGGAGCATTTTTCATGTTGACCGAAGACGGCAAGCACCTTTATGTCAGTTATGACGAATACCACAACCTGATTGAAAAACTGGCGCTCAAGATCTACCAATCGGGCTGGGAGTTCGACACCATTCTGTGTCTGGCGCGTGGCGGCATGCGGCCGGGCGACATCCTGTCGCGTATTTTCGACAAGCCGCTGGCCATCATGTCCACCAGCTCTTACCGTGCCGAAGCCGGCATGGTGCAGGGCAAGCTGGACATCGCCCGCTACATCACCACCCCGCAAGGTGAGATCGCCGGCAAGGTGCTGCTGGTCGACGACCTGGCCGACACGGGCCACACGCTGAACGCCGTGATCAACCAGTTGCGCGACAACTACGAGCCGATTTCCGAGCTGCGCAGCGCCGTGATCTGGACCAAGGGCGTGTCGACTTTCCAGGCGGACTATTCGGTCGAGTTTTTGGCCACCAATCCGTGGATTCACCAGCCCTTCGAAAGTTACGATTCGATGCGGCCGGCGCAGTTGATGGAGAAGTGGAAAATTTAGCCCCCACGGTCGCTCACTGCGTGTAGCTTCCTGCCCCCCGAGGGGGCCGTTGCGCCTGCGGCCCGGCGTAGCCGGTTCCGCGGCCCTGGCTGGTGGAAGACCGAGCCTCGCGGAGCTCGTCTTGGTCATTGCGGGCTTGATCCGCAATCCATGCCGGCACTCCAAGAGGGATGGTTCATGGCATGGTCGCCTGCCGTTAACATCGGTGCATGAGCGACATTTCCACCCAACTGATCCACCACGCCTACCGGCCGCCGTCCGGTTTTGAGTCTGTCCAGCCGGGCGTGCACAAGGCTTCCACCATCCTCTTCCCCAGTGTTGCGGTCCTGCGTCAGCGCGACTGGAAACACAAGACCGGCTACACCTACGGCCTGCACGGCACACCCACGACCTTCATACTGGAAGAGCGTATCGCCACGCTGGAAGGCGGTCAGTTCTGCACCCTGGTGCCCAGCGGGCTGGCGGCGGTGGCGCTGGTCGACATGGCGCTGCTCAAGGCTGGCGACGAGGTCCTGATCCCCGACAACGCCTACGGCCCGAACAAGGCCTTTGCGCAGCACGAACTGGCGGCCTGGGGCATCAGTTACGCCTATTACGACCCCATGCGGCCCAGCGATCTGGCGGCCAAACTCAGTGCCAGAACCCGCCTGGTCTGGCTGGAAGCGCCGGGTTCGATCACGCTGGAGTTTCCCGACCTGCCGGCACTGGTGGCCGTGGTCAAGGCGCACGGCGACGTACATCCGGATGGCATCGTCACGGCGCTGGACAACACCTGGGGTGCGGGCGTGGCCTTTAACGCTTTTGCGCTGGGCGCCGACATCTCGGTCCAGGCCCTGACCAAATACCCCAGCGGCGGCGCGGATGTGTTGATGGGCTCGGTGGTCACGCGCAACGACGCCTTGTACCAGTTGGTGCATTTTTGCCATATGCGCCTGGGTTTCGGCGTCAGCGGCAACGACGTCGAACTGGTCTTGCGCGGCCTGGGTAGCCTGGCCTTGCGTTATGCGGCGCAGGACAGCGCCACCCGCAGCCTGGCCATCTGGTTGCAACAGCAGCCGCAGATTGAGGCGGTGTTACACCCGGCGCTGACCGGCTCGCCTGGCCACGCGGTCTGGCAGCGCGACTGCACGGCGGCGGCCTGTCTGCTCAGCGTGGTGTTCAAGCCGGCTTTTACGCAGGCCGAGATTGATGGTTTTTGTGACCGCTTGCAACTGTTTCAGCTGGGCTACAGCTGGGCCGGCCCCATGAGCTTGTGTGTGCCTTATGACGTGCCCGCGATCCGCAGCACGCCCTGGCCTTATACAGGCGGTCTGGTGCGCTTTTCCATCGGCTTGGAGGCTACCTCCGACCTGCAGGCCGACCTGGCCCAATCGCTGGCTGCGATGCAGTACAGTTAGGGCTATATTCCTGAAGAAAGTACGCCGTGGCAACTCCCAATTATTCCTACGAAAAACGCCAGAAAGAGCTGGCCAAAAAGAAGAAAAAAGAGGAAAAACTCAAACGCAAGGCCGAAGGCAAGCCGGACCTGCCGGACGATGAGGGGACTGACGGCCAGGAAGCCGGCACGCCGCCCGCCACCGATGCAGCACCCTGAAGGGCGCACGTCACTGAAAATTTAAATGAAAGAGGGCGCTAGCCCTTTATGATCGGACGCAAGCAGCTATTGTATTGATAGCGACTGCACCACAACAGGCTCCGCCGGGACAGACACCCTGTCCCCCGGGGCCTTGTTTTTTGGGGCGGCGTTCAGGCCGCCAGCAGGGTCTGCGCGAGTTCGCTCATGGCGCCCGCCGTGTGGTCGCGTGGTGCCAACACCCGTGCGCTTTCATACTGGTCAAAGTTGCGCCGTATCGATTGCAGGTAGGCCGGGTCGTAATGTTTCACCAGCAATTCCTGCACCACCGATGCGACATCGCCGCTGCGTGCACGGGCCTGCCAGTCTTCCACCATGGCTTTGCCGCGGGCTTCGGTCAGCGCGCCCAGGCGCTCGCAGAAAAATGCGGTGTCTTTGACAAAAAACGCATAGTCCTCCAGCAGCAGCGCCACACGTTCGCTTTCGGGCAGGTCCAGGCGCAGGCAGGGGCTGCGGCGCATGGCGGTGATCAGGCCTTCGGGCACGGCGACATTACCGACTTTTTTGCTTTCGCTTTCGATAAACACCGGGCGCGCTGGATCAAAGCGGTGCAAGGCGGCCCAGATCAGGCTGTCAAAAGCCTTCTGGCTGGGCTGGGCCACGCCGGGAATCATGCCCAGCACCGAGCTGCGGTGCCTGGCCAGCGCCTCCAGGTCCAGCACCTGCGCGCCTTGTTGCGCCAGCGCGTGCAACAGGCGGGTCTTGCCGGCGCCGGTGGGGCCACAGACCACCTGGTAGTGGTGGCGTGCCGCCAGCTGCGGCAGATCGGTCACCAGGGCTGCCCGGAAGGCCTTGTAGCCGCCGTCCACCAAGGTGACCTTGAAACCGATCTGATCCAGGATCAACGCCAGCGAGCCGCTGCGTTTGCCGCCGCGCCAGCAATAGATCAGTGGTTGCCACTCACGGGGTTTGTCCAGCACCTCGCGCCGGATATGTTCGGCGATGTTTTGGGCGACCAGCGCGGCGCCCAGTTTTTTGGCCTCGAACTGGCTGATCTGTTTGTAGCTGGTGCCGACAATGGCGCGTTCATCGTCGTGCAAGCTGGGCCAGTTGACGGCGCCGGGCAGGTGGTCTTCGGCGTATTCCCCCTCGCTGCGAGCGTCGATCACAAGGGAATAATCGGCGAGTGTGCCGAGCGCTTGCTCGGCGGAAATGCGTTCCAGGGTCACTTGATGAGTTTCTTCAGTTCAGGCCAGACATTGGCCAACATACGGGCCTGCGACTGTTCGTTGGGATGGATGCGGTCGGCCTGGAAGTTGGCGACGGCGTCGTCAACATCGGCAATACCTTTGAGGAAAAAGGGCACCAGCCCGACTTTTTCGGCTTTGGCGATGTTGGTGAACAGGCCGGAAAATTTTGCGCTGTAGTCGCCGCCGTAGTTGGGCGGCACCTGCATGCCGACCAGCAGGACCTTGGCGCCAGCTTTTTTGGCGGCCTGGGTCATGGCGCGCAGGTTGTTTTCGGTCATGTCCAGCGGCAGGCCGCGCAGCGCGTCGTTGCCGCCGAGTTCGATCACCACGGTGGCCGGCTGGTGTTGCGCCAGCAGCGCCGGCAGACGCGACCGGCCGCCGGAGGTGGTGTCGCCGCTGATGCTGGCGTTGACGACTTTGGCGGCTTTGTTCTCGCGGGCCAGTTGTTTTTCAAGCAGGGGCACCCAGCCGCTGCCGCGTTTGAGGCCGTATTCGGCACTCAGCGAATCACCCACCACCAGAATGGTTTCGCCGGGCGCGGAAGCGGCGGCAGGCGCCTGGGCAAAGCCGGTACCGGCCGCCAGCCCGGCCAGCAGCAGCGCGGCGAAAGGTTTTAGCAGGCGGCCAGCCGCGGCGCGGGCAAGCTTGGTAAAGTCTGTTCTCAAGTTTTCTGACAAGGCTGACATGTTTGAACCCGCGGTTAATGTGCTGAACGACGCTGCATGCGCGTCCTCTCCCTCTTCAATTATTTCCGTGGAGCATGTATTCAAGAGTGTGAGCGACTCGACCGGCACCCTGACTATTTTGCGCGATATTCATTTCGCACTCGCAGCCAGGGAGACTGCCGCCATTGTCGGGGCTTCCGGTTCGGGCAAAAGCACGCTGCTGTCCATCATTGCCGGGCTGGACACGCCCACACAAGGCACGGTGCAACTGGCCGGCCAGGACCTGTTTGCGCTCAGTGAAGACGACCGCGCCGCGCTGCGCGCACAGAAGGTCGGTTTTGTGTTCCAGAGTTTTCAGCTGATGGGCAACCTCAGCGCGCTGGAAAACGTCATGTTGCCGCTGGAGTTGTCGGGTGCCAAAAACGCGCGGGCGCAAGCCACCGAGATGCTCAAACGGGTGGGCCTGGGCGAACGTCTGGGCCATTACCCCAAGGTTTTGTCGGGCGGCGAGCAACAGCGTGTGGCGCTGGCCCGGGCCTTTGTGGTGCAGCCGGCGCTGCTGCTGGCCGACGAGCCGACCGGCAGTCTGGACTTTGCCACCGGCGAAAAAGTCATGGCCTTGATGTTCGAGCTGAACCAGGAGCTGGGCACCACGCTGGTCCTGGTGACCCACGACCGCAGCATCGCGGCGCGCTGCGAGCGGCGTATCACGCTGGAAGCCGGGCAAGTCATCGCTTCTTGAGCACAAAATAGGCCTCCAGCCCTTTATTGACGGGCGCAAGCAGCTATCAATTAGGTAGCGACTGCTGGAGTTTGTGCGTGGCGGCCAGGAATTTTTCGCGCTCGGTGGGCGAGTCCACCTGCGCTGCCAGGGCTTGCCGCAGCGCCTCCGGCGTGTGATGCCGCGTCACTCCCTGTTTGAGAATCATCTTGGCCAAGGGGCCTATGCTTTGGCTCAGGGCTTTTTCCAGCTGCTGCAGCAGGGCTGCGCTGAAGTAGGGCGAGGACACCGGGACAGTCCGCCCGCTGATGGTGGTGCTGACCGGCTGGCTGCGGTCTGCCCAGCGCTGGCTGATAGGCGCTGTGACCTCAGGCCGGCCGTCGGTGTGGGGCGTGGGCTGGGTGTGGTGGCTCTTGGGGTTGACAAACAACTCGCGCGCTTTCGGGTCGGGGATGGACACCGCCAGCAATTCACGCAGGCGCTGGGCGCTGACACTGCGCGGCAGCGCTTTTTTCACCAGCACCCTGGCCAGCGGCCCGATGTTGCGGGCCAGTTCGGCCTCGATCTCGACCACCACTTCCGGTGTCAGGGACGCCAGGGTGGCCAGAGACGCGGTGTGTTCAAACGCGCTGCTGGACGGAAGCGGTGCCGGCGCGGCGCGGGCCTGCGGCTCCAGCAAGGCGTAAATGTCGTGTGAGCGCAGGTGTTTGTCCAGGTGTGGCCCCAGCGCGCTGAACAGGCCGGCGGCGTTGTCGGTGATACGCAAGATCACGTCGTAATAAGCACGCGACACCACGATCTGGTTGGGCTGCGCAAAGTCCATGATGCGCTGGGCCACGTTGATGCCGTCGCCGACCACCGTGACACGCTGGTTGGCATCAAACACGATACGCATGGGCCCCAGGTGCAGCCCGATACGCAGCGACAGCAAGGGCCCGTATTTTTGCAACAGCAGCCCGCGCAGCAGCTGAGCCGACTGCAAGGCCTCTTCCGGGTCGCCGAGAAAACAGGTGGCCGCGCCATCGGGGGTATCGATCACGATACGCGAGGCCTCGGGCACCCCTTTGAGGGCCTTGAGGATCAGCTCGTTGAAACGTTCTTTCAGCAGCCTCTGCTGCTCGATAGACCGCCTGGATTGGGCCATCAGGTTAAGGAACATCAACGTGCCGAGCACGTTTTTGCGCGGGTTTTGGCTGCTGTGGCCGGGAATTGTCTGCGCGCTGGCGGCAAAGGCCAGGGCGCCGCTGCCGGGCATGGCCCCGGGGTGGGTCGGCGCGTGGGCGGCGGGGCTCACGGCGGCCACACCGACCAGCACCGCGCGCAATTCGGCCACGTTTTGCGGCCGGCCGGCTTCGTCCGGGCTCAAGGCCCAGTCGATGGCGCGCAACACGCCTTCGCCGAAGGTCGCGGCATGGCCGAGGGCCAGCGCGCCCGGCATGTTGTCGTGCTGCACGCGTGCGGCCGACTCCACGGGTTTTTGCCCGGTGGTCAGCCAGTACATCACCGCGCCCAAGGAATAGATATCGCTCCACGGCCCTTGTTTGCCCTGGCTGTGGTATTGCTCAAAAGGTGCAAAACCAGGGCTGACGATGTGGGTCAAATCGCGCTCGCCGGTGATGCGCCGCGCCGCGCCAAAGTCGAGAAGCACCGGCGTGCCATCGGCGCGGATATAGATGTTGTCGGGCTTGATGTCGCGATGCAGGAAGTTCAGCTTGTGCACCGCCTCCAGCCCATCCATCAGCGGGTAAATCACCTTCAACAGGCTGGCCTGGTTCAATGCGGGCTGGCGCGCCAGCCAGCGCCTGAGCGGGTCGCCGGACTCGTATTCCATGACGATATAGGCGGTGTCGTTTTCCCGGAAATAACGCAGCACACGCGCAATATTGGGGTGGCGAAACGAGGCCAGCGCACGCGCCTCATCGAGAAAACGCTCCAGCCCCCATTGAAACTGCTGTTGGCCTCCGGGGTTGCGCACTTGCACCGACAGGTCTGACGCGCGCAGGGCCAGCTCGCCCGGAAAATATTCCTTGATCGCGACCGGCAGGTCCAGGTTGATGTCGTGCGCCAGGTAGGTGATGCCGAAACCGCCGCCGCCCAGCATTTTTTCGATGCGGTATTCAAACACCGTGTGGCCAGCGGGGAGGGCGGCCGCGTCCACACCGGCCGCTACAGGCCGGACACCGGGGTCTGGCAGAACACGCATAAGCTCAGTGTCCGCCCCGTTCAATCATCTGCATGGCTTTTTCCAGGCTGCGGCGCATGCGGTTGAAAGAGCTGCCCAACACGGCGACTTCGTCGCGGCCCGCGTCGGAAAATTCGGGCACATCAAAGTCACCCGTGCTGACCTTGTCGGCGGCCTGCGACATGCGCCGTATCGGACGCACGATGAGCCAGCTCAGCATGACGTTGAGAGCGATGAATACGACGGCAAACACGCCAGCCAGCGAAGCCATGAAGGTCTTGAAGGCGCGGTCGGCGTTCAGGATGGGGATGTCCATGGGCACGGTCACCACCTGCGCGCCAATGATCTCATTGTGTCTCCAGCCAAAACCGTTGGCATCGCCATAAATTTTGAGCATGCTGGCCGGGGCTGCGGCAGGCACGCTGTGGCATTGCAGGCAGGCGGCGTTGGTGATCTGGATCGGTTTGGCAATGTAGAGGATGCGACCGGTGCCGCCCACACGTTCGGACACCAGTTCTTTAGACGCCGCGTTCTGGCGGAACTGCTGGACGATGTCGGCTTCCCAGTCGGTGGCCCGGTTGCGCGGGTTGGTCGGGTTCAACGTGGCTTCCTTGTAGCCGTAGTCGCGGTATTTTTTCTGCAGCTGGTTCAGGGTTTCGGTGGCCGCATAAGCCGGCACGCTTTGCGGCAAAAACACGTCTTCAAGTTGTTTGTCCAGGTGCGGTTTGACCTGCTCGACGGTGTAGCTGCGCACGGACAACGCGGTGTCCATCATCAGGCGGGCGTTGCGCAACACTTCTTCACGCGCGTTCTCCTGCAGCAACTCGCGCGAGACAAAACCGACCGCAGCAAAACCGGCCAGAAACACGACGATCAGCACCAAGTTGAATTTAAGCCGCAGTCCCATGTCGCCCTTGTTGAAAAAACGTCTTGTTACTATTTTAGGCTTACAGCCGGACCGTCCATCCTGTCTGGACTTCCTGCTGTCAGCCCGATGCTGCGTTGCAGCGATAATCCAGCCATGTCCTCATCCCCCAAAGTCCTGTTCGGATTTCATGCCGTCGGTGTGCGTATCAAGACCGCACCCCAGTCCGTTTTTGAAGTTTTTTTCGATGTTTCGCGCCGTGACGCGCGTATGCGCCAGTTTGTGGACCGTGCCAAAGAGGCCGGTGTCCGCCTGATCGAGTCGGACGGCCTGCGCCTGGCCAAGATGTGCGGCAGCCATGGCCACCAGGGCGTGGTGGCGCGGGTGGACGCTGTGGCCCAGGTCACCTCACTCGACGAGCTGCTTGAAAATCTGGAGGCGGCGGGCACCACCCAGCCGCTGTTGCTGGTGCTGGACGGCGTGACCGACCCGCACAACCTGGGCGCCTGCCTGCGGGTGGCCGACGGTGCCGGCGCACATGCGGTGATTGCACCCAAGGACCATGCGGCTGGCATCAACGCCACGGTGGCCAAGGTCGCCAGCGGTGCGGCCGAAACCATGCCGTATTTCATGGTGACCAACCTGGCGCGCACCCTGGGCGAACTCAAGGAACGCAATATCTGGATCATTGGCACCAGCGACGACGCGACCAAAACCATTTACGACGTCAAACTCACGGGCCCGGTGGCCTTGGTGCTGGGCGCCGAAGGTGAAGGCATGCGCCAGTTGACACGCAAAACCTGCGACGAACTGGTCAGCATCCCGATGCGCGGCGCGGTCGAAAGCCTGAACGTGTCGGTGGCCAGCGGCGTCTGCCTGTACGAAGCCCTGCGTCAGCGCGGCTGACCATTGGCATTGACTGCCTTCACGGCACGTTGGCCACGTGCCAGGCCGGCGCTTGAGACATGTTAAGCGTCAATATCGGTCCTTTCCCATTGCCGCTCAGCCAGCTGTTTCTGATGGTGGCGCTGTTGGTGGCTCTGGCGATTGGCCACCTGGTCGGGCGCAGGCAGAAAACGGGCGGCATCGCCAGCACCTTGTCCGACATGTTGCTCATCGGGCTGCTGGTGGCACGCCTGGTGTTTGTGGCCCTCTGGTTTGACAGCTACCGCCAGGTGCCTTTGTCTATTCTCGATATCCGTGATGGCGGCTTTACCCTCTGGGCCGGGCTGCTGGGGGCCTTAGGTGTGGCGATCGGGCAGGGGAGGCGCCGCGCGGCATTACGCAAGCCGCTGATTTTTGGACTGGCTGCAGGCGCCCTGGTCTGGGGCGCGATGTTGGCAACGCTGCACTGGGTGAACAAGGAACCGCCGGTGTTACCCACGGTGGTGTTGACCACACTCGCGGGCGAGTCGGTCCAACTCACGGATCTGGCGGCGGGCAAACCCCTGGTGGTGAACCTTTGGGCCACCTGGTGCCCGCCTTGCCGCCGTGAAATGCCGGTTCTCGCCGCCGCACAACAACAGGAAAGCGGTATGCGTTTTGTGTTTGCCAACCAGGGCGAAGACGGCGCGACCGTGCTGCGTTACCTGGCCAGCAGCCAGTTGAAGCTCTCCCATGTGGTGTTCGACCCCCGCACCGCGCTCGCGCTGGCCGTCGGCTCGCGTTCCTTGCCGACCACCTTGTTTTATGACGCCAGTGGGCGTTTGGTCGACAGCCATCTGGGGGAGTTGTCGGCCGCCTCCCTGGCCAGCAAACTAAGGCAGTTGCGCGTGCCGGCGACGGCCACCCCTCAGCGCGCCCCTTAGTCCCAAAGCGCCGTCAGGCGCTGGCCTGGTTCAGCGTTGCCATCGCCTCGGCATCCAGCGTCAGGCGTGTGGCGGCGACCAGCTCCGCCATCTGCGCCAGCGAGGTGACGCTGGCAATCGGGGCGGTCACGGCGGCTTGCGCCATCAGCCAAGCGATGGCGATTTGCGTCGGCGTGGTGTTGTAACGCGCTGCCACCTGGTCCAGCGCGGCCAGGATGCGCAATCCGCGCGCATTGAGGTATTTTGCCGTGCTGCCCGCGCCGCGCGCGCTTTTGCCGGCATCGGCCGCCGTGCGGTATTTGCCTGTCAAAAAACCGGCGGCCAGGGTGTAAAAGTTGATCACCCCCACGCCATGTTTCAGGCACAGCGGCGCCAACTCGTCTTCAAACACGGCCCGGTCATACAGGTTGTAGAGCGGCTGCAGGCTTTCATAACGGGGCAGGCTGTTTGTGGCGCTGACCTCCAGTGCCTGGGCCAGTCGGGCGGCGCTGTAATTGGATGCGCCGATGGCGCGCACCTTGCCGGCCTGGATCAGTTCGCCAAAGACGGCCAGGGTTTCTTCGAGGGGCGTGTCGGTATCGTCGTCATGCGACTGGTACAGGTCGATGTGATCCGTCTGCAGGCGACGCAAGGAGTCTTCCACCGCCTGGCGGATATACGCCGGCTTCAAGCCTTGCTTGCCCGGCCCCATGGGTTTACCCACCTTGGTGGCAATCAGCACGCGGTCACGCTTGTCGCTGTATTTGAGCCACTTTCCGATCACGGTTTCAGACTCCCCGCCGCTGTGGCCAGGGGCCCAGCTGGAGTACACGTCCGCCGTATCTATGAAGTTGAAGCCGGCATCAACCCAGGCGTCCAGCAGGGTGAAGGAGGTGGGTTCGTCCACCGTCCAGCCAAAAACATTGCCGCCCAGGGTGAGTGGTGAAACCTGCAGGCCGGAGCGGCCCAGTTCTCGGTAGCCGGGGTGAGTCATGCGCTGTCCTTGGTGCTTGGGTTCAAATGCGGAAGGGCCATTGTTTCCGCATTCGGCATCTTCTGCAGGCCGCGCTTCAAACGAAGCCGAACCAGCCCAGCAAGGCCCCCGCGCCCAGCAGCCACAACAAATGCAGCCGGGTGCGCCAGACGATGAGTGCCGTCACCGCGGTCAGCAACATCACCGGCCAGTTTTTCAGGCTGGTGACGCTGGCGCTGGCCAGGATCCAGCCGGTGGCGATCAGCAGCGCAATCACAATCGGCGCCATGCCTTGTTTGAAAGCGCGCACCCAGCGCAGGTTGCGGTTGCGATGGCCCCAGCTGGCGGCCAGGTAGGTCAGGGTGGTGCTGGGCAACATGATGCCCAGCATGGTGACCAAGACGCCGAACAGCCCGAGCAGCGGTCCGCCGGCATTCAGGCCCACATGCCAGCCCATCAGTGCGACAAACAAGACGTTGGGGCCGGGCGCGGCCTGCGCAATCGCCACCGAGGCGTTGAACTGAGGGTCGGTCAGCCAGTGCTGACGGTCCACCAGGTAGCGGTGCATATCGGGTGCGGTGGTGATGGCGCCGCCAATCGACAGCAGCGACAGGGTCATGAAATGCCCAAACATGGCGAGCCAGTCGCTCCAGTGCAGGGTCAGGCTCATGGTGCCAGCTTCCGGTAGGTCAGGGTACAGGCCGTCACACCCAGGCCCAGTAAAACATAAGCCAGCGGCAGGCGTAGCAGCGCGATGCCGACAAAACACAGCAGCGCCAGCCCGATACACAGGGGCAGGCCGAGCGGGTGGGTTTTGAGGGCACCCATCAGCTTCAGGCCGGTGGCGGCGATCAGGCCGGCGGCGACCGCGCCCATGCCGCGCAAGGCACCCGCCACGCCGGGGTTGTCGGCAAACTGCGCATACACCAGCGCCAGCAACAAAACCACCACCAGTGGCACGGTCAACATGCCGGCCAGCGCCACCATGGCGCCGCGCAGGCCGAAGTAGCGGTGGCCAATCATCATGGAGATGTTGACCACGTTGGGCCCGGGCATGATTTGGGCCACCGCCCATTCCTCGACAAACTCCTCGCGCGTCATCCAGCGCTTTTTCTCGACCAGCTCGCGCTGCACCACGGCCAGCACACCGCCAAAACCTTGCAGTGCCAGCAGGGTGAAGGAGACAAACAGGTCGGTCAGGGATTCGGGTCGCGGGCGGGGGGCTTCTTCGTCGGTGGGGAAGGCAGTCATGCCGCAATTATCACTGGCTTGTTGTTGTGCGACTGCGGAGCACAAGGGCATAGCTCCTTTGAGTTGCTTCTGTTTTTATAGCTGCTTGCGCCCGTCCCATAAGGGATGAAGGCCTAAAAAGCATATAAAAATACGAAAATCCAGCCAAATCGGCGCCAAGTTTCTACAGCTTGAGTGCCCAGGTTTCTCCCACCAGGTCTTTCCCAAAGCCGGTGTAAGGCTCACTTTTGACCAGCTGGAAGCCGCGTTTGGCATACAGCGCCCGGGCGCTGTCCAGGCAGCTGTTGGTCCAGAGCACCATTTTTTTGTAACCCTGGCTGCGGGCAAACGTGATGCATTCGTCGGTCAGACGCGCACCCAGGCCCAGGCCGCGCGCCTGCGGTGTCAGGATCAGCATGCGCAACTGGGCCACGGTGGCGGATTTGCGCACCACAAAGATGGAGCCGACCCGCTCGCCATTCAGCTCGGCAATCCAGCAGCGGTCCGAGCCGGGCCGGTACTTGCGTATATAGCCAGCCACGATGCCCGCGACCAGGGCTTCGAACGCGCTGTTCCAGCCGTATTCACGCGCGTAAATTTCACCGTGTTGCTGCACCACCCAACCCATGTCGCCGGGTTGCGGTTCACGCAGCAGCACGCTGGGAGCGGGCGTGTCGGCCGGTGCCAGCAGGCGCTGCACCGTGGCCAACGCGGCGGTCAATTCTTGTTGGGCCGGCGCGGGCAGCGGCGCCAGCAGCGCGGCGGCTTCGTCGCGCGAGCGTTGCTGCAGTGGTGCAAAAGCTTGGTAACCGGCCTCGGTGAGTTGCAACAGGCTTTGCCGCGCATCGACCGGGGAGGGACTGCGGGCCATCCAGCCCTGACTTTCAAAACGGCGCAGGATACGGCTGAGGTAACCCGCGTCCAGGGCCAGATCGCGCCCCAACTCGGTGGCCGTCAGTTGCTGGCGGTGCGCCAGCTCGTACAAGACGCGTACTTCGGTCAGCGAAAACTCGCTGCCCAGGTAGGGCGCCAGCACCCCGATGCGCTGGGTGTAAAAGCGGTTGAAGCCGCGTACGGCCTTGACATGGGCGACGGGCACGGCGGAAGAAGGTGCGGGTTTCATGGCGCTGATCATCCGGCAATTACTTGACTTGGTCAAGTAATTGGGGCGCGCGGCTCAACCTTCGTCGCCGCGACTGATCAGGGTTTGCAGGATTTTCTTCAGGGCCGTGACATCCCGCTCGCTAAAGTCCTGCAGCAAGGAGTCTTCATGCGTCTTGGCCTGGGCCAGCAGTGCGGCCACGGTGGCTTTACCTTGGGCGGTTTCAAACACCAGGGTGCGCCTGGCGTCGCTCGGGTCTTCGCCGCGCCGCACCCAGCCGGCTTTTTCCATGCGTTGCACCAGCTTGGTCAAGGTGGGCTGCTGCGCCAGGATTTCATGCGCCAGCTCGCCGATGGTCAGTCCATCGCCGTCGGACAGGGTGGCCAGCAGCCGCCATTCCAGAGAGCTCAATCCGGCCGCCTGGACCTGCGCATGAAACTCGCGGTACACGGTGTGGCTGGCGCGGGCCAGCAGGTAAGACAGATAGCCGTCGATGAAGCGGGCGACAGGGGGCGGTGCCGGGTCGGCAGGGGCCTTGGAACGGTTCACGGCCGGCCTTGGGTTGCGGGAAAGTCAGGTTGGTATTGCATGAATTTTCATATATTATGAATAAATGAACCTTGCCTTGCAAGCCGTCGCAGACCCCGATGCCCTCGCCAGCCGGGCCGCGCCAGACAGCCGGCTCCTGCGCAGTGCACTGGGCCAGTTTGCCACTGGCATCACGGTGGTCACGGCGCGTGCCGCGACCGGGGTATTTGTTGGACTCACGGTCAATTCGTTTGCAGCCCTGTCGCTTGATCCGCCGCTGATCCTCTGGTCTTTGCGGGCCAGTTCGCCCAGCCTGCCGGTGTTTGAAAAGACCGAGCGTTTTGTGGTCAATGTGCTGGCTGAAGCCCAGGTCGATTTGTCGCGCCGTTTTGCATCGCCCCAGGCGGACAAGTTCGACGGTGTGGCGCACGCAGAAAATCAATGGGGCTTGCCTTTGCTCCACGGCGCCAGTGCCTGGCTGGAGTGCCGCACGCTGTCGCGGCAAACCGCCGGCGACCATTGTTTGTTTATCGCCGAAGTCGAACGTTTCACCGCGTCCGAGGTGGCACCGCTGCTGTTTCACGCCGGCGGCTACTTCGCACTGGGTTCACGCCTTTAAGAAAGTGATGCATGCTGCAACAACGCATTGAAGCCCGCTGGATTGACTGTTTCGCCCAAACCTTTGCGCTGTGCGGCGTCAAGGCTGGCGACACAGCGGCCATCCTGTCCGAGACGCAATCACGACCGGTCAATGTGCAACTGGCCGAGTTGGCGCTGGCGCGTCTGGGCGCGCGGGCCTTTCATCTGGTGCTCACCAGTCCCAAACTGGCTGCACCCGTGCCGGTGCGCTCCACCGGCGCCTCGGATGCCATTGCACGCTTGGCGCCGGTGGTGCAGGCGCTGGCGGTCTGCAGCTTTGTGGCCGACCTGACGGTGGAAGGTTTGTTGCATGCGGCGGAATTGCCCGAGATCCTGCAAGGGGGTGCGCGTGTGTTGATGGTCTCCAACGAACACCCGGAAATACTGGAGCGCTGCATGCCCAACACCGCGCTGGAGCCCAAGGTCAAGGCCGGCATGAAGCTGCTCAGAAACGCAAAAACCATGCACGTGACGTCAGGCGCGGGTACCGACCTGCACATTTCACTCGAAGGTGCGCGTACCGGTGGCGGCTGGGGTTACACCGCCAAACCCGGCAGCATCTCGCATTGGCCGGGTGGGCTATGTCTGGCTTTTCCGGCTAAAAGCAGCGTCAACGGCCGGCTGGTGCTGGACCAGGGCGATGTCAACCTCACCTTCAAGCGTTACCTGGAAAAACCGGTGGTGCTGACGATTGAAAACGACTTTGTCACCGACATTGCGGGCCAGCATGTGGACGCGGATTTGATGCGCAGCTACTGGGCGGCCTGGGGCGACCGTGAGGCTTATGCGGTGTCACATGTCGGCTGGGGCATGAACCCTCAAGCACGCTGGGATGCCATGGCTTTTTACGACAAAAACGATTTCAACGGCACCGAGCTGCGCGCCTTTGCCGGCAACTTTTTGTATTCCACAGGCGCCAACGAAGCCGCCGGCCGCCACACCCTCGGGCATTTTGATCTGCCGCTCCGGGGCTGCACCGTGGCCCTGGATGGTCAGCTTGCTGTCGACGCCGGCCGCCTGTGTGGCGAGATGGGCTGAACCATGCACACACTGCCGGCTTATCTTGAACGGGGTGACGGAGATACCGCCATCTTCTTGCTGCACGGTGTGGGCGGCGGCAAGGAGGCTTGGGCGCACAACCAGGCCGCACTGGCCGACCAGGGGTTCAAGACCATCGCCTGGGACATGCCGGGTTACGGCGCTTCGCCGGCGGTCCAGCCTTGCAGCAATGCCATGCTGGCCGGGGCGCTCAAAACGCTGATAGAGCACATCGGCGCCCAGCGCAATGTGCTGCTGGGCCACAGCATGGGCGGCATGATCGCGCAGGAATTCGCGGCCTTGTATCGCACGCTGGTCCACGGCCTGGTGTTACACAGCACTTCGCCGGCTTTTGGCAAGCCCGGTGGCGACTGGCAGCAGCAGTTTTTGCAAAGCCGTTTTGCGCCGCTGGACCAGGGCCTGGGCATGGCGGGCCTGGCGGAGACGCTGGTACCCGGCATGTTTGCGCCTGAGGCCGATCCCGCACGTATGAGCGAGGCCCGCAGCCTGATGGCCCAGGTGCCCGCCGAGGCTTACCGCGCCGCACTCTCGGCCATCGTGTCTTTCAACCGGCTCAGCGAGCTGGGCCAGATCGCCGTGCCGACCTTGTGCCTGGCCGGGGAGTTGGATCTGAATGCGCCGCCCACCGTCGTGGAAAAAATGGCCAGCCGCATTGCAGGGGCCGACTACCTGTGCCTGCCGGGTGTCGGGCACATCGCCAACATCGAGCAGCCGGCGCTGTTCAACCGCGCGGTCCTGACATTTCTGAAGCAACACTTTTAGCCACGATTAGCCACGAGGAATTGCCCATGTCTGCTCTCCCTGCCTGCCCGCCGTCTGCTGTGTGTTATGTGCCGCCATCCATCGCGGGGGACTACAGCGAACTGACGGCCAAACAAACCGAGCTGCTGGCGATTGCCTCCGACCTCGGGCGTACCAAGTTTGCACCACGTGCCGGGCAGATAGACCGTGATGCGGTTTTTCCTTTTGAAAATTACGCCGATCTGCGTGCCGCCGGCCTGCTCAAAATTTGTGTGCCCGAAGCTTATGGCGGCTGGGGCGCCGACTTTGCCACCTACGTGATGACGGCTGCTGAAATTGGCCGCCATTGCGGCGCAACCGCGCTGACCCTGAACATGCATGTGAGCTCGACGATGTGGACCGGTTTTATCGCCGACGACCTCGACATGACGGCCGACCAACGTGCCAGCCACGAGGCACACCGCCAACTGCATTACCAGCGCGTGGTGGTGCAGGGCAAGGTCTATTCGCAGCCTTTCTCGGAAGGTGGTGCCGCTGCCGCCGGCAAAGCGCCTTTCGGCACGCTGGCCAGAAAAGTCGAAGGTGGCTACATCGTCAACGGCAAGAAGATTTTTGCCTCGCTGGCAGGGGCTGCCGACTATTACGGCATTTTGTGCACCCTGGATAAACCGGGTGCGACCCAGCGTGACTCGCTCTACCTGGCGGTGGACAAAAACCTGGCCGGTGTCAGCGTCACCGGCGACTGGGACCCGCTGGGCATGCGCGGCACGGTGTCGCGCACGCTGGTGTTCCAGGACGTGTTTGTCCCGGAGATCGAACGCCTGATGCCCGAAGGCCTGTACGCCCAGGCAGCGCTGCGCTGGCCGCACATGTTTGCCACCTTGTCGCCGACCTACATGGGCATTGCCCAGGCTGCTTACGATTTCACGGTGCAATACCTGCGCGGCGAAGTGCCTGGCACGCCGCCGGTCAAACGCCGCATGTACCCGACCAAACAGATCGCCGTGGCGGAAATGAAAGTCAGGCTGGAGCAGACGCGCGCCATTTTTCTGCAGAATGCCCGCGCCGCCCGGGTTGATCCTTCCAAGGAAATCCGCCTGGGGCTTTACGCGGCGCATTACACCATCATGGAGAATGCCAACGAAATTTGCCGCCTGGCGGTGCGTACCTGCGGCGGCCAGTCCATGCTCAAAAGCCTGCCGCTGGAGCGTCTGTACCGCGACTCGCGCTGCGGCTCGTTGATGTTGCCGTGGACCGCGGAGCTGTGTCTGGACCGGCTAGGGCGCGAGTGCTTGTACGAGGCCGGTGAGCAGGACGAACAGGCCGCGCTGTAAACAAGGTCCGGCATGGGTCTGGCCAACATCATCGAGCGGCACGCGCAGCTTTCTCCGGCGCAGGTGGCCCTGCATTTTTCCGGCGAAGACATCACTTACGCCGAACTGTGGCGACGTATCCAGCGCGCGACCGAGGTGTTGCTGGCAGCGGGTATTCAGCCCGGTGACCGTGTCGCCTGGTTAGGCCTGAACGATCCGGCTTTGCTGGTGCTGCTTTTTGCGCTGGCGCGCATCGGCGCCATCCTGCTGCCACTCAACTACCGCCTGGCCACGCCGGAACAGACGGCGATTCTTCAGCACGCAGGTGCAGCTTGGCTGGTGGCCGACGCCGTACATGCCGACGCCGCGCCAACACTTGGCACCTGCCGCTTGCTGCAGGCCGCTGACCTGAGTTCCGCACCGGACGGGTCGGACGCGCGGGTGTTAAGCGGTGGCGAAACCTCGCCGGTGTTGCTGGTCTATACCTCCGGTACCACTGGCCAGCCCAAAGGGGTGTTGCACACCCAGGCTGGCCTGGTCTGGAACTGTGTGATCTCCACCCATGCGCACGAGCTGACGCAGAACGACCATGTGTTGAGTGTGTTGCCGATGTTTCATGTCGGCGGTTTGTGCATCCAGACCTTGCCGGCTTTACACGCCGGGGCGACCGTGACCTTGCATGCACGCTTTGACCCGGCGGCCTGGCTGGGCGATGTGGAAAAGCGCCGGCCCACGCTGTCGCTGATGGTGCCGGCCACCTTGCGTGCGGTGCTTGAGCATGCGGATTTTGCAAAGACGGATGTGTCTTCACTGAAGCTGCTGGCCGCGGGTTCTTCCACAATTCCTGCCGCCATGATCGCGGCGATCCACGCGCGCGGCGTGCCGGTGTGCCAGGTTTACGGCGCGACCGAGACCGGTCCGGTGTCCATCTATCTTCGCCGTGAAGATGCGATGGCGCATGTCGGCTCAGCCGGCCAGGCGGGTCTCCATGTAGCGGTGAGGTTGGTCAACGATACGGGCGAGCCGGTGGCCGTGGGGGAGGTCGGTGAGTTGTGGGTGCGTGGCCCCAACCTGTTGTGTGGCTACTGGAAGGATGCGGACAACCCGGCGTTGGCGCAAGGCTGGTTTCACACGGGCGACCTGGCGCGTTGTGACGACGCGGGGTTTTATGAAGTCGTGGGCCGGTCCAAAGACATGATCATCTCGGGCGGAGAAAACGTTTACCCGGCCGAGATCGAAAACCTGCTGGCCGATTGCCCGCAGATTGCCGAGGTAGCCGTGGTCGGCCAGCCGGACAGCCACTGGGGCGAGGTGGTGGTTGCCGTGGTGGTTAAAACACCGGGGGCAGACCTGGACGTTGCCGCCGTCATGCGTTTGTTCGAAGGCCGGCTGGCGCGTTTCAAACATCCGAAACGCATCCTGTTTTGCGATGCCTTGCCCAAAACAGCTTTGGGCAAGGTGCAAAAAGCCGGCTTGCTGGAGCGCCTGGGTCAATAAACCGGCTGGTGTTGCTTGATCGCGGCCTTGACCTTGTCGCTGAGAACAAAACCCGGACCGAACTTCGCGGCCAACTGGTCGGCACGTTGCACAAAAGCATCCACCCCCATGCCGTAGATGAACTGCATGGCCCCCCCGGTCCAGGCCGGAAAGCCGATGCCGAAGATGGAGCCGATGTTGGCATCGTGCACGGTGGTCAGCACGTTTTCACTGAGGCAACGCGCGGTTTCCACGGCCTGGCGGTAGAGCAGCCGGTCTTTCAGTTCGGTGATGTCCCAGGTGACGCCGGGTTTTTCAAACAGTGTCTTCAGCTGAGGCCACAGGGTTTTCTTCGCGCCTTTTTCCGCGGGGTAGTCGTAAAAACCGGCGCCCGCGGCTCGGCCCTTGCGGTCGAACTCCTTGACCATGCGCTCGACAATCAATTCGCCCGGCGTGGCGATGTAGGTCTTGCTTTCGGCCACGTAGTCGGCGCGGGTCTGGTCCAGCACATGCACGCTCAATGACAAGGCGGTTTCGTCGAGCACGGCGAGCGGGCCGACCGGCATGCCGCACTGGATGCCGGCATTTTCAATGGCGGCGGCCGGAATACCTTCGCCTAACATGGCCGCGCCTTCCATCACAAAAGTGCCAAATGTGCGGCTGGTGTAAAACCCGCGCGAGTCATTGACCACGATGGGAATCTTGCCGAGGGCCTGTACATAGTCGAAAGCGTGCGCCACGGTTTCGTCGTCGGTTTGTTTGCCGCGGATGATCTCGACCAGCTTCATCTTGTCGACCGGGCTGAAGAAATGGATACCTATGAATTTGGCCGGGTTGGCACTGGCATGCGCGAGGCCGCTGATAGGCAGCGTGGAGGTGTTGGATGCAAAAAAGCCGCCAAGCGCCAGCAGCGGCTCGGCTTCCTGCGTGACCTTGGCTTTCAGGTCGCGGCGCTCAAACACCGCTTCGATGATCAGGTCGCAGCCAGCCAGATCGGCGATTTTGTCCGTGGCGTGAATCCGCGCAAGCAGGGCGGCCTGGTCGCTGCTACTCATGCGGCCCTTGTCCACGCGAGCTTGCGTGATCTTTGCGCTGTAAGCCTTGCCGGCATCGGCCTTGTCCTGGCTGACATCCCTGAGTACGGTGGGGATGCCTTTGCTGGCTTGTGCATAGGCAATGCCGGCGCCCATCATGCCGGCGCCCAAGAGGCCGACTTTGGCGGGTTTGAAACGCGATACATCCCTGGGCCGTGACTGGCCGCTTTTGATTGCGTTCATGTTGAAGAAGAAGGTGTTGATCATGGCCTTCGCGTTGGTGCCCGTCATCAGTTTGGCGAGATAACGGCTTTCAATGCGCAAGGCCGTTTCCAGATCCACCTGCGCGCCTTCGACCATGCAGGCCAGGATGGCTTCGGGGGCCGGGTAGAGGCCACGCGTCTGCTTTTTCAGCATGGCCGGCGCAACCGTCAGTGCCATGGCGATCTTTGGGTTGGCTGGTGTGCCGCCGGGAATCTTGTAATCCTTGGCGTCCCAGGGGTGTTGGGCTTTTGCCGGCTCACCCTGGCTGGATGCGATCCAGGCCAGTGCTTCGCTGCGCAACTGGCTGGCATCGCTGACCAGCGCATGGACCAGACCCATTTCGTGGGCTTCGCGCGGGCCAAACAGTTTGCCCTCCAGCAAATAGGGCTGCGCCGCCAGCAGGCCCAGGTGGCGCGTCATCTTGGTCACGCCCGAGGCGCCGGGCAACAGGCCCAGCGTCACTTCCGGCAGGCCGAACTGGATTTTTTTATCGTCTACCGCAATCCGGTGATGGCCGACCAGGGCCACCTCCCATCCGCCGCCCAGCGCCGTGCCGTTGAGGCAACTTACCACCGGGACACCCAGTGTTTCCAGCGTGCGGAAGTTCTTCTTCAGCAGCTCGATTTCGGTATACGAGGCCAACGCATCCGCCGGGCTCAGGCGCATCACCGCCTTGAGATCGGCGCCGGCAAAAAAGGTGGATTTGGCCGAGGCCAGGACGATGCCCTGGATAGCCGCCTTGTCCTTGAGGACTTGCGCGGTCACTTCGGACATATCCTGTTGCCATTGCGCACACATGGTGTTGACCGGCGAGCCGGGCTCGTCAAAGGTCAGGGTGGCGATGCCGTTTGCCAATTCGTACTGGATGGTCTTCATCAGATTCTTTCCACAATCGTTGCAATGCCCATGCCGCCACCCACACACAGCGTGGCCAGTCCGTAACGCAGCTTGCGCCTGTGCAGTTCGTCCACCAGGGTGTTCAAAATCATCGCGCCGGTGGCGCCCAGCGGATGGCCCATGGCAATCGCGCCACCGTTGACGTTGACCTTGTCGTGCGGCACTTTCATCTCCCTCATGAAACGCATCACCACGGCGGCAAAAGCTTCGTTGACTTCAAACAGGTCGATCTGGTCTATCGTCAGCCCGGCCTTGGCCAGCGCTTTGCGTGTCGCCGGCATCGGGCCGGTCAGCATGATGGTCGGGTCGGCGCCGCTGAGGGCTGCCGCGACAATACGTGCGCGCGGCGTGAAACCATGGGTTTTTCCAGCGGCAGCAGAACCGATCAGCATCGCCGCTGCGCCGTCCACAATGCCCGAGGAGTTGCCGGCATGGTGCACATGGGCGATACGTTCAACCTGCGGATAACGCGTCAGCGCCACCTGGTCAAAACCCATGCCGCCCATTTGCTCGAACGCCGGCTTGAGCGAGGCCAGGCCTTCCAGCGTGGTGTGGGGTTTGATAAATTCGTCCTGACCCAGGATGGTCTGGTCCAGGAAGTCTTTGACCGGCACGATGGAGCGCTCAAAGTAGCCGGCCTCACGCGCCGTGGCCGCACGTTTCTGGCTTTCCAGTGCAAAAGCGTCCACATCAGCGCGGCTGAATTCTTCCAGCGTGGCGATCAGGTCGGCGCCTATGCCTTGCGGCACAAACGCGGTCGCGCTGTTGGTCTCCGGGTCCTGCGCCCAGGCGCCGCCGTCCGAGCCAATCGGCACGCGGCTCATGCTTTCCACGCCGCCGGCCACCACCAGGTCTTCCCAGCCCGAACGGACTTTTTGCGCGGCCATGTTGACGGCTTCCAGACCCGAGGCGCAAAAGCGGTTGATCTGTACGCCCGAGGCGCGAAAGTCCCAGCCGGCCTTGAGCGCGGCGACCTTGGCAATCACCGATCCTTGTTCGCCGATTGGCGAGACCACGCCCATCACCACATCGTCGACCTGCGCCGTGTCGAAGTTATTGCGGCGCTGCAACTCCGTCAACACGCCGGCCAGCAGGTTGACGGGTTTGACCTCGTACAGGCTGCCGTCTTTTTTGCCCTTGCCACGCGGTGTGCGGATGGCGTCGTAGATGAATGCTTCGGTCATCGTTGTTCTCCTGATCAATATGGCGGGGTGGATGTGGTTTTTAAAAAAGGCTTGGTGGCTTGTTGGACCTGTTCATGAAACCAGGCCACGCCCTGTTCGGCGCGGCCCACCGTGATGTGTCGGTTGGCGCCGCTTTTCAGTCCACGCTGAATACCGATGGCGCAGTGGATGTCTTCTTTCTGGAATACGCCTTGTTCGATCAGGCGAAAGGTCTTTTCCCAATGCGGTGTCCAGTCTGGCGTGGCCTTGGCGGCGGGAATCAGCATGCGGTGTGTCCAGCGCAAGGTCTCAGGGCCGGTTGGCACCACGGTGATCAGGCTCAGATAGTCCGGGTGGAAGATGGTCACCGTGTTGGGGAAAATCACCTGGCTTGTGGTCGCCAGCCGGCTCAAGCCTTCCAGGGTGGCGGGCGGTTCGTTGCCCGGCTGTGCCGCCCATTCCTGCGCGGCCTTGCGCGCTACCAGCGAATGGATGTGTGGGCCAAAACGCTCGGCCGACGTGATGCCGTCGGAAAAGTAGGGGTAGATCGTGTTCTGGTGCAGTACCCGGATATGGTAAGACTCCAAAAACGCATCGATGATGAGTTTCCAGTTGGCGGGGTAGTCGGCTTCAACCGTGCGAAAGTGCTGCAACTGGTCGATGGCGAAAAAAGGCAACTCATCATTGAGTCCGCCCAGAAAATCGTCCAGGTTGATGGCGCCTTGGGGATCCGGCACCACCCAGATCAGGCCGTGGCGCTCAGCGCAAGGCACAGGTGTCAGGTCGCGTGTACCTGCGGGGCAGGGATCGAAAGCGTCGGCATGCAACATGTGGCGCAGCTCGCCGTTGAGCTTGTAGGTCCAGCCGTGGTAGGGGCAGACCACGCTGTTGCGCGTTTGCGCGCCGCCCGCGGCTTCGACCAGCCGCATGCCGCGGTGACGGCAGACATTGAGAAAACACCGCACCGTGCCATCTGCGTCGCGGCTGAGCAGCAGCGGCACGCCAAAACTGTCGTGTGCCATGGTCTGGCCGTGCGCCAGTTCGCTGCCGTGTGCGGCAATCAGGGGCAAGGGACGAAACAGGGCTTGCAACTCGGCCTGCCAGACTTCTGGCGAAAAATAACGCGCCACTGGAATATGGATCTCGGCGGCACCGTTGGCCTTCCAGTCCGGCTGACCACTGGCCAACTGGACCCGGATACGTTCCAGCAAGGCAGCCGTGGCGGCGGGAGGCGTAAGGGCTGTGTCATCAACGGCGGCTTGCGACATGGTGCGTCTGTGTCCCGGGTTGTTTTATGGCGTTTGCAGTATATTCTTTTCACCAAGCAATTGCTTTTTATAAATAGTCCTCAAGGTGACACCATGATCGAAAGAACCCTTTTCTCAACGGACCATGAAGCGTTTCGCGACAGTTTCAGGCGTTTCATGGCGCAGGAAATTGCCCCCCACCATGCGGACTGGGAGGAGCAGGGTTATGTCGACCGCGCTGTGTGGAACAAGGCGGGTGAAAACGGATTTTTATGCATGACCATGCCCGAGGTTTATGGTGGCTCGGGCGCCGACAAGCTTTATTCGGTGGTGCAGATGGAAGAGCTGGCGCGCGGCGGCTTTTCCGGCATGGGGTACGGCTTGCACAATGAAATCGTCGCGCCTTACATTCTGCATTACGGCACCGAGGCGCAAAAACAGAAGTACCTGCCCAAACTCGCCAGCGGCGAAATGGTGGGCGCCATCGCCATGAGCGAGCCGGCCGCTGGCTCCGACCTGCAGGGCGTGAAAACCACCGCTCTCAAGCAGGCTGATGGCAGCTACTTGCTCAATGGCAGCAAGACCTTCATCACCAACGGCTGGCATGCGGATCTGGTGATTGTGGTCGCCAAAACCAACCCGACGGCTGGCGCCAAAGGCACCAGCTTGTTGCTGGTGGAGCGCGGCATGCCCGGTTTTGAAGTGGGCAAACGCCTGAAAAAACTCGGTCTCAAGGCCCAGGACACGTCCGAGCTGTTTTTCTCCGACGTGCGTGTTCCCGCCGAGAATCTGTTGGGCGGCGAGGCACACGAGAACCGGGGCTTCATCTGCCTGATGGAGCAACTGCCCTGGGAGCGTTTACAAATCGCCATCACAGCCGTCGCCTCGGCCCAGGCCGCAATTGACTGGACACTGGCGTATGTGAAAGAGCGCAAGGTGTTTGGCCAGCCGGTCGCCAGCTACCAGAACACGCGTTACACCCTGGCTGAGTTGCAAACCGAAGTGCAGGTCGCGCGCGTGTTTGTCGACAAATGCACCGAGCTGATCAGCCAGGACAAGCTGGACACCGCGACGGCCAGCATGGCCAAGTACTGGTGCTCGGACCTGCAATGCAAAGTCATGGATGAATGTGTGCAGCTTTTTGGCGGCTACGGCTACATGTGGGAGTACCCCATCACCCGCGCTTATGCCGACGCGCGCGTGCAACGGATTTACGGCGGCACCAACGAAATCATGAAAGAGGTGATTTCGCGGGCCATGGGCCTGGGTACCAAATAGCGGCCTTGACTTGTCCTCAGCAACGGCTCCGTGGCCTGGCACGGAGCCGTTGCTGATAGCGCTCAGTTGACGCGGCGCTCAATCACAATCTCTTCGACCTCCACCCGGCGGTTGGGAGCCAGGCATTTGATCAGCGCCGCCTGGTTGCGGTCCTGGCAGTTGACGACCGGGTTGGCCTTGCCCTTGCCGATGGCCGTCAGGCGATTGGCGCTGACGCCTTTACTCGCCAGGTAGCTTTTCACCGCATCCGCGCGGCGTTGGGAGAGCTTCAGGTTGTAGCTGTCCGCCCCGATGCGGTCGGTATAACCCGTCACGGTGATGTTGCCGGTGTATTGCCCGCCGCTCAAGGCCTGGACAATTTCGTCGAGCTTGGTCTGTGGCATACGCAGGTCGGCGCTGTCAAATTCAAACAGCTCGGTCGCCGACAAGGTGACCCGCTCAAACCGAGCGGGTGGGGGCGGTGGTGGCGGCGGAGGGGTGACCACAGGTTCGGGTGCGGGCGGTGGGTTGTACTGCGCGACCACCGGTGGTGCTGGTTTGTCAAAGTAGTAACTCACGCCGAAGTTCAGGGTGTTGCTGTTGGTCCGGTCCGCTCCAAAGAGGTTGTCGTCGCGCTGGTAGGCGCGGCTGCGGCGAAGATCGGCCTGCATAAACCATTGCTCGGACAGTGCCAGTTGAAACCCCAAGCCCAGGTTGATATAGGGCGAGGTCTGGCGGGCGTTGGGCAACTTGTCGTTTTCGGCCCCCACGCCAGCCAGCAGGAAGGGGCGGAAGTTGCTGCGGTTGAACAGGTACAGCGCATCGACACCCAGTGAGCTTTGCTCAAAACGCTGACCATTGTTGGTCGCTCGCGCCATGCTGCCGCCGACCTGGATGTCCCAGGACGGAGTGATCGCTTTGCCCAGACGAAGGCCAAGGCCGCCTAGATTTTTGTCGCCGTTGAAGCGGGAATCGGGGTCCACGATCGTCAGGGACGGCATGATGTAAATCGACGAGTTTTGAACGGGCTGGGCCAGCAGCAGGCCAGGGCCTGAACAAGCCAGTGCGGCCGCTGCAGCGGAAAGGTTGATGAGACGGTTCAGTTTCATAAGGGCTCCAAAAAAATGGATAAATAGGCCCATGGGCGTCAGTTCTGCCCGTGCCTGTACCAATCGCCACATTGCGACTGAGGCGGCAGTGCGCCTGTGGGAGCTATCCGCGTTGCGGCGTGAGAAAAGGCCTACCTGTTTCTGCTGGCGGAGTGGGGTGTCGCAAGCCCAAGCAGCCTCCTGGTAATTCGGGCACCTATATGGAAATTTTCTAACGCGGGGGGGTGAACGCACTCTTTGAAGCTACTTTTCGACATTTTTAACAGGCGCGGTGCTTGAAAATGCCATGTATCCGATCGTGACAACTTGTAATGAAAAGAATAGGATGTTTGTTGGTGATGAGCTGGCTGAATACTTGTCAACAGCTGATAACTCGAAGAACGTTTTGCAACGAGGTTGGGAAACCTCACTCAATCTCTTTTTTCGCCATGTCGCTTTTCGAAAATTTGTTTTCCCCTTCGCGCGCTATCAAGGACGGTCGTTCGGGGCCGGAGACCGGGCCGGTCCAGATGAGCCTGGAGGAACGCATGGCGTTTCGTCGGGAAATGCTTTTTGACTCGATCAACAGCACGATGAAGAGTTGGGGCATGGTGGGCGGAAGTTATCGGTTCAAGGTGGTGCGTGTCGACAAGCGCGGCCATACCTTTGCCGTGATGGTGGACCTGTCCACCGACTTCCTCCGCAACGAGCAGGGGCGACAAGAACCATTGGCGGCGCTGGGCGCCGCCATCAAGAAAAACGCCTTGAGCCGGTATGGGCTGGGTGTGCCGGCGGTGTACTGGCGCGTCAATGAAGAACTCAAGGGCCTGGATGCCCCGCGATCCGGTGAGGGCGTGCGAGCGGAGCCGGCCTCAGCACGAAGCTCCCGCTCGTCGGATGTTCGCCGTTACGAACGTGCGACCGCGGAAGAACTGGCGGCTTTCGAGGCCGCCTGGCAAAAAAGCAGCCAGATGACCATAGGCGACCGCACTTACGCGTCCGACCTCGCGCCGCTAGGCGACCTCGACAACGGAAAAGACAGCCGATAAAGGGCTGGGCTTAGTCCCGACAGCCGCCTTTGGGTGCGGCACCGGATAATAGAGGTCTATTCATCTACCGGTTTTTTGCAATGTCTCTCCTATTTTTGCGCTTGCAGCGCATCACCTGCATTGCCCCGAAAGTGCTCGCATGAGCGCGCCGGTCAACATCGAGTGGAGCGAAGCCGGCGAAACACGTTCTGCCCGCTGGCGCTCCGAAAGCGGCGCATTGCCGCCCAAACGTGTGGTTCTTGCCGACGATACCCTGAGCGCGGACGTGGCCTATCGTCTGACCAGCGAAGGCACGGCCTTGTTGTGGCGCGGTGATTTCCAGAACGCACGGCATTTGGTGCAGGCCCTGGCCAGGCGCATCGACAGGCCTAAAAAGGCCAAAAAAGCCAAGCCAGGCCTGCCTGAACCTTCTTCTGCAGACGTCTTCAACCTGCACCGTCAGGCGCAGTCGCAACGGGCGCGCACGCTGGCCATGGTGGTGCTGGAATTTGACGGCGCACATCACAGCGCGCTGCGGCGTGCGCCGAACGTGGTGCAGGCCTGCCGCGAGGTGTATGGCCCCGGCGACCTGGCGCAAGGTCCTTACGTGATGTCGCTGCGGGAACTGCTGGGGTTGATCAGCGCGCACGAGTGGCGCAGCAAAGGGGTCGAGATTGCCGCCTTGGGCGGTCAGCGTATCCACCCGCATTACGGCGTGTTTGCGCCCGTGCGCAGCGAATATCTGGGCCTGGTGGCCGACACCGCCTTGCCGCCGGCCTTGGCGACTGGCAGCGTGGCTTTCGACATCGGCACCGGCACCGGCGTGCTGGCGGCGGTGCTGGCGCGCCGGGGCGTGGACCGGGTCGTGGCGACGGACCAGGACCCGCGGGCCATGGCTTGTGCGCGCGACAACATCAAACGACTCGGGCTGAGCGCCCAGATCAACCTGCTGCAGGCAGACCTGTTCCCAGAAGGGCGCGCGCCGCTGATCGTCTGCAACCCGCCCTGGGTGCCGGCCCGCCCCAGCTCACCGATTGAACACGCGGTGTACGACCCCGACAGCCGTATGTTGCGTGGTTTTCTCAGCGGACTGGCGGCCCATCTGATCCCTGGCGGAGAGGGCTGGCTGATCCTGTCGGACCTGGCAGAACACCTGGGCCTGCGCACGCGTGCGGACTTGCTGGCCTGGGTGGATGCCGCCGGTTTGCAGGTGCTGGCACGTGTGGACGCCCAACCGCAACACAGCAAGGTGTTTGACGTGGACGATGCCTTGCACGCGGCCCGGGCGGCCGAGGTGACCTCGCTCTGGCGGCTGGGTGCCAAAGCGGCTGCTTGACAGTAGCTATGAATGTGATAGCTGCTTGCGCCCGTGTATAAAGGGCTGGAGGCTTATTTCATTTAAATTTCCTGCCAAAAGCAGGCTGACGGCACTTTAGCCGGCTGGCCTGTTTCAAGAAAAGGACATCGCCATGCCTTACGAACTGCATTACTGGCCCACCATTCAAGGCCGCGGTGAGTTTGTGCGGCTGGCGCTGGAGGCCGCCGGTGTCGATTATGTGGATGTCGCACGCGGCCAAGGCAAGCCGGGGCAGGGCCTGGCGGCCACCTTGGCCTGCATGCAAGACCCGGCGCTGGAACAGCCGCCGTTTGCGCTGCCTTTTCTGGTCCATGGCAAACACACCATAGCGCAGACCGCCGCCATCCTGCTGTACCTCGGGCCGCGCCTGGGCCTGGTGGGCAAAAGCGAAACCAGCCAGTTGTGGACGCATCAATTACAACTGACCATGGCCGACCTGGTGGCGGAAGTCCATGAGACACATCACCCGATCGCGAGCAGCCTGTATTACGAAGACCAGAAGGCGGAGGCCGGCAAACGGGCGAAGGCCTTTCGCCAGCTGCGACTGCCCAAGTTTTTGGCCTGGTTTGAAACCGTGCTGGCACGCAATCCCAAAGGTCCCGAACACCTGGTCGGCGCGCGCCTGAGTTACGCCGATCTGTCCTTGTTCCAGTTGGTCGATGGTTTGCTCTACGCCTTTCCGAAAGCGAGCAAGCGGGTGCTCAAATCGGCGCCCCACCTGACCGATCTGCACCTGCGGGTGGCGCAACACCGGCGTGTGGCGGCTTACCTGGCCAGCGACCGGCGGATTGCGTTCAACGAAGAAGGCATTTTCAGGCGCTACCCCGAGTTGGACGGCTGATACGGCGGCTTCTTTGGCAGAGGGCTAATCCCGCAGCCGTTCAGAAAACGTGAAGTGAATGAGTGGCGAGGGCTGCTCAGTGTGCCATGTGAACTCGTTAAAATTCCAGCTTTCGGCCATCAAGGATTCCTACATGACGACGCATTCGAAGCTCGACGAAATAGACAACGAAATCTTGAAGCTGGAAGAGCGGATTGCGGAACTTCAGAGTCGCAGGGCCGAATTGCTCAACATGGAAAAGACCGCCAAACTCGCAGAGGTGCGCAAGATCATTTCCCAGTACGGCATCACCGCCAGCGAATTGAAACTCCCCGCCAAAACAGGCAAGGGCCGGAAAAACGCCGCCGCGCCGGCGCCAGTTGCCAAGGTGAAATACCGCAGTGCCGCCGGGGAAACCTGGTCCGGTGGACGCGGCCGCAAACCCCAGTGGGTCAAGGAGGCGATGGCCGCCGGAACACTGGAGCAGTCGGCCGTCAAATAAAAAAAAGCCCTCAGCAGGACTTTTTTCTTTCGCGCGTCGCCGGCCTTCAGTCCGGTAGTGGAATGCCGGGCTCGCCATTGCTAATCTGGTATTTGCGCATTTTTTCCCAAAGCACCTTGCGGCTGATGCCCAGCAGTTGCGCCGTTTCGAGCCGCCGCCAATCTTTGGTTTCCAGCGCGCTGATGATGCGGTTGCGTTCCGTCGCGTCCCAGTTTCGGCGTGCGGCGGGCTCCGGAAACTCGGCTTCGGCGGGCGCGGGCACAGGCGGCGACATACGTCTGGCCAAGGTCAAGGCGCGCTCAATCAGCGTCTGGTCCCATGCGCCGGTTTGCCGCACGATCACCCCAACGCGTTCGGCCAGATTGCGCAATTGCCGCACATTGCCGGGAAAGTACATGTCGGCAATGGCGTCGGTCAGCCAGTAGGGCAAATCCGGCAGGTTCTCGCGGTGTGTATCGCCCATCACCGAGGCCATGACCGCTTTGAAGATGGCAATTTTGTCCACCGCGCCGCGTTCTTCCAGCGATGGCACTTGCAGTTCGATCACCGCCAGCCGATAGAACAGGTCGGACCGAAAATCGCCCGATTGCACCAGCTCGCGCAGATCGCAATTGGTCGCCGCCACCAGGCGGAAGTCGAGCTTGATAGGAACCGTCGAACCGAGCCGGGTGACCATGTTTTCTTCCAGCACGCGCAGCAGCTTGACCTGCTGGTAACGCGGCAGGTCGCCAATCTCGTCCAGGAATAGCGTGCCGCCCGTGGCCTGCTCAAAGTGGCCCCGGTGTGCATGTACCGCTCCGGTGAAGGAGCCTCTGGCGTGGCCGAAAAAAAGCGACTCAAACAAGCCGTCGGGAATGGCGCCGCAGTTCACCGCAATGAACGGTCCTTTGCCATACAGACCGTGACCCGCATGCAGCTGTTGGGCAATCCGCTCCTTGCCCACGCCGGTTTCGCCGTGGACCAGCACATTGTGGTCGCAGTCGGCAAAAGCCGTCACCTCGGCCAGCAGCGACTGCATGCACTCGGAGTTGGCCACCAGCACGTCGGGCCGGTCCGGTGTGGCTTCGTGGGCGCGCATCTGCTGCACCAGCTTGGTCACCAAGGTGCGCAGCTCAGCCCCGGTGAAGTCAAAGGGCAGGATGTGCTGGTATTCCGCCGGGTAGTTTCGCGTGTCGCGGTCCCGGTTCGCCGCGGCCACCCAGATCACCGGCATGCCTTGCAACACCTCGCTGGCCATAGGCAACCCCCCACTGTCGATCACCGTGACACTGATGATGCCCAAACCCACCCGCCCCTTGGTGCGCTCCTGAGGATGAGGAATGCCGTCGGCGCGTATCACCTCCACGTCGAAACTGGCCATGCAACGCGCGATGCGGTCAAGGATGTCGGCCTTGCCTTCCCAGACATAGAGATCTAGTTCGTCGAAGTGGAATGGGGTTCGCATGCGGGGAGGTTTCTGTTCAGTAGACCAGTTCGGCGCCTTGTTGGCAGCTTAGCCGGGCACCAACGGATGCCTCGTTGAGATCAATACCCAGCGTCTGAAGCAATTTAGTCAGTAAAGGATCGAGCAAGGGGGCTAATACGCCTTTAACCACATTCTGGAGTGTTGAAACTAGTGCATTCACGGTGTCCAGTGTTCCTGCTAAAAGAGCGCTTAAAAGACCAGCGGAGTTGCTGCGGTACACATTTATATTCACATTACCTATGGTGCTGCCAATTTGTGCAATCAGATCAGTGACCGATAATTTTTTGAACGAGCTGTCGTTGTTACTGAACGGAACTGTGATGTCGGGGAGGTTGTCAGCCGGTGGGGTGACGTACAACAGTGAGTGTCCCTGTCCAACCGTGCTCAGGGAGGAGCCAACCTGCGCTCCGACGCCTGCGATGATGTTCTTTGCCGCCGTGGCTTTGGCTCCCCAAGTGCCATTGGGTTGTTTCCATTTCCAGCCACCACAGAGAACAGCAAGTAGGCAGACGTCCGGTTTAGCCGTTGTGTAGCCCAGCTCCACTAACGCCACTGGAGCGACGGTTGGTGGGGTTTTGGAGAGAAAAGCGTTCCCTATCTGTCCCACTCGTACATCGGCAATGGGTGCGCGCGCTTGGACGGTCAAAGTCTTTGACTCCGAACTGTTGCAGTTGTAGTCTGTGATGTAAGCCTCGGCGTTACCGACCTCGAGGCTGATATCCACACGCGCCGGCAGCGCCTGGGTATACATTTCTTCGTACTCGGGACAGCTCGGTAAAAGAATGGGAATAGGACAAGCCACGGCGCCCAATAGTTGCTCGACTGCACTCTTGAGTTGGAGATTCAAAACACTGTTAACGGCACTGGTTAGCGGAGATATCGCCGAGAAAACGGCGTTTCCAATATCTGAAATTTTTCCTGCAACCCCTGACAGATCCAACGATGCCATTGTCCGGATCTGCGCAGTTCGGACATAAATGCGATTTGGCCCAAGTGGATCGGCTTTCGCTAACCGTGGGTCGCCGATAGCAGAGAGTTGCGGTGGCTCGATCACCTGCAACCTCACGTTACTGTCAACCAGTCCGGGTACAGATAGAAGAGGTATGCTGGCGACAGCAGCATTCTGTCCATTAGCCAGTTGAACAAGGCCCTGGACCAGTTGAAATGCTTGGAGGTCGATACGCAATCCCTCCGCAGGCGTGCTCGTTGCGACGCCCAGCAGGTCACCCAGCTTGAGCAATGGATTGGCGGCCCCCGCTTGCGCCGTTACCTTGATTGCCTTCAGTGCGTTAACAGCCACTTCGGCCGTTGGACCGGCGCGGTTCATGACATCAATTGCGGCCTGAAGTAACTGACCAATATCGGTATTTGTACCTAAAACTTGATCGTATTTTCCTGCCTCGATATTCAAATTCACGGCCAGCTGGTCAAGGTAATCGAGCAGTTTTATGTTGTTGTTCACTAGCCCGTTCCAGCCGACCGCGTCCAAGGCAAGGTTACCGCCCAGCATCCCGCCGACTACGGCGTTGAGTACATCAGACTGTTCGGTGTTTACGCTGACCAGGGTATTGCGAATTTGCAACCTTGCCGTGGTTGACGCATTGGCTGCAGTGGCCGTTGCTTTCACGAGTCGACTGTCACTTCCCCAGTTAAAAACGAAAAAATAGGGAACCATTCGAGACACATTCACACGCACGGCGTTCAGCGGTGTTCGGCTTGTGTCAAAGTAACACGCGGGGTTGCAAGTGGCACCGGGCTCCACGACCGGGGGCAACTTTGGGTTCCAGTTTCCACAATCCGCTGGCGAGAAAATATCTGCATTCGTCCCGCTAACTCGCAATCCATTGAGTTTCGCATTCGACTGGGCGTGCGACTGGACGACGCTGCAGCCTTCGCCAGTGCTTTGCGCCCCCGCCAGCGCCGCCATGTCTGCAATCTTCTGCAACTCCCGTTTCTGCCAGAACAGGTTGCCAATATCCAGCCCCATTAACACGATCAGCGCCACCATCATCCAGATCGCGCCCATGAGGGCAACTACGCCCCGTTGCTGCAACTGATGGGGACTTTTTCCGGAGATGCGTGGATTTATCGACATGACTGTCTGGCGGTGTCTTATTGCGCCTTGTTGCCGCTGGTACTGGAAATGCTCGACCCCATGCGTTCGGGGATGGGGTGTTTGAAGCTGTCTAGATAACGCTGGTAGCTCAACCCAGCTTGCTCGCCGGGAATGGGCCGGTCGGGCCCGGTGGCGTTGCGCTGCAAGGACAGCAACTGGCGGGTGGCATCGCCGACACGCAGGGGTTCCACGGCTACCGCCGCCGGGGCTGCTGGCACGGGTGTCGGCGGCGTTTGGGCCGAGGCTGGGAACCCCAGGGCGCCGACAGCGAGTAACACGCCGGTTGGCCAGACGATCCGGTGAGTGAGAATGTTTTTATTCATGAGCTAACTCCTTGAAAAGCGGGCCTGACCGCCATCAGTTGCTGAACGGCCATTGCGAGGTCTTGAGCCGCAAGGGCACCGGGGTGGAATTGGCCACCAGCGCACGGTCTGGGTTGACGAGTTGCACTTCCCGCTCGATGGCTTCGCGCTGGTTGGACGACATCTTGGCGCGGTCCATCACGGCGTCGGCCTGCGCACGCTGTCCATCGACCAGCAGGAACAAGGCCAGGTTGCCTTGCACCTTGGCCAAACTTGGCTGCAACTGCGACGCCTGCATCACCGGTACCCGCGCTTGCGCCACACGGCCGGCTCGCATGTAGGCATAAGCCAGATCACTCAGGACGACGGCATCTGTCGGGTTGCGGCGCTGCGCCTGCTCCAGCATCTGGATCGACTGCGGGAAGTCGCCACGCGCACCGGCGATCAGCCCCAAGCCTCGGTAGCCCGCCGCTTCAACCGGTGTGCCCATCAGTTTGCGGTAGATAGCGGCGCTCTCGTCGAGCTGGCCGGTCTGGCGCAAGGCGTCGCCGCGCATCAGTTGTGTCTCGGGCGACACGCCGTTTTGCTGTTCCATGGCATCAATGTGCGCCAGCGATGCAAACCACAAACCTTTCTGCTGCATCTGCTGGATCAGGTTGATATAGGTGCTCAGCGGATTGATGGGCGCTTCGGCAGACGGTATCGCGGGCGCTCGGGCCGAAGCCAGTCCATAGCCGGAGGGCGCGGCGCAGCCAGCAAGCGCCAATGTGCCGGCAATAGCGCTTGTCATGCAAAAAAATCTGATTTTCATCGGGCCATAGCTCCCAGGGAACGAATGATGGCCAGGAAGCCTGGCCCGGCGGTCACCAGGATCAGCGCTGGCAACAGCGTGGTGACCATGACAACTGTCATCTTGACGGTGATCTTGCCGATTTGCGCCTTCATTTCCGACTTGCGCATCTCGCGCAGGCGCTCGCTGAACTGGCGCAGCGGCTCCTGGACGGCGCCGCCATGCCGGTCCACCTGGACCAGCAAGGCCACGAGGTTGCCGAGATGTGCGTTGTCATGAAGCTGACCGAAACGTTGCAGGGACTGCTCGCGTGTGCGGCCCTGGCTGTATTGGCGGTTGGCGATGTCGAGTTCCTTGCCAAGCACCTTGAGCACGGTCCGAAAGTCGTGGGCGATGACTTGCAAGGTCTGGTCCAGGCTCAGTCCGACGCCCTGCAGCAGACCAATCAGGTCCACCAGCAGCGGAAGCTCGCGCGCCACCAGGCGTTTACGCTGGGCGGCAAACCACTTCAAGAACCATTTGGGCCCAAGAACGCCCGCCGTGAACAGCGCCGCAGCATAGACGAACTGGGTTTCCCCGGGTGCCAGCGCATAGTAGAGCGCAGGCAACAGCGCAGCCAGCGCCACGCGGGTTGCCAGAAAGCTCAGTTGTGCTCGCAGTGAGGGAAAACCGCATTGCTCGATCAGCCGCCGGTCTTCGTTGACCACGAGCAGCCGCCCCATGCGCGAGTCCAGCCAGCGCGCTGCCGCGCCTTCCTCGCGCAGAGAGGTGGTCCAGAGCACCTCCCGTGTTTCGGGCGCAGCGCTGGGGCGTGACCGGTCCGGCATTGCTGCAGAACCGGCGGTGTTGCGATGCATGACGCGCTCGATGGCGCGTTGGCCTTGCGCGCGGCGCCACTGCTGGACCATCAGGAGCACGCCCAGGGCCAGCATGCCCAGTGCGACCAGTCCAAGGGCGGTCATCATGAGTTGCTGCGGGGTCATGGTTCGTGCTGCCTCAGCTCAGCCGTGCCAGGCGGTACAACAGGAAGGCTCCGATCAGTTGCAGGCCCAGCGCCCCATAAAGCATGCTGCGTCCGGTGGGGTCGTCCCACATGCGTATGAAGTAGGACGCGTTGATGACAATGATGCCCGCGCCCACCAGCACAGGCAGCAAGCCCAGAACCCACGCCGACAAGCGTGTTTCTGCAGACATCGCGATCAACTCCGCGTCAGCCTGTTCGCGGTCGCGCATGAAGTTGGCCATGCGTTCTAGCAGAATGTCGGCCCGGCCGCCGTAGCGCACGCTCAGGCCCAGAATGGAGGCGAGCAGATGGAGTTCATCGATCTGCATGCCGCGAGCCACTTGTAGCAACGCTGGCTCGAGTTCTACACCGGCCCTGATCAGCGCACTCACATCGTCTAGATAATGCCGCAGCGGCGCCTTGATTGCGGGCACCGAAATCTGGAACGCTGCATGGGTGGAGTTACCGATGTTGATCAGCCGCACCATGGAATCAAGAAACCCCGGCAACTGACGCACAAGTTGGCGTCGGCGATGCTGCGCGCGGTACCAGACAAAAAAGAACGCGCCCAGCACCAGCATCGCGGCCAGGCCTACCGCAGGCACCATGCCCGCGGCTAACCCGGTGAAGGTCACCAGAACAACAATCAAGGTGACCAGCCCCAGCAGGGCACGCGGGCTGAGTACGCCCAACTGCCAGGCCGGCAACAGCCAGTGAGTCAGGCGCGCGCCCCAGCGGCTCAGCTGTTTGCCGTCGGTCGCCCCACCGGTGAGTGCGCCCGTACCCTCGCTGGATGCACGCCCACCTGGGTAAAAAAAGACCTCGGTGTTTTCGCTGGCCTCTGCTGCGAGACGTTTGTCCAGATGCTGGCCGACGGCCTGGCGCGACTGCCGGCCCTGGGCCCAGAGCCAGAACGACAGGCCCGCCGCTAGCAGCAGCAAGGCCAGACTCATGACCGTGAAGGCCGCGCTAGACACGTCCGTCCCCGTTGAGCTTTTGCAGCGCCTGCCGGAAGCGTGCGAGCTTGGGCGAGTGTGGTGTGATGCCGAGCGTGACCCAGCGGTCGCGTTCGGTGCCGTCGGGGTTTGGGGCGGGCTCGTAGCGGTAGAGCTCCTGCATGGCCACCACACTGTCGTTGAGCCCGGTGACTTCGGTTACGGACAGGATGCGGCGCTGGCCACTGGACAAACGGCCAATCTGGATGATGAAGTCCACGGCATTGGCAATCTGTCGGCGCAAGCTCACCTCGCTGCCCTGGTAGCCGGCAAATCCCGCCAGCATCTCCAGGCGGTAGATACATTCGCGTGGTGAACTGGCGTGGATGGTGCCCATGGAGCCGTCATGGCCGGTGTTCATGGCTTGCATCATCTCCAGCACCTCGCCGCCGCGGACCTCGCCGACGATGATGCGGTCGGGTCGCATGCGCAGGCTGTTGCGCAGCAGGTCGCGAATGGCAACTACGCCGGATGCGTCGAAGCCACCGGGCCGGCTTTCCAGGCGCACCACGTGCGGGTGGTTGAGCGACAGTTCTGCCGTGTCTTCGATGGTGACGACACGTTCGGTTTCGGGAATGAAGGTGGCGAGCGCGTTGAGCAGCGAGGTTTTTCCAGAGCTGGTCCCGCCGCTCACAATGATGTTGCAGCGTCCCTGAACGGCTATCTCCAGCAACTGACAGATGGGCGTGTCGAAGGTTCCGAGTTTCACCAGGTCGGCCGGGCTCAGCGGGTCTTTGCGAAACTTACGGATAGACACCGCCGGGCCGTCGATGGACAAGGGTTCGATGATGACGTTGATGCGCCCTCCGTCCGGCAAGCGGGCGTCAACCATGGGGTTGGACTCATCCAGGCGTCGTCCGATGGGCGCGAGGATGCGCCGCACGATGCGTAGCACGTGGTCGTCGTCGGTGAAACGCAAGGACACCCGCTGCAAAATGCCGTGGCGCGACACATACACGTGTTTGTGCCCATTGATGAGAATGTCTTCGACGGCAGGGTCCTGCAGCAAATCCTCAATGGGACCGAAACCAGAGAGCTCCTTGGTCAGCGCCTCGGCAATCAGGCGCGTTTCGGCATCGTTGATGGGCACGCGCTGCAGCCGCACGAAGCTATCCAGCTCCAGGTCGACGAACTGCTGGATGGCGGTGCGTGACCAGCGGCCGAATTCCGCGCCCAGTTCCTCGATGCGGTTGAGCAGGTGCTCGTGCGCCCAGGACTTGATGTCCTGGAACTGCTGGGTCTGCATGAAAGCCTGCCCATCGTCCGCGAATTCAATTTCCGTTGACATGGGTGCCTCCCCTCCATTTATCCGCAAAATGCGATAGTTTCTCCACCCATGGCGAGCGCGGCGGCCTGCGCCCGGATGAGGGGGCCAGCAGTTGCCGGGCGAGCGTCTGCAAGCCCTGGACGAAGGGATCACCCCGGTGGACTGCGGCCAGCAGTTGCCCGCGACTGCAAGCGTTCATCAGTGCCGCGCTACGTGAGGGCAGCACGGCATCCAGCGTAAGGGCGAGGCGGTCCGCGATGTCCTTGGCGGCGATGTCCACATGAACATCGAAGCGGTTCACGATCAGACCAAAATCCTTCAGCTCCACACCACGCTCTCGTAGTTCCGTCAACATCTGAGTGGTGGAGACTATGCCCCCCAGGCTTTGGTCGCAGACCACCCACACCCGGTCTCCCTGGGCGCGGCTCAAGACCTGGGCCAGGAAGTCGAGGTTGGAGAAGCCGCCGAAATCGGCCACTTGATAATGGAAGAAATCGCGTAGTCGGCCGATCAGCGCCACACTGTCTCCATGCGAAATCTCGCGCATCTGCGTCAGGTTGGCAGGCAAGGGCAACACCGCCACACCACTGGCCTGACGGGCCAGCGTGGTCTGTATCAAGGTCGAGTCCATGCGTTTCAAATTACGCACGCCGTCCACAAAGCTGAAGTCGCTGCTCATGTCCATGTACAGCAAACCGTCGCCGGCGGGCAAACCCAGGTCCAGCAACGCCACCTCCCGGTGCCCAGCCTGGCCGGCTTCGCGCAGCACCTGCGACAAGTTGCAGGCGATGGTGCTCACGCCCAAGCCGCCGCGGGCGCCCAGCAGCACGGCGACCCGACCGGTTTCAGTCATGCGCGATGCTGAGGCGCGACCGCGCAGAACCTGAAGCACCTCCTCGGCGGCCATCTCCAGGCCAATAAAGTCGTCAACACCAGCGCGCAAGGCCGCCAAGGTAGCCCCGGGCTGGGTGACCGAGCCCGCACCCAAAACCGGCATTCCGGGTTGAAGCTTGCGAAGGTCCTCGACCAGCGTTGTCATCGTCTGCGCATCGGCTGCCGAAAAATCGAAAATTACCGCCACCGGAAGCAGTGCGACCAGGCGTTCCTTGAGTAGAGTCATATCGGGCTCCACCTGCGCCAAGGCGTATTGCCCTGCGAGGGTTATCTCGAACTGACGGCCGTGTTCAGCGGTGCCCGACACCCACAGGCAAACCTCGGTCACTTGCTCAACAAAGGGCGCGTGTCTGGCGTTCATGCTGCTGGAACGTAGCGTCATGTTCAGTCGGAAAACCCGGGCAGAGCATCCTGGCTCGCACCGCCGGCCAGGTAAGACCGCCAGACGGCGCCATCGCGCTGCTCGGCGCGCCCAGGTAGCATGGGCTGCAGGTCTGTGCCTTTGGCGATGGGCTTGACCAAGTGCGGCGTGACTATGATCACCAGTTCCTTTTCGTTTTGTTTGTAGGTCTGGCGCTTGAAGAAGGTCCCCAAAATCGGTATATCGCCCAGCATTGGGACCTTATCGACATCGGAAAGAGTGGTTCGGCTGACGAGCCCTCCGATCACGAAGCTCTCGCCATTGCCGAGTTCCACCATGGTGTCCACCCGGCGCGTGGTGATGGCCGGCACGGCAATGCCATTGATGGTGACGGCATTCGTGAAGTCCAGGTCGCTGGCTTCCGGTGCGACTTTCAGGGCAATCCGGTCGTTGGCCAGCACTGTCGGCGTCAAGGACAGGCCAATGCCGAAGGGCTTGTACTGGATGCTGATGGTGCCCAGGCTTTGCGGCACCGGAACGGGAATCTCACCGCCGGCCAGGAAGCTCGCACTTTGCCCCGACATTGCCACCAACGTTGGTTCGGCCAACACACGCGCCAGACCATTGCTTTCGAGAATGCCGAGGTTGGTCACGATGCCGCTGCGGGTGGAACTGAACACGAGGTTGAAGGCCTGGGCCAGCGGCGTGATGCCGCCAAAGCTGATGGGGGCACTGCCTCCGCCAGAAAACGAGCGCACGCCGCCGGGCGCAAACACGCCGAACCCGAAACCATTGCGGTTGGTGAAAAAATTGAATCCCGCTTCTTTCAATACACTTTTGCTGAACTCCACCACTTTCACATCTACCTGGACGATGTTGCTCCGGACATCGACCACCGAGCGGTCGACAAGCACGGGTTTTCCGGACGCATCGCCGGCTACCGCGGCCAGTTGCTGGTGACTGTCTACATCAGGCAGGCGACCTTCGATCACCACTGTTTTCCCGTAGGTTTCAACGCGGCCCTTGCCAGACAAGGGGGCCGCAGCCTTTCCACTGACCTGGATGGCGTAGCGCTGTGGTGCCTTGCCGCCTTTGGGCCACACCAGCAAGGTGGTCCGGCCGGCGGCTTTGCCCAACACCAGAATACGTGCACCTGCCGTGCCTTTGGCGGACCGCAGAATGGTCGCATCGGCCACGGCCGGGTCACCAATCGCCAGGCGCTCCAGACTTTTTTCCACCAGGATTTCGTGCTGGTCGCCGACCTGCAGGGTGAGCGGTTTCTCTTGTGTTGCGGTTTGCACTGCCGGCTGGGCCAGGGTTGACAGCGGCGTCGTTGCCGCGCCCGCCAGCAATAAAAAAGCTCGAAGAACGCGGGATGAGGTAGGCGTTGGGCGGGAACGAATTGAATGAGAATGATGGAGCATGTTGGGGTTTTCAGTAGGTCACAATTTCCTGCTTGGCGCCGCGAATGAATTCCACACTCACCACATCCAGTGCCGCTGGCCGTTTGTCCACAGGACGGTTGTTGGCGCGCTGGGTCACCACGGCGTGAACCGGTAAAGCGCTGTCTTTCGCACGCCCGGCGAGGGTGCTCAGGGCCGTACCGGCGGCAGCGTGGTCAGAAGCGGCAGGGGGTCGTGTTTGCGACGGGTGACGCGGGGCAGGCACCATGGACATCATCCAGGGGGCGGTCGTTTTCGGGTCGGGTTCAGCCGTGTCCTTGGGATTGCGCAGCGCCAGCAACAGTCGCCCATTGGCTTCACCGAGCAGGATCGGGTTCACTTCTTCTACCGGGACCGCCAGGATGGCCGTGCGTGCGCCGCCAGCAGTTTGGCTCGGGTCTTTCTGCACACCATCGACGGAACTGGCACCGTAGGCCAGGACGCGTTTGCGCGACAGGAGCAGTCGTGCCTGACTGCTGTCGATCTCATGGCCATCACGCTTGAGCACAAAAAAAACGTCGACGAAATCCCCCGGTCGCACCTTGTGGCCCACGCCTATGGCTTCATCCACCTTGACGGCCACGGCACGTTCGCCTTCGGCGATTTTGATTGACAGGCCAGAGGCCAGTTGTTGGTCGACGATAGGCGCACCAGCGCTCATGTCAATGATGGGAACGCGGCCCACCACCAGTTGCGGATCGTGGAAGGCATCGGTCGGTTGCATGGGCAGACGTTCGATGCGTAAATCCTCTGCCTTGATCGCCTGGCCGGCCGGCAAGGACTTGTCGGCCACGACCACCGCATAGCTGGCCTTGGCCGCAGCAACAGGCGGGCCCGAGGGCACGGGCTGACGGCTCAGCGTCCAGGCATAAATGCCAAGCGCCAGCCCTGCGAGTACCAGCACGGCCGCAATAATTTTGGTGAGATGGACCATGATGATGTCTCCCTGCCGTGAGAACGCGGCGCATAGATTTTTTAGTTCTGCTGACTCACAGCGTATTGACCTGGACCACGGCGGACCCTTGCAGGGCGGTTGGCGTTGGCAGGCTAAAACTTCCGAGCAGTTGCGGCACCATGGGGTGAGCCTGGTAGTCATAGCGCACAGTCACGGTGAAGCAGCGGTGCGAGGTCGCATAGGAACAGGGATCATTCTTGACAGAGACCCCGGGAGCCGCAGGGCCGCCGCTGCAACCACTGCCTGCGCCTAAGCCGCCCATGTTCTGAAGCCAGCTCAAGGGTAAAAGCGCAGCCGCGCAGGCATTGTTTTGTCGGGCGGTCAACGTGTCCGCAGCCCCGCCGGGATAACGCAGCGCTGCGCGCCCGCCTTCGGCCGCGGCGAGTGTCAGCGTTTGCTGGGCCGCAAAAATCAGGCCGTAAGTGGTTATAGCGTAAAAAATTAGAAAAAATGCGGGAAACAAAAAAGCAAATTCGATAGCCACGGTTCCCCGCATATTTCCTTGTGCGCAGCGCAGCGTTCGGGGACGTTCGATACCGTCTTCAGTCTTCTTTTTCTGAGTCATGAAAGCCTCCCAATATCGTCAGCACCTGGGCTTTGAGCTTTGTCTCTTGCTCCATATCCGCTAGGTCGATGAATTCCAAAACAAAACAATCACCGCGCCTGCGGCGAGGCAAGCTGCATAAGGGGTTTCCCGCTTCCACCGATTCCTCTGGAAAAGCGCTGGCGGCGCCATGTCCGCTTTGATCTCGTTGGCAACAGGTGCATAGGTTCTTCGCTCTAGACAACGGGTCGCCAGAATAAAAATGCCGTGTAATCCCGCAATTACCGAGCCAACCGTCCAGACAAGAATGATTAATTGCCAACCCATCCAAAGTCCCAGGACGCCAGCGAACTTAATATCGCCTGCACCCATAAGGCCCATGGAATAAAAAATCAATAAGCCGAAAAAAGCAATGAGTGCACCAACTACTGCCTGCGGCCAAGTCAAATTAAATGGCTGGATATCAAAAAATAAAGTAAGCGCGGCGGAAAAACTTCCCGCAATTACCAACCAATTAGGAATGCGACGCTTACGCAGATCGAATACTGCTGCGAAAAGCAGGAACAACAAAAAAAGAGAGGTGCCAGCTGATCGCACAAGCAGTCAATTAGTTATGTCGGGGCGGGAGGGGGGGCAAGTGTGTTGCTGATAGTTTGGAAGATGGTTTTTAGCTTGGTACCAATTTCTCCCACCGGCGCCAGAATCAAGACAGCAATCAAACCTGCGATCAAACCGTATTCAATTGCACTGGCGCCTTCTTCATCTTTGAGAAAACGAATAATGGAATTTTTCATAATGACCCTTTCATTTAAAAAACAAACCTAAATTTCAAATCAAATATCAGGCTTCGCAATTCTTATTTTGGCGCATTCCTCCCTGACAAATTCATGCTAGCAGTGTTCGTTGAAGTCAAGTACGTACAAGTACGATGGATCGTTGAAACGCCGCTTTTTCGGACTTATTTCACAACAGTTATTTAAAAAGTTAAGTCCTAAGAATTACAAAAATATCAACTCCACCATTACGGTGCTAACCGGTAATTCAGCGTTGCCTGAAAACGTGGGTGGCGCTCGGCGTTTTCAAGAGGCTGATCTCCCAGGGGTTTGGCGGCCGATATATCGACGGTAAAAAATTTCTGGTCAGACAAGCGAGTTCCAATGGCGACGGACTTGAGTTTGGATGGCGTGAAAACACCGCTTTGGTTGTAGACACGTGCCAGCTCAAGAAGCAAGTAGGGCTGCACCTGCTTCAGATAGGCCATGTCTGCTGCAAAGCTGCGGTTGATCTCCATCCCCAGTCCCCAGCCGGAGTCGCCCGAGGCTTCACCGGGGGCATAACCCCGCGCCATGCGCAAGCCGCCAAACGAAATGCGTTCGGTGGTGGGCAAGATGTGCGGGCTGTATTGACCTAGTAGCGATATAACGCTGCCAAAGCCGTTGGGCCATTGGTTGAGCTGACTGGCTTGCAGCAAAACCTTGCTGAAACCCACGTTTGCCGGGTTGGCCGTGACCAGGCCGGCCACATTGGTCTGCGCCGTGGCTTGGGCGCCCCAGCCATTGATACCGTGCGCCAGCAGGACGCTGAGCCGGCGTACCGTGTCGGGCTTGCTCAAGGTGTAGCTGAGCTGGCCAAAAATAGCACGCACACGTGTGTCGTAGGCCAAGGCCGCGCCATTGGCCGGGTTGCTGTAGTCGTCGCTGTAGTTCACCGCGTAGGCGCCGCCGCTCACGACCAGGCTCATGGTGTTGCTCAGGACCAGCGGGTAACTGGCGGATAACTCAATCCGGTCGTTGCTCACACGGCGTTGCGTGCTGCTGTTGACCTCGAGTTGCGCATTGGGATCGCCACGGTAGTGTGATGCGTCTATCTTGGCGCTTAGACCGTTGCTGCCGATGAACTGCGTGAACTGTGCCGATCCGAAAGTTTCACCTTGCGAGGACGGCGCAATGACGGATGCGCTTAATTGGCTGCCGGAAGAAATGACGTCGTTCAGCGACCCCGTCAGCAACAGGCGTGGTTTGGACTGCTGCGTATCCAAACCGGCCGAGACGGTGACGGGGCGTCGCGCCACCTTGAGCGTCAGCACGGTGGCGCCGTCGGTGCGGTTGGGGGGCAGGGCGCTGGCTTGCACACGCAAGCCGGGTAGTTGGCCCAGCAAGCCGACGTAACGCTCAAAGGTGGCGCGGTGCAAGGGCTTGTCTGCCTGGATGCGCGCGGCGATCTCGCGTATCTTGGCTTCGGCGTTGCCCGCATCGCCTTCGATGCGAACCTCGCCTACATACCCCTCCACCACCACAATACGCACCACGCCGTCCTTGAAGTCCTGCGTGGGCACATAACAAAACGAGAGCGCGTAACCGCGGTCCTGGTACAACTGTGTCACGCCGCGCGCCAGCTCGACCAGTTGGCCGACCGTGATTTCACGGCGTGCCAAGGGCGCAAACCGCGATGAAATCTCTGAAAAAGAAAGCGCCAGCACGCCCTCAATGTCGAAGCGTGCTGGCGTCAGACGGATGTCCATCACCTGCTGTGCTGTTGTCGGCGGCGCTGCCAGCGGACTGGCCACGCCGCCGGGCCGGATTTCGATGGACGGCACCGCCGGCAGGGTGTCGAGCGGATTGCCGCCACCGGCCTGGGCCAGGGCGCTTTGCGAGCCCCCTGCGTCCAGAATGGCCACTCCCACGAGAATCAGGACGCAGTGATGCTTCAAACCGGCTCCTCCCTATTTTATTTTTTGGGCCCGCCGGTCAGACCTCCAAGCAAATTGGTCACGGGCTCCAGCACATTGTTAGTTGCGGCATTGCCTCCCGTCAAGCCACCCGTGACGCCGGCCACAAGTCCGGTCACGGGTGCCAGTACGTTGCCTGACGATGACGCACCGCCGGTGAGGCCGCCGACAAGGCCTGTTACTGGCGCCAGCAAACCTGCGCTGCTGCCACCGGAGTTCAGGCCACCCAGCAGGCCCGTCACGGGTGCCAGCAGGTTGTTGGTGGAAGCATTGCCGTTGCCCAAGCCACCCAGCAATCCCGTCACGGGTGACAGCAAGCCGCCCAGTCCGGCCGAGCCGTTGACAGGTATTCCCGATGGCGACACAAGCGCGCCGCCGAGTATGGCGACGCTGGTACCGGTGTTGGCAAGGACCTGGCCAACGGGGCTGATCACCGGCGTCTTGTCATCGCCAACAACCTGTACGCCCAGTTGATTCACTACACCACCCACGGTGGTCAGAAGATTGCGAACCGGCTGACCGAGTCCACTGGTTTCGCCGACCTGTTGCGTGGTGTGGAGCAGTCCGGTCGTGATGGGCACGATCACCTGGGTGACCGTGCGGGTGACCTGCTTGACCGCGTCGCTGTCGAGCGTGTTGCCCAAACCGGTGCCGAGGTTGCTGACGCCTCCCCCGACCTGGTCGACAAGCGTGCCTGCCACGCCGAGTTGCGGCACACCTAGCGAGATGCCCGCGCCCAGCTTGCTCACGGCTTGCCCGGTATTGACCACCACCCCTTCCAGCGAACCCACGGTGACGCCGACAGGGTTTTCGACCTTGCCCAATTGGCCCAGGCCGGTGGTCAGGCCATCGCCCAGGGAGTCGACCGCATCGCCAACCTTCACCAGCGCGCCACCCACACCCTGTGTGAGTTGTGTGTTCAGCCCACCGGGCAAGGCGGCGACCAGTTGGGTCCCCAAGGCGCCGACAGCGCCACCCAGCGTGCTGGCTGAGTTGCCGGTCTGCTGGATCACACCGTTGATGGGCTTGAGTACATCGGCGATTGGCGGTATGGGGACAATGCCGCCGCCTCCAGGATTGCCAGCGCCAGGGTTGCCCGCGCCGCCCCCACCACTTCCGCTGTCGCCGGCTGAGAACGTGCCATCGCTGGCGCAGCCGGTGAGTCCCAGAAGAATCGCGACACCAGCCGCTGCCAAGCTGCGCCGCAGCGCCAAATCATTGATGAAGTAACAGTTAGCCATTTTGACCTCCATGAGTGAACGAGAGATCAAGACAAGGCAACATGCGTGCCGCTGGTGGGAACTTGAGGGAATCGTTTTCCGTTAATAGGTCAAGACGTTGATTTCAAAGGGTAAATTTGGAAGCTCCGAGTTTGAGGAAACACGGGCCGTCGTTCGAAACAAGGGTATGTTCCGTAACAGGCTTTTGTCATTTCGTAACGTTTGCCGTAACGTTACGGGGCCAGGCCCTCAGATTTAGCCGCACCGATCCGGTTTTGGTCTGAGGCTTCAATCGTCATGCTAGGTCTGTGAAGGTTTTTCGCTGACAAGTCAGAAGACAGCATCGGGCGAAGCAAAAAAAGCTGGCATGGCCAGCTTTTTCATCTCTTCATGATCGCGTCACGTCAGTGGCGATCACGATCACGATCCCGGTCTTTGCCATGCCCTCGGTCATCATGTTTGTCCCGGTGCTTGTTCCCATGCTTGTTACCGTGTTTATCGCCATGTTTGTCTCCGGGCCCGGCGTGTGGCGGCCGGTTACCTGGCCTGTTGTTATAACTGGGCCGGGTGTCGCGCACCCAATAGCCCGGCTGGCGGTAATAACCATTGCCGCGGTGTTCCCAGTGGTCGGGCGCCCAGCGGTAGCCGTCGCGCTGCAAGATGGCATGTCCGCGAACCCAGACGTGGCGATTGCCGGTCCAGGCCCAGTAACCCGGTGCCCAGACTTGGCCGGGCGCGAGCATGGGTACCGCCTCGTATTGCTGCGGCGGTGGGGCTATATCGATATTGATGCTGACTTGAGCCAGCGCGGGTGCGACGGCAGCACTTGCGAGCAGGGTGGCGAGCAGGATTTTTTTGATGGGGCTGCTGAGGGTCATGAGGGCTCTCCTTATTGGTTGATGGCAGTGTCCGCCGGTCTCGCCAACGGCATACCGCATGCTTTGTAAAGTTGCGTAGGGCGTCGCAGCGGGTTTGTAAGGCTTTGTGGTTGCTATCTATTCAATAGCTGCATGCGCTCGCCGTTTGGTCTTCATCGGGTGATTGTCTTCTCTACATCAAACTTGCGGCAGCACGCCGAAGAACGCCAGCGCGTGGATCGCCTCCCCGGCCTGCATCGCGGCTTTGGGTTGCGGCGCATGTGGCGGGATCTCGGGCGGCTTGGACTGGGGGCAGCCGCTGAGGACAAGCAAAACCAGGAGAACGGGCAGGGCGGTGATCAATGACTTCATGTCGTGCTCCCATCGAGGATAAAACGCAGCGCCGACCGGCACACCGGCTTAGGCAGACACCCACGATAGAGCCGTCCCGCTGCTTTGCCCAGCGGCTGAAAAGCCGCCCCTTTGTCAGCACAGCACGCAAGCGGGTGTGATGGCGGTCCTACAGGGAACCTTTGCGTCCTTGGGGTCGGCTACTGGATTTTTCTCAGGCGACATGATTGCTATGGAATGGATAGCTGTTTACGAACGTGGGTAAATGGCTGGGGGCTGATTTCTCTATTGTTTTTCGGAAAGTCTTGATAGCTTGCTCAGAAACGCCAACGGCAGCTTGACTAGCCGGTGTCCTACAACCTTGGCTTGGTGGGCCGATCTAAGATGAAGCCCGTTCATTCACCTGGAGACAATCATGATGATGAGTTATCGCCAAGCCCTTCGCGCTCTTCTGGCGGCCTCTGCCGCCGTGGTTCTGGTAGCCGGTTGCGGCATGATGCCGGGGCAGTCCAAACAGGTGACTTTCACGACGCAGCTGCGCGGCGCCAACGAGGTGCCGGCGAACACCAGCAACGCCAGCGGCCAGGTGGATGCGATGCTGGACAAGGACACCAACTTGCTGCGCTGGCAACTGACGTATGCGGGCCTGAGCGGACCGGCCACAGCCGCCCACTTTCATGGCCCGGCCCCGGTGGGCGCGAATGCCGGCGTCGTCGTGCCGTTTGCCAGTCCGGTGACCAGCCCGCAGTCCGGCCAGGCGACCTTGACGGCGGCCCAGGTCGCAGACCTGATGGCTGGCAAGTGGTATGCCAATGTTCACACGGCACAGTTCCCAGGCGGCGAGATTCGCGGGCAGATGACGGTACGCAACTGATTTTTTGAAGCGCCGCCTGCGGGCACAAAAAAGCCGGGCTGAGCTGTCCGGCTTTTTTTATGGGCGCGCCGGTCGGGTTTCACGTCCTACACCCACAGTGCCTGCAAGCCGACGCAGGTATCCGGCCGCGGCACTTAAGCTGAGTCTTAACCATCCACACGCTGTTTGCCCGCATCTCCGCGCCATTGCGCGGAATGGGCCCGTCACCAAGGATTTCACCATGTCAATCAAATGCTCCACCTTGTTTATTTCCGCCGTGCTGGCTGTCGCCGGCTCTGCCGCCCTGGCCCAGCCAGTGGCGATGGAGGATAAGCTGATCGAACGTGGGACCTTTCCCGACACCACGCAGCAGCAGAAATACCGCACCGCCATCAACGAAGCCGGCGGCGGCTACAAGGTTTATCTGGCCGAATGTGCGGCCATGGCAGCGGCCGAGCGCAGCGCTTGCCGACGCGATGCCAAGGCTCTTTATGACCGCGACATGGCGGCCGCCCGCGCGATCCTGAAAACTAAATAAGTTGCTTTAACTGGTCTAGGGCCGGCCCGCGGACAACTGCTGGATTTTCTCGCGCGCCTCGTCGCCTTCGGGGATCGGCTCGCCGCTGTCGCGCCACTGCACGGCGGCCTTGAAACCTTCGGTCTGGGCATAACGGCGAAACCACAAGCCTTCCGGGTTGTGGCGGGTGATGCCGTCAAACACGGTGGCCATCATTTGTGTTTGTTCCAGGCCCATGGTCAGCATGACCTGGTTGACCACCATCTTGTGCATGGCCAGGTGTGAGCGCGGCACGCCGGCGATACGCTGCGCGAGTTTCAACGTCGCCGCCTCCAGTTGGTCGAAGGGCACACTTTCATTCGCCAGGCCCCAGTCGGCGGCTTTTTTGCCGTCTATGGTGTCGCCGGTAAACATCAGTTGTTTGGCGCGGGTCGCGCCCAGGCGGTAAGTCCACATCGCCGTGGTCGGGCAGCCCCAGACGCGGGTCGGCATGTAACCTATACGTGCGTCATCGGCCATCACCAGCAAATCGCAACACAGCGCAATGTCGCTGCCGCCGGCGGCAGCGTAACCATGGACTTTGGCAATCGTCGGTTTGGGACTGCGCCACAGGCTCATGAAGTCTTCGGTGTTGCGTTTCATGTAGGCGTAGTCGACCATCGGGTCCCAGGGAAACTTCTCCTGCTGGCAGGGGTGATCGATGTTGCCTTCGCCAAAGTGGTTGAGGTCGTAACCACCACAAAAACCTTTGCCCGCGCCTTCCACAATGATCACGTGGACCTCGTCCTCGGCCGCCGCCCAATCTATTGCGGCGCGGATTTCGCGCGGCATCGCATCGTTGATGGCGTTGAGCCGCTCCGGCCGGTTGAGCAGCAGGCGGGCGATGCGGGGGTGGGCGGCATCCTTGTCGATACGCAGGGTGCTGAAGGTGGGCATGATTTTGTCTCCTGGTTTTTTTTGATGAAAATCATCATAGCCAAGGACGAGCCAGGTGTTCCAACTCGAGATGGATGTGATCTGGTTGCGTTTGCAACCAAGTTGTTTTATAGTTGTGTCCGCAACTAAATAAGCGGGTGCTCATGACTTCCACTGTTTCCCCATTTCCGGACCACGTTCCTGTGCTGATCGCCGGCGGCGGTCCTGTTGGAATGACCCTGGCGGCCTTGCTGGCGCGCTACGGCATCGCCAGCCTGGTGATTGAAGCCGACGACGGCTACTGCGCCGGCAGCCGCGCCATCTGCATGTCGCGCCGCTCGCAGGAAATCCTGAGCTGGGTGGGCGCCGACCAGCCGCTGGTCGACAAAGGCCTGTCCTGGGTCGGTGGACGCAGCTACTTTCGCGACCGCGAAGTGTTGCATTTCCAGATGCCCAGCGAACCGACGCAGCGCTACGCGCCCATGGTCAACATCCAGCAGTTTTACGCTGAGGAGTTTGCGCACAAGGCGGCCATGGCACAAGGCGGCCTGGTCGATGTGCGCTGGTCCAGCAAGGTGATCGCGGTACGTCCGCAGGCAGAGGGCGCGCAAGTGGATATCGAGGCAGCCGACGGCATGCACACCGTGCAGGCCGATTGGGTGGTGGCCTGCGACGGCGGCCGTAGCACCGTGCGCGAGCAACTAGGCTTGCAGCTGGAAGGCACGCAATACGAAGGCAAATACGTGATCGTGGACGTGGTGCAAAAAACCAAACGCGCGGTGGAGCGCCTGGCCTGGTTTGACCCGCCGTCCAACCCCGGCTCCACCATCCTGATGCATCGCCAGCCCGACGATGTCTGGCGTATTGACTACCAGATCCGCGATGACGAAGACCCGGTGGAGGCGGTGAAGCCCGAGAACGTGTTGCCGCGCGTGCAAAGCCATTTGTCCATGATTGGCGAGAACGAGCCCTGGGAGTCGCTGTGGATTTCCATCTACAACGCCAAATGCCTGACCTTGCCCAGCTACCGCCACGGCCGCGTGTTGTTTGCCGGTGATGCCGGCCACCTGGTGCCGATTTTTGGCGTGCGCGGGCTTAATTCCGGCCTGGACGACGCCGGCAACCTGGCCTGGAAGCTGGCGCTGGTGCAGCAGGGACGGGCGGCCGATTCGCTGCTCGACAGCTACTCCAGCGAACGTGTGCAGGCCACACGCGAGAACATCGCCTACGGTGCCAAGAGCACCGAATTCATGGCGCCGCCCGACTACGGCTTCAAGCTGCTGCGCGAGGCCGCGCTGCGCCTGTGCACCGAAAACCCGGCCGTGAGTTCGCTGGTCAACCCGCGCCAGTCCACCCCGGTCGAGTACCTGAATTCGCCGCTAAACCTGTTCACGCAAGAGGCCGGCTTCAAGGCCGACGCGCGTGCCGGCATGCCTGCGCCTGAGGCCAAACTGCGCGCCAGCCATGGCGAGGTGCACTTGACTTCCCAGTTTGGCGGTGAGTTTGTGCTGCTGTATTTTGCCAAGCAGCCCGGCCTGCCGGCGGCGCTGCAGGCCTTGGCCACACCGGAGGTCGCCGGTCCCGCAGCGCTCCAGGTGATCTGCATTGCCCGCCAGGGGCAAGCCGATGCCCGCACGCTGATTGACGAACCTGGCCAGGCGCACGATCGTTATGACGCGGAGGAGGGCACCTTGTACCTGGTGCGGCCTGACGGTTATGTGATGGGACGCTGGCGTGAAGGCCGCGCCGCCGACGTGCAGGCCGCGCTCAAATCTTTGACCGGCCAGCCCTGCGCGGCCTAGCCATTCACTCCGTCGCCCCTTGACGCTCCAGGAGACCCCTATGACCGAACCCCAACTCGACCAAACCTATACCGCGCTGGCACAAGCCACGGCCCGCGTCGGTGAAGCCAAAGCGCCGTTGTTTCTGGCCACACTTTCTTTGGCGCTGCTGATGCGGCAAACGGATGCCGACCAGGCGCTGGTGCTGATTGCCCAGGCCGAACGGCTGGCCAATACCTGAGCTAGCTGATTTAGCTGATTGAACCGACTGAAGTTACCTGCTTTTTACACGCAACACTTATCACCTGGAGACACCATGCAAAGCCTTTCCTCTCTTATCCGCCAGTCGCTGGCACTACTGGCTTTTGCTGCGACCGCGGCTTCGGCGCAAAACTATCCGCTCAAACCGATCGAATGGGTGGTGCCTTACCCCGCGGGCGGTGGCTCCGACGTGGTGGCGCGTTCGCTGACCGAGGCCATGGGCCAGGCCTTGGGCCAACCTATCATCATCAACAACAAGCCAGGGGCTGCCACCAACATTGGCGCCGACTATGTGGCCCATGCCAAGCCTGACGGCTACACGATTCTGACCGGTGACACTGCCACACTGGCAGCGAATCCGGCGCTCTACGCCAAGCTCAGCTACAGCGCCGAAAAAGACCTGGCACCCATCGGGCTGCTGGCCCGTTTCCCGATGATTCTGGTGGTCAACCCGGCCATTCCCGTGAAGAACCTGGCTGAATTCATGGCTTGGTCCAAAACCCAGAAATCCGGCGTGAGCTACGCCACACCGGGTGCAGGTAGTCCGCACCATCTGGCCACCGAACTGTTTCGCGGCAAGACCGGTCTGAACCTGGTGCATGTGCCTTACCGGGGGGCGGCGCCTGCGGTGCAGGACGTGGCGGGCGGCCAGTTGCCCTTCATGTTTGTCGATACGGCCAGCGGTATGGGCTTCATCAACGCCGGGCGCTTGCGGGCCATCGGTATTGCCAGCCCCCAGCGTGTGAAAAATTTTGAAACCATTCCCACGCTGAACGAACAAGGCCTCAAGGGTTTTGAAGCCTATGCCTGGCAGGGTCTGGCCGCACCGGCCGGAACGCCTGCCGACGTGATCGTCAAGCTGAACAAGGCGCTGGTGGATGCCCTGAACTCCACCTCCGTGAAAGCGCGTTTCCAGGTCCTGGGTCTGGAGCCCACGCCCAGCACGCCGGCGCAGATGGGCAGCTATGCCAAGGCCGAGCGGGAAAAATGGGCGCAGGTGATTCGCGACAGCGGTATCAAACTGGACTGATCATGTTCAAGCTCGACCGGACCCTGACCTACCGCCTGCATTTGCTGCACAAGCTGACCGACCTTGAAAGTCAGCGTGCCTATGTGGCCGGGGCCGGGTTGTCCATGAGCGATGGCCGCTGCCTCACGGCAGTCGGCTCTTTTGCGCCCTTGTCCGTCAATGATCTGGCGCAAAAAGCCAACCTGAACAAAGGCCAGGCCAGCCGTGCCGCCCAGTCGCTGGTGGACCAAGGGCTGGTGCGCAAGGCCGCCAGCCCGACCGACGGGCGCGGCGTGGTGCTGACCCTCACGGCCGAGGGCGATGCAACCTGGCGCCGTGCCATGGCCGTGGTGGACAGGCGCAACCACGAGATTTTTGGCGTGCTGAGTGCCGCCGAGCGGGAACAGCTCAGCATCCTGTTTGACCGCCTGATTGCACAAGCACAAGCACAAGCACAAGCACAAGCACAAGCACAAGCACAAGCACAAGCCAGTGACGACGAATGAATTTCACCCTGGGAGCGATTTGATGAACACAGCCACTTTGCGTTACCAGTCTGGTTTTGGTAACGAATTTGTCAGCGAAGCCGTCGCCGGCGCCTTGCCCGAGGGGCGCAACAGCCCGCAACGCGCGCCGCATGATTTGTACACCGAGCTGATCTCCGGCACCGCCTTTACCGCGCCGCGTGTCGAAAATCGCCGCACCTGGTTGTACCGCCGCCAGCCCTCGGTCGTGACCAGCGGCTATCAGCCTTATGTACAAGCCGGCTGGACCACGGGCGCCGCCGGCGGCGTGGCGGTACCGCCCGATCCGCTGCGCTGGGCGCCGTTTGAGATTCCGGACCAGGCGCTGGATTTTGTCGACGGCATGCGCACCGTGGCCGCCAACGGCGACGCCCACGGGCAAACCGGCATCGCTGCCCATGTCTACCTGGCCAGCCGCTCCATGGCGCAGCGCGCCTTCGTCAATGCCGACGGCGAAATGCTGCTGGTGCCGCAGCAGGGCCGCTTATTGTTGACAACCGAGCTGGGCCTGCTGGACGTCGCCCCGGGCGAGATCGCCGTGATCCCGCGCGGCATGGCCTTTAGCGTGGCCTTGCCCGATGGCCCGTCGCGTGGCTACGTGTGTGAAAACTACGGCGCGGCTTTTCGCCTGCCCGAGTTGGGCCCGATTGGCTCCAACGGCCTGGCCAATGCGCGCGACTTTCTGGCCCCCACGGCGGCGTTTGAGGCGGTCGCAGGCGCCTACAAAATCGTCAAGAAATTTGGCGGCCACTTCTGGACCGCGAGCCAGGCCCACACGCCTTTCAACGTGGTGGCCTGGCATGGCAACCTGGTGCCCTACAAGTACAACACCGCCCATTTCATGACGATAGGCTCGATCAGCTACGACCATCCGGACCCGTCGATTTTCACGGTGCTGACCTCGCCCTCGGACACGCCCGGCACGGCCAACTGCGACTTCGTGATTTTCCCGCCGCGCTGGATGGTGGCCGAAAACACCTTCCGTCCGCCCTGGTACCACCGCAACCTCATGAGCGAGTTCATGGGTCTGGTGTACGGCCAGTACGACGCCAAGCCCGAAGGTTTCAAACCCGGTGGCGCCTCGCTGCACAACTGCATGGTGCCGCACGGCCCCGACACCGAAGCCTTTGAAAAAGCCAGCAACGCCGAACTGGCGCCGCACAAACTGGACAACACGCTGGCCTTCATGTTTGAGAGCCGCTACACCTTCGTACCCACCGCTTACGCCATGCAGGGCGGGGCGCTGGATGCGGCTTATGCCAATTGCTGGCAAGGCCTGAAAGACAACTTCAAAGAAACACCATGATGAGCCCAACCCTCGCCCCCCTCGCCCCCCTCGACTTCACCCACGATGCCGCGCTCAATTCGTGGGTCGAATCAGCCAACACATCTGACAGCGATTTCCCCATCCAGAACCTGCCGCTGGGCGTGTTCCGCCGCGCCGGCAGCCAGGAGGCGTTTCGCCCCGGCGTGGCGATTGGCGAGCTGATTGTGGACCTGCTGGCCGCGCGCGCAGCCGGCGTCCTGCCCGCCGATGTGGCGGCCAGGCTCGATGGCTGCGAGCGCGGCGAGCTCAACGCCTTCATGGCCCAGGGCCGTGCCGCCCGGGTTGCCCTGCGCCAGGCGCTGTCGCAAGCACTGTGCGCAGGCAGCAGCCAACAGGCCGCGCTGCAGCCCTGCCTGCTGCCGCAGGCGGCGGCGGAATACGCCGTGCCTTGCCGCATCGGCGACTACACCGATTTCTACACCGGCATCCACCACGCCACCACGGTCGGCAAGTTATTCCGTCCGGACCAGCCCCTGATGCCCAATTACAAATGGGTGCCTATCGGCTACCACGGCCGGGCCTCCTCGATTGGTGTGAGCGGCCAGACCTTTCCCCGCCCGCTGGGCCAGACCAAAGGCCCGAACGAGGAAATGCCGCAGTTGCGCCCCAGCCAGCGGCTGGACTATGAGCTGGAGCTGGGCCTGCTGGTGGGGCAGGGCAATGCGCTGGGCGAGCCCATCGCCATAGACCGTGCCGAAGACCACGCCTTTGGCCTGGTGCTGCTCAATGACTGGTCGGCACGCGATGTGCAGGCCTGGGAATACCAGCCGCTGGGCCCGTTTCTGGCGAAAAACTTCGCCAGCACGATTTCGCCCTGGATCGTGACCATGGAAGCGCTGGCGCCATTCCGAGCTTCTTTTGAACGCCCCGAGACCGATCCGCAGCCGCTGCCTTACCTGGATTCGGCCAGCAACCGTAAGCAGGGCGGGCTGGATGTTGAACTGGAAGTGCTGATAGAGACCCAGGCCATGCGGGACGCCGGTCTGGCGCCGCAGCGCCTGTCGCAGTCGAGCTACCGCGATGCCTACTGGACGGTCGCACAAATGCTCACGCACCACACCGTCAACGGCTGCAACCTGCAGCCCGGCGACCTGCTGGGGTCCGGCACGCAGTCCGGCCCCAAGCCGGAACAGGCCGGCTCCCTGCTGGAGCTCACAGCGGGCGGTAAAAGCCCGCTGACGCTGGCCAATGGCGAAACCCGCACCTTTTTGCAGGACGGCGACGCCATCATCATTCGCGGCCACTGCGAGCGCAGCGGTTTCAGGCGCATAGGTTTTGGCGACTGCCGCGGCCAGGTGCTGGCGGCGCGCGGCTAAAGACTTGGCCGACCTTTGGCGAACAAAGGCCGGCCGCTTTGGGGATGTTGGCTTGCTATTTAATTAATAGCTGCCTGCGCAAGATACACCTGGGCTAGAGGCTTATTTCATTTATAAATCGGCCTTTAAGGCCAATTTATAGCTGAAAATCTGGCCAACCTGCCCCTCGTATAGCCCTTAAAGGTGCGCTGACGACATTAAAACCTTAAAATCGCGGGTTATCCCCAAATCGCAGGCTGCGCCACTAGGTGCCTTCCGGCGGTTTTTACAGATCGCCCCATGAACGCCCCCGTTGACGTCTCCTTCTTTACGCGCGCCGCCAAACCGCTGACCAGCTACCGCAAGTACTGGGCAAGCCGCTTCGGCACGTCCAAGTTTTTGCCGATGAGCCGTGCCGAGATGGACGTGTTGGGCTGGGACAGCTGCGACATCATCGTGGTCACCGGCGACGCCTACGTGGACCACCCCAGCTTTGGCATGGCGGTCATAGGCCGCATGCTGGAAGCCCAGGGTTTTCGCGTCGGCATCATTGCGCAGCCCGACTGGCAAAGCGCCGATCCTTTCAAGGCGCTGGGCAAACCCAACCTGTTTTTCGGCGTGACCGCCGGCAACATGGACTCCATGATCAACCGCTACACGGCGGACCGCAAAATCCGCAGTGACGACGCCTACACCCCCGGCGACATAGGCGGTAAACGACCCGACCGCGCCGCGCTGGTGTATTCGCAGCGCTGCCGCGAAGCGTATAAAGACGTGCCCATCATCCTGGGCGGCATCGAAGGTTCTTTGCGCCGCATTGCGCATTACGACTACTGGTCCGACAAGGTGCGCCGCTCTGTCGTGATCGACGCCAAGTGTGATTTGCTGCTTTACGGCAACGCCGAACGTGCGATTGTCGAAATTGCCCACCGCCTGGCGGCCAAAGAGCCGGTGGCCACCATGACCGACATCCGCGGTACGGCTTTTATCCGTCGCAGCGGCGACGAAACCGCCCAGGGCTGGTTCGAGATCGACTCCACCAATGTGGACGCGCCGGGCCGGGTCGAAGCGCATGTCAACCCGTATCTGATGATTTCGGAACAGGCCAAAGAGCAGGGCGCCACTTGCGCCCGCGAAGACGAGGCCGCCGAAGTCGCTGTCAAGGCCGAGTCGGCCGGCTCGCCGGTGCTGAGCAAAATGCCGCAAGCCAACCCGGCCATCAAGCCGCTGACCTTTGTGCCCAACCCCAGCTTGTCCCACATGCAGGGCAAGATCAAGGTGCCGCCGCGCGACAAGTCGGTGATCCGCCTGCCGTCTTACGAGCAGGTCAAAAGCGACGCCGTCTTGTATGCCCACGCCAACCGCGTGTTGCACCTCGAAACCAACCCCGGCAACGCCCGCGCGCTGGTGCAGGCCCACGGCGAAGGTGTGACCGCGCGCGACGTGTGGATCACACCACCGCCGATTCCGCTGACCACGGCCGAGATGGACTACGTGTTCGATCTGCCGTATGCGCGTTCGCCGCACCCGGCCTACCAGGACGAAGCCGGCAGCCACGACGGCGCGACCAAAATCCCGGCCTGGGAAATGATCCGTTTCAGCGTCAACATCATGCGCGGCTGTTTCGGCGGCTGCACCTTCTGCTCCATCACCGAGCATGAAGGCCGCATCATCCAGAGCCGCTCCGAAGATTCGGTCATCCGCGAGATCGAAGCCATCCGCGACACCGTCAAAGGGTTTACCGGCGCGATTTCCGACCTGGGCGGCCCGACCGCCAATATGTACCGCATCGGCTGCAAGTCGCCCGAGATCGAGGCCGCCTGCCGCAAGCCAAGTTGTGTCTACCCGGGCATTTGCTCGAATCTGAACACCGACCACAACCCGCTGATCAAGATGTACCGCCGCGCGCGGGCGCTCAAGGGTGTGAAGAAAATCCTGATCAGCTCCGGCCTGCGTTACGACCTGGCCGTGCAGTCACCCGAATACGTGAAAGAGCTGGTCACGCACCACGTCGGCGGTTACCTGAAGATTGCGCCCGAACACACCGAGCAGGGCCCGCTGACCAAGATGATGAAACCCGGCATCGGCAGCTATGACAAGTTCAAGCAGATGTTCGAGAAGTACACGCTCGAAGCCGGCAAGAAGCAGTTTTTGATTCCCTACTTCATCGCCGCCCACCCCGGCACCAGCGACGAAGACATGATGAACCTGGCGATCTGGCTGAAGAAAAACGGTTTTCGCGCCGACCAGGTGCAGACCTTTTACCCGTCACCCATGGCCACGGCCACGACGATGTACCACACCAACAAAAACCCGCTGCGCAAGATCACGCGCGAGAGCGAGACGGTGGACATCGTGCGCGGCGACAAACGCCGCCGCCTGCACAAGGCCTTTTTGCGCTACCACGATGCCAACAACTGGCCACTGCTGCGCGAAGCCCTGAAAGCCATGGGCCGCGCCGATCTGATCGGCAATGGCAAGCACCATTTGATCCCGACCTTCCAGCCGCTGACCGACGGTGGCTACGTGAGTGCGCGCAAGAAGAACTCGACGACGGTGGCAGTGAAGCCGACAACACCCGTCAAAGGGCGGATACTGACCCAGCACACCGGCCTGCCGCCACGCGACAATGGCTCGGGCAAGCCCGCTGGCAAATCTTTCATTCGCAAGGCGCGCTGAGCTCGTGGCGCGGTTCGCCCGCGCAAACCCGGCCTGCCATGTCTGTGCAGCGCCATGCAGACGTCGATGGTTTTCTTCGCTTAGACGTGCGCGCGCCCCTGTATGCGTATGTGGCTACCAACGACCTGAATGAGTCCACCGGTTCAGGGACATCGAGATCTTTGGTCTTGTACGATCAGGAGGGACGTCTCATGCAAATCTATCCTGACCCCAATTTCAGGGACTGCACAAAAGCGCGCAGCCCCTTGGCCCCCCGTGGTGCGAATGGAGTATGACCGTTGATAACTTCCTCTGATGCAGAGTACAAAGCAACCAGACAGATCAAGCGGGGTATCGCGCAGCTTGTGGCCCCTTTTGACGAGTTGGCTGCTTGGATCGGTGACAAATGGGCGGTAACTGTTTTGAACGTCATTTACGACCCATGCAACGAGCTTCACGCCCCTCGACTTCAAGTGGTCCTCGAACACCAAAAAGACTCTGAATCATTTAGAGACGGGTTCAACTTCGACCATGAGAAACAGCGGGCAATAGCGTTGCGCTTCATGGGAATGATTACCCGCCAGTCAGTTCATCGATACGACGTAGAAGGACTCTTCGTGGTTTTTTCGGCATTTTCGCCAATTGCCCGCCAGGACGCGGATAGCAAAATCCCGGATCAAGAAATCGAAGCGTTGAAGCTTCGTATCGCGAATCCGGACCTTTGGACTATTTCGAGATTCTTTGCCCACCCGACGTTTATGTTCTACACCGATGCCCAGGCCAAAGCGTATGCCGTAGCAGGCAAGAGGGAGGCGTATGCACACCAATACTTCAAGATATTGAAGCAATACGACGAATTCGGCTACATCTCAGAAGACGGTTTTGCAGTGCAGTTTGATTCAAAACAGAACTTTGACGAAAATTATAAAAGCAACTGGTACAACTACTACAGATGAGGGCTGCCGCTTGCAGGAGAGTTGATAATGCCTCCGGCCCTTGCCTGGCTGTCGCAAGCAGCTATGAATTCAATAGCGACTGCGCTTGTACTGGCTGACCGGCGCGCCGCGTTTTATAGTCAGGCATGCCCCAACACCGTACCTTGCTGCAACACACGGCCACCCTGACGGTGGAGCGTGTGGAGCTGCAAGCCCCGTACGCGCAGTGGAGCCCCAGCTACGAAGTGGCGACCCAGCGCCTGGTCTTGCCGGCCAGCGGCGCCACCGAGTTTCGTACGGATGAACAAACCATCCTGCTCGACGGTTTGACCGCCGTGTGCCTGCCCTCCGGTCAGCGCTACCAAATGAAAGCCTGTGTCGATGCGGCGCGTGCCAGCATCGTGGTGAGTGCGCCGACTGGTGCCGACCAGACACTGCCGCCGCCAGCCGCCTGGGTATTGACACCACGCGCCTTGTGGCAACTGCGGCGGCATTGGCGCGCGCTGGCGCTGGGCCACCCCAGTGGCGCGTCCACGCAGGCCTTGCTGCAAACCATGTTGCAGCAGGCCGCACCTGCCGCGCGCGGGCAAGGGCGATCGGCCGCCGCCGTGCAGCGGGCTCAGCGTTTCATGGTGGCGCGCACAGCGGAGATGGGCGCCGCGCCCTGGACCTTGCACGAGGTGGCGGATGCGGCTTGTTGTTCGCTGTTCCACCTGGCACGTAGCTTCCGGCGCCACACCGGCCTGAGCTTGCACGGTTACCGCCAGCGCCTGCGCCTGGCCACGGCGCTGCAGCGCCTGGAAGAGGGCGAGCGTGATCTCGCCGCGCTGGCGCATGAACTGGGTTACAGCAGCCAGAGCCATTTGGGAACGGCCTTTCTGAGCGAACTGGGCGTGACGCCGGCCCAGGTCAGACGCGAACTCACAAGCGCAGGAATCTGATAGCCGCCGCTGGCCCGCAGCGCCAGACTGGCGGCATGAACCGCAACCTCGTCCTCGGCCTGTTGGCCGCGCTGGCCGCAGCCCTGATTGGCAGCGGCTGGCAAATTGCCTCACGCCACGGCGTGACGACCTCGCTGGGGCCACTGGAGCTGGCCGTGTTGCGTTACGGCGTGCCCGCGCTGGTGTTGTTACCGCTGCTTTTCAAAACCGGTTTGTTGCCGCACGGTTTGCCGCGTCGTCGGCTCGCCGTGTTGGTGCTGGGCGGTGGCCTGCCGTTTGGCCTGCTGGCCTTGGCCGGTGCACAGTGGGCCCCGGCCAGCCACATGGGAGTGTTCATGGCCGGCAGCGTGCCGCTGTTCACGGCGCTGGGCGCCTGGCGGCTGCATGGCGAGCCCATCAGCGGCCCGCGCCTGGCCGGCTTGTTGTTGCTGGTGGCCGGCATGGCGGTGTTTGGCGCGGGCAGCGTGGACGGTTTGGCGCTGACCTGGCGCGGCGACCTGTTGTTTGTCCTGGCCGCCGGGGTCTGGGCCTTGTACACGTTGGCCTTCCGCCGCAGCGGCCTCACGCCCTGGCAAGGCGCCGCGGTGATCAATACCTGGTCCTGTTTGCTGCTCTTGCCGCTGCTACTGGTCTGGGGCGCGCCGCGGCTTCTGAGCGCGCCGTGGACCGAGGTGGCCTGGCAGGCGTTGGGACAGGGGGTGGCGGCAGGCCTGCTGGGCCTGGTGACCTACATGATCGCCATCGCCCGGCTGGGCGCGGCCAGTGCGTCGTTGTCCAGCGCGCTTGTGCCTTTGACCACGGCCCTGGGCGCCGCCTGGTTGCTTGATGAACCGCTGGGGGCCGGCATCTTGGTGGCCAGTGCCCTGGTTGCTTGCGGTGTGGCGCTGGCCAGCGGAGCTTTGTCTCGGCGTGCGGGCCGGTCGGAATCAGGTGTTTGACGGATTGCTTAAGGAAAATAGGCTTGTAGCCCTTATCCAGCAGGCGCAAAAAGCTATCAATTTGGTAGCGATTTTGGCGCCGCTTGACGACAGGTGGCCCTCAGAACAAGCTGAACAACTCAGCCTGAGTTAAGCCCAGGCCGCTGCGGCCGGGGGTGAACTTGGCTATGATGCAGGCCCAGCTTTCTCCCGCTACCGTCACGCGGCCCTGTCCCGGCTTGCTGCCGAATGTGCCAGCGTTGCCTGCAACACGGCGTTTGTTCCTGCGTTGACCCTCTTTTTATTGGCGACACAGCCTTGCACCCAGCGCACGGCGGGAGAAGCTTGTTTCACACATACCTGCTCAATAAATTAGCCAATCATGAATATCACGGTCAACGAAGACTTACTTGCCTACATCGATCCGCTGACCCCCGACGAACACCAGGCCCTGGAGCGCAGCTTGCTGAGTGAAGGCTGCCGCGATGCCCTGGTGCTGTGGGGCGACGTGCTGGTGGACGGGCACAACCGTTACGGCATCTGTACCCAACACGGCATTCCGTTTAACACCGTGCAGCACAGCCAGTTCAAGTCACTGGACGACGTTCACCTGTGGATGATTGACCAGCACCTGGGCCGTCGCAGCGTATCGGACTATCAGCGTGGCGTGTTGGCCCTGCGTAAAAAAGACATCCTGGCCGCACGCGAACCATCCGCGCCAGAAATTAGCGCCGCGCCCGCCGATGCCTCACCACCGTGGGACGAAGGCAACAGCCCCGAGCCTTCCATGACGGCAGCCGCCGCGCTTGCGCCCGAGTCTGGTTTGTCGCGCGAAGCCATGGCCAAGGCGGCGCGTGTCAGCAGCAACACCATCAGTCAGATCGAAAAGATCCAGAAGTCGGCAGCGCCCGAACTGGTGGCGGCGGTGAAGTCCGGCACGATTTCCATCAACGCAGCCGCCACCGTGGCGTCGCTGCCGGTGGAAGAACAAGTGGCGGCCGTGGCCGGCGGCAGAAAAGAACTGCAGCAGGCCGCGCGGCAGGTGCGCGCCGCCAAAGCGGTGGCACGCACCGAGCCTGACACGCCCGAAGGTGTGATTGCGCGGCTCAAACAAACCATTGCCGAACTCAGCGCGGAGAATGCGGCGCTCAAAATCAGGCTGGCCGAGCTGGGCGCCTGATCAGCAGGCTCATTCCAGCGGCCGGTCGAGTGAGCGACTTTCCTTGAGCACGCGCCTCAAGGTGTGTTGCAGTTCGTCGTTGGAAGTTTGCGCCTTCACCAACACGGCGTCGACGCGTGCGCTCTGGACCCAATCGATCTCTGTGGCCGAAAAAACCACCACGGGCGGCGGTGGGGCCAGTGCCTCGATGTCGGCCAGTAAATCCCAACCCGAGCCTTCTGCTAATGCGAGGTCGAGAAGGACCAGGGCAAAGCGCCGGGCTTGCAGGCGGGCGCGTGCATCTTGCAGGGTGGCCGCAAATTCAAAGATCGCGAAGTCCTGCGCAATGGCCTCGGCGATGCGTTGTATATCCAGGTCGTCCTCGACATGCAAAATTCTGGGCTTGCCCTCGGCCATGCCGTTGATGGCGCGCCGCAGGCTCAGGATGAGCAGATTTTCGTCGATCGGCTTTTCCAGCCAGCCCGACACGGACAGCGTCTGGTTGTTGGCCTGCATCTCTTTTTTGCCGGCTTTGGCAGAGACCACGACGATGGGCAGGTCGCGTGTGCTTTCCTGCCGGCGCAGCGTACGAATCAGTGTGATGCCATCCTGGTCGGGCAATTTCAGGTCCACCGTTATTGCGGCATAGGGGGTTTGCGCCAGATAAGCCTGCGCCTGCGCTGCGCTGTAGACCATGTCGGCGTCAAAACCGCCTTTGTCCAACATCATGCAGATCAGGCGGGCGATGTCGTGGTCGTCTTCGCAGATGAGGACCCGGGGTCGGACCGCGGCATGTGCTGTGGCGGGGACGGCCGCAGCCGGCAAGCCTTTCCATTGGGGCAATTCAATAAAAAAAGTACTGCCTGCACCCACTTCGGTTTGAAAACCAATGCTGCCGCCCAGGCGCTCGACGATGGCTTGTGAAATGTTCAGGCCCAACCCGGTGCCGCCTTTCTGGCGCGTATCGGATGAATCCGCCTGGGAAAATTTCTGGAAGATGCGCTTGCGAAATTCCAGAGGGATACCCGGCCCGTGATCACGCACTTCGATCCGCACCTTGGTGCCCGGCAGTGACACATGAACTTCCACCGTCCCGCCGAATGGTGAGAACTTGATGGCATTGGACAGCAGGTTAGTGATGACCTGCATCAAGCGGTCGCTGTCCACGTGGACCTGCACCTTGTCGTCGGGGAAATGCAGGCTCAAGCCTACCTTGTGCGCGGCGCCAAAACCTTCGTTGGCCACCAGCGCCTGCGCCAGCAAGAGTTTGAGATCCACGGCCTGCAGGTCCAGTTTCATCTTGCCCGACTCAATTTTCTCGATGTCAAGGATGTCGTTGATCAGACGGATCAAACGCTCGCAGTTGGTCTTGGCAATACCCACCAGCGTCTTGACGGCCTCCGGGAGCTGGCCGGCGACACCGCCGGCGATCAGGCCGAGCGAACCGCGTATGGACGTGAGCGGCGTGCGAAGCTCGTGGCTGACTGTGGAGACGAATTCACTTTTCATGCGGTCAATGCGCTTGAGTTCGGTGATGTCCGTGCCCAGTGCATAAAATCCGAGGACCCGGCCCTCTTTGTCATCGCCATAACGCGGAAAGTAGCTGACGACATAGTCCCGGAGGCCGCGGCGCGCGGTTTTCTGGGTGCGCTCGTAAACCACCGGGTACCCCGACAGCACTTCTTTTACCCGCAAGCGCACTGTTTCGTAGAGTTCGTCCCCAAGGACTTCGTGCAAGGTTTTTCCCTTGATCTGCTCGTACGGCAGATCGAGGGATTCTCCGAAGGCCTTGTTATGAAAGCGAAAGCGCTGGTCGGCATCAACGTAGGTGATCCAGGCCGGCACCGCGTCGGTGATCTCGCGCAACTGCGTTTCGCTGTTGTGCACCAGGACATTCGCATCACGTGCGGCCTGCTCCGAGCGGACCAACTTGCGCAGCAGCGGTGTCACCAGAAAATTCAGCAGCAACATGCCGGTTGCCACTAGCGCCAATAGCAGCGGCGCGATGAACTTCAACTGCTCGATGATTGGGGAATAGAGTTCTGCCTCGTCGATCTTCAACACCGCGCCGAACCCGAGCGAACTCAGGGGCCTATAGGCTGCGACCACCTGCTCCAGCCGGTAATCCTTGCTCAAGATGACGCCGGTGCCCCCGTTCAGGGCGTCATTCATCGGCAATGGTTTCCCCTCGATTGTCCGAACAACACGCATGAACTCTATTCTGGAATTCGTTCCCAGAAAACAGTCCATATGATTGGGGTCGCCTTCCAATGGCACGCAAACGGCAAATGCGGCGGTTCGCCCCACTGACACGGCATCCTCAAAGATGTATGTCAGTATCGGAAAGTTGATTTCGGTCACGACAGTACCGATGCGTCGCCCCTGTTGATCGAGCACGTCCATGCTTGTCTGCATGGTGAATTTCCCGTCCCACAACAAGGATGCGCGATCTTTTGTTTTCAGGGTAACGCGCTGGCCATGGTTCTTGGAGAAAAGCCCTGCATGCGCCACTTCATTGCCACGGACATCGTAAACAGACAAGCCTATAAAGCCGCTCAGCAGAAATGAACTGGCGATCCGCTGTAGCTCGACCGGTGCTTTGGCATTGTCTGACTCCGATTCAAGCAATTGCAGGTTTTGAATCAGGTAAGGACGGTTAGTCACTGTCCGCGTGTCGGTCAGTGCCCGATTGATCTGGTCTTCAAGCAAACGTACATTGCTCTGCAGTGATGCCTGAAGGTTTCTGCTGAGTGCGGTCTCTGCTTGTCGCTGCATCACGACGTAGACGGAAATACCTGCCGCCAGAGTGGCCACCAGCAGGATGATCCCGCCGATGAAACTGATTTTGCGATCTTGGCGTATTGGCAACAAACGATTCCCTCAATACTCTGCGATTGATGACCCGCGAACCCGCAATGAGTCATTGTTTAGACACGTAAAAGTCATGATACGCCCGGCAGCGAACCGTAAACCGGGACAAGACCTGGGCCGCATACGCCATCGAGCAAGTCCGCATTCGCCTGCTGATGCTTGCCACGACACCAGCGCTCTGCGCGGCCAACGGTTTGAACCAAGCCCGCATGCTTGTGGCCCTGGTTATGATGCTGCCATGCATCTCCAGCTTTCCCCTCCATCCGTCGCTCTGTAATGCACCCGGCTTGATGCCGGGCTGCGCCATGCGGCTGCGCCTGTTCTTCTACGGATGAAGAACATCAGCGTGCAGCCATGAGTTGACGCGCCTGCCTGCCTTTTCTTTCTTCTGGCAACACAGCCTTGCGGCAGGCACACGGAGGGAGATATTTGTATGAATACCCGAACATCGGCCGCTCTGGCCTGGGGTGGCGTCCTGCTTGCGGGCGTCTTGTGGGGAGTGGGCGCGCTGGTCGCCCAAGCTGTGATGGCCGGCGGCATGACGCCGTTCAGTCTGTCGCTGGCGCGGTTTGCGCTGGGCTTGCCGCTGCTCTGGTGGTGGCATTGTCGGCAACGTACGAGGACACCCGCCACCGGCCGTTGGCGGCATTTGCCCTGGCGCGAGCGGGCGCTGATTGTGGGTACAGGCCTGGCCATGGCCATGAACGTCACTTGCTGGTTCATGGGGGTTAGCTACATAGGCGCGGCCTTGCCCACCGTCATTTCGATTTGCTGCGCGCCGGTGGTGGTGGCGCTGCTGTCGGTGCTGCGTGGGTATGAACGCGCCAATGGTCGACTGCTCGCGGCCTTGACGCTGGCGCTGCTGGGTGTCGCCTTGATCGTGGTCCCAACACAGGCCCTGGCCTTGCCGCCCGACTACGTGGCCGGCCTGTTGTGGTCGTTCGCCTCGGCGGCCTTGTATTCGCTGGTGGTGCTGGGCAACGCCCGCATGCCGGCGCATGTGCCGGCGGTCAGCGCCTCGGCCTGGAGCATGGCGGTAGCGGCGCTGCTGATGCTGGTCCTGGCCAGTACACAAGGCTTGAGCTGGCCGCAGGGCAGCACCGCCTGGCTGCAGGTGGCGTACACCGGCGTGGCCACCGCCTCGATCGCCTACCTGGCTTTTGCCTGGGGCGCGCGCCGCCTGTCACCGACGGCGACCGTGGTGGGTACGCTGATTGAGCCGTTGGTGGCGGCCCTGGCAGCCGCGTGGTGGTTGGCTGAACCCCTGAGCGCGCGACAAGGTGTGGGCGCTTTGTTGCTCGGGACGGCGATGTTGTTGCTGGCTCGACGGCGCTGCGCCTGAGGATGTGAAACCAGTGTTTACGCGGTAACGGCAGGCGCCTAAAAGTCCTATCATCCGGCCATGTTGGAAACATGGCATATCGACGCTGCATCAAGCTCTCAGGCGCTGCCTGCAAGCTCGGTGGCCCTGTTGCTGGACGCTCCGCACAACGACGAGCCCGCGGCCAAGATGCTGGATTTTTTAAACGCCATGATGCCGGTGGATTACCTGTCCCTGGTCGAGTACGTCAACCAGGGCGGTGTGGCCGCCCCTGCGCTGGTGGAAGGCCATGCCAGCAACCGGCAACTGAGCCAAGTCACGGCCGACTGCTTCTCGCGCTACCGCAAACACTTCTGGCGCGTAGACCAAGGCACCCAGATTGCCCAGCACCTGAACCGCAGCCACAGTGCCTCGACGCCGGTCACGGCCCTGCATTTCAGTGCCGATGACATTCTTGTGGACTCCTGGCGCATCGACATCTACGACCGTGCCAACCTGGCCGACCGCCTGAGTTTTTTCTACTCACCAACGCCGGGTTCGGCCTACGCCATCAACCTGTACCGCGACAATACACAAGGCCCGTTCCAGCCTTGCGAAATCCAGCGGCTGCTGGGCGTGGCGCCGCTGCTCAGGCAAACCCACAGGGGTGTATTGCGCAGCGGACCGGTGCAAGCCGAAGGACAGGCGCTGGCGTCACGCATCGCCACGGCCGAGATCATCCTCCGCCGCAAAGCACCCGAGTTGTCCCCGCGTGAGCTGGCCGTTTGCGCGCATATTGCCTGCGGCATCAGCGCGGACGGCATCGCGGCCGAGCTGGGCGTGGCGCCTTCCACGGTGATCACGCTGCGTAAACGTGCCTACGCCAAGTTCGCCGGTCGTGGCATCACGGCGAGCCGCCTGCAGTTGGCCGCGCTGGTTCGCTAAAACAGCCCCGGGCTTTCCGGCCGACCGAAAAACCCTACTTGTCCCCCATGAGGGGGACAAGCGCCTGCGCGGCCCCCTGCACCATGACTCCTGTATCAACCCGGGTCCAAGAACCCGCAGGAGACAAAAAACATGTGGCTACGAAACTGTTGGTACGTGATCGCCTGGGATCACGACATTCCCGCTGCCGCGTCGGGCGAGCTGTTCACCCGCACCGTGCTCAATGAGCCCATCCTGGTGCTGCGTACCGAAAGCGGAGCGCTCGCCGCGATGGAGGATCGCTGCTGCCACCGCCTGGCACCGCTGTCCAAGGGGCGCAGGGAAGGGGACTGCGTGCGCTGCGGCTACCACGGACTGAAGTTCGATGCCACAGGCCGCTGCGTGGACGCGCCCGGTATTCCCATCGTGCCGGAAAAGGCGCGGGTCAAGACTTACCCGGTGGTCTCGCACAACCGCTGGGTTTTTGTCTGGATGGGCGAGCCGGCCAAGGCCGATCGCGCGCTGTTGCCGGACAACTTCTCCTGCGACCATCCGGGCTGGGTGCACCAGCCTGGTTACATGCATTACGACACGCCTTACCTGCTGATCTGCGACAACCTGCTGGATTTTTCGCACCTGAGTTATGTGCACGAAAAAACGCTGGGCGGCAGCACGGCCATTGCCCAGGCCACCCCGACCATCGAGAAGATAGACGGCCCCGGTCAGCAGGGCATCAAGGTCACACGCCGTGTCGCCAACGTGCCGCCGCCGCCGTATTACCGCAAGATGCGCAACTTTGATTCGGCGGTGGACCGCTGGTTCATCTACGAGTTCCAGTTGCCTGGCACGCTGCTGATGCATTCCGGCGGCCGGCCGGTGACGGACGCCCCCGACGACATGCGCAATGCCGTGCGCCTGCACAGCTGCCAGACCCTGACGCCGGAGACCGAGACCAGCACGCATTACTTCTTCCAGCAGTCACATCCGGCCGACCAGGGCGATACCTCGGTGACCGAGGGTATCTTCGCCAGCCTGATCGCCGCCTTCAACGAAGACCGCGACATGATCACCGCCCAGCACCGCAACATGCTGCTCAAACCCGGCGCACCCATGCTGCCGCTGGCCATGGACTCGGCCCTGATGCAGTTTCGCCGCCTGCTGGCGCAGCGTGTGGCCGATGAAGCGGCCGCAGCCTGACTTTTCCAGAACGCTTTCAAATAACAAACCCCAGGAGACAAAACATGCGTCGTATTTTTATCGCCCGGACCCTGAAGAAAATTGCCTTGGCCGCCTTGTTTGCAGGTGCCGCCGGCGTGGCCCTGGCACAAGTCCCGGCGGCAGGCGCGGGGCAGGCCTACCCCAGCAAGCCGATTCGCCTCGTTGTACCTTACCCGGCGGGCGGTGCCACCGATTTTGTGGCCCGGTTGATCGGTGAACGTTTGTCCAGGCGATGGGGCCAGCCTGTGCTGGTGGACAACAAATCAGGCGCAGCCGGCGCCATTGGCGTGGCCGACGTGGCCAAGGCGGAACCGGATGGTTATACCGTTTTGTTCACCATCAATGATCCGCTGGTGAACAACGTGGCGCTGTTCAAGACACTGCCTTATGACCCCCAAAAAGACCTGGCCTTTGTGGCGCAAATCCTGCGCAGCCCGGCGCTGATTTCAGCCAACACCGAGCTGGGTGTGAAGAACTTCGAGGACTTCCGCAAGCTGGCCGTGCCGGCCGCCAAGTTCAGCTACGGCTCCTGGGGTATAGGCGGCCTGGGTCACCTGGCTGGCGAGGCGCTGAACCGGAACCTGAAGGCGCAGATGGTGCATGTGCCGCAGCGCGGCGAAGGGCCGGTGGTGCAGGACCTGATGGGCCACACCGTCAGCATTGGCCTGACCAGCGTGGCGACGGCCAAGCAGCAGGTCGCCGCGGGCAAGATTGTGCCGCTCGCGATGATGGGCCGAGAGCGCTCCAGCGCCTTGCCCAACGTGCCCACGCTGCGTGAGCTGGGCTTCACAGACCCGCTGTACGACACCAGCGTCTGGATGGCGGTCCTGGTGCCGGTCAAGACGCCGGCGCCCATCGTGCAGCGGCTGGCCACGGAAATCCGCGCGATTGCCAACAGCGCGGAGGTGCGCAACCAGCTCGTAGACCGCGGCTTCGAGATGCAGGTGAGCACGCCTGAACAGGCTCAGGCCAACTACAAGGCCGAGTTCGACATCATCACCAAGCGTATTCGCGACCTGGGCATAGAGCCGCAATGACCTGACGACCTGGATTTGTCTCGTCTGCGGCTTTGTCTACGACGAAGCCACCAGCCGGCCTGAGGATGGCATCGCCGCCGGCACGCCTTGGGCCGAGGTTCCGGACAGCTGGAGTTGCCCGGACTGCGGCGTAGCCAAGGGCAATTTCAGCCTGGTTGAGTTTTAGCGCGGCCAGGGCCCGTTGCCTCACCTCGAAGTCGCTATTGTTTTGGGAGCTGCTTGCGCCCGTGGGGCAAGGGCTGGAGGCTTATTTGGTGCTTATTGCTGATTCAGCTGGAGCCGGAGGCGTTTTCCGTCCACCACCAGATCGCTCCAGTCGGGTTGGGCAATGTGGGCATCTTCCAGCCTGGCACTGTCGAACTTGCCATCCGATCCTCGGGAGGAGAAGTTGCCTGCCTGTTTCCACGTGTCGTTGGACTGTGTAAACACCGTGCCATGCATCTGCCGCTCGGAATTGAACAGCAGGAGTTCGTTCTGACCATCGTTATTCAAGTCACCCAGCCAGACGACACAGCTGGCGCTGGCTTCCAGGCATTTGCTGAACATCCAGTCCTGTTTCGATGCCTGCACATGTTTGAGGAATGACGCCGGCAGCATCTGCTGCCTGGGAAACACGCGCAGCTTTTCCTGAACGTAGGCTTCGCTCACCACCGTCGGTGCAGTCTCGAAGGGGCGGGTTTGCGCCAGCATGCTCGTCGCCTGTTTCTGCCACTTGCCATCGGTGGGGCCGTCCGTGCTTGCGGCGATGCCTTGCAGTGCTTCGCGGCCAAACCGGCCCGAGCGCCAGCGCAGGTAGTTCCAGTCGGGCTCGATCGCACCATGGGCGGCCGTCACATGCCGGACATGAAAGGACACCGCGAGCCGCTGGATGTCGGCCAGAGGCGTCAGGAAGGCCAGCAAGCCCAGGCATAAAACGATGGCCGCGACGATGTTGGTCCGGGCGATGCTGGCAATCCAGCGCTCTGCCTTCAGCCACGACAAGGCGTAACCCACGGCATAAATGGCTGCGATGGCGGCTACCAGCCCCGCCCAAAGGCGCTGCTCCGACAGGCCATGCTGCGCTACACGCAAACCAAGGGCCCACCAGGCGATGGCGACCACGGGCAACAAGCTTAACCAGGCCGCTTGTGTGGCGCGGGCAAGCCAGGGCGGGTAAGGCGATGAAATCTCACCGTCCTGGTAGGCGCAGTTGGAAAACTTCACTGCCAGCGCGGCAAACCACAGCATGATGAGCGCTGCGCTTTTGGTCTTGAACAAGGGATCAAGCCCGGTGAAGGGCACAGCCGCCGCCCACAACACGCCAAAAAACAGAACCAGAGGCAACAGCCACGACGAAATCGAGAGCCAGAATCGGCGTATCGACTCGGCCATGGCGGCGCGGGCCAGCCCGAGTGAAAAAGCGGCGGCAAACACCAGGCTGGTCACCGGAAAGATAAAGGCCGGCTCGGTGATGAGGTCCTTGATCTGCTTGACCCCGATCAGCGCCATCAGGCTGGCGCCGGCAAACAGCACCAGCCAGGCGGCACCGGTCATGGCTGCGGCGGTCACCAGCAGGATGCCATTGCGCCATGTGTAGTTGAAGAGCCTGGCGTAGTTCCAGCGGCGTAGCGCCACGTCAAAACCGCAGAGCAAACTCAGGCTGACAAAACCCAGAACAAGGGCGGCCAGTACGTTGGCGGGTTCGAGGCCGGTTTGGCGGCCGGTCGCACCCGACGCCCAGGCCGCATAAGCACCCAGCGCAGCGTACACCACAAGGTAGGCCAGCGCCGCGGCACGCCGCAGCCATGCCGGAAAACGGGCTATGCCTTGCAGGCAATAGATCACCAGTGGCACGGCGAAGGCGGCGTACAAAAGGGCCGTGTACGCAAGCGGCTCGGTGGCTGGCCAATGCCCGAGTTTGAGGGCGTGCCACAACCACCAGAAAATCAGGCCCTGAATGACCCCGGCGCCAAGCACCGTTGTTTGCAAGCGCATTTTTCTCCCTGTCTGTGTCAATTGCCGTGTATTGTGCCTGCGCCTTAGCCCTCAGCGCGTTGAGCCCCAGCCGGGTTCTTCTCTGGATTTTGAGTTAAATAAGTCTCTAGCCCTTGAGAGGTGGGCGCAGGCAGCTATAAATTTGGTAGCAATTTAGACAGGTTCGGCAGGTGTTCACGAAACAGCCAGCCCGTCAAGGCGAGGCCATGCAGCCCCACGGTGGCCCGGTAGGCCGCACGGAAAGACGCCTTGCTCGACTTGTGCCGAAGGACCTGCTGGGCGAACCAGGCGCCCGGCCAGCCGCCCAGCAGGCTGAACAGGTGCAGCGTGTTTTCGGCGGTGCGCCACTGGCCTTTTTGCGCCGCGTACTTGTCGAGCCAGTAAACAAAAAAGGTCGCCAAGTTCAGCAGCAGGGCGATCAACGGTGTCGCCATCGGCAAGCGTCGGCTCCAGATGCCCCAGGCGATCAGTCCGGCCCACGCGAGCATCAGCAGCAGGGCGGGCAGGATAGGCGTGGCCGTGGCCGGCGCGGCTGGACGCCGCGATGCGCGTTGCTGGGCGACGGGGGTGTTGCGGCTGCGCCGCTCAATCGGTGGCGCGCCCGCACGCGGCGCGTGTATTGCCGATTGCACGGCTGTTGCACGCGGCCCTTTGCCCCCGACGTGGATTTCCTCAAAACTCACGGTCATGCCTTCCTGCAGCGCGAGGCCGCGGCAATCGCGTGTGTGAACAAAAATATCGGCGCTGCTCGCTGGGCTGCGAATGAAGCCGAATCCGCGCGCCGCATCCCAGCGCACGATGCTTCCCTGTTTTCTCATGGCTTGATTTTTCTGTCGTGAGGGTGAGGGGCGCTGGCCTGTCGGGCTTGTCACGCCGCCCCGAGAACGGACGCGGGAGGAAGGATCCGCCCAGTTGAGAAAGGCAAGGCCCAAACGCTTAGGCCTCGGCCAGTGTGTGCAGCGGAATGTCTTTGTTCACCGCCAATTGGTCGAGTTGCCGGCGGGTTTGCGTCAACAAAAAGGCGGCGATGGCCTGGTGGGTGGCGGGGGCAAACATGGCTTTCAGGGAGGACAGCTCGACGCCGGCCGCGGCGCACAGGCTGGCCGCAAAATGCGGCTCCAGCGCGGCCACGGCGACGCGGCCGTCCTGGCAGGGATAAACGCGGTAGCCGGCATGACCGCCGCCGACGGCGCCGCCGGGTGTGGTCAGGCCCCAGGCGCGGGGCAGGCCCAGGTAGCGGGCGGCGCTGGACAGGGCCACCTCCAGAAACACGCCTTGCGGATGCGGGTCTCCCGTGCCCGCATACGGCTGGCGCTGGTGGATCACGGCTTGCAACACCGCTTCGCTGGCCATCACCGAGCCGCCCATGTCGGCATACAGGGTGGGCGGTAGCGCCAGCCCGGTCACCAGGTCGTTGTCGGCCATGTAGGTCAGGTCGTGGCCGGGTTCTTCACCCGCTTCACCGGGCGCGCCAACGATGGCGACCTGACTCAACGCCGGATAACGGTGGTGCAGCGCCGGCCAGCTCAAGCCCAGCTTGACCAGTGCGGAAGGGCGAAAAGAGGTGAGTAAGACATCGGTTTTGCTCAGCGCGCGGTGCAGGGTTTGCTGGCCCTCGTCGGTCTTCAGGTCGGCCACGCTCACACGCACGCCTTCGTGCAGCGCGGCATAGGCCGCCGGGTTGTATTGGCCCATGGGGTCGCCCGAGGCGCCTGGCGGGGCGTCCTTGTGCGGCGGCGGCTCCAGCTTGATACAAGTGGCGCCCATCTGCCGGCAACGCATCAGCGCGGCAGGGCCGGGCAGGTTGAGCGCCAGGCTCAGGATACGTACACCTTGGAGCGGTTTGAATGCAGCGGTAGAGGTCATCGGTGGTCGTCGGTAAGAGGAGGGAGGACGGGCAGCGGCCATTGACCTTAACAGACTTTTTCAGCCAGCCAGGCACTGGCGAGTCCGCTAGGTGTCTGGCCTGGATTCCTTAGTAATTTGAAAAAATAAATATAAAACAGAAAATAATTATTGTTTTAAGATAATTATTGCGAGATACTCCAACCCTCCAGAAAGGGGTGTTTCCATGAAGAACAGATTGACGGCTGCGGCTTTGTCGGGCCCCGAAGTGCAGCGCATGAGCAGCGTCTTTGCCTGGGCCTGCTCCCTGCTGGCGGTGAGCCTGCCGCTGGCCGTGTTCTACCAACTGGTGACCCTGTCGACCGAGAGTTTGCTGCTGCGCTCCGGCGTGACCTTGTCGCTGTTGCAGGTCGCCACGCTGGACGTGACCTTGCTGCAACGCTGCCTCGCCGTGGCGCTGGGCATGCTGCCCGTGTGTTGCGCGTCTTACGGCCTGGTGTGTGCGATGCGCTGCTTTGCAGGCTTCTCGCAGGCGGAATATTTCAGCGTGCGCACCGTGCGTTGCCTGCGCGGTTTTGCTGCCGGCATATTTGCTTCGGTGGTGACAGGTTTGCTTATGTCCTTGCTGATCAGCGTGGTGCTGACGGCCAGTGCACCGGGTGGCGAACGTTCACTGGCGATGGCCCTGGGCAGCAACGAGTTGCTGACCCTGCTGTTTGCCGGCATGGTGTGGCAGATCGCCGCCGTGATGGCCAAGGCCGTGGCGCTGGCCGAAGAAAACGCGCAGTTCGTTTAAATCCCAACGCCCGTGTCCATCGTCGTCAAACTCGACGTGATGCTTGCGCAGCGCAAGGCCAGGTCCAAAGATTTGGCGGCGTATGTCGGCATCACCGAAGCCAACATGTCTTTGCTCAAGCAAGGCAAGGTCAAGGGTGTGCGTTTTGACACCTTGCTCAAAATTTGCGAATTTCTGGATTGCCAGCCGGGGGACTTGCTGGTTCATGAGGCAGATCGCGGCGCGTGAGGTTTGTCATCCCGGACTGAACCTGTCCCGGACTTGATCCGGGAATCCGGGATCCATGCCGCATCAACCCACAGTCTCTGTGCGCCAGCATGGATGGCGGGTCAAGCCCGCAATGACAAGTCAACCGGCCGCCGCAACTCAATAGGGCAAGCCCACATAGTTTTCCGCCAGCGCTGTCGAGCCGGCTTCTGAATGGATCAGGTAGTCCAGTTCGGCCGCCTGGATTTTCGGGCCGAAGCCGGTGTCGTCGGGGAATTTGTGCATCAACGAGGTGAACCACCACGAGAAACGCACCGCCTTCCAGACCCGGCGCAAACAGGTATCGGAGTAGTTGTTGATGCCGGCTTCGCTGCCGCCGTAAAACTCGGCGAACGCGCGGGACAGGTAACGAACATCGCTGACCGCCAGGTTCAGGCCCTTGGCGCCTGTGGGCGGCACGATGTGGGCCGCGTCGCCGGCCAGGAACAGGCGACCAAAACGCATGGGTTCGGCCACAAAACTGCGCAGCGGCGCAATGCTTTTTTCAATCGATGGGCCGGTGACCAGGGTTTCAGCCACTTCGGGGGCGAGGCGGCGGCGTAACTCGTCCCAGAAAGCGGTATCGCTCCAATTTTCCACCTTGTCATCGAGCGAACACTGCACGTAATAACGGCTGCGGGTGTGGCTGCGCATGCTGCACAAGGCAAAGCCGCGTTCGTGGTTGGCGTAAATCAGTTCTTCCGACACTGGCGGCGTTTCCGACAACACACCCAGCCAACCGAAAGGATAGACCTTCTCGAAGGTGCGCAACGCGTCGGCCGGCACGCTGGCGCGGCTGACACCGTGGTAACCGTCGCAGCCGGCGATGAAGTCGCACAGCACTTCATGCGTGGCGCCGTTCTTGGTGTAACGCACCTTGGGCTGCGGCGTGTCGAAGTCGTGCAGGGTGACGTTTTCAGCTTCATAAATGGTGGTGAGGCCGGCGGCGGCCCTGGCCTCCATCAGGTCTTTGGTGACTTCGGTCTGGCCGTAGACCGTGACGTTTTTGCCGGTGAGTTTGTGCAGGTCAATGCGGTGGTGCGCACCGCCAAAACCCAGGGCCACACCGCCGTGCACCAGGCCTTCGCGGTGCAGGCGCGCACCGACACCGACTTCATCGAGCAGATCGGCCGTGCCTTGTTCCAGCACGCCGGCGCGGATGCGACCGAGCACATAGTCCTGGCTGCGTTGCTCCAGCACCACCGCATCAATCCCCGCCTTGTAAAGCAGTTGGCCCAGCAAATGTCCGGCCGGTCCACCACCCACAATTGCCACTTGTACACGCATGTCTGTCTCCGCTGATCACGTTGAAATTTTGTCGAGATTCAAGCGTATGCGTTGGACTGGCCGGTGGCTAGATGCTTGCAGCGGCCGGGGTCGGGCTTTGCACGATGTGCGGGGCAATTGTGCGATGATCGCGCAATGAGCGCCCCATCCACACCACGCACACCCTCCGCCCGGACCTCCGGCGAACTGCAGACGAACAAACCCATTGCCAAGGCCGACATGATTGAAGGCATGGCCAAAGGCATGGCCGTGCTGGAAAGTTTTGACACCCAGCGTCAGCGCCTGAATGCAACCTTGGCCGCGGAACGTGCCGGCATCACCCGCGCGGCCGCGCGCCGGCACCTGCTGACCCTGGCGCACCTGGGTTACCTTGAAACCGACGGCAGCTACTTCTGGCTGGCGCCAAAGGTGTTGCGATTTTCGGGCAGTTATCTGGCGTCGGCGCGTTTGCCGCGCGCCATCCAGCCGACCCTGAACCGGCTGGCGGCGCAGACCCAGGAGTCGTTTTCAGCCGGTGTGCTGGACGGGGATGAGGTGGTGATTGTCGGGCGCAGCGGCTACGAGTGGAAAAACTCCTCCGCCGGTGCCGTGCGGGTGCTGGCCTACGGCCTGCACCTGGGCGCCCGGCTGCCGGCCCATGCCACGTCGACCGGACGCGTGTTGCTGGCGGCCCAGCCCAAAACTGCTTTCACGCAATGGCTCAAGGGCCGTCTGCTGCCGCGCCTGACCACCCGCACCACCATAGACCTCAAACAATTTCGCGCCGCGATCGAGCAGGTCAGGGCGGACGACTTCAGCCTGGCGGTGGAGGAGCACGAGCTGGGCGTGCATGCGCTGGCTGTCCCGCTGCGCAACATGCAGGGCAAGACGGTGGCGGCGCTCAACGTGGTGGCTTCGCCGCAGCGTCTGACGGCGCAAGCCATGCAGCGCGATCTGCTGCCGCTGTTGCTGGATGCGGCACGCGAGTTGCGGCCACTTCTTTGAATTTTTCATATCCGGGCCCGGTGTACGCCGGTGCGCAGGATGTTTTCCAATCTCATGCCGCGATCGCGGCTTTTTCCTCCCTATCCATGCTTCCTGACGAGATTTCCCGGTTGGCGCTTGCCGCCTTCGACCACGCGGTGGGCGCGTCCGATACCTTTCGGGACAGGCCCGGCCAGCGCTTGATGGCCGAAAAGGTGGCGCAGACCTTTGGCGCCGCCACGCTGGGCAAAACCGAAGACGACGGCGACGAGCCCGTGCGTGCGATTGCCGTCATCCAGGCCGGCACGGGTGTCGGCAAGTCGCTGGCCTATTGCGCGCCCGCCATCGCGGCGGCCCTGGCGCGCAACACCCGGGTGTTGATCTCCACCGCCACGGTGGCGTTGCAGGAGCAGTTGGTGAGCAAGGACTTGCCGGCGCTGGCGGCCATGCTGCCGCAGCCCTTCCTGTTCGGCCTGGCCAAAGGGCGGGGGCGTTATGTCTGCAAGCTCAAGCTGTCGCGCCAGGCCGGCACGGCGGAGGAGGGCGGAGACGACGACCTGTTTGCCGACGACTTGGCCGCTGCCGCGCCGCAACATGTGACCGAGGCCCGCAGCAGCTTTTATGCCGTGCTGGTGCGCGACCTCGCCAATGGCGCCTGGGACGGCGACCGCGACAACCTGGCCCAGCCGCCCGAGGCCGACTTCTGGTCATCGGTGGCCGCCGAGTCCAGTTCATGCACCGGCAAACATTGTCCGGTGTACGGCCAGTGCACCTATTACGACAAACGCAAGGAGCTGGTGGGTGCGCAAGTGATTGTGGCCAACCACGATTTGCTGATGTCTTCGCTGGGTTCGCGGCTGTTGCCCGATCTGGACAACTGCCTGCTGGTGCTGGATGAAGCCCATCACCTGCCGGCCGTTGCGCTGGACCAGTTTTCCGCATCCATGGATTTGAGCCGCAGCACCTGGCTGGACACGCTGGCGACGCGGGCGCGCCGCATAGGCGGACTCATGACCGTCTCCGAAGCCGCGGACGTGCCCCGGTTTGCCGCGCAACTGCGCCAGGGCCTGCTGGACATCAGCCGGTTGGTGATGGACCTCTACGGCCAGGCCTTCAAGGACGCGCGGGGCAAACACGGGCCGGTGCGGGCACGCCTGCCGCGCGGCAGCCTGCCCCCCGAGCTGGACGAACCGCTGCGCCTGGTGGATGTGCAGGCCGAAAGTTTTCTGGCCGTGCTCAACACCATCGCGAAAGCCTTGCGCGCGGCCATGCGGGACGATCCCGGCGAGGCACGCCGGCTGTCCACCCTGTACGCGCAGTTGGGCATGCTCTCGCCGCGGCTGGAGCAGGTGCATGCCACCACCCAGCTGCTGCTGCGCGAAAGCGAGGGCGAGGGCGAGGGCGAGGGCGAGGGCGAGCAGGAGAACGCGCCCGTGGCCAAATGGTTCACCTTCGAGATGGGCGAGGGCGGCATGGACAGTGGCCTGGTGATCATCAAGGCGCACGCCAGCCCTATCCTCCCGGGTAGCACCTTGCGTCACAACTTCTGGTCACGTGTGCGTTCGGCCGTGGTGACCTCCGCCACCCTCACGAGCTGCGGGCAGTTTGATTTTTACCTGCGCGAGTCCGGCCTGCACAACGATCCGGCCGTGAGCGCGCTGGAAGTCGCCAGCCCATTCGACTATGCCAGCCAGGGACGTTTCGTCACGGTGGAAACCCGGGCCGATCCCAAGCAGGCCGATACTTTCACGGCCGAAATGGTGCAGGCTTTGCTGGGGGACCTGGCCCAGGTGGTACACGGCGCCTTGTGCCTGTTCACCTCGCGCGAGCAGATGCGCCAGGCCGTTGAGGCTTTGGATGGTGGCTTGCGCGAGCAGGTCTTGGTGCAGGGGGAGTTGCCACGTCCTGTGTTGCTCAGGCGCCATCGTGAGCGTGTGGCAGCGGGTCAGGCCTCGGTGATTTTTGGCATGCAGTCTTTTGGCGAAGGCCTGGATTTGCCGGGCCAGCTGTGCGAGTCCGTGTTTATTGCCAAGCTGCCGTTTGCGCCACCGGACGATCCGGTGGGCGAAGCGCGTGCCGAGTGGCTGCGTTCCGTGGGGCGTGATCCCTTCAATGAACTGGTGGTGCCGGCCACGGCCATCCGGTTGGCGCAATGGGCCGGACGGGCCATCCGTACGGAAACCGACCGCGCCTTTGTGTATTGCTACGACCGGCGGCTGGTGAACACCGGTTACGGCCGGCGACTGCTGCAGGGCTTGCCGCCTTTTGTGCAGCAGCGCCGCAGTGCAGCCGGTGTGTTGAGTTAGCCGGGTTTAGACGCCCAGGTATTGCGTCAACAACTCGGGCCGCGCATGTAACTCGGCCGAGCTGCCTTCAAAGACGACTTCACCCTTGACCAGGATGATGTTGCGGTCGGTGATCTGGGTGACGTGTTTCCAATTCTTGTCGACGATCACGCTGCTGATGCCGCTTTCACGGATCACGCCGCAAATGCGCCAGATATCTCGCGCAATCAGCGGCGCCAGGCCTTCGGTGGCTTCGTCGAGGATCAGCACATCGGGATTGGTCATCAACGCACGGCCTATGGTCAGCATCTGCTGCTCGCCACCACTGAGCTGCTGGCCGCCATGGCCCAGGCGTTCTTTCAGGCGTGGAAACGTCTCCAGCACCCTGTCGTAAGTCCAGTCGCGCTGGCCACGGGTGCCGGCGCGCGCCGCCATCTTCAGGTTTTCGACCACGCTGAGGTTGCCGAAGATGCCACGGCCTTCGGGCACGTAGGCAATGCCCAGTTTCGAAATTTCATACGGCGCCCGGCCCAACATGGGTTTGCCGATGATGTCCAAGCTGCCGGAGCGCGGCTTGACCAGGCCCATGATGCTTTTGAGCAAGGTGCTTTTGCCCATGCCGTTGCGGCCCATCAACCCTATGGTTTCGCCGCGCGCCACGGAAAAATTGATGCCGCGCAGGATGTGGCTGGCGCCGTAATAGGTGTGGAGGTTTTTTGCGTCGATCAGTAGCGTGCTCATAAGGTCTCCAGCCGGCCGCAGCGCCGGGCCGCCCCAAGCAAGGCCAGCCCCCTCGGGGGGCAGCGTAGTGCACGAAGTGACAAGCGTGGGGGCATCACTGTTCCTCGCCCAGGTAGGCCGCCTGCACGCCCGCGTCGGCGCGAATTTGGGCGGGGGTGCCGCTGGCGATGACCTGGCCGTTGACCATGACGGTCAACTGGTCGGCCAGCGTGAACACCGCGTCCATGTCGTGCTCGACCAGCAGGATGCCGTGTTCGGCCTTGAGCGTCAGCAGCAGGGCGACCATGCGTTCGGCCTCGGCCACGCCCATGCCGGCGAGCGGTTCGTCGAGCAGCAGCACCTGCGGCCCGGTTGCCAGCGTCATTGCGATTTCAAGCTGGCGCTGCTCGCCGTGGCTGGTGGTGCCGGCGATGGCATTCTTCCGGTTTTCAAGACCGGAAAGCTCGAGAGCTCTTGTCGCACGGGCGTTGATAGCTACAAAATCAGTAGCGCGACTGAGCCAGCGCGCGGCATGCGGCTGGCGCGACTGCGCGGCCAGGCGGACGTTGTCCCACACTGTGAAGGGCAAAAAGATATTGGTCTTTTGGTAACTCCGGCCCAGGCCCTGGCGCGAGATTTTCTCGGGGGTCCAGCCGGTGACGTCCTGGCCACCGAGTTTGACCGAGCCCGAGCTTGGCGGCAAATCGCCGGACAGCAGGTTGGTCAGCGTGGACTTGCCGGCGCCGTTGGGACCGATGACGGCGTGGATGTGGTTGCGCTTCAAGTCCACGGACACATCATTGACTGCCGCCAGCCCGCCAAAACGTTTGGTCAGGTTCTTTGCAGAGAGAAGGACTTCACTCATTGCCCGCTCCCCGGCGCTTGCCAAAACGCTCGACCAAGCCGAGGATGCCGCGCGGCGCAAACGTCACCAGCAGCACGATGAACAAACCCATCCACAACTGCCAGTGTTTGCCGAGGTTGACATTGCCGACTTGCGGCAAATCCTTGAACACATGCAGCAGGTACTCAAAGGCAAACGCACCAACGATGGCACCGGCAAAGTTGCCCATACCGCCCAGGATGACCATCATGATGCCGTGTGCACTCATGTGAAAACCCATGAGTTCAGGGTTGATGTAGCCGGTTTGTGTACCCCACAGATAACCGGCCAGACCGGCCAGCGCGCCGGCCAGGGTGAAGGCTGTGAGTTTGTAGCGGAAGGTGCCGAAACCCATGGCGCGCATACGGTGTTCATTGATACGTATGCCGGCCAGTGCGCGCCCGAACGGGCTCCACAGCAAGCGGCGCAAGAAGGCATATACCAGCAGCAGCACGGCCAGCGTGAAGTAATACAGCGTGAGCTTGTTGTCCAGGTCCCACCAGACAAACGGTGTCCAGCCGAACAGCGCGATGCTGGGCTTGAAGTTGACGTACAGCCCATCGGAGCCGCCCAGGATCTTGTTGTCGAAAAACAGGAAAAACACCATCTGCGCAAACGCCATGGTGACCATGATGAAATAAATGCCGTGGGTACGCACGACAAAGAAACCAATGATCAGCGCCGCCAGCCCGGAGGCCAGCACCGCCAGCGGCAAGGTCCACCACAGACTGACCGCTTCGCCTTGCGGCATCAGAAAGGCCAGCGCATAACCGGCCAGGCCGAAGTAGGCCGCATGGCCCAGCGACACCAGGCCGGTGACGCCCAACAGCAGATCCAGGCTCATCGCAAAGATGGCCATGATCATCATGCGCGTGACCATCTGGGTGTAGAAGTCGGTGCCGGCAAAAGGAAAGGCCAGCAGGGCGATCAGGCCCAGCACCAGGGTGACCTGCACGCCGCGCGGCAGGATTTCGAGATTGGCTTTCATCGTGCTCATTGTTTGAACAAACCTTCAGGCTTCCATAAAAGCACGGCCGCCATCAACATATAGACCAGCATGCCCGCCACGGAGGGCAGCAGCACTTTGCCAAAGGTATCGACCAGACCGACCAGCAGGGCCGCGATCATGGCGCCGCGCACCGAACCGATGCCGCCAATCACCACCACCACAAAACACATGATGAGCACTTGCGAACCCATGTTGGGGTAGACGCTGGCAATCGGCGCGGCGATCATGCCGGCCACGGCTGCCAGGCTGACGCCGAGCGCAAACACCACGGCGTGGATCAGCTTGATGTTGATGCCCAGGGCGCCGGCCATCTCGCGGTTGAAGGCGCCGGCACGGATTTTCATGCCGAGTCGGGTTTTTGAAATCAGCAGATACAGGCCCACCGCCAGCGCCAGGCAGACGCCGGACATGAACAGGCGGTAGACCGGGTAGGAGAGGTTTTCTGTCAGCGGAATCGATGCGCTGAGCAGCTCCGGAATCGGCACGCCATGCACGTCGTCGCCCCAGAGGATGGAGCGCAACTCTTCAAAGATGTAGATCAGGCCGAAGGTCAGCAAGACCTGGTCAAGGTGGTCGCGCTGGTAGAAGTGGCGAAACAGCAGCCACTCCAGCGCCAGCCCGAAAATCGCCGACAGCACGGCCCCGCCCAGGATGGCCAGGGTCAGGCTGCCGAAATAGGCGCTGAGTGACCAGGCCAGGTAAGCACCCAGCATGTAAAAGCTGCCGTGCGCCAGGTTGACCACGCCCATGATGCCGAAGATCAGCGTCAGGCCGGCGGCCAGCATGAACAGCAGCAGGCCGTATTGCACGCTGTTGAGCAGCTGAATGAGAAAGTTGGCTAGATCCATCGAGGCGTTGTGGGTTCGGGAGAAAAGATAAACGCGGTGTCAGACAGGCACGCAAGGTCTGCAGCAAAAAAATGGGAGGTCCGAGAACCTCCCATGTCTGCAGGGTGCAACAAATTAGCCCATCTTGCAGCCGGCGCCGGAGTCGGCCAGCGCTTTCGCCGCCACGCCGATCACCTTGTTGTCGCCTTTTTCAACGCGGCGCAGGTAGATGTCCTGCACCGGGTTGTGCGCCTTGCTCATGGTCCATTTGCCGCGTGGGCTGTCGATGGTCGCGCCTTCCATGGCCTTGTACAGCGTGGGCTTGTTCGACAAATCACCTTTGACGGCGTTGGCACCCTGAACCAGCAGCAAGCCGGTGTCGTAGCCCTGCACGGCGTACACGTCGGGCTGCGAGCGGTAGGCTTTGGCGTAGGCCAGGCGGAACTGGTTGTTGCGTGGTGTGTCCAGCGAGTCGGCATAGTGCATCGTGGTGATGATGCCTTCGGCGGCGGGGCCGGCAGCTTCCAGCACACCCTCCGTGAGGAAGCCGGAGCCGTAGAGCGGAATTTTGTCCTTCAGGCCAGCCGCGGCGTAGTCGCGGATGAACTTGGCCGCGCCGCCGCCGGCGAAGAAGCAGGCCACGGCGTCAGGTTTGAGCGCGGCGATTTCGGTCAGCAAGGCCTGGAACTCGACGTTGGGGAAGGGCAGGCCCAGTTCCTTGATGATGGTGCCGCCGGCCTTGGTGTAGCTTTCCTTGAAACCTTCGAAGGCCTCGTCGCCAGCTGCATATTTCCAGGTGATCCAGACAGTTTTCTTCAAGCCCTTGTCCATCATGGCCTTGCCCAACGCGAGGGTCGGCTGGGAGTTGCTGAAGGAGGTGCGGAAGACATTGGGTGCACACAGGCCGCGGGTGGCGGCGTGTACGCCGGCGTTGGGGATCAGGCTCAGCACGCCGGAGTCGCGGGCGACTTTCTGGATGCCCATCTGCACGCCCGAGTGCACGGTGCCGATCAACACGTCGACCTTGTCGCGCTGCACCAGCTTGTTGGCGTTTTCGATGCCTTTGGAAGGCTCGGACTCATCGTCCACCTTGAAGTATTCAATCTCGCGGCCGCCCAGCTTGCCGCCTTGCTCATTGATGGCCATGCGAAAGCCGTTTTCGATGGCGACGCCGAGCTGCGCAAACGTGCCGGTGTAAGGCAGCATGAAACCCACACGCACCTTGTTCGACTGCGCCCGCACGATTTGCGGAAGCAACAAGCCGGTGGATGCCGCACCGATGACGGCAGCACTTTGGCTCAGGATCAAACGGCGTGAAGGAAGGCGTGAGGTCATGGAAAAACTCCTGGTTGAGGCGAAATATGAAAGCGCTGCAATCCCTGAATACTAACGGTGGCCGGGTGAAAACACCCTAGTGAAAAACCCGAGATTGAAGATTAAATTGTTTATATTTAAAGCAATTTCTCTGCCAGGTTTTTGGCTCAATCCTGCGTCTGACGCAATTTGAAGCGTTGTATCTTGCCGGTGGCGGTTTTCGGCAGTTCGGACACAAACTCAATCCAGCGCGGGTACTTGTAGGGCGCCAGTTGCTGCTTCACATGCACCTTGAGTTCGTCGACCGAGGCGTTTTGCCCGGCCTTGAGCACCACGCAGGCTTTGGGTTTGATCAGGCCATCGCTGTCCGCCAGACCGATCACGGCAACTTCCAGAACGGCCGGGTGCGTCATCAGGCAGGCTTCGACTTCAAAAGGCGAGACATAAATGCCGCCAACCTTGAGCATGTCGTCGCTGCGGCCGCTGTAGGTGTAAAAACCGTCGGCATCAACCGTGTATTTGTCGCCGCTGCGCGTCCATTCGCCGGCAAAGGTGGCCTTGGTTTTGGCACGGCTGTTCCAGTACATCAGTGCCGCGCTGGGGCCGCTGATCTGCAACTCGCCGATCTCACCCACACCGCATTCGCGTCCGTCGTCGCCGACGATGCGCAGTGCATAGCCGGGCACGGCCTTGCCGGTGCTGCCGTAACGCACCTCACCGGGGCGGTTGCTCAGGAAGATATGCAGCATTTCGGTCGAGCCTATGCCGTCGAGGATGTCGCAGCCGTAGTGTGCCGTCCATTTTTTGCCGATCTCTGCGGGCAGGGCCTCGCCGGCGCTGGTGCAGACCCGCAGCTTGAGTTCCGACTGTTGCGGACGCGCCGGGTCGGCCAGCAAGGCCGCGTACAAGGTGGGCACGCCGTAAAAAATAGTCGGCTGGTATTTTTTCAAGAGGCCAAACACATCGGCCGGTGTCGGCCGCGCGGGCAGCAGGATGGCCGTGGCGCCCACACTCATGGGAAAGGTCAGGCCGTTGCCCAGGCCATAGGCAAAAAACAGCTTGGCCGCGGAGTAAACCACGTCAGATTCCTGGATGCCCAACACGCCGCGGCCATAGAGCTCGGCGGTTTGTACCAGGTGGCTGTGCAAATGCACCGTGCCTTTGGGCGCGCCCGTGGAGCCGCTGGAGTAGAGCCAGAAACAGGCGTCGTCGGCGCAGGTATCTGCGACGGTTTGGGTCGCTGCTTGCGCCCGCAGCATCTGGGCTAGCGTGGTATGGGCGGCTGAATTTTCGACGCCGGCGACGATCACGCTGCGCAGTGTTGGAATCTGCCCCATCAGCGGCTCGAAAGCCGGCAACAAGGCCTGGGACACGATCAGGCCCTGGGCGCGCGAGTCGCGCAGCATGAAGTCGAAATCCTTGCTGGTCAGCAAGGTGTTGGCCGCCACCGGCACCACACCGGCCAGGATGCAGCCCAGGAAGGCCACCGGCCATTCGGGTGTGTCCAGCATGGCCAGCAGGATGCGGCTTTCGGGGGCAAAACCCTGGGCACGCAAGGCATTGGCAAAACGGTGCGATTGCTCGGTCAGCTCACCATAGGTCAGCGTGGCGCCACTGACGGCGTCGATAAACGCGATCTTGTCGCTGCGGCTAGCATTGCGGGACAGCAGATCATGGGCCGCGTTGTAGTCGCGCGGAATGTCGACAAAAGGAGGGCTGATGGAATGATCGGCGCGGCTGAGATTCATGGGGTCTCCAGATGCTCTCGTTTTTATAGCTGCTTGCGCCCGCTGCGCAAGGGCTGGAGCAGTATTTTTATGTGAAAAGTCAGGTGGTGGCTTCGGCGCTGGCAGAACTGGCCAGAGCCAGGGCCAGCCACTCGCGGCACCAGGCGGCGCCTTCGGTTTCGGGCAGGGTGCCTGCGCTGGCATCGTGAATCCAGATCTCGCCGATACGCTGGGCGCCCAGGCCTTGCAGGCGTTCGTCGAACTTTTTGCCGCCAAAGGCAAAGGTCTGCTGGTAAGTGCGGTCACCCAGCGCGATCACGCCGTAACGTACATGGCCCAGAAACTTGGGCTGGCTGTCCAGCGAGTCGTACAAGGCGCGGGCATTGTCGGGCACATCGCCCTGGCCGTAGGTGGATGTACAAATGAGATATACAGCATCTTCGTCGGCCGGTGCATCAAAGACGCTAATGTTCAAACCGTCCATCAGCTGCACCTCAATATCATCGACCAGATCGGCACAATCCATCTGGATTGCCTGTGCCACATAGTCAGCGGTGCTGGTCATGGTACCCACCAGGATTTTGAGTTTCATCAAGGATCTCCAAAAAAAGATGCAATAAACTGCTTGACATTGAATTGATGTGAAGTATACTGCAATCCAGTTAGAGCGCAAGTACTTTTCAAAAAAAGTGGTGTCCGATGCAAGTCATATCTGAAATGGAAGCAAAAGCAACGCTGACCGAGCTGGGCGGCCGGGTACGTGCCTGGCGCGCCCGTCGCGGCATGACACGCAAGCAGCTGGCCGCCGATTCGGGCCTGAGCGAGCGTTTTCTGGCCGACGTGGAGAGTGGCAAGGGCAATGTCTCCATCAACTCGCTGGAAGCGGCCGCCCGCGCCCTGAACATCTCCATTCTTGAACTGCTGCAGGATGCGCCGCGTCCGGCGCTGGCCCGGGTTCACGGCCTGCTGGGCCGGCTGGACGACAGCCAGCTGGACCAGGCCTATACCTTGCTGGGCGGTGCCTTCGGCCTGAGCGAAGCGCTGGGCCGTGAGCGGCGCATCGCCCTGATCGGTCTGCGTGGTGCCGGCAAATCGACACTGGGCCTGCAACTGGCAACCGAACGCGGCGTGCCTTTTGTCGAGCTGGACCGCGAGATCGAACGCGAAGCCGGCACCAGCATGAACGAAATTTTGTTGCTGCACGGGCAGGCCGGTTACCGCCGCTACGAGCGCCGCGCGCTGTTCCGCATCGCCGAGGACCATGCCGACGGCGTGGTCATGACCACCGGTGGCAGCATTGTCAGCGAGCGCGAAACCTTTGACTTGTTGCAAAGTCGCTTTTATTGCGTCTGGCTCAAAGCCAGCCCGGAAGAACACATGGCCCGTGTGGTCGCGCAGGGCGACATGCGGCCCTTCGACACCACGCGTGGTGCGACCAATGAAGCCATGGAAGACTTGCGCCGCATCCTCGCCAGCCGCGAGGCCTTGTACGCACGCGCCGATGCTGTGGTGGACACCGCGGCACGCACGCTTAAACAGAGCCTGACCGACCTGAAACGGTCGGTGCCCCAGGCGACCAGCAACTGATACCCACAGGAGACCCCCATGAACGCCATGACTGAACCGCTGTTATTCAAACAGGTGATAGAAGGCCAGGAGCGCGAGCTCGTGAGTTTTGCCACCCATCCGACCAAGTACCAGCACTGGACGCTCACCGTCGAAGGCGATGTCGCGCGCCTCAAACTCGACATCAACGAAGACGGTGGCATCAAGCCCGGCTACAAACTCAAGCTCAACAGCTACGACCTGGGGGTGGACATCGAGCTGCATGACGCCATCAACCGCGTCCGTTTTGAGCACCCGGCCGTCAAGGTGGTGGTGTTTGAATCCGGTAAGGAAAAAATCTGGTGTTCGGGCGCCAACATCTACATGCTGGGTTTGTCCACCCACGGGTGGAAGGTCAACTTCTGCAAATTCACCAACGAAACCCGCAACGGCCTGGAGGACTCCTCGCGCCACGACGGCCTGAAAGCCATTGCCGCGGTGACCGGCGCCTGCGCCGGCGGCGGTTATGAGCTGGCCCTGGCCTGCGACCGCATCGTCATGGTCGACGATCGCTCCAGCACCGTGAGCCTGCCGGAAGTACCACTGCTGGGTGTCTTGCCTGGCACCGGCGGCCTGACCCGCGTGACCGACAAACGCAAGGTACGGCGCGACCTGGCCGACATTTTCTGCACCACCAGCGAAGGTGTGCGTGCCGACCGCGCCAAAGACTGGAAACTGATTGACGCCTACGCCAAGCCGCAACAGTTCGGCGCCTTGCTTGCTACTGAAATCGAAGCGCTTCGCGTCCAGTCCACCAGGGCTGCAGCCTCAAAAGGCATTGAACTCACGCCTTTGAAAGCGCTGATTGACGATACCGGCTACCACTACAGCGTGGTCGATGCCCAGGTGGATCGCGCCACACGTATCGCCACCATCACGGTCAAAGCGCCGGCTGCCGCAATTGAGTCCACACCCGAAGCGATTGAAGCCGCCGGCGCCAACTGGTACCCGCTCAAGCTGCAGCGCGAACTCGACGACGCCATCCTGAACCTGCGCACCAATGAACTCGAAGTCGGCACCTGGGTGATCCGTACGCAAGGCGATGCCGGACAGGTGATTCGCATGGACGAGGTGTTGGCCAAGCTCAAAGACCATTGGCTGGTCAAGGAAACCACGGGCGCGCTGCGCCGCACGCTGGCCCGCATCGATGTGACCAGCCGCTCGCTGATCGCGCTGGTGGATGGCGGCTCGTGTTTTGCCGGTACCTTTTATGAGCTGGCCCTGGCCTGCGACCGCATCTACATGCTGGACCTGCCGGATTCGCCCGATGCTGCGCCTGCGCTGCAACTGAGCCCCGCCAACTTCGGCTGGTTCCCGGCCGTCAATGGTTTGACACGGTTGCAGACCCGTTTTTACGAAGATGCCACGACCATCAGCCAGCTCGAAAAACTCGGCGACAGCAAGCTGCGCGCCGACCAGGCCCTGGAACTGGGCCTGGTGACCTTGACGCCGGACGACATCGACTGGGCCGACGAGATTCGCATCATGCTGGAAGAGCGTGCCTCCATGTCGCCCGACGCCATGACCGGCATGGAAGCCTCGCTGCGTTTCCCGGGCAAAGAGACCATGGAGACGCGTGTATTTGGCCGCCTCTCGGCCTGGCAGAACTGGATTTTCATCCGGCCGAATGCGGTCGGTGAAGACGGTGCGCTGAAACTTTTCGGCACAGGCAAAAAAGCGAAATTCGACTGGAAGCGCATCTAAATAGTATTTTCCCGTCATGCCGGACTCAATCCGGCATCCACGCCTCGCTAGCCATTGGGCTGTGTGACATGGATTGCGGATCAAGTCCGCAATGACAAACCCAGAAAAAGGAAACACCATGAGCAGCATCGACCTTCAAGCCCTGATTCCCAACAACGTCAACCTCGGCGAAAACCGCCAGTTGCAACGTGCGCTTGAGCACTGGCAACCGGCCTTCATGAGCTGGTGGGACGAAATGGGGCCGAGCGATTTCAATGCCAAAGAGGTTTACTTGCGCACCGCTGTGGGTGTGGATGCCTCCGGCTGGGCCAGCTATGGCTACACGCCCATGCCTGATTACCGCTGGGGCATTTTCCTCGCCGACAAGGAAGAAAACCGCAAGATCGGTTTTGGTGACCACATGGGCCAGGACGTCTGGCAGGAAGTGCCGGGCGAATACCGTAGCGCTTTTCGCCGCCTGATCGTGACCCAGGGTGACACCGAGCCGGCTTCGGTCGAGCAGCAGCGCTTGCTGGGCCACACTGCGCCTTCGCTGTATGACTTGCGCAACCTGTTCCAGGTCAACGTCGAGGAAGGCCGCCACCTCTGGGCCATGGTTTATTTGCTGCACGCCCACTTCGGCCGCGATGGCCGCGAAGAAGCCGAAGAGCTCCTCACACGCCACAGCGGCGACGCCGACAAGCCGCGCATCCTGGGCACCTTCAACGAACCCATGGACAACTGGCTGAGCTTTTTCATGTTCACTTACTTCACGGACCGTGACGGCAAGTTCCAGCTCAAGAGTTTTGCCGAAAGCGCTTTTGACCCGCTGGCACGGACCACGCGTTTTATGCTGACCGAAGAAGCGCACCACATGTTTGTGGGCGAAACCGGCATCGGCCGTGTCATCAAACGCACGCTGGAAGTGATGAAAGAGCTGGACACCGACAACGTGGACACCCTGCGCAAAGCCGGTGTGATCGACCTGCCGACCATCCAGAAATTCATGAACTTCTGGTTCACCTCCTCGCTGGACTTGTTCGGCTCCGAGGCTTCATCCAATGCCGCCAACTACTTCAGCAACGGCATCAAGGGCCGGCCCGATGAAGCCAAGTTTGCCGACCACGTCGAAGTCGACAGCGAGATGATTATCCAGGTGCCGGACGGGAAGGGCGGCTTGAAGAACGAAACCATCTCCACCCGCAACGGCATGAACGAAATCACGCGCCTGGAATACGTGAAGGATTGCAATGTCGGCGTGACACGCTGGAACATGGGCATCAAACGCGCCGGTGTCGACTTTGAGCTGAACCTGCCGAACACCCGTTTTCGCCGCAGCGTCGGCGCCTGGGCTGGTGCCCATACCGACCCGCAAGGCCATCCGATCAGCGCGGCTGAATTTGAAGCGAAAAAAGACGCCTGGCTGCCCACCGATGAAGACAAAACCTTCATCCACAGCCTGATGCACCGGGTCACCGAGCCCGGCAAGATGGCCGGCTGGATCGCACCGCCGGACCGAGGCATCAATGCCAACGTGCTTGACTACGAATACGTGAAACTCTGATCCAAAAGCTTCGGGCGCAGGCCTGATGTAACAAGCCCCGAATGCGGTCTCCGCTTCGGGGCTTTTTTGATGCTTCAGCCGATCAGGGCGCCGCGTTCTTTGAGCAGGTCACGCAACAGCGAGCGATGGCAGCGCGCTTCGTTTTCGCAATAGCAACCCATGGTGAAATTGGCGTGATGGGACAGGGCGGCCAGCAGGTCCAGGTTGCGGCTGGCGTCGGCCTCGTTCATCTCGCTGCGGTATTTTTTGCTGAAGGTCGCCCAGTCCTTGTCGGACTCCACGGCCTGGCCCAGCTTCATGGTTTCCGCGCTGGGCGCAAGGTTCGGGTACCAGACGTCATACCAGTCCTGCGAGGCGAATTCGGTCTTGGGCACACCGCGCGGCGGACGCCGCACCGTGCCTATGCGCAAACCTTCATCTTTGCTTCTGGTGGTGCCCAGTCTGACAATCTTCACGGCCATAGAGGTCTCCTGTTGAATTTGTGCCTCCGATTGTGAAGCGCTTTGCGGGGCTTATCACGAAGGTTTTTCAGGCAGATAGGTTTGGTCGCGCTTGCGGCGTAAGGCGCAAAAGCGCCTTGGACGAAGGTCGTGGACAGAAAGAGTGTTTTGATCGGCAGAAACCCTGCGCGTGACACGGTTGCCTGGCCTGTCCGGAGGGGATCGAACCCCCGACCCTCAGCTTAGAAGGCTGATGCTCTATCCAACTGAGCTACGGACAGATATAAAAAAAGCCCACAGAGTGAGCTTTTTTAAATGGATTCAATGGTCGGAGTACAAGGATTCGAACCTTGGACCCCCTGGTCCCAAACCAGGTGCGCTACCAGACTGCGCCACACTCCGACTAGTCAATTATTATAGCGCGAACTTTGACCACTTGAGCGCTGTCTATAGACTATTTACAGCATCTATTCATCAAGATTCAAGCTGCACCGTTTTCGTCAGACGGCACGTAGACGGATGGTCTTGTTTTTTTTGCTATCAATTAAAGAGCTAGTTACGTCCGCTCTTCTTGGGCTAGAGGCTTGTTTTCTTTGAATTTCAGCGTTTCTGGTACTGCGTCTTGCCAAACAGAACCTCGCGCTCCGCGTCGCTGCGCACCGGTTTGCGCAGCTCGGCCAGCACCTTGACGCCGCGTTGTACCGCCGGACGGGCACCCACCAGATCAAACCATTTTTTCAAGTGGGGGTAATCGGCCCAGTTGATGCCCTGGTTTTCCCAGCTGCGCAGGCAGGGGAAGATGGCGATGTCGGCAATCGTGTACTGGTTGCAGGCGATGAATTTGCTGCTGGCCAGTTGTTTGTCCATCACGCCGTACAGGCGTTTGGCTTCGTTGAAATAACGGTCTATGGCGTAGCCGATTTTCTCGGGCGCGTACATACGAAAGTGATGCGCCTGACCCAACATGGGACCGACACCGCCCATCTGGAACATCAGCCACTGCGAGACCTGGAATTTCAGGCGATCGGTTTTGGGCAAAAATTTGCCGGTTTTGCCGGCCAGGTAGAGCAGGATGGCGCCGGATTCAAACAAGGCGATGGTTTGCCGTCGGGACCGTCAGGGTCCACCAGCGCTGGAATCTTGTTGTTCGGGCTGATCGCCAGGAAGTCGGGCTGGAACTGGTCGCCCGCGCCTATATTGATGGGCAGCACTTCCCAGTCGCGCCCCAGGCGAAAGCCGCACTCTTCGAGCATGACGTGGACCTTGTGGCCGTTGGGTGTGGGCCAGGAATAAACTTGAAACATGGCGAAAACCTTTGGAACTATGATCGTCGCTGCACGTTAAGAGAAAAGCCGGAATCATGTTTGAACGCTTGAAAAAGGTCTTTGTACGAAGCGAACCAGACGCTCTGGAAGCGGAGCTTCCCGAGGCCGCGTCGCCGCTGTCGGAATGGGCCAACACGCAAGGGTTTGGCTACGCCAGCCCGGGCGGCACAGCGGGTTTTGTGCTCACGGGGAAAGTCCGTGACAAGGCCTGGAAGCTGGAAAGCGGGCCGCCGTCGCGCGACTACATCGAGGATCAGGAGTTTGCGCGCCCGGGCGGACTTGCGCCTCAACCCGGAGGTGGCGGTGCTGATCATGAACCGACCGCTCAAGGAATCGCTGGAAAAACGCGCTGATGCGGTGTACACCGACCGCGTACAAACCACGGCCGATCCCCGCTTGCCCGAAGAAATGCGCTGGCTGGCGATGTACCCCGAAGTGGGCTGGGGCAGCCTGGCGCCCGAGTTCTGGGAGCGTTACGCGGTGCTGGCAGACCAACGCGACCATGCGACGGCCTGGCTGGACCGCAACCTGGCCGAGTTGCTGTTGCAGTGGCCTGTGCCTGGCCCCGATGCGCAGACGCCTTTTTTCCTGATGCTGCTGCGCGGCAAGGCTTATTTGCGTATGCAATACAGCCCGGCTGACATGGCGACCTTGCAACACGCGGCCATCATTTACACCAGCGCCTGTGATGCCGCGCTGGCCGGCCTGACGACCGATATTCCTCTGTAATTTAAGAAAAAAGAGGCTGTAGCCCAGGCGGGACGGGTGCAACCAGCTACTCTTTTTATAGTGGCTGAAAGCGCCCGGTGGGCGCGCAGGCTCAACCGCCGCGGGTCACCGGCATGTCGACTTCACCGGGCATCAACAGGTGTTTGGCCAGCTCCAGCTTGGCCAGCGAGGCGCGGTGCACTTCGTCCGGGCCATCGGCCAGGCGCAAGGTGCGCTGGTGCGCGTAGGCATAAGCCAGCGGGAAATCGTCCGACACGCCGCCGCCGCCGTGGGCCTGGATCGCCCAGTCAATGATCTGGCAGGCCATGTTGGGCGCCACCACCTTGATCATGGCAATTTCGGCCTTGGCGACCTTGTTGCCCACGGTGTCCATCATGTAGGCGGCCTTGAGCGTCAGCAGACGCGCCTGGTCGATCATGCAGCGCGCATCGGCAATACGTTCGTGCCAGACCGACTGGCGCGCCACCGGTTTGCCAAAGGCCACACGGGTGTTCAGGCGTTTGCACATCAACTCCAGGGCACGCTCGGCAATGCCGATGCTGCGCATGCAGTGGTGGATACGTCCGGGGCCAAGGCGGCCCTGGGCAATTTCAAAGCCGCGGCCTTCACCCAGCAACATGTTGCCAACCGGCACACGCACATTGGTCAGGCGCACTTCCATGTGGCCGTGTGGCGCGTCGTCGTAACCGAACACCGTCAAGGGGCGGATCACGGTGATGCCCGGCGTGTTGGCCGGCACCAGAATCATGGACTGCTGTTCATGGCGGCCGGCGTCGGGGTTGGTTTTGCCCATGACGATGTAGATGGCGCAACGTGGGTCACCGGCGCCGGACGACCACCATTTCAGGCCGTTGAGCACGTAGTCGTCGCCGTCACGGACGATGCTGCACTGGATGTTGGTTGCGTCCGATGAGGCGACTTCGGGCTCGGTCATCAGGAAGGCGGAACGGATCTCTCCCTTGAGCAAAGGCTCGAGCCAGCGGTCCTTGTTGGCTTCGGAGCCGTAACGGGCGATGGTTTCCATGTTGCCGGTGTCGGGCGCCGAACAGTTGAAAATTTCCGGCGCAAAAGGCACACGCCCCATGATTTCGCACAGCGGCGCGTATTCCAGGTTCGACAAACCTTCGGGTGCACGCGGCGAATGTGGCAAAAACAGATTCCACAAACCGGCTGCGCGGGCCTTGGGTTTGAGCTCTTCAATGATGGTGGTGGGAATCCAGGCGTTGCCCTTGGCGCGGTTTTCGGCAATTTCCCGGAAGAAACGCGCCTCGTTCGGGTAAACATGTTGGTCCATGAAAGCCAGCAAGCGGGCCTGCATGTCCTGTACCTTGGGGGTGTAGCTGAAGTCCATCAATATCTCCTGGGGTGGGGCGTCGTTAAAGGGGGGCTGCTCAGATGTGTTGCTTTTGGCTTTTTTGGGCGAAGTCCCAGGCCATGCGGGCCAGCACGGGCGCGCCTTTGGCCGAACTGACGGCCTGGGCGCTGGCTGCGGTGCCGGCTTCGACCCGTTTGGCGATGCCTTGCAAAATCGCGGCAAGGCGAAACAGGTTGTAGGCCAGGTAAAAGTTCCAGTCGGCCTTGATCAGCTCCGGGCTGGCAAACCCGGTGCGGTCGCAATACAGGCGGATGTAGTCGGCTTCTTCCGGAATACCCAGGCTGGCCACATCAAGCCCGCCTATGCCGCGAAAAGCGCCGGGCGGAATATGCCACGCCATGCAGTGGTAGCTGAAGTCGGCCAGCGGATGACCCAGGGTCGAGAGTTCCCAGTCCAGCACGGCTAACACACGCGGCTCGGTCGGGTGGAACATCAGGTTGTCGAGCCGGAAGTCGCCATGCACGATGGAGACCATGGATGCATCGCGTGCACTGGCCGGAATGTTGGCGGGCAACCAGGCCATCAAGGCATCCATTTCGGGAATGGCTTCAGTGATGGAGGCGACATATTGTTTGCTCCAGCGGCCGATCTGTCGCTCGAAATAATTGCCGGGTTTGCCGTAGTCGGCCAGGCCGCGCTCGGCAAACTTGAGCTTGTGCAAGGCCGCGATCACGCGGTTCATCTCGCGGTAAATTTCGCCGCGCTGAGCAGGCGTCATGTCGGGCAGGGCCTGGTCCCAGAGCACCCGGCCTTCGACAAACTCCATCACATAAAAGGCGCGGCCAATCACGGCTTCGTCTTCACACAGGCAATACATCTTGGCCACAGGCACGTCGGTGCCCTGCAGGCCGGTCATGACCTTGAACTCGCGTTCAACCGCGTGCGCCGAGGGCAAAAGTTTGGCCACCGGCCCGGGCTTGGCCCGCATCACGTAGGCGCGTGCCGGCGTGATCAGCTTGTAGGTCGGGTTGGACTGACCACCCTTGAACATTTCCACCGTCAGCGGGCCCTGAAAACCGGGCAGGTTTTTGGCCAGGTAGGCACTCAGGGCCTCGGTATCAAACAGATGCTGGCCCGAGACCGCGCGGGTGCCCAGGAAATGCTCAAAGTTGCTCATGCTTATTTTTCCAGGTCGGCTTCAGAAATTCGCAGCAATGTTTCGCGGTTGCGCACCACCAGGCCGCCCGGCTCGATACGGATGGCGTCCTCGCGCTCCATGGCCTTGAGCTCCTGGTTCACGCGCTGACGCGAGGCGCCCAGCAACTGCGCCAATTCTTCCTGCGCCAGTTGCAGACCGATGCGTACTTCGCGTCCGTCGCTCAGGCTGCTGACGCCGTAGCTGCGCACCAGGTGTAACAACTGCTTGGCCAGCCGCGCCCGCAATGGCAAGGTGTTGAGGTCTTCCACCAGGCCGTAGAGCTGACGGATGCGGCGCGCATGCAGGCGCAGCATGGCTTCGTACAACTCGACATGCGAGGCCAGGATTTTCTTGAAGTCGGCTTTGGCCACACACAGGATGGTGGTTTCGCCGTGTGCGTAGGCATCGTGTGTGCGCCTGTCGCCGTCGAAGATCGCCACATCGCCGAACCAGATGCCGGGCTCCACATAAGTCAGGGTGATTTGTTTGCCCGAGATCGAGGTCGAACTCACACGTACCGCACCCTTGGCACAGGCAATCCATTGCTCCGGTGGATCGCCGCGAGCGCAGATCAATGCGCCATCTTTGAAACGTTGAACAAAAGCGCATCGAAGTATGTCGTGCCTGAGTGAGGGTGATAGGGATGAAAACCAGCGGCCACCGTTGATGGCTTCTCTTTCGTCTATCGTAAGAATGGGATCGTCCATAACCTGTCTTTTGTGTGACTCAGAAGAAGGCTATTGTCGCGCCAGCGACGGCTTGGGATGTTCCCATCTGTCGCCTCGGTGTCCCGGGGCAACTCACTCGCACGAGGCCGCAGTGTTGCGGCCCCTTCCGTCTCAGCTGTAGAGCGGCGGGCGTTTCTCGAGAAACGCGGTGATGCCTTCGCCACCGTTGCGGTGGTGCAGGTTGCGCACAAAATGCGCGCGTTCGGCGTCCAGTTGCTGGCTCAAGGTGTTGGTCGGTGCCTCGTTGACCAGTTCCTTGATGCTGGCCAGGGCATTGGGTGCACGTGCATTGAGCATGTCGGCCAGTTTCAGGGCTTCGTTGAGTGCGTTGCCTGCCGGGGCGCTGCGGTTGACCAGACCGAAGGCATGCAAGCGCGCTGTGCCTATGCGTTCACCACACATTAACAGTTCAGTGACCAGGGCGCGCGGCAAGGCGCGGCTCAAGGCCCAGCTGCCACCGCCATCGGGGGACAGCGCCACGCTGCTGTAAGCCATCACAAAAATCGCGTTGTCCGCCGCGACCAGGAAGTCGCAGGCCAGTGCCAGCGAAAAACCGGCGCCTGCGGCCGCACCTTCGACCGCGGCAATCACGGGTTTGGGAAAGGTGCGTATCGAGTCTATCCAGCTGTGCAGGCTGTCTATGCTTTGGGCCTGTACCTCGGCCGGTTGCTGCCGGTTGCCCAGCAGGCGCTGCAGGTTGCCACCGGCGCAAAAGGTCGGGCCTTCGCCGGTGATCACCACGCTGCGGATGTCCGGGTTGTTCTCGGCGGCATTCAGGGCTTCCACACCGGCGGCATAAATTTCAGGACCCAGCGCATTTTTGAACTCGGGGTTGCTCAGGGTCAGCACCAGGGTGCTGCCGTCGCTGGTGCTTTTCAAGGAGCAAGTCATGTCAGTTCTTTCGAGGTGTTGAGCCGGCCATGAAGCCCGCAACTCGCGACCCCACTGCAAGCGGACGCCGCGGAACTGGCTTTGCCAGGCCGCAGGCGTCGCCCCCTAGAGGGGGGAAGGTGCTACACGAAGTGAGCATCCGACGGGGGTGTTTCATTCTTCCTCGTGCATCAGGCTCAAACCAATGGCGCCGCGGCGGCGCAGCCACGGGGAAGGGCGGTAACGTGGATCACCATAAACGGTTTGCATGTTGAACAGCACTTCCAGGATGTTGGTGGGACCATAACGGTTGCCCATGGCCAAGGGGCCCAGGGGATAACCCAGGCCCAGGGTCACCGCGGTTTCCAGGTCTTGTGGGCTGCAGATGCCTTGCTGGCAGATGTCGCTGGCGATGTTGACGATGGTGGCGACCACGCGCTGCGTGACAAAACCGCCGCTGTCGCGGATCACACTGACGGCCTTGCCGTCGCGGGCAAACAAGGCGTGTGCGGCGTCGCGCATGTCGCTGCGGGTGGCCGGGTTGGTGGCCAGCACGCGGCGTTTGGTCTCGGCGTCGTCGATCAACATGTCAATGCCGATGGTGCGCGCGGGGTCCAGGCGCTCCACCACGGCCACCGTGGTGATGTCAAAACCCAGCGGGGCGACCAGCACCAGCGCGTTCATCGACGGTGAGGCCCCTGTTTCGATGTTGGCGCCCAGGTTTTTGAGAAGCTGCAACAACTCGGAACGGCGGGCCGCCCGCGGCGAAACCCAGACCGCCGGCATCTCGCTGACCGTCGGCGTCGCCGGCTCGGCGGCGACTTGCGCCACGCCGTCCTGGTAACGGTAAAAACCTTCGCCGGTTTTTCGGCCCAGCAGGCCGCCAGCCAGGCGCTGCGCGGTGATCACGCTGGGGCGGTAACGCGGCTCGTCGTAATACTGGTGGTAGACCGACTCCATCACAGGATGCGACACATCCAGGGCGGTCAAGTCCATGAGCTCGAACGGGCCCAGCTTGAAGCCGACCTGGTCTTTCAGGATGCGGTCTATGGTGGCGAAATCGGCCACACCTTCGCCGACGATACGCAGGGCTTCGGTGCCGTAACCGCGCCCGGCGTGGTTGACGATAAAACCCGGCGTGTCCTGGGCCTGCACCGGGGTGTGGCCCATTTGCCGCGCATAAGCCGCCAGCATCTCGCAGGTGGCGGGCTCGGTTTTCAGGCCAGCGATCACTTCCACCACCTTCATCAACGGGACGGGATTGAAGAAGTGATAACCGGCGAAACGCCCTGGCTGATTCAAGCCAGCGGCAATCGCCGTGACGGACAACGAAGACGTGTTGCTGGCCAGAATGGCTTGCTGCGAAACAATGTTTTCGAGCGCTGAGAACAGTGACTTTTTGACGTCCAACCGTTCAACCACCGCTTCGACAACGAGGTCGCAGTCGGCCAGTTCTTCCAGCGTGCCCGCCAGCAGCAGGCGGGCCTTGTAGTCAGCCGCCTGCTCCGCGTCGAGCCGGCCCTTATCGACCAGTTTGTCCCACTGGGTGCCCAGTGCCTCGCGGGCTTTGCCGGTGGCGTCAATTTGAGTGTCAAACAGCTTGACCAGGCTGCCCGCCTGCGCGGCGAGTTGGGCAATGCCGCGACCCATGGCGCCGGTGCCAACAATGCCGACCGTTGTATAGAGTGGTTTCATGGAAAAGTATTATCACGCAGCCCCAGGGCGGCGTTAAGTCCAAATCGGCACAGGTGCCAACACCGGTCTTCGCCGCGCTTGGATCGGCGTCTGGCCATGGATTGCAAGCACTTATCTGGCGGTGACCGCGGCCCCCAACACCGGGCGCTCAGGCACGCGTGCACCGGAAAGCGAGCTTTACAAATGCTGTCATGGCTGCGCTGGTCGATGTGTCAGAATGTAAAAAATAATTTTGTGAGATAGCAACGTTTGAACACCCGGTGGTTTCTTCTGGCAGTCGTGCTGACTTGTGCGGCATCGAGCAGCATGGCTGTTTCTCTGGGTCGCAGCAGCGGCGCGGCCTTGCTGGGGCGTACGCTGGATATATCCGTCCAGACGGTGTTGAACACGTCAGACAATCCGGATATTTGCCTGGAAGCTGACGTTTTTTACGCCGACGAGCGGGTCGAGAAGTCCCGCATCCAGACCACGGTCGAAAAAACCGGGCCTGGGACGGCCGCGTTGATCCGCATTCGCGCTGCCAAGCTGGTGGACGAACCCGTCGTGACGCTGTATGTGCGGGCGGGTTGTGTGCAGCGCACGGAACGGCGTTATGTCTTGTTGGCCGATCTGGTGTCCGAGCCTTTGCCTTCGACCGGGGCTGTGCCCTTGGCCGTGCCATCGGCCGGTGTGCAGGCTGCGGCAAAATCAGAGGCCGCGCGCGAACCGGTGCGCTCTGTGCCTCGCCAGTCCGGCACGGGAGAGGTCCTTGCCCGGCCATCGGTGGCACGGGAAACCCCAGCCGCTCGGTCCCGGCCAGAGCCGAAAAGCCGGCCTCGACTCAAGCTGGAACCCTTGGACTTGCGTGTGGACACCTCCCCGCAACTCAAGGCCACACATGAACTCTTGAGCCTGCCGACAGACAACGAAGAGCAACGCCTGCTGGCGGCGGCCATGTGGAAAGTGCTGACGGCGCAGCCGCAGGACGTTCTCCGGGACGCCGGAAAAATCAGTGCGATGGACGCGGACCTGCGCAGTCTGCAGGCCGAAACCCGGAAGAACCAGGCTGCGCTGGCCGAGTTCAGGGCCGAGCTGCAAAAAGCCCAGGGTGAACGCTACGCGAATAGTCTGGTGTATAGCTTGATGACCGCCCTGGTTTTGTTGATCGCCGCTGGCGCTTATTTTTGGCGGCGCCGGCCGCTCGCCAAGACGGTGGAGGCCGCTGCGCCGCCCTGGTGGCACAGAAAAAAAATGCAAGACAGCCACTGGCTGGGCAGCGAAGCAGGCGCCCTCAGCGCTGACTATGGCGTGCACACAGGCTCCGACATATTGCCTTCGCCGCCCCCTGGCGAACAAGCCAAGGCGGCCACGCCGGATCCCGCTTCTCGTGGATATGCGCGGGCCGGCGCCCCGGCATCGCGTTTCACGATGCCGCCTTTATCCCGGCGTGATCAGTTGGATTTTGCATTGAGCATGCCCCACAGGCCGCGCGCCGCGAAAGCCGAGGAACTTTTCGACGTTCAACATCAAGCCGAGTTTTTTGTTACTTTGGGCCAGCATGAACAGGCCATCGCGGTCTTGCGCGAGCACCTCGGTGACGATGTCCATTCCAGTGCGCTGATTCATCTGGACCTGCTCCATCTGTATCACAAGCTCAAGCGTGAAGAGGATTACCAAGCCTTGCGGGTCGAGTTCGAGCAACTGTTTAATGCAAATATTCCGCCGTTTGAATCCTACTCGGCGGTCGGCGCTGGACTAGCGTCTTACCCGGACGCCATGTCGCAGATCGAGGCCGTTTGGCCTGACTCCAGCGTGTTGACGGTGATGGAAAGCTTGCTTTTCCGTGAGCCGGGCGGGCAGGGCGCGACTGCGTTTGATATCGAGGCCTACCGCGAGCTTTTACTTCTGTACGGCATTGCCCGGGAAATCGTCGAGGTGGATGCGCCTGTGGCTGGGAGTTTGCTGGACTTCGATTTGCCGCTCGCGTCGCCTTCGGTGAACCCGGCCACTGGCGTGGAAGGTCAGAGCCTAGCCAAGGCGACAACGTTCCCCGTCAGTGCCTCGCCTGTCGAGCCGGCCCCGCCCAAAGGCGTGCGGCGTCTTGGGCTGGACATCGACTTGAATACGCTGGCCGACAGGAGGACGCCGCCCTCGGCCGTGTTGCCGCCTGAGTTTGTGCCGGTGCAGCCGGGCAACTCCGATGGCCACCTGATCGATTTTGAAGCGATCAGCGTGCAGCCACCGGCCTTCTCGGCCAAGCCGGACGCCAAGGCCTGAGGACTATTTCGGCAAATGCCAGTGGCCGTCCCAGCCAGCAGCGCTTGGGCGCTGGTTAGCGGCGAACCTGCAAGGCGCCGGGGTTGACGATGTTGGTCGGCGTCCCCTTAATGAAGTTGATCACGTTGTCAAAAGCAGCGCCGAAATACATCTCGTAGCTTTCCTGCTCCACGTAACCGATGTGTGGCGTGCAGATGCAGTTTTCCAGGCGTAGCAGGGCGTGGCCTTGCAAAATGGGCTCGGACTCGAACACATCCACCGCAGCCATACCGGGGCGCCCGCGGTTCAGGCCGGCGATCAGCGCATCAGTTTCAATCAGTTCGGCGCGTGAGGTGTTGACCAGCACGGAAGAGGGCTTCATGCGCGACAAGTCGTCGAGGGTGACCACACCACGCGTGTCATCCTGCAGACGCAGGTGCAGGCTCAAGACATCGCTTTCCTGGAAAAACTCGTTTTTAGACGATGCCACTTCAAAACCATCGGCCAAGGCCCGGGCGCGCGAAGCCTGGCTGCCCCAGACCAGCACCCGCATGCCAAAAGCCCGGCCATAACCGGCCACAATCTGGCCGATCTTGCCGTAGCTCCAGATGCCCAGGACCTTGCCCTTGAGCACAGAACCTATGCCGAAGTTGGGTGGCATGGAGGCGTTTTTCAGGCCGGCTTGTTGCCAGGCACCATGTTTGAGGTGCGACACATAGTGCGGAATGCGTCGCATGGCGGCCATGATCAACGCCCAGGTCAGCTCGGCCGGCGCCGTGGGCGAGCCGCCACCTTCGGACACAACGATACCGCGTTCGGTGCAGGCGCCGACATCCACATGGCTGCCCAAACGTCCGGTTTGCGCAATCATCTTGAGCTTGGGCAATTTTTCGATCAGTTGGCGATGCAGATGGGTTCGCTCGCGGGTCAGCACAACCACATCGGCGTCTTTGAGTCGTACGGAAAGCTGGCCTATGCCTTTGACGGTGTTGGTGTAGACCTTGGCCTGGTAAGCATCGAGTTTGGCGGCACAGGAGAGTTTGCGCACCGCGTCCTGGTAGTCGTCAAGGATCACAATATTCATGCCGATATTGTGCCTGCAAGTTTTACCGCTACGAGGCGGCGCGCCAGCAAGATGTACCTGAACGCAACCGGAAAAACCAGAAGGCAGGCGGTTGAACGCATGGGCGAGAGGCCTTCTGCGCCACGCCTTGCGGCAAAAGTTTTCCTGGTGTTTGCTCAGGCAGCTTGCGCGGCAGCTTCTCGTTGGGCCATGCGGTCCAGCTCGGCGCAAACATCCGCCATGCGACCTGAAATCACCATGCGCCCAGCGCAGGCCGGATGGATGCCGGCGTCCAGCTCGCGCACAATTTTCAGGCGGCGCGGGGACGTGGTTTTAGCCACGGTTTGGCAAGGTTTTTGGCCGGTAGCCATTGAAGGATGAACGCTACCAGCTATATTTTTGATAGCGGACTGCGTATGACCCGAGGAACAACGCCGCAACGCGGGGACCGGGGCAAACACAGGCGACAACGTAGCCGGCGGCGCAGGCACCCAGAAGGCGGCCAATGCCTGGAAAGGGGCGAACAAGGCCGACAGCCGCGATGAACGTGAAAAACTGGCGATTCCCATGAGAACTCCTAAAGTTAGAGGTTTACACAGGCAGGATTACAGGAACAAACCATCCGCAGCACCAGGGTGTTGGCCAATCGACTTGGCCAAACGCCCGCCACCTGTCGCGCGGAAATGAGGTGGACGGTCCGTGGAGCAGGGCCGTCCGGCATGACGCCTAGGCGTGGACTAGACCAGCATGGTGTTTCGAATCAGGCCAACGGCCAGGCCTTCCAGTTCGAAGGGCTCGCCGGGCTCCACCACGATGGTTTTGAAATCAGGGTTTTCGGGCAGCAACTCGATCAGGTTTTTAGTGCGGCGAAAGCGCTTGACGGTGACTTCATCACCGAGGCGGGCCACCACGATTTGCCCATTTTTGGCTTCTTTGGTTTGCTGCACGGCCAGCAGGTCGCCGTCCATGATGCCGGCATCCCGCATGCTCATGCCGCGCACCTTGAGCAGGTAATCGGGCTTGCTCTGGAAGAGGCTACTTTCGAAATGGTAGGTACGGTCCACATGCTCTTGCGCGAGAATGGGGCTGCCAGCGGCAACCCGTCCCACCAGCGGCAGGACGAGTTGGGCCAGGCTTTGCAAGGGCAGGGAAAACTGTTTGATGCGGGACTCGTGGATGGAGCGCAAGGTGTCGCTGCGTAAACGTATACCGCGCGAGGTGCCGCTGACCAGCTCGATCACCCCTTTGCGGGCCAGGGCCTGCAGATGTTCTTCGGCGGCGTTGGCGGATTTGAAGCCCAGCTCGTTGGCGATTTCGGCGCGTGTGGGTGGCGCACCGGTGCGAGCAATGGCGCTCTGGATCAGCTCCAGGATTTGCTGCTGGCGTGCGGTGAGTTTGGGCGTTTCCGAAAAATCTGCGAGGCTGCTCATGGCGATGGCTCCTTGGGGTAGGCAGTGGATCAAACCAGGGGATCAAACGTTGAGAACCGTTGAGGGCTGTTTTAATATCCAGTAGCTGTATTTTTATCCAGTTTTTAAAGGAATGCAAGTGTCTGCTGTTTTGACGACTAAAAAGATGGTGATCCTGGGCACGGGCGGCACGATTGCCGGCACGGCGACCACGGCCGCGGATCACACGGGTTACACCGCCGCGCAGCTGGGCATCGAACAACTGGTCGCAGCCATCCCGGCGCTGGCAGGCAGTCCTTTCGAGCTGCGGACCGAACAGGTGGCCCAGATTGACAGCAAGGACATGTCTTTTTCCGTGTGGCGCGATCTGGCCGGCCGCGTCAACCACTGGCTGGCGCAGCCCGAGGTGCAAGGCATCGTCATCACACACGGCACCGACACGCTGGAAGAAACCGCCTATTTTCTGCAGGCCTTGCTCCATCCCGCCAAGCCGGTGGTCTTGACCTGCGCCATGCGCCCGGCCACGGCGCTGGTGCCGGACGGCCCGCAAAACCTGGTTGATGCCGTGGCGGTGGCGGCACACCCTGGCGCGCGCGGCGTGCTGGCCGTGTGTGCGGGTGTGATTCACAGCGCGCTGGATGTGCAGAAGGTGCACCCGTACCGGCTCGACGCCTTCAGATCCGGGGATGCCGGGCCGCTGGGCTATGTCGAGGAGGGGCGCTTACGTTTGATGAGAAATTGGCCTCTAACCCCCGTGGATCATGCGCAAGCAGCTATTGAAAGCATAGCGACGCTGCCGAATGACGCGGCCTGGCCACGTGTCGAGATCGTGATGAATTACGCGGGCGCCAGCGCCGCGGTGGTCCAGGCGCTGCTGGCCAGCGGGGTGCAAGGCCTGGTGGTGGCAGGTACCGGCAACGGCACCTTGCACCATGCCCTGGAAGCGGCTTTGCACCAGGCGCAGGCGGCGGGCATTCCGGTGCTGCGCGCCACGCGCTGCCTGGAGGGCCGGGTCTTGCCCAAGCCGGGTGAGGCCATCCCGGATTCACAAGGCCTGAGTCCGGTCAAGGCCCGGGTGGCGCTGATCTTGTCCTTGCTGGGCTAACGCTCATGAAAAAAGGCCGTCAGTCGACGGCCTTTTTGATGGAGACAGTGCGGTCTCAGGTCGACAAGGCTGCGAAGGCCCGGGCCGTGATTTCATCCACGCCGCCCATGCCGCTGATGGCACGGTACTGGGGTGCCGCATCGGGCGCAGCCTTGGCCCAGCTCGAGTAATACTCGACCAGCGGACGGGTTTGCGCGCTGTAGACCTCGAGTCGTTTGCGCACGGTTTCTTCCTTGTCGTCTTCGCGCTGGATCAGTGGCTCGCCGGTGACGTCGTCCTGGCCTTCAACCTTGGGCGGGTTGAACTTGACGTGGTAGGTACGGCCCGAGGCGGGGTGCGAGCGGCGGCCGCTCATGCGTTCGATGATGGCTTCAAACGGCACATCAATCTCCAGCACGTAATCAAGCTTCACGCCGGCGGCCTTCATGGCATCGGCTTGCGGAATGGTGCGCGGAAAACCGTCGAACAAAAAGCCCTGATCGCAGTCGGGCTGGGCGATGCGTTCTTTCACCAGGTTGATGATCAAGTCGTCGCTGACCAGGCCACCGGCATCCATGACTTTTTTGGCTTCCACGCCCAGCGGTGTGCCGGCCTTGACGGCGGCGCGCAACATGTCGCCGGTGGAAATCTGGGGAATGCCGTATTTCTGGCAGATGAAGGTGGCTTGTGTTCCTTTGCCCGCGCCTGGTGCGCCCAACAAAATCAGTCTCATGAATGTCCTCGGATTTTTATAAAGATGGCCATGAGCGGGTGGCCCGGAACCGGGCGCCCGCTTTCAAATAAATGGCTTTGAGCTTGAGGATAGCATGCGCCTCCCCGCAGCTTGCTTACACAAACAGCGCACGCACGCGCGCCAGATCCTCGGGCGTGTCGACACCGGCGCCGGGCGCCTGGGTCGCGATATGCACCGCAATGTGATGGCCATGCCAGAGGGCGCGCAGTTGTTCGAGTTGCTCGAGTTGCTCCAGCGGTGCTTGCGGCAGGGTGGGGAACTGCCGCAGAAAACCGACGCGGTAGCCGTAAATACCCACGTGGCGCAAGGGCGGTGGCAAGCTGCTGCCTGAGGCCCACCAGGCCTGACCGGCAAAATCGCGGGCCGCGGGAATCGGGGCGCGGCTGAAATACAGCGCCGTCTGGCGCGCATCCAGCACCACCTTGACGATGTTCGGGTTCAGCAGGTCTTCCATTGTGGCGATGGCGTGGGCGGCGGTGCTCATGGCGCAATCGCTGCGTTGCGCCAGCAGGCCGGCCACGGCGTTGATCAGCGCCGGGTCTATCAGGGGCTCATCCCCCTGGACATTGATCACCTGCTCCTCGTCGCCCAGGCCCAGCAGATCGCAGGCCTCGGCCAACCGGTCGCTGCCGCTGGGGTGGTCGGGTCGGGTCAACACGGCGGCGACGTTAAAAGACTCACAGGCGTCCAGGATGGCCGGGCTGTCGGCTGCCACCACGACGCGGGCGGCGCCGCTTTGCAAAGCGCGTTGAGCCACACGCACGACCATGGGCACACCGGCGATGTCCGCCAGCGGTTTGTCGGGCAGGCGGGTGGACGCGAGGCGGGCAGGGATGAGGACGGTGAAACTCATGCCTTGATCGAGAGCTGCAGCATCACAGGCCGAGTTCCTCGTCGGTGAGGGTGCGGGCCTCGTTTTCCAGCATCACGGGCAAGCCGTCGCGAATCGGGTAAGCCAGCCGCGCGCTGCGGGAGATCAGTTCCTGTTTTTCGCGGTCATACACGAGTGGGCCTTTGGTCACGGGGCAGACCAGCAGTTCAAGCAGTTTGGTGTCCATGGGGGAATGGTAATGGAGAAAGCAGGGGCAGCAGCAAGGCGTCGAAGGCGGTAAAAAAGGCCGGCTCTGGGGAGAACTCCAGAGGCACGGCCAGCACATTGGCCTGCCTGGGGAACAGCTTGATCGCATCTTTTTCGGTGCAAATCAAGGTGTAGCCCTTATCGGATGGGCGTGGATAGCTATCAAAATTATAGTGATCAGGTAGCGCCCGGGTTTCCGCCAGTTGCAGGCCGCGGGCGCGCAACATGTCAAAAAAGGCTTCAGGTTTGGCGATGCCGGCCAGCGCCAGCAAGGGCTGGCCAGCCAAATCGCTGAGCGGCACACGGCTGCCATCGGCGCGCAGCGCGTGGTCGGCCAGGCGGCGGGTCGAGCTAAAACCGTCGAAAGCGGCGCGGGCCCCGGTGTGCAGCACCAGATCGACACCGCGTCCGCCTGCGCGCGCGCTGCGATACAAGCGCGCCGGCCAGGGCTCACGCAGCGGACCGGCTGGCAGCAGCCAGCCATTGCCGGCGCCACGTTCGTCAAACACCGCAATTTCGATGTCGCGCTGCAAGGCGTAATGTTGCAAGCCGTCGTCGCAAACCACCACCTGGGTGGCCGGGTGCGCCGCGAGCAGGGCGCGCACCGCATCGATGCGCCGCGCCGCGACAAACACAGGCGCACCCGTCGCTCGTCGGATCAGGGCGGGTTCGTCACCGGAGGCTTCGGGTGGGGTGGACGGCAAAACTTCCAGGCATGCTTGCCCGCTGCGGCCGTAGCCGCGCGAAACCACGCCGGCTTGCCAGCCAGCAGCCTGCAGGTGTTGCACCAGGGCAATCACCGCCGGTGTTTTGCCGGCGCCGCCAGCCACCACGTTGCCCACCACGACCACAGGCACGGGCATACGCTCGGATTTGAAGAGGCCGGCCTGGTACAAAAAACGGCGCAAGCGCACCAGCAAGCCAAACAATTGGGCCAGTGGCCAGAGCAGCCAGGCGAGGGCGCCGCGGCGCAGCCAGGCCTGCAGCAACAGCCGCTTCACGTTTATTTGGCGCCGGCCTGGGCCGCGCTCTGGGTGGCAAAGGTGATCTGGCTCAGGCCGCTGCGCCTGGCCGCTTCCATCACGGTGATCACCGACTGGTGCGTGGCGCTGGCATCGGCGCTGATGACCACCACGCTGTCCTTGCCGGCCTTGGCGGCGGCCATCAGGGCGGCGCTGAGCGCCTCGATGCTGCGCCCGTTGACCGGGATTTTGCTGACCATGTAACGGCCATCACTGCTGACGGCCACGATCACTTCCTTGGGGTAGTCGCGCTGCTGCTCGGCATCGGCCACCGGTAGTTTGATCTGCAGTTCGGTGAACTTGCTGTAGGTGGTCGACAACATCAGGAAAATCAGCACGACCAGCAACACGTCGATGAAGGGGATCAGGTTGATCTCGGGTTCATCCCGCGAAGGTCCGCGGAACCTCATGATTTGCGCAGCGTATTGAGGTGACGCACAAAACGCTCAGCCGCAATTTCCATCGTGAGCAAATAGCCATCGACGCGCGCCCGGAAGTAGCGCCAGAAAATCAGCGAAGGAATGGCCACAATCAGGCCAAACGCCGTGTTGTAGAGCGCGATGGAAATACCCTGCGCCAGCTGCGCTGGATTGCCGCCGGCAGCGTTCGCCACACCGCCGCCACCCGCCTGCGAGCCAAAAATCTCGATCATGCCGATGACGGTGCCCAGCAGGCCCAGCAATGGTGCGGCCGAGGCAATCGTGGCCAGGGCTGCCAGATAACGCTCCAACGTGTGGGCGGCGCGCCGGCCGGCACCTTCCAGGGTGGAGCGCAGGTCGTCTTCACTGATGCGCGGATTGGCGTTGAGCGCCCGAAAACCGCTGGCCAGCACCTGGCCGAGCAGGGAGTTGTGTTCCAGGTGGGTCACCACGTCTGGGGCCGGCACGGCGCTGCGGGACACCGTGATGGCTTCATCCAGCAATTTGGGCGGTGCAATCCTGGCGGTCTTGAGGCTGGTAAAACGCTCGATAACCAGCGCCAGCGCCAGGATGGAGCAGGCAACCAAGGGCCAAATTGGCCAGCCTGCGGCTTGTATGATCGAAAACAAGGCAAATCTCCCAGCAGATAATTGCTGTGGATTATGGCCCACCCGATCCCGCTGAATCGGGCTCGCGCGGCCAGTCCTTGATTTGTTTGAATGCCGCCAAGGCGTAGGACTTAACCCACAGAACTTGTGGATAACTTTGTGAGCAAGTACCCGGCGATACGCCGCGAGGCCGCGCCCATGGGCCTTTGTGACAGAACGATGAAAATTTGAGCAGAATAAAGTTATTCAAAATCAATGGCTTACACGTATACATCAGACCTTCTTCTGCAAACCAAAGGCCTAAGCCCGTCCGCATGGGCTTCTGTGGAGTATTACCCGCATGAAATCAAGGGAATAGCCTGTGTTTGAGTCCTCGAGCGAGCCGCCAAGGGCCGCGCCGGGTGTGCGTATCTGGCCTGTTGGTTCGCTGCTGCGTGCGATCGCCGACAGCCTGGAGGCGCGTTTCAACCCGGTGGCGGTGCAGGGCGAAGTCAGCGGCTTTTCACGGGCGGCCAGCGGCCATTGTTATTTTTCGCTGAAAGACGCCCAGGGCCAGATTCGCTGTGCCATGTTCAGACGCGCCGCCGGCCTACTGGATTTTTCGCCGCGTGACGGGCAACTGGTCGAGGTGCGTGGCCGGCTCGGCGTCTACGAGCCGCGCGGCGAGTTACAACTGATTGTCGAATCCATGCAACAGGCCGGGCAGGGCAATCTGTTCGAGCAGTTTCTTCAGCTCAAGGCCAAACTCGAAGCCGAAGGCCTGTTTGATGCCGGCCGCAAGCGGGCTTTGCCGCTGCTGCCCAAAGCCATCGGGGTGGTGACCTCGCTGGGTGCGGCGGCCCTGCATGACGTGGTGACGGCCCTGCAACGCCGCGCGCCGCATATTCCCGTGGTGATTTACCCGGCCAGCGTGCAGGGCGCACAGGCGCCCGAAGAGTTACGCCAGGCTTTGCGCAAGGCCTATGAACGTGCCGAGGTGGACGTTTTGTTGCTGGTGCGTGGCGGCGGCGCCATGGAAGACCTCTGGGCCTTCAACGACGAGCAACTGGCGCGATTGCTGGTGGCCGCACCCATGCCCGTGGTGTGTGGGGTTGGCCACGAGACCGACTTCACGATTGCTGATTTTTGCGCCGATCTGCGTGCTCCCACACCCACCGCCGCCGCCGAGTTGTGTGCCCAGCCGCAGCAGGTCTGGCTGGGCGCGCTGGAGCGAGCCCAGGGAAGGTTGCAAGACGGCGTGGAGCGCCAACTGCAGGCCCACAACCAGCGGCTGGACTGGGCCGCATCCCGCGTCAGCCGTCCCTCGCATCTGGTCACGCGCCAGCAGGCCCGGCTTGCCGGCCAGGCCCAGCGTCTGCGCCACGCGTTGCAGTCTGGCCTCCAGCACGAAAAAAATCAGCTGCAGGCTCTGAGCCTAGCGTTTCCGCAAGCACTGGCGCAATCCCTGCAACAACAGCAGCGCCGGCTGGAGCGTGCGCAGCTGCGCCTGGCGCCGCTGGACCCCCACCATGTGCTGCAGCGCGGTTACGCCTGGCTGGCCGATATGCAGGGCCAGGCCATCAGCAGCGCCGCAGCGACCCGGCCCGGCCAGGCCTTGCGCGCAACCCTTGCCGACGGCGAGGTCGATTTGACAGTTTCTGCACCGCGACTGATTTAGTTTTTACAATGCGCCCTGACAGTCGGTTTTATCAACACAACACCACACGAGGAAAACATGGAACACACACTGCCCCCGCTGCCTTACGCCATTGACGCACTGGCGCCTCATTACAGCCAGGAAGCGTTCGAATACCACCATGGCAAGCACCACAATGCGTATGTGGTCAACCTGAACAACCTGCAAAAAGGCACGGAGTTCGAGGCCATGACACTCGAAGAGATCGTCAAGAAGTCAAGCGGCGGCGTGTACAACAATGCAGCACAGATCTGGAACCACACCTTCTTCTGGAGCTGCATGAAGCCCGCGGGCGGTGGTGAGCCATCTGGCGCGCTGGCAACGGCCATCAACGCCAAGTTCGGTTCCTACGCAGCGTTCAAGGAAGCCTTCGTCAAGTCGGCTGTCGGCAACTTCGGTTCGGGCTGGACTTGGCTGGTGAAAAAGACCGACGGTTCCGTGGACATCGTTAACACCGGCCCCGCCGGCACGCCGCTGACCACCGCCGACAAGGCGCTGATGACCGTGGACGTGTGGGAACACGCTTATTACATCGACTACCGCAACATGCGTCCAAAGTTTGTCGAAACCTTCCTCGACAAGCTGGTGAACTGGGACTTCGCGGCCAAGAACTTCGCCTGATCGTCGTTCGGCTCCCAGTGTTTCCTGTGAAGCAGGCCTTGGACAAAACAAGTGTGTTTTGAATTTGGCTTGCAGGTGATGCACACAGCTTGAATAAAAAGGGCTCGAAGATGGATCTTCGAGCCCTTTTCTTTTTTTGACCATCCGTGGGGCCCGAATAGGCCGCCGGGAGCAGGGAAGACCTTCGCTAAAAAATCTGCTCAGACCAAGCGCAGAGGCGGTCCTTTTGACGTCTCGGCGAGCGCTTTTTTCGTCGGAGTGAAAAATAGTTGCGTTCAAACGCCTGAAATTTCGCATTGCAAAATTGCATTGCATAAAATGCCGAGTGGGTCTGACCCCTAAAGCAAAATCAGACGGCATCCGACTATTACTACCGGCCTGTGACACAGACGGTGGCATTCCCGTATCAATTTCTGGAGATAAGCGATGAGTACCGAGCAACCCACCATCATCTACACGCTGACCGACGAGGCCCCGCTGCTGGCGACCAGTGCCTTTTTGCCCATCGTCCGCACGTTTACAGCGCCCGCAGGCATCCATGTCGAGACCAGCGATATTTCGGTGGCGGGCCGCATTCTGGGCGAGTTTCCGGAATACCTGGCCGAAGCCCAACGGGTGCCCAACCATTTGGCCGAGCTGGGCCGTCTGACCTTGTTGCCGGACACCAACATCATCAAGCTCCCCAACATCAGCGCTTCGGTGCACCAGTTGATCAGCGCGATCAAGGAACTGCAAGGCAAGGGTTATGCCGTACCTGATTTCCCGGAAGACCCGAAGACCGACGAAGAAAAAGCCATTCGCCAGCGTTATTCCAAGTGCCTGGGCAGCGCCGTGAACCCGGTCCTGCGTGAAGGCAACTCGGACCGCCGCGCACCGGCTGCCGTCAAGAACTACGCCCGCAAGAACCCGCACAGCATGGGTGAGTGGAGCATGGCCTCGCGTTCACACGTGGCCCACATGACGAAGGGCGACTTCTACCACGGTGAAAAGTCGCTGACGTTGGACAAGGCGCGTGATGTGAAGATGGAGCTGCAGACCAAGAATGGCCAGGCGGTCGTTCTGAAGGCCAAGGTGTCTTTGCTGGCTGGCGAAATCATCGACAGTATGTTCATGAGCAAGAAGGCGCTGTGCGATTTCTATGAAATGCAGTTCGAAGATGCGCGCAAGACCGGTGTGATGTTGTCCTTGCACGTCAAGGCCACGATGATGAAGGTCTCGCACCCCATCGTGTTCGGCCACGCGGTGCGCATCTTCTACAAGGAGGCTTTCGAAAAACACGGCAAGCTGTTTGACGAACTGGGTGTGAACGTCAACAACGGCATGGTGAACCTGTACGACAAGATCGAGACGCTGCCCACGTCCAAAAAAGAAGAAATCATCCGTGACCTGCATGCCTGCCATGAGCACCGTCCTTCGCTGGCCATGGTCGATTCGGCCAAGGGCATCTCCAACCTGCACGCGCCCAACGACGTGATCGTCGATGCGTCGATGCCGGCCATGATCCGCATCGGTGGCAAGATGTGGGACGCCAACGGCAAGCCGCAGGACACCAAGGCGGTCATCCCCGAGAGCACCTTCGCCCGCATCTACCAGGAAGTCATCAACTTCTGCAAGACCAACGGCAATTTTGACCCGGTGACCATGGGCACGGTGCCCAACGTGGGACTGATGGCGCAGCAGGCCGAGGAATACGGCTCGCATGACAAGACTTTCGAGGTGACGGAAGGTGGCGTGGCCAACATCGTCGACCTCGCCACCGGCGAAGTGCTGCTGTCGCAGAACGTGGAAGCTGGCGACATCTGGCGCATGTGCCAGGTCAAGGATGCGCCTATCCGCGACTGGGTCAAGCTGGCCGTCACGCGTGCCCGCAACTCCGGCATGCCCGCCGTGTTCTGGCTGGACCCCTACCGCCCGCACGAAGCCGAGATGATCAAGAAGGTGGAAACCTACCTGAAAGATCACGACACCAAAGGCCTGGACATCCAGATCATGTCGCAGGTGCGGGCCATGCGTTACACGCTGGAGCGCGTCATCCGCGGCCAGGACACCATCTCGGTGACGGGCAATATCCTGCGCGACTACCTGACCGACCTGTTCCCCATCATGGAGCTGGGCACCAGCGCCAAGATGTTGTCCATCGTGCCCCTGATGGCCGGTGGTGGCATGTATGAAACCGGTGCTGGCGGCTCCGCGCCCAAACACGTTCAACAACTGGTCGAAGAAAACCACCTGCGCTGGGACTCGCTGGGCGAATTCCTGGCACTGGCCGTGTCGCTGGAAGATTTGGGGTTAAAGACCGGTAACGCCAAGGCCAAGATCGTTGCCAAGACGCTGGACGCGGCCACCGGCAAGCTGTTGGAGAACAACAAGAATCCGTCGCCTAAGACCGGTCAGCTGGACAACCGCGGCAGCCAGTTTTATCTGGCCATGTATTGGGCGCAGGCCTTGGCTGCGCAAACCGAGGTCCCGGAACTGGCCGCCCAGTTCGCACCACTGGCGCAACAACTGACGGCCAACGAGCAGGCCATCGTGGCAGAACTCCAGGCCGTACAGGGAAAACCCGTGGACATCGGTGGTTATTACCAGCCCGATCTGGCCAAGCTGGAGGCTGTGATGCGTCCCAGCAAAACCTTGAACGCAACCCTGGCGTCTTTCAAGGCCTAAGCCAGCTCAGCGATCCAGGCGACCTGCAGGCAGGTGCTTGAAAGGCGATCCGGACGGCAGCCCGGATCGCCTTTTTTCTGGCCTGTCCGCGTTTGGATGCCGCGCGCTGCCTGGCGTCACGCCAATTTAGTTGCGGCCTTCAAACGGCTGGCCGCCCAGTTTGCTTCCCGCCTTGATGCCGCGTTTGGCAAACCAGCCCTGGTTCATCTCCAGCACATAACGCACGGGTTGGGCCGAACAATGCGAATCGGTGGTCTGGGGCTTCATGTCGACCAGGTTGACGATGGTGCCGTCGTTGGCCACAAAGGCGGCGGTCAGCGGAAGCAGGGTGTTTTTCATCCAGAAACACTGGTCGGCCGGCTGCTCGAAGACGAACAACATGCCTTCGTGCTGCGGCATCTCGCGGCGGAACATCAGGCCGGTGGCGCGGTGCTCGGGGGTCAGGGCGACTTGTGCGTCGATCAGGTGCATGCCGGCGGAGAGTTTGACGCGTGGCAGGTTCATCTGGGGCGCGTCTTGCGCAAACGCACAGCTGGCGGCCAGTGCGAGACAGGAGAGCGCGATGGCCATGGCGCGCCGGCGCGGCTGGCTGGAATCGTAAGTGGAGGGCATGGGGTCACCAGAAATTGGGCAGATCATTAGCATAAACGACGGCCATGAAAAATGCCCGCTGAGAGCGGGCATTTTGCGAAAAGCGCCGGGATTTACTTGGCGGCTTCAGTTTTTTTGGTGGCTTTGGCTTCTTTGGCGGCCTTGGCTTTTGCAGCTTTTTCTTCTTTTGCAGCTTTGGCCTTGGCGGCCTTTTCTTCCTTGGCGGCTTTGGCTTTTGCAGCCTTTTCTTCTTTAGCGGCCTTGGCAGCGGCGGCTTTCTCGGCCTTGGCGTCAACTTTGGCGGCTGGGGCAGCAGCCGGTGCGGCAGCGGCGGCTGGGGCAGCAGGTGCGGCGGCAGGAGCGGCTGCTTGTGCAAAAGCACCAGCGGCGAAGAGACCAGCGATCAGGGCAGCGAGGACTTTGTTCATGAGAGTTTCCTGTAAGTGACGTTGTGTGAAACGACCCCGAACTTTTCGGGGACCCTTCCGTAACGAGGCCCGTTTGGAAACGGTTGACACCGGGGCTGCTAAAAGTTTCAAACTTTGGTTTGGGACTAAAATTTGCGGGTTAGCACCTAAACCGCGCCTCGTAGTTGTCATTGCGATGTCAAGCGCTTACCGGAGACTTGTCTACATGTACCAGCATATCAAGGTGCCTGCCCAAGGGCAGAAAATCACCGTCAACGCCGACAACTCACTGAATGTTCCGGACGAGCCGGTCATTCCCTTTATTGAAGGTGACGGCACGGGCGCGGACATCACCCCGGTCATGCTCAAGGTGGTGGACGCGGCGGTGGCCAAAGCCTACGGCGGCAAGAAAAAGATCCATTGGATGGAAGTCTATGCCGGCGAAAAATCGACCAAGGTGTATGGCCCCGACGTCTGGCTTCCGGAAGAAACCCTGCACGCCGTGCGCGACTATGTGGTGTCCATCAAGGGTCCGCTGACAACACCTGTAGGCGGCGGTATCCGCAGCCTGAACGTGGCAATGCGCCAGGAGCTGGACCTCTATGTTTGCCTGCGTCCCATCCAGTATTTCAAGGGCGTTCCGTCTCCCCTGAAAGAGCCAGAAAAGACCAATATGGTCATTTTCCGCGAAAACTCGGAAGACATCTACGCGGGCATCGAGTTCGAATCCGGCAGCGACAAGGTCAAAAAACTCATCAAGTTCCTGCAGGATGAAATGGGCGTCAAGAAGATTCGTTTCCCGAATACGTCCGGTATCGGCATCAAGCCGGTCTCCAGCGAAGGAACAGAACGCCTGGTGCGCAAGGCGATCCAGTACGCCATCGACAATAACAAGCCCAGCGTGACCATTGTGCACAAGGGCAACATCATGAAGTTCACCGAAGGGGGCTTTCGTGACTGGGCTTACGCCCTGGCGCAAAAGGAATTCGGTGCCGAGCTGATCGACGACGGCCCGTGGTGCAAGCTGAAGAACCCGAAAACCGGCAAAGACATCATCATCAAGGACAGCATCGCCGACGCCTTCCTGCAGCAAATCCTGTTGCGACCGGCCGAATACTCCGTGGTCGCGACCTTGAACCTCAATGGCGACTACATCTCCGACGCGCTGGCGGCCCAGGTCGGCGGTATCGGCATTGCGCCTGGCGCCAACCTGTCCGACACCGTGGCCTGTTTTGAAGCCACCCACGGCACGGCGCCCAAATACGCTGGCAAGGACTACGTGAACCCCGGTTCCGAAATTCTGTCGGCCGAAATGATGTTGCGCCACATGGGCTGGACGGAAGCGGCCGATCTGATCATCAGCTCGATGGAGAAATCCATTGCGTCCAAGAAAGTCACCTATGACTTTGCACGCCTCATGGAGGGCGCCACCCAGGTCAGCTGCTCCGGTTTCGGCCAGGTCATGATCGACCACATGTAAGCTTTCTGCCTGTTGCGTCAGCAAGCGCTATTTTTGCTGGTCATCAGGCGGAAAATGGCTGCAGAACCGCCCCAGGCGCAGGCCGGGGCGGTTTTTTCATGGATTTTGGCCAACCCGCTGCACAAACCCCTGGCGCGCGCTTGAATGTCGCGTTACCGCCACCAATTTCCCTGTCAGTCGCATTGAACAACTTCGATGGCTAGAATGAATTCCATGGCAACCCAAGCTCCCAAATCTCCCGCACCGCCCAAGGCACCGGTCTTCAAGCCGGACGATGCCAACGGTGGGGATTCGGTCGTGCTTGAGCGACGTCCGCTCAAGACCAAACCACCGCAGATGTACCAAGTGGTGCTGCTCAATGACGATTACACGCCGATGGAATTTGTCGTCGAGGTGATTCAGGAGTTTTTCAGCAAGGACCGCGAAACAGCGACACAAATCATGTTGAAAATCCACCTGGACGGCAAAGGGGTGTGTGGCGTGTTTTCCAAGGATGTGGCGTCCACCAAGGTCGACCAGGTCACGGAAGCCGCACGAAAAAATGGCCATCCGCTGCAGTGTGTGTGCGAGCCCATTGAATAATGGCAAAAACGGCCCATATCGACATGAAGAGTTATCAAATTACGCCCTCAGATACCCAAGCAGCAAGCCGAAAGGAAAAGCAATGATTGCCCAGGAATTAGAAGTCAGCTTGCACATGGCCTTTGTCGAGGCCAGGCAGCAACGCCACGAGTTCATCACCGTGGAACACCTGCTGCTCGCTTTGCTGGACAACCCCAGCGCCGCCGAAGTGCTGCGCGCCTGTTCTGCCAATATCGATGACCTGCGCAAGTCGCTGGCCAACTTCATCAAGGACAACACGCCGCAAGTGGCTGGCAGCGACGATGTCGACACGCAACCCACGCTGGGCTTTCAGCGTGTGATCCAGCGCGCCATCATGCATGTGCAGTCCACCGGCAACGGCAAGAAGGAAGTCACCGGCGCCAATGTGCTGGTCGCCATTTTTGGCGAAAAAGACTCGCACGCCGTGTATTACCTGCACCAGCAGGGCGTGACGCGCCTCGACGTGGTGAACTTCATCGCGCACGGCATCAAAAAGAGCGATCCCCCCGAGCCTACCAAGGCGGGCGAGAGCGCTTCCGAGAACGAAGAAGGCGGCGAGAAGAACGAAAAAGCCTCGCCACTGGAGCAATACACCCAAAACCTGAACCAGCTCGCCAAGGAAGGCAAGATTGATCCGCTGATCGGTCGCCAGTACGAAGTCGAGCGGGTGATCCAGATTTTGTGCCGCCGCCGCAAAAACAACCCACTGCTGGTCGGGGAAGCCGGTGTGGGTAAAACCGCGATTGCCGAGGGCCTGGCTTGGCGCATCACGCAAAAAGACGTGCCGGACATCCTGGCTGAAGCGCAGGTGTATTCGCTCGACATGGGCGCCTTGCTGGCCGGTACCAAGTACCGCGGTGATTTCGAGCAACGCCTCAAAGGTGTGCTCAAGTCGCTGAAAGACAAGCCCAATGGCATTTTATTCATTGACGAGATCCACACCCTGATCGGTGCCGGTGCGGCCTCGGGCGGCACCCTGGACGCGTCCAACCTGCTCAAACCCGCACTCAGTTCGGGCCAGCTCAAATGTATCGGTGCCACCACCTTCACCGAATACCGTGGCATTTTCGAGAAAGATGCGGCCCTGTCGCGTCGTTTCCAGAAGGTGGATGTGGTCGAGCCGACGGTGCAAGAAACCGTCGAAATTCTCAAAGGTCTGAAGTCGCGCTTTGAAGAGCACCACAGCGTCAAATACGCCGTGGCGGCCCTGCAGGCGGCGGCTGAACTCAGCGCCAAATACATCAACGATCGCCATTTGCCCGACAAGGCGATTGACGTGATCGACGAGGCCGGCGCGGCCCAGCGTATCCTGCCGGCCAACAAGCGCAAGAAAACCATCACCAAGACCGAGGTCGAGGAGATTGTGGCCAAAATCGCGCGTATTCCGCCCGCCAACGTGTCCAACGACGACCGCGGCAAGCTGAAAACGCTGGAGCGTGACCTGAAAAGTGTGGTGTTTGGCCAGGACAAGGCACTCGACGTGCTGGCTTCCGCGGTCAAGATGGCGCGCTCGGGTCTGGGTCGCGACGACAAGCCGATTGGCTCCTTCCTGTTCTCCGGCCCCACGGGCGTCGGCAAAACGGAAGCGGCTAAACAGCTGGCCTACATCATGGGCATAGAGCTGATCCGCTTCGACATGTCGGAGTACATGGAGCGCCATGCCGTGAGCCGCCTGATTGGTGCGCCCCCGGGTTATGTCGGTTTCGACCAAGGTGGTTTGTTGACCGAAGCCGTGACGAAGAAGCCGCATTGCGTGCTGCTGCTCGACGAGATCGAAAAAGCCCACCCGGACATCTTCAATGTCTTGCTGCAGGTCATGGACCATGGCACCCTGACGGACAACAACGGGCGCAAGGCCGATTTCCGCAACGTGATCATTGTCATGACGACCAATGCCGGCGCCGAGACCATGAACAAGGCGGTGATGGGTTTCACCCAGGTCCGCGAAGCGGGCGACGAGATGGCGGACATCAAACGCCTGTTCACACCCGAGTTCCGCAACCGCCTCGACGCGGTGGTGAGCTTCAAGGCGCTGGACGAAACCGTCATCCTGCGTGTGGTCGACAAGTTCCTGCTGCAGCTCGAAACGCAACTGGCCGAGAAAAAGGTCGATGTCACCTTCACCGACACCCTGCGTAAATACCTGGGCAAGAAGGGTTTCGATCCGCTGATGGGCGCGCGTCCGATGCAGCGTCTGATCCAGGACACGATTCGCCGTGCGCTGGCCGACGAGTTGCTGTTTGGCCGCCTGATCGACGGTGGCCGCCTGACGGTGGACATGAAGGTCAGCACCGACGAAAAAGGCGTGGAAACCGGCGAAGTGGTGCTGGATATCCAGCCGCTGCCGAAAAAAGAAGGCAAAGCCAAGCCCGAGGCTGAAGAAGCCGCGACGGGTTAATTCTCGGCGTCTCGCGTTGCCATGGCGGCGCGTCAGCATCCCCAAGCCGGTAGCACATCGCTACCGGCTTTTTTCATGGGCGCAGCCTTGCTCTACACTTTGCCGCATCCCTATGCTTCATGAACCTTCCAACCCTGTGACCGTCTCGCCATGGTGATGCCCCAGCTCGACGCGGAATGGATCACCGGCCTGTCGCTGGCATGGAGCGCCTATATCGCCGTACTTTCCGTTTGGATCGTGCTGCAAAAACGCGCACCGGTGTCCACCCTGGGCTGGATCTTGTCCATGGCCTTGCTGCCTTATGCCGGCTTTCTCATTTATTACTTTTTAGGCCCGCAGCGTCTGAAAAAACAGCGTCTCAAGCGCCTGCGGCACCGGGCCAGCGTCTATGCCGGCAACGACATGGCGCTACTCGCCAAAACACCGAACAACGCACCGGTCGCGCTGCAGCAACTCGCGGCCCTGGGCATGGCCGCCTCGCGCCTGCCGGTGTCCAGCGCCACGGCGGTGCAGTTTCTGTCGGGCGGCGCGGCCACTTTCGACGCGATTTTTACGGCGATAAACCAGGCCCGTGACCACGTGCACCTGGAGTACTACATCTTCGAGCCCGACCACATCGGCACGGCGCTGCGCAACCTGCTAATCACCAAAGCCGAGCAAGGTGTGACGGTGCGTTTGCTGATTGACGCGCTTGGCTCCAAGGGCGCGGGCCGGCGTTTTCTGGCACCGCTGCTGGCGGCCGGTGCCGAGGTGGCGCTGTTTCATGACACGCGTATCGGTCGGCGGCTGCGCCCTGTGCTGAACTACCGCACTCACCGCAAAATCGTGGTGTGTGACGGTAAGGTGGGTTTTACCGGTGGCGTCAACATCACGGACGAGGAAGACGTCCGCCAGCGACCGGACGCCTACCACGACGTGCACCTGCGTTTTGAGGGGGCGGCGGTGCGCTGGCTCCAGACCGTGTTTATCGAGGACTGGCGTTATGCCGGTGGGGTGTTGCCGGTCACCGAGGACGCGGTCCTGCAGCGCTTCTTGCCCCAGTCGCCGCCGGGCCCGATTGCCATGCAGATTGTCACCAGTGGCCCCGACAGCACGGTCGAGGCGATTCACCGCTTCCAGGTCGATGCCATCACCGCTTCGACCCAGCGCGCCTGGTTGACCACGCCATATTTTGTGCCCAGCGAAGCCGCCATGATGGCGCTGACCAGCGCCGCCTTGCGTGGGGTCGATGTGCAGGTGCTGGTGCCCAGGCGCAGCGACAGCCGCGTGGTCAGCGCGGCTGCCCGTTCGTATTTCGACGAGCTGATTGCGGCCGGCGTCAAAGTGTGGGAATACCGCGAGCGCATGTTGCACTCCAAGACCCTGCTGATTGACGAGAACTGCGCCATGATTGGTACGGCCAATTTCGACAACCGCAGCTTTCGCCTCAACTTTGAAGTCATGGCGGTGGTGTACGGTCCGGCCCTGGCCGAGCCGCTGGCCAAGCAATTCGAGACCGATCTGCGGCGTTCTGGGCGGGTTTTGGGCCGTCGCCACCAGCCTTTTCTTCAGCGCCTGGGCGACGCCACGGCCCGCCTTTTTTCCCCCTTGCTTTGAGGTTCTGCCATGCCCCCCCATACGTTTCTCTGGCACGACTACGAAACTTTCGGCCTCAGCCCGCGCCGTGACCGGCCGGCGCAGTTTGCCGGTATTCGCACCGATGCCGAACTGAACGAGATCGGCGAGCCGCTGATGATTTATTGCCAGCCCGCCAGAGACTATTTGCCCGACCCGGCTTCCTGCCTGATCACAGGCATCACGCCGCAGCGGTGTCTGGAGCGCGGTGTGCCCGAGCATGACTTTGCCGCGCAGATTGAACACTTGCTGGCCCAGCCCGGCACCATAGGTGTGGGCTACAACACCATTCGCTTCGACGACGAGGTGACGCGTTTCATGTTCTGGCGCAACCTGATCGACCCCTATGCACGCGAGTGGCAAAACGACTGCGGCCGCTGGGATCTGCTCGACGTGGTGCGTATGGCGTATGCCTTGCGGCCCGAAGGCATCGTCTGGCCGACCCGGGAAGACGGCAAACCCAGCTTCAAGCTCGAAGACCTGGCGCGCGCCAACGGCTTGTTGCATGAAGCCGCGCACGACGCCTTGTCCGACGTGCGCGCCACGATTGCACTGGCGCGGCTGATTCGCACGGCGCAGCCCAAGCTGTTTGAGTTTTGCCTGAGCCTGCACAAAAAAGATCGCGTGGCGGTCGAGTTAGGCCTGCCTGCCAGTCTGCAAACGGCGCGGCCGTTTTTACATGTGTCGGGCATGTTCCCGGCCGAGCGTGGTTGCCTGGCCGTGATGTTTCCGCTGGCTACGCACCCGAACAACAAAAACGAAATCCTGGCCTGGGACCTGGCCCACGACCCCAGCGAGTTGCCGCTGCTGGACGTGGCCACCTTGCGCCAGCGCCTGTTCACCAAGTCGGCCGAGCTGCCTGAAGGTGTCAGCCGCCTGCCCATCAAGTCCGTGCACCTGAACAAGTCGCCCATGGTGGTGCGCCAGTTGCAAACCCTGACGCCGCAGATGGCGGCCAAATGGGGCATAGACCTGGCCGCCGCGCTGGAAAATGCCGAAAAAGCCGCCAGCCTGCCCGACATGAGCGCGCTATGGCCCGAGGTGTTTCAGCGCCCCCAGGAAGCGCTGCCGGATGTGGACGAGGACCTGTACGGCGGCTTCATCGGCAATGCCGACCGCCGCCGCCTGAATCAGTTGCGCGAGTTGCCCGCTGCCGAGATGGCGCATAGCCGCACCGGGTTTGACGACGACCGGCTGGAAGAGTTGCTGTTTCGTTACCGCGCACGCAATTTTCCAGACACCCTCACGCCCGACGAGGCCGAGCGTTGGGAGTTGCATCGCGCCGCGCGCCTGCTGGATGGCGAGGGTGGGGCGCGGAATGTGGATACCTACCTGGCCGAGATCGACACCTTGCAGGAGGAGTCCGACGAACGTGGCGAAGCGATTCTGGGCGCGCTGTATGACTATGCGGAGATGATCGCGCCTGAGCTGCCATAGAGCTTTGTAGATATCCAGTCTCCGGTATTTTTTAGATTTCCCGCTGGAGAAAGGCTGTGGCTTTTATTCTGGCTCCGTTTACAGTGCAAAATAGCACCCAAATAGGTAGCCTCCTACTTATAAGCATGCTTATCGATTTGGACAATGTCGTATCCCTCTGATTTAGGTCAACAAGTCATCATTGCGGCCAGCCTGCTGGCACGCAGCTACCGGCGCCAGGCGGACCTGGCGCTGAAAAGTTGTGGGCTGTCGGAAGTCATGGCTTGGCCGGTGCTGGTGGTTGGGCGGCGGGACGGCCTGCGCCAGATTGAACTGGCAGAGTTGTTGGGCATCGAAGGGCCTTCGCTGGTGCGCAACCTGGACCGCGTGGAGGCGGCCGGGTTTATTGAGCGGCGCGCGGATCCAACCGACAGGCGCGCCAAGACACTGCACCTGACGGCGGCTGGTCGTGCGCTAAGCCTTCGCATCGAGGACGTACTGGCTGATTTGTCGCAGCGAAGTTTCGACGGTATTCCCGCCGCGGACCTGAACACCTGCCTGGCGGTCTTCGGCCAAGTCGATGCGGCATTGGCACGCGGCGCGCAAGGCGCGACGACGTGATGCGCTTGTCACGGCAGTACCTGGTGCTGGTGCTGGCAGGCGTGTTCGTCGAAGGCGGCATGGCGCAGCCCGCTGAGCCGGGCGACACCATCCCCAGCCTCAAGCCGCAGATCGTCACCAGCACACGCACCGAAGCGCCACCCTTCGAGGTGCCTGCATCCGTCGACGTGGTGGCAGGGGAGGACATGCGCCAGGGGCAATTGCAGGTCAACCTGTCGGAGAGCCTGGGCGGTGTTCCCGGGCTGCTGGTGCAGAACCGGCAGAACTATGCGCAGGACTTGCAGCTGTCCGTGCGCGGTTTCGGCGCGCGCTCCACCTTCGGGATTCGCGGTGTGCGCCTGTATGTCGACGGCATTCCCGCCACCATGCCTGACGGCCAGGGTCAAAGCTCGAATATCGACATCGCTTCGGCCGGCCGGGTGGAAGTGCTGCGTGGGCCGTTCTCGGCGCTGTACGGCAATTCCTCGGGCGGGGTGGTACAGGTTTTCAGCGAGGAGGGCGAAGGCCCGCCCACCATCAGCACCAGTGTCGCGACTGGCAGCAACGGGCTTCGCCGCTACGGACTCAAGGCCAGCGGCGCCACGGACAGCGGTATCGACTATGTCCTCAGCACCAGCGGCTTCACCACCGATGGCTGGCGCGACCACAGCGAGACCAGCAAGAACCTGACGAATGCGCGTCTGGGCATCCGGCTCTCCGACGACAGTTCGCTCACCCTGGTGCTCAACAGCGTCCGCCTCAGCGCGCAGGACCCGTTGGGCCTGACGGCGGCGCAACTGGCGGACAACCCGCGCGGCGCGGCGCTCGCCCAGCAGTACAACACCCGTAAAACCGTGGACCAGACGCAGGGCGGCCTGGTCTACGAGCGCCATGTAGACGCGGACAATAGTTTGCGGCTGATGCTGTATTACGGCACCCGCGACACGACGCAGTTTCAGGCCATTCCTCCAGCGGCCCAGGCCAGCGCCACCCAGGCCGGTGGTGTGATCTCACTGGGCCGCGAGTACGGCGGCCTGGACGTACGCTGGACCTCGCGCCTGTTGTTGGCCGGACGGCCGCTGACCCTGGTGGGCGGGGTGAACTACGACACGCTGCGCGAGCAGCGCCAGGGCTTCCAGAACTTCACCGGCACAGGCGCCGCGCAGCAACTCGGCGTGCTGGGTGCGCTGCGCCGCGATGAAACCAACCGGGTGGCGAATCTGGACCCTTACCTGCAGGCCACCTGGCGGATGGCCGAACGTTGGACGCTGGAGGCCGGCCTGCGCTACAGCACGGTGCGTTTCACCTCGGATGACCACTACATTGTGGGCGCCAACGGCAACGACAGCGGGGCGGCAAACTACAGGAAAGCCCTGCCGATGGCGGCCCTGCGTTACGAGGCCAACCCGGCGCTGAACCTGTACGCCACCCTGGGACGTGGTTTCGAGACGCCGACCTTCAACGAACTGTCCTACCGCAGCGGCGGCCTGTCGGGCCTGAATTTTGCGCTGCAGCCTTCGGTGAACACCAGTGTCGAAGTGGGTGCCAAACAACGTGTGGCCGGCGGCCTGTTGACGGCGGCGCTGTTCCAGACACGCACCGATGACGAGATCGTCACCGACACCGACAGTGGCGGCCGCTCGACCTTCCGGAACGCCGGCCGCACGCGCCGCAACGGCCTGGAGCTGGGCTGGAACACCAGCCTGGCGCGTCACTGGCGCGCTCAGGCTGCCTACACCTGGCTGGACGCGACGTACCAGGACGGCTTTTGCGCCACGCCCTGCACGGCGGCCGGCGCCGTTGCAGCCGGCAACCGTATTCCCGGCATCGCACGGCAGGTGGCCCAGGCCTCGCTGGACTGGGCGCCTCCCACGGGCTGGCGCGCCGGTGTACAGGCCCGTTATGTGGGCGCCATCCCGGTCAACGACCTCAATTCCGAATCAGCGGCGAGCGCCACCCTCGTAGCCTTGCATGCCGGCTACCTGCTTCGGCTGCAGCGCTGGGAAATCAGCACCTTCGCACGTGTGGACAACGTATTCAACCGGCGTTATGCCGGCTCGGTGATCGTCAACGAGAGCAATGGCCGCTATTACGAAAGCGCGCCGGGTCGCAACTGGGGCCTGGGTGTCAGCGCCGCCTACCATTTTTAAAAAGCCGCCCCCTGTACAAGCCGTCATCCGGCGGCTTGAGGTGAGCAGGGGCATTATTTTTGTATCGTCAAGAAAGAGGAGATTTGAGTCATGTCACTGACAAGTTCACCCAACCCTTCACCGCCTGGCGCGGCCCGCTGGGGCTTGCTGGTTTTCGGTATCCTGCTGGCGCTGATCGGCCTGGCACTGGCCCTAGGCGGTGTGCAGCTGGCCACCTTAGGCGGCTCCTGGTACTACCTGCTGGCGGGTATCGCCTTCGTGGTGTCGGGCGTGTTGTTCGCCCGCCGGCGTGAGGCCGGTGCCTGGGTTTACGGCGCGCTGTTCGTCGCGACCGTGCTGTGGTCGCTGTGGGAAGTCGGCTTTACTTTTTGGCAACTGGTGCCGCGTCTGGCCCCGGTGTTGGTGCTGGGTTTCGTCGCGCTGCTGCTGGTGCCCGCGCTGACACAAGGTCGCTTGCGCGCCCCGGCCCGTGCCTTGGCGGCCCTGGTGGCCCTGGTGCTGGTGGCTGGCGGTGCGGCGATGTTTGTGCCGCATGGCGTGATTGAAGCTGGCGCAACGCCGGAGCCGACGGCCAAGACGGCTGCCGCGGCGGGCGCGCCAGCGGACTCCCGCTGGCAGTATTACGGCCGCACGCCGGCCGGTACACGTTTCGCGCCCTTTGACCAGATCACCAAAGAAAACGTCAAGCAGTTGCAGGTCGCCTGGACCTTCCGCACCGGCGAGATGGCCGGCCCGGGATCGGAAAACCAGAACACGCCCACGCAGATCGGCGATGCCGTTTATGTCTGCACGCCGCGCAACCAGGTGTTCGCGCTCGATGCCGATACCGGTGCGCAGCGCTGGAAATTCGACCCCAAAGCGGATGCCAAGATATGGAACCGCTGCCGCGGCGTTGGTTATTACGAACCTGCTGCAGCAGCCGCTGCGTTGACAGCTTCCGCCACCAGCGTGACCCCGGCCGCTCCGGCTACGCCCGCACCCGCGCTGCCGGCCGCGCCCAATGCCGTGTGCGCCCAGCGCATTGTGATGACCACGGTTGACGCCCGCCTGATCCAGCTCGACGCCAAGACCGGCCTGCCATGCGAAAGTTTTGGCAACAAAGGCACGGTCGACCTGAAGGCCGGCATGGGCTTGGTCAAGCCGATGTACTACTTCCAGACGTCGGCACCCACGGTCGTGCGCAACATGATCGTGGTCGGCGGCTGGGTCTTTGACGGCCGCGAGATTGACGAACCCTCGGGTGCCGTGCGCGCCTTCAGTGCCGACACCGGCGAGCTGGTCTGGGCCTGGGACCTGGGCAACCCGAACATCACCAAGCTCCCGCCCGCAGGCGAGTCCTACACCCGCAGCACGCCCAACGTCTGGTCGACCCCAGCGTTCGACGACAAGCTCGGCCTGATCTACCTGCCCACCGGCAACAACCCACCCGACTTCTGGGGCGCCCAGCGCTCCAAGGCATCGGAGGCTTATTCCTCATCCGTCGTCGCGGTGGATGTTGCCACAGGCAAGGAACGCTGGAAATTCCAGACCGTGCACCACGACATCTGGGACTACGACGTGCCCGCGCAGCCCGCGCTGTATGACGTTCCGGACGGCAAGGGCGGCACCATACCGGCCCTGGTTCAGCTCACCAAACGCGGCCAGACCTTCATGCTCGATCGCCGCGACGGCAAACCTATCGCCGAAGTGCAGGAAAAACCGGTTCCGCAAGCCGGCCAGGCCGGCGACTGGACGGCTCCCACGCAGCCCTACTCGGTGGGCATGCCGGCGATTGGCGCCGAGCCGCTGTCCGAAGCCAAGATGTGGGGCGCGACTTTCTTCGACCAGCTGGCCTGCCGGATTGAATTTCGCAAGTTGCGTTACGACGGTGAGTTCACGCCACCCACGACCACGCCCAGCCTGATCTACCCCGGTTATTACGGCGGCATGAACTGGGGCAGCGCCTCCATCAACGAGGACAACGGCTACCTGATCGTCAACGACATCCGCATGCCACAACTGGTGCAGCTGATTCCGCAAGAAAAGGTGGATAACAAGCAGGTCACGCTCGGCCATGGTGTGGGCCTGGCCCCGCAAAAAGGCACGCCTTACGCCATCACGCAGCGCGCCTTCCTGTCGCCGCTGGGTTTGCCTTGCCACGCGCCGCCCTGGGGCACGCTGTCGGCCATCGACCTGAAGACGCGCCAACTGGTGTGGCAACGTCCCCTCGGCACGATCCAGGACACCGTTGTGGCCGCAGGCATCAAGGCTGGCTTGCCCATTCCGCTGGGCATGCCCACGCTGGGCGGCCCGATGACGACCGCTTCCGGCCTGGTGTTCTACGCCGGCACGCAGGACTACTACCTGCGCGCCAATGACGTGCACACCGGCAAGGAGTTGTGGAAAGGCCGCCTGCCCGTCGGCGCCCAAGCCACACCGATGACTTATGTCTCGCCGGCCAGCGGTCGCCAGTTTGTGGTGGTTGCCGCAGGCGGAAGCCGGCAGTCGCCAGACCGCGGCGACTACGTGGTGGCCTACACGCTGCCCAAGAAGAACTGACCCCGAGGTCTGGCCAGGTGCCAGACCCGGTGCGGCGCGCCTGCCCGGAGGGTAGGGTAGGGCGCGCTGTACAAGGACGCGGAAACGATGGCCCCGATGCATCCACCGGCAAGGCGTACTTTCGCTACGTTATTGATAGCATGTTGCAAAGGCTCTATAAGGGCTAGAGGCCTAAAATCCTTAAAAATTCTCTGATATGGACGCCAAGCCTGCGTAAAGCGGCAACACATGCGCCTGGGTCAGCGGCGCCAGCGGTAACTCAATCTTGGACAGTGGGTCCACCCAAACAATCTCCTCGATCTCGGCGGCGGGCATCACCGCCTCGGCGATATGCAGGTGAAAAATCTCGGCCTCAACCATCCAGCCCGGCTCATTGGCCGCAGGTGCGACGAAGCAGCCCAGGTAAGCCGGCCGCGACGGTGCAATCACCAGACCCAACTCTTCATACAACTCGCGCACCAGGGCCGCAACGGGCTCCTCGCCGGGCTCAATTTTTCCACCCGGCTGCATGAAGGCCTGGGTGCCCCGTTTGCGGACCAGCAAGGTGCGCCCATCGTCCCGGGACAAAAGTGCGGCGGCGATGCGGATAGTGTGAGTTTGTGACGTGGGCAGGGGGTTCATGCCCTGATTGTCCGGCAAGCGAGGAGGGCGACATCGCGCCCTCCAGTCATTCAGGCTCGCTGCGCCTCTCGCCCACCCTGGCTGCCTTTGAGCACAGCCACGATCGCCATCGCATGGCCGTGACCCAACGCTAAGTCCTCTTTCAGCCACGCCACGACCTGGCCGGCTTTCACGTCGGGCTTGAGCTTGCCTTTGACGCTGAAGCCTTTCTGGTTGGCCATCTTTTTGAAGTCGGCGGGGGACTTGCCGGTCTTGGCCTGGATGTTGTCGATGTAAGCCTGAAAGGTCATGGAACACCTCGAATGGGAAGCGCGTCAAGGAATGCAAGTCTAGGCGGCAAGGCTTTTCGGATCAACTGGTGGCGCTTGCTTGGGTCCTGGGGTGCCCTTGAGCACTTGTGCCGGCCATCATTGACCAGGCTTCAAGACACATTTCCCTGCCAAATGCGGCGACCGATCGCCGCCGAATGGCTGCTGGGGAATGTCGAACGCTAGGGCCGAATACGGCCAAATCCGGCCGGTCGATGTGGCTGCCAGATAGCGGCCGCTCGGTGCCGCTCTCGACCCGGTGCTGTCATTCGATCTGTTGAATCCGGTGACCGCTCTGCCGCTTTTGGCTTTCATCGGCTTCCCCAACTTGCAGTCACGCAAGTTCCTATTCAGGCAGAGCGCCGCACTCAAGGACCGGGTGAGCCGCCGCCAGTGCTGGCGATGGGGGTAGGTCGGAGGGAAGGAAGCGCCTCACGCGGAGGGCTGAAATAGGATCGGTAGCGGCGAATTCTTTCAGCCACGCGATTGTCTTCTCACGCACGTTCTTTTCCTCCTCAGTGCCCCCCCTCTCACCAAACTTGAGGAGCGTCGTCAGTCTGCGCGCGAACACCCTGTTGTCCTTAGCGCCGGTAAGCACTGGCACGATGGCGTCGAAGTTCGCTTCCGCTATCTTGGTGAGGTCCATGGGATTCCAACCTCTGTTGAATTCGATCGAATCAAGCGTCTTCTCAAGGTCGACAGGCTCTTTGTGACGCGTGACCTCCGCGTCAAGCGCAGCCGTAAAGGTAGCGTCGTACTTTTCGCCAAAATCTTTGCTCGGTGTCAAAGCACCTCGGCGATTTTGGTTCGCGGCAATGAACTGATTTAGGAGCTTCGTCGCAGCATCTATCCCCTCAAGTTCAAGCAGCACTTCGTATACAGAGTGAAGCTCTGATGCACTAATTAGGCCGAGCGCGGCATTGGTTGTGTCCAACAACTGCCCGAACGCTGCTCTGCTGTCATCGACGCCCCACCAAAAGCGATGGATTGCATCGTTGAATGCTTCTGTCCGCCCTCCTACCTCGATCTGCTGCGACAACTCCTCGGAGAGGCTTCGAATTGCATCATCGCGAAAAAATCCCGAGATGATGCCTGCGTAGATTTCCCTGTCGAGTGGGCTCGTTATTTCGTACCCGTAACCTGCAATGACCTTGTCCCAGCTAGCCTCACGTTTCTCCTGCTCAGTCTGCTCCTCCTCCCTCTTTTCCTTGTTGAAATACTTTTCCCAGCCGGTGGTGCCGTATCCGAGTAAATATTCGGCGGTGGGAAAATCATTCTGAGGAATGAAGTGCGCAACTCCGAAGAGTGCCAGAGTGTTGACCAGGTCGCTAAGTACGTTCGGGTGAAGCCCCCTTACTATCTTTGCCAGGTCTTCGGCGTGCGTCCCGAGCCGACCGATCACGCGAATGTTCGAAACTCCAAGACGGACGAGCCTCTCCGTCAAGATTTTGCCGACCTCAGTAGGCGCGACTCCAAGCGCAACGACACATGCCTCTTCAGGGGTCGGTGCGAAGTCCACTGTTTCGTCAACTACCTTCTCGAGGTATGTGGCCAACTCGTCCTTGGCGTCACCGCTCAACTTCTTCTGATTGGAAATTAGGAGAACACGGCAATTCCTTTCCTCCTTTAGAAACGAAGCGAGCCCCAAAACATCAGCGTTGCGTAGTGAAGGGGGCGCGCGTTCAAGGTCATCGATACAAATGACCGCGTTTCGCACTGCCGCAAACGAAAGCTCTTGGGCTAGCGATTCAAGCTTCCCTAGGTAGGGAATCACGGGCAGCAGTTTTATGATCTGCATCGGCTTCAAGCCAATGGCCTCGCGTTCGACCACCTCTCCCACGGTACTCCGGTCTGGAAGCCTTACCGCAGAGATAACTTCCTCCGCAATGCGCTTTCGCACCTCTGCCAGTGAAGTGAGGCCGAACAGCGAGACGTAGGCGTACCGTGGACGAACTCCATTCTTGGCCGCTCTGTGGAGTGCCTGCTTCCATTGGTATGTCTTGCCGGAACCCCAGTCGCCTGTGAGCATTGCCACTTTTGGCGTTTCCGCGGCAATTAACTTGTCTAGGCGAACTTGAACAACTTCTAGAGTCAAGGTTTTATCCCCCTTAATCGAGTCATCTTAAAGCCGACCAGCGTACGACTCGGTTCAACCCTGAAGCAGTCCCAGACGCTGTGCCCGCGAGGGACAGCTCTTGGCCGACTGCCAAACTTCGTGGCTGACCGCTTCGCCAGCGGCTGACCGGCGGCAAAGGGCCCGAAGCTGCCATCCCATAGGATTGGGTATTTCAAAAAGCACATTGCTTACCAATCACCCGGCAAGGGATCTGGGTGCCCTTGATGGATCAGTGCCGCTTTGACTCTTCGGAGCCTTGCAGACCCAGCTCTGTTGCTGCGCGTTTCAATTCTGCAAATTGGTAGTCCTGCACGGTCTGCCTGGAAGAGATGGCTCGGCCGTCTGGTCCAGGGATGAGCAGCCAGGCCGTCGCACCTTCTTCCTGCGGGTGCGGCATTGCAAACATCAGGAACTCGCAGTCGATGCCCCAAACGTCATCGACCTGCATGTCTTTGCACTGTGATGGAACGTGCATGAAGGTCACGCGGTCGCTGACTGCACGCAGAAACTCGTAGTCTTGTGGGTCTTGTGCTTCCGGTGCCCCCTGCATCGGATCAACAAAGTTAATGAGGGGCGTGCTGCTGAATGAGCCATGGGCCCAATCTTCTTTTTCGCGCTGAAACATCAGCGTTGCCTTGCCCGTGAAAGCGAAGCCAGATTCGTCATCGCCATACTTGAAGGCCTTGGCAGTAGCTACCGCCTGCGCATAGCCTTCGTCGTCAATGCCTACAAAGCGCAAGTCTTCAGTGATGCTCGTCATGGTTCCATCCAAAAAATAAGCCCGATCCAAACACTCGAATCGGGCCTTGTCTAATCAGCCAATTATCGGTTACCTGGCAGGCGCGAAATCTACTCATTCGTGACCCGTGAGTGCTAGCTTAATGAACACCGCTGGCGGACATGACCAGTGCTGTGGACGGCAGCTATCGACCCCAAGGAGACTTTGATTCTTCTCCCAAGTCGATATTCGGTGGCCAACAGCAGCGAAGTGCTCAGCTCCGACGGGAATGGTGATCCATGATTTTCAGCGGATGCAGTTGCTATACCTTTCATAGCTGCTTGCGCCCATGTTTATTGGGCAGAAGGCCGATTCGATGCATGACAAGCAAGCAAAAGAAGCTGGGAGATAACCACTTTAAGCATCAAAATGACCTCTAGCCCAGACGGCACGGTCGCAAGCAGCTATGGCTTTGATAGCGCCTGTAGCTTCAGGCAGCTGGCTGCCAGGCCGGGTGTTTGTCCATGACGCCGGCGTAAAGCGCGCTGCCTTCAAAGCCCCCCAGCCAGCCCTGCAAGCGCGGCCAGGCTTGGGCTGCGAACCAGGTCGGGTCGGTATGCGCAAACTGGCGCACAAAAGGCAGGATGGCCATGTCGGCCAGGCTGGCGCTGTGGCCGCACAAGCAGTCGTTACTGCCAAGCAAGGCGTCCAACTCCATCAGCCAGGCCGCGGCGCTGCTGCGCTGAGCGTTGGCAAAGGCCAACTCGTCGCCTGGCTGTTCGCCGGCGTAGCGGTTCGGGTATTTGTAGCGGTCCAGGCTGCGTTTGAACGGGCCGTCGTTGGCGGCGATCAGCGCATCCACGATGGTGCTGTCGGCTGTCAGCCAGCCTTCGGGGTCGTGTTGCTGCAGCGCCCAGCGCATGATGTCCAAGCTTTCATCGAGCACGCGGCCGTCTAGCAACACCAGCACGGGCACGGTGCCTTTGGGCGAGGCGGCCAGCATGGCGGCCGGTTTGTCGCGCAGCACAATTTCCCGATGCTCGATCTCTTGGCCGCTGACGCTGAGCGCCAGCCGCGCACGCATGGCATACGGGCAGCGGCGAAACGAGTAAAGGACGGGCAGGGCGCCCATCAGGAGCCTTCCGGGTCCTCGGCGGTCGACGACGGCATCTTGGCGCCGATATGCGGCTGGCGGCGCCGGTTGGCGTAGTCGACCTGGCGCTGGCGCTCAATGAAGCCGCGTTTTTGTTCCTCGGTTTTTTTGTCGTGGCAGGCCGGGCAGCTCACGCCGGCCACGTACAGCGGTGAGGCTTTGTCGGCCTCGCTGATCGGGTCGCGGCAGGCGCGGCACGAGTCGTAGCTGCCGGTGGCCAGGCCATGCACCACCGAGACACGTTCGTCGAAGACAAAACACTCGCCTTGCCACAGGCTGTCGGTTTCAGGCACGGTTTCCAGGTACTTGAGGATGCCGCCTTCCAGGTGGTAGACCTCGTCAAAACCCTGGGTGCGCATGAAGGCGGTGGATTTTTCGCAGCGTATGCCGCCTGTGCAAAACATGGCCACCTTGGGCTTTTTGCCGTCCCGGGCCGCCAGAACACCGCCCGGGGCAGACTCTTTTTCAACCCAGCCGGGCAGTTCCGAGAAGCTTTTGGTCTGGGGGTTGAGCGCGCCCTCAAACGTGCCGATGCCGAATTCGTAGTTATTGCGGGTATCGACCACCACAACGTCGGGGTCGGCGATCAGCGCGTTCCAGTCCTCTGGCTTCACATACTCGCCGGCCATCTCGTTCGGGTTGATGCCAGGCACGCCCAGGGTGACGATTTCGCGTTTGAGGCGCACCTTCATGCGGTAAAACGGCAGTTTGTGCGCCCAGGACTCCTTGTGCGCGAGTTCGGCCAGGCGCGGATCGCTGCGCAAATGCGCCAGCACCGCCCGCACACCGGCTTCGGGGCCGGCAATCGTGCCATTGATGCCTTCGTCGGCCAACAGCAAGGTGCCACGCACGTCCTGCGCTTCACAAAAAGCCTGCAGCGGGGCTTGCAGGTCGGCAAAGTCGGGAAGTAAGACGAATTTATAGAGGGCGGCGGTGAGGTAGTCGGACATGGCAAGGTGGAAAAAGACGGCGCCAGGGGCGCCACAGCCTCCATCGTAACGGCTGGGGCCGGTACCGACATTGACACGCATCAAAGGCCCCGGGGCGGGCGATGGCAGGGATAAGCCCGAAGTCGTGGATGTTTTTGCTGCAATGCAGCAAAATGAATCTGTGCTTATAAATTCACGAGAGGAAGTATCGCCCTGTAGCTCTGACCGCGGCGCCGCCGGAATGACCACGCGCGCCCTGACTGTGAGACCCAGCCCATGCCCCGAAGCCTGAGCAGCCTCTGGCTCAAGAACCTGCGGCGTCTGGGCAAGGCTCAGCAGGCGCAGGGCCGCCGCCTGTTCAAGAGCCTGCTGCCGCCCGCCGTCCGCGCCCCGGCGGCGCGGCGCCCTTCGTCCGCAAAAGTGCTTAAGCCCGTCAAGGTCAGAAAGGCGCGCGCGGCCAGACCGGTCCAGCGGCCAGCCAGCCCAAGCCTCATCCCAGCGGCCGTCCCCGGCGTCTGGCGCAAAACCTGGTTTTCCTGGCCGGGTGCCAGCCAGGTGGCCTCGGCGCGACGGATGTTGTACTGGCTTTACCTGCCGTCAGGCGCCGCCCATGCATTGGCCACGCCGCTGCCGCTGGTGGTGATGCTGCACGGCTGCCAGCAGACCGCCAGCGACTTTGCCACGGCCACCCGGATGAACGCCCTGGCCGAGCGCAAGGGCTTTGCGGTGCTGTACCCGCAGCAGTCGGCCGCGGCCGATGCGCACCGCTGCTGGCACTGGTACAAACGCGCCACGCAGCAAGGGCAGGGCGACGTGCGGCTGGTGGCGGACATGATCGCGCACGTGCAGCAGCGTTACAGTCTGGACACCACGCGCACCTACATGGCCGGGCTGTCGGCCGGTGCCGCGCTGGCCAATCTCGTGGCGCTGCGCCATCCCGGGCTGATCGCCGCCGTGGGCCTGCACTCGGCGCCGGTGTTCGGCACCACCGACTCGGCCATGAGCGCTTACCGAGCGATGCAGCATGGCTCTGGCGCCCACCACAGCGACTCGGCCCAGGCCTTTGCCGACACGCAGCCGCTGCTGGCCAGCAAGGCCGGCATGCCGGTGATCCTGATCCACGGCGATCAGGACAAGGTGGTCCGCCGCATCAATGCGCAGCAACTGATGCAGCAGTTCCGCATCATCAACGCGGCTGCCATCACGCGCGCCGAGCCGGTGCAGCGCCGCTTTCCGGCGCGCCCCTCGGGCCGCTTGCGGCCGGCCTACCAGACCGCGACCTATTACGCCGGCCGCAAGCCGCAGCTGGTGCTGTGCGAGGTGGACACGCTGGGCCACGCCTGGAGCGGCGGCGATGCCAGCGTGGCGTTCAGCGCCGCTGAGGGCCCCGATGCCACGCTGATGATGTGGAGCTTTTTTGCGCGTCATCGGCGCCAGCCCATGCCCTCAGCCTGAAAATATCAGTCAAATTAGCCTCCAGCCTTTTAAGCGCAGCAGCTGATAGCTATTGAATTCGTAGCGAGATCTGCGCGGCGGGCTCACAGCAACTGCTGCGTTCCGCGCGGACTGTCGAGCGCGCTCAGCCCCAGCCCTTCAATCTCCTGCAGCGACTGACCGGCAATACCTTGCAGGTCGCCATACATGCCGACGGTGGAGTTCATCACGCTTTCGATCTGCGCCTGGCGTTTGGCCCACTGCTTGGTGATGACCTTGCGCTCCTTGTCCAGGTCGTCCTGCATGGACGAAAAGGCTTCGACAATGGCTTCCACCCGCTGGCGGAAACGCGGGCCGGTCAGGTACTGGTAGACCATTTCCGTTTTGGTCTGCAGGCCGTCCGACAGGGCGCGGGTCTGGCTGATCTGCAGCAGACCCTGGCGCAGCATGAGGGCGACGGGAATGGCCACGCGCGGTGATGCGATCCACACGCCGTCGACCAGGTCAAACGACTCCACGCCTTTGGGCAACACCTGGCTGACCAGTACGCAGACCTCGGCCTTGGCCGTGCGCTGGTCGTCACGCAGCTTGGGCAGCCAGCCGTCGCTCCAGTTGCGTGTGCGTTTGGACTCCCACAGGATGGTGCCGCAAGGCGTGCCGCTCTGGCTGTTGACGCGCTGCAACGCGTCGCCGCCGAACTCGCCCTTGGGCACGGGCTCGATCAAGTCAAACGGAAACTTGCCGCGCAACAGGTTTTCCAGCTCCATTTCCTGCACTTCGCCCTGCAGTTGCTGCGAGCCCTGTTCGGCTTTCTGCTTGAGCTCCTCGATCTTTTGCTGCATCGAGGCAATGGTCTGGTCTTTTTCGGCCACACGCAGCTTCATGCCGTCTTCGGCCTCGCGCCTGGCTAGGCTGCGCACTTCATTCAAACCGGTCTGCACACGTTTTTCAATCGTCAGGTCCAGTTCGCGTTTTTCGTCGTCAAGTTCGCGCTGCTTCTTGATCAGCTCGGCCTGGGCTTTCTGCGCCTCCAGCAGCTTGGCGTCACGCACCTTGAGCACGTCCTGCAACTCGGCCAGCTCGCGCGCCTTGGCGTCCAGCTCGTCGGCGGAGGCGGCCTTGGCTTTTTTGGCTTCTTCCGCCGCCACACGGGTGCGTTCGGTTTTCAACTGGCTGGCGACCTGGTCGGCCACCTGCGTTTCCAGGTCACGTTTGGCCTCGCTCAGCAGTTTTTCCTTGTCGCGCATCGCGGCTTCGCGCTGGGCGATGTCGCTGTCCTTGCGCGCGAGTTGCGCCTCGAACTGCTGGCGGGTCGAGGCCAGCAGCGGCGCGGCCAGCGATTCGGTGAGTTTGATTTCTGTCCTGCAGCTCGGGCAGGTGATGGTCGGTTCGGTCATGCGGGTCTTTCGTGGGCTGCGGAGGATTATCCCGCCTGTCGTTTGGCTAACGGGACTTTTTACGGCCACTTTCGCTATGAATTTAATAGCTGCTTGCGCTTGATGGGTTTGGGTTGGAGGTCTTTTTGGCTTGAAGAATTGCCCCCAGGCCGGTTTGGGGCATATTTTTCTATGGACAATAGCGCTTTGCCGCAGGTTTTAGCTGCGGGGAGGCCGTAGCGCCCGTCGCGTAGCCTGTTCCCTGGCCGGCTTTTCAAAACCACGCCCCAACCTTATTTGTTTTGCCCGGCTGTTTGCCAGCCGGCGCATTCAGGAGCCCTTGATGCCTTCATCCACGCCCCCGTCGTTTTTCAAACGCCTGCCGCTTGCTTTCGGCGCTTTTTTCAGCATTCTCGGCAACCCGGTGTTTGCCAGCCGTGTGCTGGGGCTGAGCCAGCCTGAAACCCCGGTGCCTTCGCCAGTCCCCGCGCCGGCTCCCGCACCCACACCCGCGCCGTTGAAAGAAGCCTCGTCCGACGCAGCCCTGCAACTGCTGGCCCTGCTGCAGCGCGACGCGCGCCTGATCGACTTCACGCAGGAAAACCTGAGCAGCTATTCGGACGCCGAGATTGGCGGCGCCGCGCGTGTCGTGCATGAAGGCTGCGCCAAGGTGCTGCGTGAACATTTCACGCTGGCGCCTGTGCGCGCCGAAGAAGAAGGCAGCCGCATCACCTTGGCGGCCGGCTTTGACGCTCGCGCGATTCGTCTGACCGGCAACGTGGTTGGCCAGGCGCCGTTCCAGGGCGCACTCAGCCACCGCGGCTGGCGCGCCACCGAGACACGCCTGCCGAAACTGGCCGAGGGCCATGACGCCACCGTGCTGGCGCAAGCCGAGGTGGAACTGTGAGCGAGGCAAGCCTGCGACCCGACGCGCGTTTTTCCATAGGCATAGATCTGGGCACCACGCATTGCGCGCTGGCCTATGTGGACCTGAGCGCGAGTGAGGGAGAAAAGACCCGGCACGGCGTGCTGGCTATTCCCCAACTCACCGCACCCGGCAGCGTGGAAAACCTGCCGCTGCTGCCCTCGTTTTTGTACCTGCCGCATGCCAGCGAACTGGCCGAAGGCGACCTGAGCCTGCCTTGGTCCAGCGGCCAGGATTTTGCCGTTGGCGAGATGGCCCGCGCGCGCGGCGCCTTGACGCCGATTCGCCTGGTGTCCAGCGCCAAAAGTTGGCTTTGCCACCCCGGCGTGGACAGGCGTGCCGCCATCCTGCCGGCCGATGCGCCACCGGAAGTGGCGCGTATCTCGCCACTCGAAGCGTCCACGCGTTACCTGCGCCATCTGCGCCAGGCCTGGGACCACGCCCACCCCGAGGCGCCGTTTGACCAGCAGGACGTGACGGTCACGATTCCCGCCTCCTTTGACCCGGCTGCCCGCGAACTGACGGCCGAGGCCGCACGTGCGGCCGGCTACAGTTCGCTGAGCCTGCTCGAAGAGCCGCAGGCCGCGCTTTACAACTGGATCCAGAACAGCGGCGGCCAGTGGCGCAAGGACGTCAAACCCGGCGACATCATTCTGGTGATCGATCTGGGCGGCGGCACCAGCGACTTTTCGTTGATCGCCGTGCTCGAAAAAGACGGCCAACTGGAGCTGCACCGCGTGGCCGTGGGCGACCACATTTTGCTGGGCGGCGACAACATGGACCTGACCCTGGCACATGTGGTGGCGCGCAAGCTGGCGGCCGAGGGCAAACAGCTCGACCCCTGGCAGATGCGCGCCTTGACCTATGCCTGCCGCAGCGCCAAGGAAAACCTGCTCGGCGATGCCAGCCTGGCGACGCAGCCGCTGGTGGTGCCCAGCCGCGGCTCCAAACTCATTGGCGGCTCCATCCGCACCGAGCTGACGCAGGATGAGGTGCAGAGCACCATCCTCGAAGGTTTCTTTCCGCAGGTGGATGCATCGGCCCGGCCCGTCATACGCACCCGCAGCGGCCTGACGCAGCTTGGTTTGCCCTACGTGCAAGACGCGGGTGTGACGCGGCACCTGGCCGCGCTGTTGGGCCGCCAGGCCGGTGCCACGGCCGAACTGCAAGGGTTTGCCGGCAAGGTGGATGCCTCGGCCAGCTTTCTGCACCCGACAGCCGTGCTTTTTAACGGCGGCGTTTTCAAGTCCGACGTGCTGACCGATCGCACCTTGGCCACGCTCAACAGCTGGCTGGCGGCGGAGCAGGGTGCGCCGGCGCGAGCCTTGACCGGCGCCGACATGGACCTGGCGGTGGCGCGTGGCGCGGCCTATTACGGTTATGTGCGGCGCGGCGAAGGCGTGCGGATTCGCGGCGGCACGGCGCGTGCCTATTACGTGGGCATCGAGTCGGCCATGCCGGCCATCCCCGGTTTTGAGCCGCCCCTGCAAGCGCTGTGTATCGCCCCTTTCGGCATGGAAGAAGGCACAGAAGCCGAGCTGTTGACGCAGGAATTTGGCCTGGTCGTCGGTGAGCCGGTGCATCTGCGCCTGATGGGCTCGTCGGTGCGCCGCCAGGACCAGCCCGGCACCTTGCTCGAAGCCTGGCAGCCCGATGAGCTACAGGAACTCGGCGACATCCAGGCCACCTTGCCCGCCGAAGGCCGACAAAACGGCGAGGTCGTGCAGGTCCGCCTGCGCGCCATCGCCACCGAAACCGGCACCCTGGAACTGATCGCCGTGGCCAGCCAGGGCGGCGAGCGCTGGAAGGTCGAGTTCGACGTGCGCGGCAATGCCTGACGTGCAAATCTGACACACAGCCCTGATGCGCCAGTACATCGTCGGCATAGATCTGGGCACTACCCACACGGTGGTGGCCTACGCCAAACTTGCCGCCCAAGGCCAGCCGGACGCGGTCCAACTTTTTCACATTGAGCAGTTGGTTGCCCCGGGTGAAGTCGCGGCCATGCCGCTGCTGCCTTCGCTGCGATACCACGCTGGTCCTGGCGAACTGGCGCAGAGTAGCTTGCAACTGCCTTGGCCGGCAGGGGCTGAAGCCGGCCAGGCGACAGTGGTGATGGGCCAATGGGCGCGCCAACTCGGCGCGCAAGTGCCAGGGCGGCTGGTGGCCAGCGCCAAAAGCTGGCTCTCACATGCCGCGGTGGACCGGCAGGCCCCCATCCTGCCCTGGGGCGCGCCCGACGAGGTGGCCAAGGTCTCGCCGGTCGAGGCCAGTGCGAGTTATTTGCGCCATGTGCGTGCCGCCTGGAACACGCGTTTTCCGCAGCAGCCGCTGGAGCAGCAGGACCTGGTGCTCACCGTGCCAGCGTCTTTTGACGAAGGCGCACGTGCGCTGACGCTGGCAGCCGCGCAACAGGCGGGCCTGCCCAAGGTGCGCCTGCTCGAAGAACCCCAAGCGGTGTTTTACGACTGGCTGTTGCGCCACCGCGATCGCCTCGCCGATGAACTCGCCGGCACCCGGCTGGTGCTGGTCTGCGACGTGGGCGGCGGCACCACCGACCTGAGCCTGATTCAGGTCGAGTTGGTGGACGGCCAGCCGAAGCTCAGCCGCATCGGCGTGGGCAAGCACCTGATGCTGGGCGGCGACAACATGGACCTGGCGCTGGCCCACGCCGCCGAAGTACGTTTGGCCGGTGATGTAGCGTCGCCGCAGCCCCTGTCCGCCAGCCGCCTGGCGCAACTCATGGACCGTTGCCGCGCCGCCAAGGAGTTGTTGCTGGCCGCTGATGCGCCCGCGCAAACCACGGTCACCTTGCTGGGCGGCGGATCGAAACTGGTAGGCGGCAGCCGCTCCCTGACCTTGACGCGCGATGAAGTGGAACATCTCATCGTTGATGGTTTTTTCCCGCAGGTGAGCGACCAGGCGCAAGCCCGGCAGGCACGCAGCGGCCTGGTGGCCTTTGGCCTGCCTTATGCGCGCGACGCGGCCATCACGCGCCATCTGGCCGATTTTTTGCGCCAGCACGACGCGGCCATGCCTGATGCGCTGCTGCTCAATGGCGGCGTGTTTCGCGCCGAGGTGCTGGTACAGCGCCTCACCGACACCCTGGCCGCCTGGCGCGGCGCGCCGCTGCGCCTGCTGCACAACGACAACCCTGACCTGGCCGTGGCGCGCGGCGCCGTGGCTTATGCGCTGGCGCAGCAAGGACTGGCGCCCAAAATTGGCGGTGGTTCGGCACGTAGTTATTTTTTGCAGCTCGACGACACCAAGGATGCAAAAGCCAAAGCCCAAGGTATTTGCCTGCTGCCACGCGGCAGCGAGCCTGGCCGGGAGGTGTTGCTCAATGGTCGAAGTTTTGCGCTGCGAGTCGGCCAGCCGGTGCGTTTTCAGTTGTTCAGCGCGATCAGCAATGCCCACCAGGCCCCGGCACAAGCCGGCGAGCTGGTGGTTTTGGACGACGATCAGTTTGTGCGCCTGCCGCCCATCGTGATGGTGCTGCAAGCGCCCAGCAACACGGCGGCCCCTGACCCAGTCCACACCGGCCGGCAAGAGATCGCAGTGCAACTGGCAACCTCACTGACCGAAGTTGGTACGCTGGAGATGCATTGCGTCAGCGTCGCCGACCCGAGTCAGCGCTGGCGACTCGAATTTGACTTGCGACACGGCAAGGCCCTTGCCGACGAAACGGCCTCACCCGAAGACAAGCGCGCCGCCGCCCGTATGGCCGAAGCCATCAGCCAGATTGACCGCATCTTCGGCACCAACAAACAAGCCGTCAGTCCCAAGGACGTGACGCAGTTGCGCTTGCAGCTTGAGCGCCTGTTAGGCGACCGAGCCTTGTGGACCACGCCGGTGTTGCGCCAGTTGTATGACGCCTTGTGGCAGCGAGGCCGCGGGCGCCGCCGCAGCGCAGCGCATGAACGCGCCTGGCTCAACCTCGCGGGTTTTTGCCTGCGCCCGGGTTTTGGCGATGTGCTGGACGAGTGGCGTGTGCAGCAGCTCTGGCCGCAACATGCGCTGGGCACCCAGCACACAAATGACAAACAAGTGGGCACCGAATGGTGGACCTTATGGCGGCGTGTGGCCGGCGGCTTGGCCGCGCCCGAGCAGTTGCGCCTGTTGGATGACTTTGCCTTCAACCTGCAGATCAACGAGAAGGGTGAGGGAAAAGGTGACGATGAGCCGCTGGCCGCCAAACCGGTGCCCGGCAGCAGCGCCGACATGTTGCGCCTGGGCGCCGCGCTGGAGCGGATTCCGCAGGCCTACAAAACCGAAATCGGCAGCTGGTTGCTGGGCCGCGTGTCCAAGGCTCTTGCATCGAAAAAAGCCCGCAGCGAATCCGAGTTGGCCAACGACAGCTTGAGCCTGTGGGCGCTGGGCCGCATAGGCGCACGCCAGCCGGTTCATGGCAGCACACACGACGTGGTGCCGGCCGAGGTCGCCGCGTCGTGGGTGGAGGCCTTGTTGGCGCTGGACTGGAAACGCCTGGAAGCCGCCGCGTTTGCCGCCGTGCAACTGGCCCGGGTGACCGACGACCGGGCGCGTGATTTGCCGCTGCCGCTGCGCGAAAAAATCATGGCCAAGCTGACGGTTGTGCATGCGCCGCCCGCCTGGGTCGCGCTGGTGCGCGAACGTGTGGAACTGGACGAGGCCACGGAGCGCCGCGTGCTCGGCGAGGCGTTGCCGCCGGGGTTGAAACTGATGGCTTAAATGCCCGCCAAGCCAAAATTTTGATAAAAACAGGCTCCAGCCCAGGCAGAACGGGCGCAGAAAGCTATGAATTGTGTAGCGACTACGCTTCGGGGCAACTGTCCAGAATAGCCTGCCAATGCGCGGGTTCTACAGGTGTGATCGACAAGCGGTTGCCTTTTTTCAGCACCAGCAGATCGGTCAACTCGGGCCGGGCGCGCAAAGCGGGCAGGGTCAGGTTTGGGATTTTGCGCAGCACTTGCACGTCCACCAGCAGCCAGCGCGGCGCCTCGGGTTTGGAGGCCGGATCGAAGTAGGGCGACTTGGGATCGAACTGTGTCGGGTCGACCCGGCTGGTCGAGGCCACGCGGGCGATGCCGACAATGCCCGGCTCCGCGCAACTGGAGTGGTAAAACAACACGCCGTCGTCCACACGCATGGCGTCGCGCATGAAATTGCGCGCCTGGTAGTTGCGCACGCCGGTCCAGGGCACGGTGGCCTTGGGCGCAGCCAGTGCGTCGTCGACCGAGCATTCTTCGGGCTCGGATTTCATCAGCCAGTAATTCATGGTGGTGTGCCCTTAACGGCCGGTGGTGAGCTGTAACAGCGCGGGAACAATCAGCCCCAGGCCCGTCAACAACAGCAGAAAACTGATCAGCTTGCGCATGGCCTGCCGCGACCAGCCGGGCGGGTGCCGCTCCAGCCACCAGCTTAGCGCGAACACCAGCGGCAAGGCCAGCAGGCATAACTTCAGCGCGTTGAGGCTGAACTGGCCGCTGGGCAACACGATGAGCAGCCGCAGCAGGGAGCCGGTCGCCAGCGTGGCCACCAGAGTGTCGCGCACATTTTTTTGCGCCATCGGCTGGCGGTAGAGGTGGTAGACCAGGGGCGGTCCGCCGGTCGAAAACAGGCCAGTCAGCAGGCCCGACAAGGCGCCATAAAGACGAAACGAGGTGGCCGACGAGCGCTCGCGCAAGGCCGCGGTGTCCAGCAGCACCACGATGGCGCAGGCGATCACCGTCAGGCCCAGCAGCAGGCGCAGGCCCAGGATCACGTTGCTGCTGAACCAGCCCAGCAGCAACAGGCCGGCCACAATGCCGACCAGGCTGCCTATGGAAATATCACGAAAGGCCGGCACGTCTAACGTTTTGCCCGTTCGGCGCAAGGCAACCAGGGCATTGGCCAGGGCCAGCACGGTGGCCACGTTGGCCAGATCCGCCAGCGGCGCCAGTTCAAACAAGCCGGCCAGGCCCAGCAGGATCAGTGAAAAAGCGAAACCGCTCAGACTCTGGGCGCAGGATGCCAGGGCCACACAGACCAAAAAAAGCGCGATCTGCCAAATCGTCATGCCGCGACGCCTGACTGCGAGGTGTTGGTTTTACCGGGGGCGTTGGCCAGGTGGATAGCCGCGCGATGTGCGCTGCTTGCGGTGTTTTTTGATCCGCTCGAACATTCAAAAGTCATGCCCCAAGGATAACTGCGTATGGGGGCCATCATGGATCACGACGCCTGTAGAAACTGATTACTTCGGTGGTCTTGCGTATCGAGTGTCGGCTTTGGAAAAGAGCAAACTTCTGCCGGCGAGTCAGCTTGTAACGGTGACCGACGCAAACTGCAGGTGATGCATGAACTCGCGAAGTATTAAAAGTGTTGCAGCGAATGCGGCGTTGACCGGAATTCCCGCGCTGGAAGCCGGCCTTCCGAGCGTGAGCGCCGCCAGCAGGTCAAAGGTCCGTTCCACAGCGTCAAGCCTAAGAATCAGCTCTGGCTGGCCGGGAACACCCGCGACAAGCGCGATCTCCCGGATTGCTGCGTCTGACGTTACAAGCTTTGACGCAGTGGCCGTTATCGAACGCAAGCGGGTCACCTCATCCTCTACCACCATGATGGCGTTTTCCAGTTCGCCAGGCGTGGGCGGCGCGTGTTTGAAAAAATCAGAGGCGGTTTTTTTGGACCCGATGGCAAGCAGCAGCACCACATCCGGTTCGAAGGCGCTTCCAGTGGCCGCAGCGGTTTGTTCTTCGCCGATATGCAGCACCGTGATGGCTGTGCCATCAGGAACAGCCGTTCTTGCTTTGCCATACCGCAGGCGGATGTCGTTTTCCATATCAATACGCTTTTGTAACGCCCGTGAGCCATTCCAGGAAGTCGGCTTGCATGGTCGCGCTGATCTCGTGATCGATGGGGTAGAGCCGCGTCAGGTGAGCCACCCTCAATTCATCGAGCAGTCGATCCGAGCGTTGCGCCCACATCACCGGCAGCTTGCTGTCGTGCTCGCCATGGGCGATGAAGCCGCGCAGCTTCGCCAGTCGCTCTTTGCCCGCCAGATGTGGTTCGAGCTCGGGCAGGATGCGGCCGGACAGAACGCCAAAACCAGCCACGCACTCGGGGGCGCTCAGTGCCACGCTGGCGCTGAGAATGCCGCCCTGGCTGAAGCCGGCAATCACCGTCTGCTGCGGGTCAATGCCGTAAGCCGACTGCAATTGCCCCACGAAACGGATCAAGGCCTGGCGGCTTTGTTCGGCCTCGGCGGCCACGATGCTGGGCCCGCTGGCGGTGAAATTGACCCGGAACCAGCCAAATTGCCCAGGCGCAAACTGCAGCGGGCCACGCGGCAGCACGACCAGCGTGTCGGGTTCGATCGCTGCGGCCAGGTCAGCCAGATTGGTTTCGGAGCCACCCACACCATGCAGCAACACCACGCAACGCATGGGTTTGGCCGGCTGGGCTTGCCGCAGACGAAAAGCGAATTCAAAGGCTGCGTTCTGCTGCAGCGGGCTGAGGGTGCTTTGCGAATTGTTCATGAAGACATTCTTTGTCAATGTGTGATCGTGTTGCTGCGCTCGTCCGCCAGGCCCCAGGCATAGGACTCCATGGCCAAAACGCCGTTGCTGATCCCACCGTCGAGGATTTGCATGGCCTCCCTGTCGGTGCGGGCTCCCAGGGCGACCAGCAGGGGCAGGAAATGCTCCTCGGTCGGATGTGCGCGCTGGGCATGCGGTGCGAGTTGTCGATAGTTGATCAGCCGGTCAATGTCCTTGCGGGTGACTGCCTGGCGAATCCACTGCGTGAACTCAATCGCATAGTCGGCCGCAACCGATCCGGACTGCCGGAACTCGTACAGGTTGTGCGTCATGCTGCCAGAGCCCACGATCATCACGCCTTGTTCACGCAGTGGTGCCAGGGCCCGGCCGAACTGCAAGGCACTGGCCGTATCCAGGGCGTGGGGCATGGACACCTGAAAAATCGGCACATCGGCGCCGGGCAGCAAGTGACGCATCGGAACCCAGGCACCGTGATCCAGGCCGCGCCGCTCATCCATGCCGCCGACGAATCCGGCCTCTGCCAGCAGGCGACCCGCTTCTGCAGCGTACAGGGGGTGGCCGACTGCCGGGTATTGCAAGTCGTAGAGCGCCGACGGAAAACCGCCGAAGTCGTGAATAGTCTCAGGTGCTGCCGAGGTCATGACGCGCACGTCACGGGTCTGCCAATGGGGTGACACCACCAGCACGGCCGTCACACCAGACAACTGCTCGCCAAGGGCTGTCAAGCGGGGGCCGAGCAGCCCAGGTTCGATGGCAAAGGTCGGCGCACCGTGCGAGATGAAAAGGGTTGGGGCTGTGGTCATGGCTGTCTTCAGGTTGATTCAGGAAAACTGGCGCCGCAGGGGTGGCCGCAAGACCCTAGCCACTGCTGGCCAGGCGGCCTCACTCGGCTGGTTTGCTGACGGCGATCCGGCCACCGCCAAGCAGCGCCACCACGGCCGCCGTGACAAGCAGGTAGAGCGGGAATTCCCAGCCCCCTTTGGGGTTGGAAAAGACCCAGCCGTTGCCGGCATGCACCGCCAGCGAACCCAGCAGGATGGGTACACCGGCCAGCGCCACCCAGCGGGTCTGAAAGCCGGCGATGAGCGCCACGCCGGCAAGCAATTCTGCAGGTGCAACGATGTAGGCGGTCCAGCCGGGGAATCCGACCGACTCGAAGAAGCCGGCCGTTCCAGGCAGGGTGAAAACAAAAAGTTTGAGCAGGCCATGGCTGAGGAACATGGCGCCCAGGGCAAGGCGCAATACCAGGGCGGCGTAGTCGATGGTGTTCAATTTCATGATGATGTACTCCAGTGTTTGGGTTGGCTTGGGTGATGTATCAGTAGCGGCAAAAACGAACTTTATAAGTTATTGCTTAAGAGATAAACTGCAATAAATTAGATTTATTGTTCCTAAAATAAGCACAATGGATAGATTCCTGGAAATGCAAACCTTTGGCGCCGTCGTTGACGCTGGTAGTTTCGTCAAGGCGGCCGATGCGCTCGGTATATCGAAAGCCGCGGTATCGCGCTATGTGGGCGATCTGGAAACGCGTCTCGGGGTGCGGCTGCTGCACCGCACGACACGGCGCTTGTCGCTGACCGGGGAAGGCCAGGTGTTCTACGCCCGCAGCAAGGAGTTGCTGGCAGGTGTTGACGAGGCCGAGGCGGAGATCACTTCGCGCAGCGGCGCTGCCAGTGGTCTGCTGCGGGTGAACGCGCCCGTGACCTTCGGCATCCGCCATCTGGCGCCGCTGTGGGGCTTGTTCCGCGCGCGTTATCCGAAGGTCACGCTGGATGTGACGCTGGCCGACCGCGTGGTTGATCTGATCGAAGAGGGCTACGACGTCGCCATCCGAATCGCCACCCTGCCGAGTTCAACACTGATCAGCAAACGCCTGGCGACTACCCGCATGGTGCTGTGCGCGTCACCCGACTACCTCAAGGCAAGCGGTGCACCCCAGCACCCGGTCGAACTGGCCGCGCACGCAGTGATCTCCTACAGCTACTGGTCCACCAAGGATGAGTGGCATTTTGACGGGCCGCAAGGCCCTGTCAGCGTGAAGACCCAGCCTTGTATGCACACCAACAGCGGTGACACTTGCCGTGCTGCGGCACTGGCGCACCAGGGTGTGATCCTGCAGCCCACATTCCTCGTCGGGGAGGACCTTGCGGCCGGCACACTGGTTGAATTGATGCCTGAGTTTCGCTCCATCGAATTGGGAATCTATGCCATCTATCCGACTCGCAAGCATGTTTCACCCAAGGTGCGGGCGCTGATCGACTTCCTTGCTGAGCACTTTGGGCAAACACGCCCGGCCTGGTGAATGGGACTTGGCAGGAGCAATGAATCGGGCGACGCGCGCTGTCCGCTTCTCTCACAACGGACAGGCTGCTTTGAATCGACTGCCGCCCTTGCTAATCCAGCGCTGAACGACGCCTTGCAGGCTGCAGCAGACGCTTGAATGGTGTCGCACGAATGGCCGCTTCAGCCTTCTCGCGGTCAAAGAAAAATCGCGAACCGTTCACGAACAACACCACCTGGCGGGGGCGCCCCGCTAGCTGCCATGGCTCCCCAGCATGCGCAACGCAAGGTAGGGTGCAACATTGAAAAGAAGAATGCCAACCTTGTACAGCGCCATGCACCCGTAGTGAACGCGGTCGAAGCGTTCCTCCGACATCTGAAACCACCGACTGTGAAGTCCATACATCCAGGCATGCGCAGACCTGAATGCCACAAACCACGCGAGCAACACGACGTAGTTGATGACGGCGCACCACAGCACAAAGTCGCCTGCGAGCTTGATGGTCATCGCTCATTCTCCCTGGTGGTCGTCTGCGCGTTTTGCCGTGACGAACAATCCTCGCCAAGGCCCTCAACGGTTGTTGCGGACTGAAGTGGCCCAGCGCGGCATCGAAGGGGATCATTTTTCATAAGCGTCAACGCATGAGGCGCCGGATTCGACTACCGGGCCGATGCGCTGTTCAGGGCTGCAGCAGCGCGTATGAGGGTCTTGAAGGCATCCTCATCTATTGCATCACCTTCATGGAGATCGATGGCGCGCCTGGTGTTACCTTCCAGGCTGGCGTTGAACAGTCCTGCAGGGTCCTTGAGCGCAGCGCCCTTGGCGAAAGTCAGCTTCACGGCGCTTTTGTAGGCCTCGCCGGTGCAAATGACGCCGTGATGGGACCAGACCGGAACGCGCCACTTCCACTCCTCGACCACCTCAGGGTTGGCTTGTTTGATCAAGGCTCGGACATGGGCAAGCGTCTTGCCCCGCCAGTCGTTCAACTCCTGGATCCTTGCGTCGATCAGCCGGGAAGGGGGTTCGCCCTGGGTTGTTGCGCTCTTTTTCATGGCCGTCCTTGAATGCCCGCTGAGCAGCGTTTGATCGCACTTGCCATCGGCAACTTTCTGGAGGTTGAATTTTAAGGTTTGACTGGGCCAGTCAGTGCTTGCATCTTGCGTTCATCCCCGAACAGGCCGGCTGGACAAAAGCACGCCTGCCGCGACAAGGAACACACCGCAAAGCGCCAGGAAAGTAGGCTGCTCGCCCAGCAGCCGGGTGACCAGCGTGTAAGCCAGCGTGGACGCCACGCCCACACCGAGCCCTTGCACCAACACGAAGAGCAGCGCCTCCTTGGGCGCGATCTGGCCGAGGTGACTGTCCAGCACGTCTGTCAGCAGCAGCGGTACGAGAGCAATGAGCGATGGATAGCTAACAAGCATCACGCAGCCCAGCGGGGGCGACGCCAGACTTGCGCAGCCCGTGGGTATAGAGGCCCCACAACAGGCTGGCGATCAGGAGCAGGGCGGCTCGCCCCCGCGACGCTCCACGGCAGTCTGCCGCCTCGAACCGCGCTGCGACAGCCCCCATGTCAAGCCGGGTCGCGCCGCCTGGCTACACTCGTCCAGATGAGCACAGCCCCTCAACTGCATCGTGAGCACAAGCTGCTGGCCTCCTATTTCTGGAGTGGCGATGCCATCCGCAGCCGAAGCGTGAGTGATGTGGTGTTATCTGGCGTCGTCGACATACCTGCGCCGCCTGCAAGGCTGCTGGCCGATTGGGACAGGGAGATCGCCTTGCGCCTGGGCCTGGAGCCCGGGGATGTCGAGGCCTTGCCTTTGGCGCGAGCGCGCGTGCGCTGGCCGGATTACAAACACTGCGTGCAGGCGGTGTCCGTCTGGACACGTACGCTGGGCTTGTCCGAGGTGCTGGCCGCCTGCGACGTAGCCCTCATGGCCTGTCGCGGCGCGCGCTACCACCATGACGGTGCGCAATATGGCGGTGCGGCCTTTTGTAATCTCTTTCTGAGCGAGGACAAAGGCCTGGACGTGCATTTCCCCGCGACAGGTCATCGAATCCCCCTCACCAGGGGTACGGCGCTGATTTTCGATACGGGCCAGCCCCACGCCGTCATTCAACGTCGCAGCAATGGCTTTGACCGGGCCGATTTCCCGGCCGACCTGGATTGCTCCCAGGTCTTCCTGACCTGGGAGCTGCCCATTGAAGATGCCCATGTGGGGCGCGCACTTGGCGTCGCCTTCGACATCGCCCCTGCGACCGCCTCGCAACTGGATGAAGAGCAAGTCTGGTGGAAGGGTGCGCCGGCCAGGGTGTGCCCGGAGACCGGGCTATGGTGCAAGGCCGACTAGCCGTCGGGCACACCGGCAGAAGCCTTCTTAAAATGACCTCAGCGTTTGCCGTTTGCCTCTCCCAAGGCGCCACTTTTGAAGTTGACCCATGACAACCTCCAACCATCTCCCCAAGCCCCTCAAAGTCGCCGTGATGGGCGCAGGTGCCGTCGGTTCATATTACGGCGGCATGTTGGCCCGCGCCGGGCACGAGGTGGTGTTGATCGCCAGGCCCCAACATGTGCAAGCCATAGCGCGCGACGGCCTGCACATGGAAACCACCACCTTTGACGAACACGTACGCCTGGCCGCCAGCAGCGCGCCCGACGATGTGCAGGGCGCCCAGCTTGTGTTGTTTTGCGTCAAATCCACCGACACCGAAGCGGCCGGTGCCCTGATCCGGCCACACCTGGCGCCCGATGCCCTGGTGGTGTGCCTGCAAAACGGCGTGGACAACGCCGACCGCCTGCGCAGCGTGTTGCCGCAACACGCGGTCGCCGCTGCCGTGGTCTACGTCGCCACCGAGATGGCCGATCCCGGCCATGTCAAGCACCACGGCCGGGGGGAACTGGTGATGGAGCCGGCCCGCACCAGCGATGCCGTCGCGCAGGCCTTGATCGCCGCCGGTGTGCCCACCGAGGTGTCCAGCAACGTGCGCGGCGCACTCTGGGCCAAGCTGATTCTCAATTGCGCCTACAACGCCGTGTCGGCCATCACCCAGCTGCCTTATGGCAAAACGGTGCAAGGCGAGGGCGTGACAGACCTGATGCGCGACGTCGTCAACGAATGTCTGGCCGTGGCCCAGGCCGAAGGCGTGCAGGTGGTGGGTGATGCCCATGCCGCCGTGGACAAACTCGCCGGCAGCATGCCCAGCCAGTTTTCATCGACCGCGCAAGACCTGGCGCGTGGCAAACGCAGCGAGATTGACTACCTCAATGGCCTGATCGTGAAGCGCGGCGAGGCGCTGGGGATTGCGACGCCGGCGAACCGGGTCTTGTGGGCGCTGGTGAAGTTGCTGGAAGGGAAGCGGGCCTAGGGTTACTGCGGAAGTCCGTCCCCCCATACGTGTAACGTTTTTCCTAGGTTGTTTTTAACCAGTCCAGTGACTTCCCCTCATCCGGGAAGACGTCATGTTTACCTTAATTTCACAGTTGTTGCGCTTGCTGTTGTCTGCGCATATCGGGACTCGGCCGTTATAGGGCTATGCCGACCAACTATGAAGAAGCCATCACCATGCAAGGTCAAAAAAACCGAGTGACAGAAGCCCAGGAGGCGCCACCCTGCGTCGATGAACGTATGTCGCTGCTGGCAGAGGTCGACTTCAAATGGCTAATGGCTGGACAGGGCTGGTGGATTGACTCGACCCGCATGCATAGAGACCCACCGTATGCCATCCGCTTTTTACAGCTGGCCATGACATCTCAATGTATCGCCTTGCGGGATTGCGCCGCTTTGCTGCAGACGCTGATGGACCGACCCGTCGAGTGCCTGGTTTGATGGTGTGTCAAGGCTTCACCGTCTGCACGAATTAGGGAGACACCCGTACGCATCAGTGCACGGCGTAGGCCGTACACCATCTTCGCGCAAGCAGCGGGGGCGTTTCACCCGCCAGTTGCTTAGCCTCAACCGGTACGGCGACTTGCCGCTGCCTCGGCAATATCCGGCGGCAGGCGCTTGAGCAGCCAGCGGATCGCCAGCGGCACCAATATCAGGTCATCAACCACGCCAATCACCGGCAGTACATCCGGGATGAGGTCAATCGGCGAGAGGACGTACAGCACGAGCAGCGCGGTGCCCAGCTTCAGCCAGCCCGGTGCCTTGGGGTGGCGCAGCGCAAACCACAACTGCCGCGCGTCGCCGCGCAACACCGCCCACAGCAGGGTCAGGCGTTTCAACATGGTAGCTCCTTGGTGACTGGCCCCAACGGACCGCGTTCAGCTCACATGGCGCCAGCAGCGCCTGCTGCAAGGGCTTGTTCACCGGGCGTTACATTCCGCCCAAAAAACTGTGTGCAGCGATCAGGCCTGTTCAAAGTCGATGAAGCATTTTTCGGCATCCACCGCCACCAGCTTGACGCGCACCGTGTCGCCCACGTCCAGCCCTTCAAAACCGCGCACCACCCGGCCTTCCAGCAAGGGGCTGCTGATGCGCACGAAAGTGCCTTTGGCTGCGGCACCGGTGACGATGGCGTCGAAGACTTCGCCTATGCGCCCCTGCAACAGCCAGGCCCCGGCGGCCTTCAGCACCTGGCGCTCGACCTTGCTGGCATTGTCTTCCTGCAGCGTGCAGTGACGGGCAATCTCGCTCAGCTGTTCGGCGGAGTAGGGCGGTGCCGCACCTGCAAGAGAGGCCTTCAGGAGACGCTGCGTCACCAGGTCGGGAAAGCGCCGGTTGGGCGCGGTGGAATGCGCATAGTCGTTCACCGCGAGCCCGAAGTGCCCTAATTCCAATGTACCCGTGGTACCCGTCGCTGTAGCCGGTGCGGCCGCGTATTCGCCCGAGCCCAGCATCTTCACCACCGCCAGCGACAGATCGGCAAAACCGGCCGGGTCGGCCAGACGCCGCGCGTTCAGGAAGTGGTCCAGCGCCAACGCATCGGGTGCTTCAGGCAGTTGCACGCCGTGGCCAGAGGCCAGTGCGACCAGGCGGTCCCAACGGCGCGGCGCCCGCAACAAGCGGCGCAGCGAAGGGAAGCCCTTGCCCGCCAGAAAGCGAGCCGTCGCGCCATTGGTCGCGATCATCAGGTCGGCGATCAGGTCCTTGGCCCGGTTTTTCTCGTCGGGGCGCAGGTCCACCAGTTGCCCGTCTTCAAACACTGGACGGGCGGAAACCGTGTTGAGGTTCAGCGCGCCGCGCGTCTGACGCCACTTCCGCAGTTGGCCGGCCAAGGTGTCGTGCAAGCGAACCTGATCCTCCAGTCCCGGCACGCTGGCTATCTGCGGCGGTGGCGGCCCCGAACCGTCCAACCAGGCCGAGACAGCGTCGTAGGTGAGCTTGGCGCGGTTGAACACCGTTGCCCGGTAGATGCTTGACTCGGACACCGTGCCGTCGGCGGCGACCTGCATGTCGACCACCACCGCCAGGCGTTCCTGGCCTTCGTGCAGCGAGGTGAGGTCGGTCGATAAGACCTCAGGCAGCATCGGGAACACGCCGGCAGCCGTGTACACGGAGGTGGTGTTGACGGCCGCATGGCCATCCACCGCGCCGCCGGGCGCTACCTTCGCATCGACATCGGCCACGGCCACCAGCAGGCGCGTGCTGCCAGCGGCCAGCGGCTCGGCCACACTCAGTTGGTCCAGGTCGCGCGTGTCGTCGTTGTCGATGGAAAACCAGGTCAGATGGCGCAGGTCGCGGATGCTGTCGTTGCGTTCTGGTGCGGCCTGCCTTGCAGCCTCGGCCTCTTGCAAGGCCCGCGGTTCGAAGGCTGGCAGCAAGCCTCGGGCGCGCATGGCTTCGACGGCGATTCGATGCAGATGGGTGGTGTCCATGAGATGCCCGTGAGTGATTTGTCCCAATGTACCCGCTGATCCCGAGCATGGACTTGCTGTGACGCATTTGGGGCAAGGCCTCTCTGGCGCCTTTCGTCATTCAATTCGGAGGTCGCCTCTTCGCAAATTCAAGTCCGCCCCGGCACACAAAAAATCGGAGACCCGCTACCCAGGGTTTTGCGCAAAACTTTCTCTTCGTAGATTCCATATTGACAGACCGACTGATCGGTCTGTATTATTTGATGAATGACCGGTTCAACTTCTTCTGTTAAAAAACACGACCTCTCTGCCGAATCGCGACGGCGCGCTTTGGCCGCCGCCGAAGATGCGTTCGCTGCCCAGGGCTTTCATGGTGCGTCCTTGAGCGCAATTGCGCGAGCTGCAGGTTTAAGTAACCCTGGCTTGATTCACCACTACCCGACGAAAGCGGCTTTGTACCTTGAAGTGCTTGATCGGGTTGGCGGCGAGCTCGTCGAGCGCGTGACGGCTGCGCTGGTTGACGTCGCCGGGCCCAAGGAACGCTTGCGTGCCTTGATGGCGGCACTGGCGACATGGACGATTCACCGTCCGCAAGCCGTCAGATTGATCCTGAGAGAGTTGATCGACAACGTAGGGCGAGTCGACGCTGCGGAAACGCTTCCGCTGACCCATCTCGTGAAGATACTGATTTGGGAATTCTCGGCGGCGCAAAACAAGGGGCTGTTGCCGGTCGGTCCACCCCTGGCATTTTTAACCCAGGCGCTGGGCACATTGGCCTATGCACTTGTTGTCAGACCGACCTTCAACCGAATGCAGCTGGATGAGCCTTTGTTAGCAGAGGACGAACCCTGGATTCAGAAGATTACAGAAACACTTTTTCAGACTTTGATTCGAGACGATTTATGAAGCAGGAAGTTATTCGCGATTTGTACCAGCGTGCACTAACCGCGGTTCGCGGGGAAAGACCGGAGCCTGAGGCGAGTGTTGGAGAGGTGGCCGTTGATCGCTACCTGAGTCCTCGTAATTTCGCGCAGGAAGCGCAGCTTTTTAAACGTTTCCCACAGCCTGTCGCCGCCAGTTCCGAGCTGTCCGCTCCTGGCTCCTGGCTTGCACGTGACCGCGCGGGCACACCCTTCTTGCTCGTACGACAAGACAATGGAGAGGTCCATGCGTTTCTCAACGTCTGTCGTCATCGGGGCGCGCGTGTTGCGCCCTTGGGCGGCGGCGAGCAGGCCAGAGCATTTGTTTGCCCGTATCACGCCTGGACCTACAAGCCAGACGGTGCGTTGCGCGGTCTGCCTCAGGCCTTTGGCTTTCCATGTCTCGACCATGCATCTTCCGGCTTGCGTCGGCTGGCCGCGAGTGAACGCGCGGGCCTGATATGGGTCATCCCTGATCCGGAGCTGATCGACACCGACGTGGATGCATGTCTGGGGCCGCTCATGGGCGAGCTGGAAACGCTGGATTTGAGTACACCGGTGGCCTTCGCGCCTAGATCGTACGAGGTGGCGGCAAACTGGAAGTTGCTCGTGGATGGCTCTTTTGAGGCCTACCACTTCAAGGTGGCGCATCGAAAGACTATTGCCCACATGTTTGCCGAAAATGTGCAGATCGTTGACGAGTTTGGTCTCAATCGGCGCCTCTATCTCGTCAAGTCAAGTTTCGACGGCAACAGTCCTCCAAATGTTGAAGGCTTCCAGCCACGTCAGCACGGAAACCTGATCTATTTCTTCTTTCCAAGCACCATAATTTTGGTGCAGCCTGATCATGCCCAGCTCAGCACGCTGGAACTGGTTTCGCCGGGTGTCGCGAAAGTTCATGAGATCACCTTGTTGCCCGTCGCGCCGGACGGGCCCAAGGCGCAAAGTTATTGGAATGCCAACGTCGATCTTTATCGCCGCGCCCTGGCAGAGGACTACGAACTGTCCGAGTCCATCCAGGCAGGCTTGTCCTCTGGTGCCAATGCGGCTTTGACCTTCGGCACCTTTGAGTTCAGCGCGCCACGCTTTCATGAACAACTGAACCAGCAACTCGCCGCCATCCCGGCCATCAAGGAAGTCGATGGCTGAGTGAGCTTGGCGTTCGAGCATTTGCCCATAAAACAAAAGGAGACACCTGTGCAAGACCAAACCCTGATAGATACCCTGAGACGGCAGCTTGAAGCTCGTCCCGATGCCGTTGCCTACGCAGAAGGCGATAGACGCCTGACGTACAAGGATGTCGAGCGCGCGAGCAACCAGATTGCCAATGCGCTGGCCGCCATGGGCGTCGGGCAGGGGAGCCGGGTGGCAGCGCTGACCAAGCATCACCTGGATTGCATGTTGCTGCTGCTGGCTGCCTGCAAGCTCGGTGCAGTCTGCATGCCCGTGAATTGGCGACTGACGGTTCCCGAACTCGAATACATCGTGGACAACGGGGAAGCGTCTTTCCTGTTGGTCGACGCAGCACTCGCTCCGAACGCAATGAGGGCCCGCCTGCCCAGGATCAAGACCCTGGTTTGCACCGAACAAGCGTTCGAAGGCCTACCCGATTTTGAGGCCTGGTACAGCGGCTTCAGCACGGGGTTCACGCCCGCGAAGGCCCATACAAGTGATGCGGCGCTGCAGCTCTATTCTTCGGGTACCACGGGATTGCCCAAGGGCGTCGTGCTGTCGCATGAAGGCCTGTTGTCTGTGGCCAAGGCCATCGAAAAAGACTGGGCGTTCGAGCACCACCACGTGATGGGGAATCCCTTGCCGGTGTTTCATGTGGCCGGCATCTGCGTGCTGGCGGCAACCCTTTATACCGGGGCGCGAACCGAGGCGTACTCGGAATTCGATCCGGCAGCCTATCTGCAAAGCTTCGCGGCTCAAGGCATTACCCACACCTTGCTGGTTCCCGCCATGATTCAATTCATGCTGCAACATCCCGGCGCGCGGCTTGCCGACTACCAAAATCTCCGCTTGATGGCGTATGCCGGCTCGCCCATCAGCGAAGTGGTGTTGAAGGAAGCGGCCGAAGTCTTCAGATGCAAGCTCGTTCAGGCCTATGGGCTGACCGAAGTGTCAGGCGTGGCGACTTTTCTGTCCTCGGCCGACCATGAAGCCGGGGAACCCGGCTTGTTGCGCTCGGCCGGACGCCCGGTTGGCGGCGCCTGTCTGCGCATCGTCGATCCGACGAGCTTGAAGGATCTGCCTGACGGCGAGGTGGGGGAGATATGGATAGAGACTATTCGCAACCTGAAAGAATACTGGCGCAATCCCGAGGCCACGGCGATGGCTTTCCCAGAAGGCCGCAATGCCAATGGCGGTTGGTTCCGTTCTGGCGACGGCGGTTATTTGAAGAACGGCTATCTCTACATCACCGACCGTATCAAGGACATGGTCCTGTCCGGGGGCGAAAACATCTATCCAGCCGAAGTTGAAAACGTGCTGATGCGCCACCCGGATATCGCGGATGGTGCCGTGATTGGCGTGCCAGACACAAGCTGGGGCGAAGCCGTGAAAGCCTGTGTCGTTCTGCGTGCAGGTGCGCAGAGCAGTGAGCGCGAGATCATCGACTTCATGCGCGCGAACCTGGCGCACTACAAATGTCCGAAAAGCGTGGACTTTCTCGACGTGTTGCCACGCAACCCGAGTGGCAAGCTACTCAAGCGCATCTTGCGCGAGCCCTACTGGCAAGGGCAGACACGCGCCATTGCATAGTCTGGTCTGGAAATAGAACTAACACCATGAAACATCCTTTCGCTGAACTGATCGATTTGCACGCCGATGAAACCAAGGCCGGCGCAAGCACGCTGACCTTGGTGGTTGCACCTCAACACTTGAATCCGCATGAAGTGGTGCACGGTGCCGTTTTGTACGCATTGGCTGATACAGGGATGGGTGCGGCGCTTTATCCAACGCTCGACAAGGGTGAGATTTGCGCCACCATAGAAATCAAGATCAACTATTTCAAACCTGTGTTTCAAGGACAGGTCGTCTGCAAGACCGAACTCGTCAACCGCGGCAAGACCGTTGCAAATCTGGAGTCACGGCTCTACGTGGCGCAAGTCCTCGTGGCACAAGCGAACGGAAACTACGCCATCTTTCGTCCCAGACGCGCCGAGGCCTGACCATCGTTCATTCAAGCGGGCCTGCCTTTCGGCGGTCCGCTCAAGTCAAACGCTGAATAGCCGCGCCGCATGAGGCCGGTAGGCCACTTGTGGTCGCGTGCGGGGCAGTCATCATTGAAATCGGCGCAGCCCGGAATGGCCGGTAGAGCGAGCTAGCCAGAAAACTGTCATGGGCTACTTCAAAACCATGGTTTCAGATGATGACCACCGGTTACAGGCGCTATCCTGCCCCCTAGCGGACACTTGAGGTTAAACGCAGCAGTCCTTCGTAAGATCGCTGTTCAATTTGCTCCGCCGCGCCTAAGATCGCAGTAAATCCGTAAGGAGTCATCTCATGGATAGGCCTGCAGCTGACGCGATCTTCGCCGGCTCGATTCCCGAGCTCTACGACAGTCACCTTGTCCCACTGATTTTCGAACCTTATGCCGCCGATCTGGCGCAGCGTGTGGCCGTTCTTGATCCGTCTCGTGTGCTTGAGACCGCTGCGGGCACGGGTGTCGTCACCCGCGCGATGGCGCTGGTCTTGCCCGGCCATGTTGGCCTGGTGGCGACAGATCTGAATCAGCCTATGCTTGATCGTGCCATGGCAGTCGGCACGCATAGGCCGGTGACGTGGCAAGCGGCGGACGCGGCCCGCCTACCCTTCGAGGACGCGATTTTCGACATCGTCGTTTGTCAATTCGGCGCCATGTTTTTCCCGGACAAAGCGCGCGCGTTTGCCGAAGCACGGCGCGTGCTCCGTCGCGGCGGCGTGCTGCTGTTTAACGTCTGGGATCGCATCGAGGAAAACGAGTTTGCCCATACCGTCACAACCGTGCTTGCCGGTTTATTCCCCGCGGACCCGCCGCTGTTCATGGCGCGCACGCCACACGGCTACTTCGACCGGGACGCGATTTCACGCGACCTCGCAGCTGCGGGGTTTGACTCCGCGCCACGTATCGAGACGATGACGGCGCGTAGTCGGGCGGTGTCGGCGCGCGTACCGGCCATGGCTTATTGCCAGGGAACGCTCTTGCGCAATGAGATTGAGGCCCGCTCTGGCGCCAATCTGGCGCAGGCGACGTCGGCCTGCACCGCTGCCATCGCCGAGCGATTCGGCACCGGCCCGGTTGAAGGAAAGATCCAGGCGCACGTCGTCTGCGTCCAGAACTGAAGGGGTCGGGCCAAAAGCCGGCGTTAACCTAAGCCACTTCAAGCAAAAAAGAAGAAAGCAGTTCAGCACACCGGGCCGCATGGCTGGTGATGAGGAAATGGCCCGCGCCCTCTACGGCAACGTGGCGGACCTTGGGCAGGCTACGCTGCAAGCTATCTGTGATGGCGATCATGGCCGGGTTCGCCTCGCCGCCGCGCACCAGCAGCACGGGGATGTTCACGCTTGAGCAATCAGACGCGTTCACTTTGAAGGCGAAGCCTGTACGCCAGTCCAGCACATTCACCGCGGCGGTCTCACGGCAGTAGGTTTTGACGGCTTCAGGCATGCTCGCAAAAACACCGGGGCGGCTCCAGAAGTCAATGATGCGACCGGGTGCGTCATGCTCGCCAGTGTTGACTGCGGCCTCGAAGGCCTGGCTCATGTCCAAGGTTTCTTCATACAGCCGGCCGCCGCCGTGTGCCTGGATCAGGGGCATCGGGTTCGCTTCAAACAATGTCAGGCTGGCAATGTCGACCGTGTGAGAAAGCGCCGCCGCCAGCGCTACCGTGCCGCCAAAAGAGTGACCGACCAGATGCACCGATTGGCCGATGTGGCGGACCAGCGCCTGCACCACGTGAACTTCATGCTGAATTCCGAAATCTTGTTGTGTGCGCGTGTCGGTCGTGCCGCCGTAGCCACACAAGCTGCTGGTTACCACGCGGTAGCCCGGGCGCAGGAGGCGCTGCACCTGGCGCCAGGCCGCCGTCGTGCTATAGGAACCAGGCAAAAACAGAAGCGCCGGGCCTGCGCCAGATTCAACACAATCGATGCTTCTCCCGTCGACCGTCAGCATGCCTGTCTCCTGTTGCTTGCCACAAACGCCTGGGCGCAGGGGGCACCCATCGCTGTCTCTAGGGGCCCGCCGCAGCGATCTGGAAATTGACCCGATCTGGCCGGCCGGCCGTTTTCAACAAGGCCACGACCTGGGGAGTCTCTGCCAGCAGCCTGCCTTTTTTCCACACCTTCAAGCGGTTTGCCCGCAAGCGGATGGCCTCTACAGCGTCCCGCGCCTGCAGCAACACAAAACTCGCATCGCAGCCCACATCCACGCCGTAACCCTGCAGGTGCATTACCTTGGCCGCGTTGATGGTCACCGCATCAAAACATTGGCGAATGCCTTTCTGGCTGGTCATGTGCGCCACATGCAGGCCCATGTGCGCTACCTCCAGCATGTCGGCGCTGCCCATGCCGTACCAGGGGTCCATCACGCAGTCGTGGCCGAAGGCGACGTTGATACCGGCGGCCATCAGTTCGGGCACGCGCGTCATGCCGCGGCGCTTGGGGTAGTTGTCGTGCCGGCCCTGCAAGGTGATGTTGATCAGCGGGTTGGCGATGATACTGACGCCGCTCTCGGCGATCAGCGGCAGCAGCTTGCTGACGTAGTAGTTGTCCATGCTGTGCATGGAGGTGCAGTGCGAACCGTTAACCCGGCCTTGCAGTCCCAGGCGTTGGGCCTCAAACGCCAGCGTTTCGATGTGGCGCGACTGCGGGTCGTCGGATTCGTCGCAATGCATGTCGACCAGCAGGCCGCGCTGGGCGGCGATTTCGCAGAGCAGCTTCACGCTGGACGCGCCCTCAGCCATGGTACGTTCGAAATGGGGGATGCCGCCGACCACGTCCACCCCCTTGTCGAGTGCGCGTTTGAGGCTGTCCACAGCACCCGGGCTACGCAGCACGCCGTCTTGCGGGAAGGCCACCAGTTGCAGGTCGATGTAGGGCGCGACCTGTTTCTTGACCTCCAGCAAGGCGTCCACGGCCAGCAGGCGGGGGTCGCTGGTGTCCACATGGCTGCGAATGGCCAGCAGGCCTTTGGCCACGGCCCAGTCGCAATAGGTGAGGGCGCGTTCGATGATGGCGTCGGCCTTCAGCGTGGGTTTGAGCTCGCCCCAAATGGCGATGCCTTCCAGCAAGGTGCCACTTTCATTGACACGCGGCAGGCCGTAGCTGAGTGTGGCGTCCATGTGGAAATGCGGGTCCACAAAAGGCGGGCTCAGCAGGTAGCCGCCAGCATCGATTTTTTCCTGGGCCGGGGCGTCCAGACCGGGCGCGACGGCGGTGATTTTGCCGTTCTGTACGGCAATCGACATGCCGGTGCGTCCGTCGGGCAGGGTGGCGTTCCTGATCAGCAAGTCGAGCATGACGGTGCTTTCCCTCAGGGCTTCCAGGCCGCCAGAAACGCCAGCAGCACCCGCGCCGAGTTGTCGGCAGCGATGCTGAGAAAAGTGTTCATCTCGTTTTGGCCTTCGCCGCCACCCGCCAGGTCGCTGAGCGAGCGAAACGCGATATACGGTACTCCGTTGCTATAGGCGACCATGCCGACGGCGGCGGTTTCCATGTCCAGCACATTGGCCTGGAAGGTTTTGAAAGCGTATTCGCGAAAGGCGGCGTTATCGACAAAGGCCTGGCCGGACACGCCGTTGCCGCCCACCACCAGCACGGGCTGGCGCGTGAGGCATTGGCTGGCCTTGCAACGGACCAATTCAACCTGGCGCAGCCTGCGCGCGACGTCCAGCATTCTCGCGTCGGCTCCAAACCAGAACTTGCGCACCAGGGCCGGTTGGGCCGCCGTGCGGGTTTCAACCGTACGCGGCTGCAACATGCCGAAGGCGGGGAACATCGGGCGCTCCATGGGCGGCGGCGGGGTGAATTGGCCGGGCGAGGTTTCGCGCGCCATCGCCACTTCCAGGTACTGGCCCCACTGCGCGGGCACACTCACGTCACCGATGTTCAGGCCGGGGTTGACGCCGCCGGCGATGCCGCTGAAGACAATGCTTTTGATGTTGAAACGGTCCAGCACCAGTTGCGTGTTCATGGTGGCATTCGTCATGCTGATCCCGGACAGGAACAACACCACCGCCTGGCCTTCCAGGGTGCCGGTGGTGAATCGCACGCCGTTCAGCTGGTGTTGCACCGGCCCCTGCAGCTTGCCGAGCAGCAAGGCCAGTTCGGGCTCAAAGGCCGTCATGACAGCCATACGCGGTGTGTTGTCGAGCCGGCCGGTGGACACGCTGGCGCAAGCGACCAGGCAAAGCGCCACCCCACAGGCCATGAAAAAACGCCAAAGGCGGCCTGGGGTTGTGGGCTGGTGCATGGGAACGGTCGCTATTAAAGATATAGCTGCTTGCGCCCGCAGCGATTGGGCTGGAGGCCTATTTTGTTCCGAATATGCGGTCGCCGGCATCTCCCAGGCCGGGCAGGATGTAGCCGTGGTCGCTGAGCTGGCGGTCGATGGCGGCGGTGTAGATGTGTACGTCGGGGTGGGCTTTTTGCAGCGCGGTGATGCCTTCGGGGCAGGTCAGCAGGCAGACAAACTTGATGGACTTGGGGTTCAGTTCCTTGAGCCGCTCGACTGCCGCAATCGCCGAATTGCCGGTGGCCAGCATGGGGTCGACCACCACGATGTCGCGCGCTTCCATGTCGTGCGGCATCTTGAAGTAATACTCGACGGCGGTCAGGGTTTTCGGGTCGCGGTACAGGCCCACATGGCCGACACGGGCGCCGGGCACGACGCTGAGCATGCCTTCCAGAATGCCGTTGCCGGCGCGCAGGATGGAGACAAACACCAGCTTTTTGCCGTCGATGACCTTGAAGGTGGCCGTCTCCAGCGGGGTTTCGACCTCGACGTCCTGCATAGGCATATCGCGCGTGACTTCGTAGGCCATCAGCATGCTCAGCTCGTTGAGCAGGGTGCGGAAGGTGTTGGTCGACGCATCCTTGCGGCGCATCAGGGTGAGTTTGTGCTGGACCAGGGGGTGGTCGATCAGGTGGACTTTGTCGTTGTATGTTGGAGAGGTCATTTATTTCAGCTTTTTTAAAATACGGTGCCGTCGCTCTGGATGTTCAAAGGCGGTTTGCCTTCGCGCAATCGCTGGGCCAGTACCCGGCCCGCGGCCCAGGTCCCGCCTTCGAGCACGCAGGCCAGTGGCATTTGCGCAACCGTCAATCCTAACTGCTCGCGCACCAGCGGCGCGAGTTCATCGAGCAGGGCGACGGTCAGCGCCCGCCATTCGACAATCAATTCATCCCCCACCTCGTGCAAACGCCGCGCCTGCGACTCGTCTCTGAGGTGTAACACGCCAGCGTCCAGGAAGAGGCCGCCGTTGCGGTACTCGGGCAGGCCGGTCAGGGCGTCCAGCCCTTCGACACGGATGCCGGCCCATTCAAAAGGCTCCAGCAGCGAATAAGTCAGCCATTGCGACAGTTTATGGAACGGCATCCAGCCCTCGCTGAGCGAGCTGTCCGCCCCCTGGACGCTGGCCGCCGGGTGGCGCCAGCAATCCCCGAGCGGCGTGCCGTTTATCGCGTTTTGTGCCGGCCAGATCGTCGACAGGCCCCGCAGCAGCACCGACAACAGCTCCTGCGCCTGGATGCTGCTCTGGCCGTCCCGCGTCAGCAGGTCAAACAAATGGCCGGGCCGGGCCGGTTGGCCGAACACACCGGCGTGCTCCTGCAACACTTGGCCCAGGCGGCGCAACAAGGCGGCACGGCCCTCCAGCCCGACCAGCGTATTGCCCGCCGTGACCTGGAAGGCGTGGCCCAGGCGCTCGGCCGTCACCGCCTGCAGACCCAGGGCATCGGCCTGCAGCGGCCGATCCGGGTCGCAGGAAAAAAGCCCGGCCATGAAGCTGTGAAAGCTGGCCACCCCCAGGCCTTCCGAACGGGTGTATTCATGTTCGGGTTTTTGCGCCAGGCCGGGCTCCCGGTAACGCCAGTCGGGGCCGGCTCCAGCGTCGAGCAACACGCTGACCAGCGCCAGGTCGATCTGCGCGCGGGCACGCTGGGCGGGCGTGACCGGCCCCAGGGCTTGGGCCAGCTGACCAGCGCGGTCTACGCCGCCGGCTTCAAAATGCCGCCAGCGGCTGTGGTACGGAATTTTCAGGTGCGGGTAGCGGGCCTGGGTCAGCTTGGCCACCAGAATGGCGGCGGTGTCGAGGGCCCCATCGTTGATGGTGAACCAGCGGGAGTCGCCGCGGCGCGCCCGCGCCAGCAAGGCGTTGGCCCGTGCACGTATCGTGGCCGTAGAGTGCAATGTATCCGTAGCCCCCGCCAGTCGGACGTCACCAGCTACTGTATTCATAGCGAATCTGCCTTGTGGTTCAGGGGGTTAAACATCCAGGCCACGGCCCTTGGCCTTTTTGAGTTCTGCGGCGTCGGGCACAAGGCCTGGCGTGAAATAACCGGCGGCCATCTTGGCGTCCATTTCCACGCGGGCATCTGCCGGGATCAGCGTATCCGGAATGTTCACGCGTTCGACAATCTCGATCCCGGCCTTGGTGATCGCATCAAACTTCATGTTGCTCATGGACACCAGGCGGTGGATTTTGCGCACACCCAACCAGCTCAGCACATCGGGCATCAGTTCCTGGAAACGCATGTCTTGCACGCCGGCCACACATTCGGTACGGGCAAAGTACTGGTCGGCGGTGTCACCACCCACCTGGCGCTTGCGTGCGTTGTAAACCAGGAATTTGGTGACTTCACCCAGCGCCCGGCCTTCCTTGCGGAAGTAAACCACCAGGCCCACACCGCCGCGTTGCGCGCCCTGGATACATTCCTCGATCGCGTGGGTCAGGTAGGGGCGGCAGGTGCAGATGTCCGAGCCGAAAACGTCCGAGCCGTTGCATTCGTCGTGCACGCGGGCGGTGAGTTCGACCTCGGGGTTGGCCAGGTCGCGCGGATTGCCGAAAATATAGGCCGTGAGCCCGCCTATGGGCGGCAAAAACACCTCCAGGTCGCTGCGCGTGACCAGTTCGGGGTACATGCCGCCGGTTTCTTCAAACAACACGCGGCGCAAATCGGCCTCAGTACAACCAAAACGACGGGCCACCTCGGGCAGGAACCACACCGGCTCGATCGCCGCCTTGGTGACCATGGCCGCGCCACCGGCCGTGAGGTGTTTGCCATCGGCTTTCAGCCGGCCGGACAACAAGGCCTCGATGACTTCGGGAAGAATCACATGGGCCTGGGTCACGGCAATCGTCGGTCGGATGTCATACCCGGCGGCGAGTTCGCTGGAGAACACATCGGCGACGGCGGCACCCCAGGGGTCCATGGCGACAATGCGGCCGGGCTCGCTCCATTGCGGATAGGGGCCGATCAGGTCCGTCGGCGAGGTGTTGGTCAGATCCGCTTTGTGGTGTGGGGACAGCGCACCGGAGGCCACGGCCAGGGCGCGGTAGACGCTGTAGGAGCCGCTGTGGGTGCCGATCACGTTGCGGTGACCGCGGTTGGTCGTGGTACCAACCACCGGCCCGCGTTCAGCGGCGGTGGCCGCGGCCCAGTGAATGGGGAGGGCGCCGTTGCCGCCGGCATGCGAGGTCAGGCGGATATGGTGCGGGGAATGCTCCCGGGCGGGGGTCATGGCGTCAGCAGGCATGGGCGGCCCTCAAAAATCCCAATGTACAGACCCCGCCAGCCGCTGGCAAGTCTGCCTGACCCTCAACCCGCCATCAGTTGCGCGAAACGCGAAAGATCGACATTGCCGCCGCTGATCAGCACACCCACACGTGCGCCGCGCAAGTCCAGCCCGCTGCTGCGTGCACCGGCCAGCGACAGGCAACCCGTGGGTTCGACCAGCATTTTCATACGTTCGGCATAAAAACGCATGAATTCGATCAGTTGTGCATCGGTGGCGGTGAAGATGTCGTCCACGTTGCGGCGAATGATCTCGAAGGTGATCTGGCCCAGTTGCTGGGTCTGGGCGCCATCCGCCAGGGTCTCCGGCACAGCGATTTTGACGCGTTCGCCGCTGCGCAGGGACTGCTGGCCGTCGTTGCCGGCCTCCGGCTCCACGCCATAAACCTTGCAACGCGGCGACAGGGCGCGCGCCGACAACGCGCTGCCGCTGGTCAAACCACCGCCACCCAGGCAGATAAACAGATGGTCCAGCTCGCCGACTTCCTCGAACAACTCCTTGGCCGCCGTGCCTTGGCCGGCAATGACGTCGGCGTGGTCAAACGGTGGGATCAAGGTCATGCCACGTTCTTCGGCCAACTGGCGGCTGAGCGCGTCGCGGTCGTCCTTGAAACGGTCAAAGGTGATGACTTCGGCGCCATAACCGCGTGTGGCCGCCAGCTTGGCTGTGGGTGCGTCTTGCGGCATCAAAATCGCCGAAGGCATGCCCAGGATGCGTGCCGACAGCGCCACCGCCTGGGCGTGGTTGCCGGACGAAAACGCCAGCGCGCCGCGTTTGCGCTGCTCGGGCGTGAAACGGGCCAGCGCGTTGTAGCCGCCACGGAACTTGAAAGCGCCCATGCGCTGGAAGTTTTCACACTTGAAAAACAGCTGGGCGCCAAACATGGCATCGGCCGTGCGCGAGGTCATGACCGGCGTGTGATGCGCCTGGCCTTTCAGCCGGTGGGCAGCAGCGCTGACATCTTCGTAAGTGGGAATAAACATGGGTGCGGCCTACCTTTTTTTACTGCCGAAGATGCTGCCCAGGGCGCCGCGCAACACCTGGCGTGCCAGCAGCCGGGCTTCCGACTTCAGGACCGACTGGACCATGCCGTCACGCTGGCCGCCGCGTGGACCCTTGGAGCCGAACAACACCTCGTTCAGGCTGCCCATCAGTCCGCCTGAGTCTTCCGTGGCTTTGGCCGTTTCGGCCTGGGCGGTGGCGGTGCGGGCCGTCAGCACCTCGTAGGCGGATTCACGGTCCACGGCCTTTTCGTAGACGCCGGCCACCAGCGAACCAGCGACCAGCGCCTGGCGTTGCTGCGGCGTGATCGGACCGATCTGGCTGCCGGGCGGCAGCACGTAAACGCGTTCGGTGACACTGGGCCGACCCTTGCTGTCGAGAAAACTGACGAGCGCCTCACCGACGGCCAGTTCGGTGATGGCGGTCTCCATGTCCAGCCCGGGTTTTTGCCGCATGGTCTGGGCCGTGGCCTTGACGGCTTTCTGGTCGCGCGGCGTGAAGGCGCGCAGGGCGTGTTGCACCCGGTTGCCAAGCTGGGCCAGCACCGAGTCGGGAATGTCCAGCGGGTTTTGCGTCACGAAATACACGCCTACGCCCTTGGACCGCACCAGGCGCACCACCAGCTCGATACGTTCAATCAACACCTTGGGCGCTTCGTTGAAGAGCAAATGGGCTTCGTCGAAGAAAAACACCAGCTTGGGTTGATCCGGGTCGCCGATTTCGGGCAGTTGCTCGAACAACTCGGACAACATCCAGAGCAAAAAAGTGGCGTAAAGGCGCGGCGAATTCATCAGTTTGTCGGCGGCCAGGATGTTGACCACCCCCTGGCCGTTGCCGTCGGTCTGCATGAAGTCGCTGATATTGAGCATGGGCTCGCCAAAAAACTTGTCGCCGCCCTGGCTTTCGATCTGCATCAGGCCACGCTGGATGGCGCCCACACTGGCGGCGCTGATGTTGCCGTATTTGGTGGTGAAGGTGCTGGCGTTGTCGCCCACATACTGCAGCATGGCGCGCAGGTCCGGCAGGTCCAGCAGCAGCAAGCCGTTGTCGTCGGCAATCTTGAACACCAGGTTGATCACGCCAGCCTGGGTGTCGTTGAGGTTGAGCATGCGGCCCAGCAGCAGCGGCCCCATGTCGGAGACGGTGGCGCGCACCGGGTGGCCCTGCTCGCCAAACACGTCCCAGAGCTGGGTCGGGCAGGCGCGCGGTGCAGGGGGCTCAATGCCGCGTTCTTTCAGGATGGCGGCCATCTTGTCGCCGATGCTGCCGGCCTGGCTGATGCCGCTCAAATCGCCCTTGACGTCGGCCATGAAGACCGGCACGCCGATTTTCGAGAAATTTTCAGCCAGGGTTTGCAGGGTCACCGTCTTGCCGGTGCCGGTGGCGCCTGTGATCAGGCCGTGGCGATTGGCCAGGCCGGGAAGAAGTTCACAATGGGTGGAAGCGTTCTTGGCAATCAGTAAAGGCTCGGCCATGGCAATGTCCTGGGATGAAAAAGTAAAATGCTGCTTGTAGATTAAATCAATTCCAAAGGATTTCCGTGGCTGGTCACAGTAAATGGGCGAATATTCAGCACCGCAAGGGTCGCCAGGACGAGAAGCGCCAGCGCATCTGGACCCGTGTGATGCGCGAGATCATGGTGGCGGCCCGCATGGGCGGCGGCGACCTGGGCACCAACCCGCGCCTGCGCCTGGCCGTGGACAAGGCCAAAGCGGCCAACATGCCGAATGAAAACGTCAAATACGGCATCGCCAAAGCCACCGGCAGCCTGGAAGGCGTGCAATACGAAGAAGTTCGTTACGAAGGTTACGGCATAGGCGGCGCCGCCATCATCGTGGACTGCATGACGGACAACCGCGTGCGTACCGTGGCCGAAGTGCGCCACGCCTTTTCCAAACACGGCGGCAACATGGGCACGGAAGGCTCGGTGGCTTTCCAGTTCAAACATTGCGGCCAGCTGATTTTTGCGCCTGGCACCAGCGAAGACAAAATCATGGAAGTGGCGCTGGAAGCCGGCGCTGACGATGTGATCACCGACGAAGACGGCGCGATCGAGGTATTGACGCCTTACACCGCCTTTGAAACCGTCAAAAATGCCCTGGAAGCAGCCGGCCTGGTGCCTGAAATAGCCGGCGTGACCATGCGCGCCGACAACACGATTGAGCTGACAGGCGACGATGCCCAGAAGATGCAACGCCTGCTGGATGTGCTGGAAGACCTGGACGATACCCAGGACGTCTTCCACAACGCTGCCATTTCAGAATAAGAGTCCAACAATGAAAGTTTTCACATGAAGGTTTTAGTGGTCGGCGGCGGTGGCCGTGAACATGCGCTGGCCTGGAAGCTCGCGCAGTCCCCCAAGGTGCAGGCCGTGTATGTCGCACCCGGCAACGGGGGAACCGCGCTCGATGCCCGGCTTGAGAATATAAATATCACGGATGTGAAGGCGCTGCGTGAATGGGCGGCTACTGAAAAGATAGCGTTGACGGTGGTGGGGCCCGAGCAGCCGCTGGCCGCCGGCATCGTCGACGAGTTCCGCGCGCACGGCCTGCGGGTGTTTGGCCCGACCAAGGCCGCGGCGCAACTGGAAAGCTCCAAGGCCTTTTCCAAGGCTTTCATGAAGCGCCACGGCATTCCGACGGCCGAGTACGAAACCTTCACCGACGCGGCGGCGGCGCATGCTTATGTCGATGAAAAAGGAGCACCGATTGTGGTCAAGGCCGACGGCCTGGCGGCCGGCAAGGGTGTGGTGGTGGCCATGACGCTGCACGAAGCGCATGAGGCGATCGAATTCATGCTGACACCAGACCCGGACTTCAACCCGCTGGGCGTCAAACACAACGCCGGCGGCGCGCGGGTGGTGATCGAGGAGTTCCTGCAGGGCGAAGAAGCCAGCTTCATCGTGCTCTGCGATGGCAAAAACGTCACCGCCCTGGCCACCAGCCAGGACCACAAACGCCTGCTGGACGGCGACCAGGGCCCCAACACCGGCGGCATGGGTGCGTATTCGCCGGCCCCCATCGTGACCCCCACGGTGCACGCCCGGGCCATGCGCGAAATCATCATGCCGACCATCAAGGGCATGGAAAAAGATGGCATTCCTTTCACCGGCTTTCTGTACGCCGGGTTGATGATTGATGCCGACGGCAAGGTCAAAACCCTGGAATTCAACTGCCGCATGGGCGACCCGGAAACCCAGCCCATCATGATGCGGCTCAAGTCGGACCTGTACGAGGTCATGATGGCGGCGACTTCGGGCAAGCTGGACCAGGTCGAGCTGGAGTGGGATCGTCGCGTGGCGCTGGGTGTTGTCATGGCCGCACACGGTTACCCGCTGCAACCGCGCAAGGGCGATCTGATCACCGGCCTGCCGCCAGTGAATCCGACCGAGCCGGAAGACACCGTGGTGTTCCACGCCGGCACGGTTACGGGCAGTACCAAAGACAGCGTGTTGACCTCGGGCGGGCGCGTGTTGTGTGTCACGACGCTGGCCAATTCGGTCCGGGAGGCGCAACATCAGGCCTACGACGTGGCACGCACCATCCAGTTTGACGGTGCGCAGTACCGCAAGGACATCGGCTTTCGGGCGCTCAAGTCCTGATGGCTTGCCTGCGGCCAACCACTTGGCGTAAGGGGCGACACGGCGGACCAAATAGGCCCGGCGTGGCCCCAGCCGATACCATCATCACTTCATGACGATTCAAGACATTTCTGGTGTTCGCCACTACCTGTTGGGTTTGCAGGAACAAGTCACCAGCACCATCGCCGCGCTGGACGGCCAGGCCTTTGTCGCCGACCCTTGGCAAAAGGCGGCCGGGGAATCCCTGCAGGGTAACGGCATCACCACCATCCTGGAGCAGGGCCGGCTGTTCGAACGTGCCGGTTGCGGCTTTTCGCATGTGCGCGGACCCAAACTGCCGCCGTCAGCGACGCAGCACCGGCCCGAACTGACCGGTGCGCCGTTTGAAGCCATGGGGGTGTCGCTGGTGTTTCATCCGCGCAACCCTTATGTGCCGACGGTGCACATGAATGTGCGCATGTTGGCCGCCACCCCCGCATCGAGCCCAACGGTCTGCTGGTTTGGCGGTGGCATGGATTTGACGCCTTATTACGGCTTTGAAGAAGACGCGCAGCATTTCCATCGCAATTGCCGTGATGCACTGGCACCTTTTGGCGAGGACAAATACCCGCGCTTCAAGACCTGGTGTGACGAGTATTTCTACCTGAAACACCGGAACGAGCAGCGCGGCATAGGCGGCATCTTTTTTGACGACTTCCAGGAGCAGGGTTTCGATAACAGCTTTGCCATGATGCAGTCGGTCGGCAATGCCTTCTTGCCGGCCTACCTGCCACTGGTGGAGCGCCGCCAGAACATCGTTTATGGCGAGCGCGAACGTGACTTCCAGCTGCACCGCCGCGGCCGTTATGTGGAGTTCAACCTGGTCTGGGACCGTGGTACCCACTTCGGCCTGCAGTCGGGCGGTCGCACCGAGTCCATCCTGATGTCGATGCCGCCGCTGGTGAGCTGGTCTTACCAGCGCCCGGTGGAAGCCGGTTCGGCCGAAGAGCGCCTGCAGAGAGAATTCTTGATACGGCGGGACTGGCTTTGACCGCAACACCGGTCACGGGCCCAAGCAGCGCCAAAGGCATGCAAAAGCGCTTGGGCGTATATGGCGGCTCCTTTGACCCGCCGCACCTGGCGCATGTGGCGCTGGCCCAGGCGGCCGTGGCCCAGTTGCAGCTCGATAGCCTGCACATCGTCCCGACCCGGCAGGCCTGGTACAAGGACAGGGCGCTCAGCGCGCCCGAACACCGGCTGGCCATGGCACAGCTGGCCTTCGCCGGGCTGGACCATGTGCTGGTCGATGAGCGTGAATTAAACCGTGCCGGCCCCAGCTTCACCATCGACACGCTGGAGGCGTTGCAGGCCGAAAATCCAGGTGTCCAGCTCTACCTGATCATTGGCACTGACCAGTTCGCAGCCTTGAAAACATGGCACCGTTGGCAGGACATTCTGGAAATAGCTATAATTTGTATAGCAAACCGCGCAGATCCCGCAAGGACTGATGCCGGTTTCGACCCCGAAATCCAGGCCAGGCATGCAGTTTTAACCCTGCAATTACCCCTGATGCCGGTCAGCGCCACCGAGATACGGCGGCAACTAAGTTCAGGCGAGGCCAGCCCGCAAAACCTGATCCACTTGGTTACTGAGCCGGTTGCGCGTTATATTGAGCGCCATAAGCTCTATATTTCGATCTAATTCCCGTTATTTTCATTTTTTGAAGCAAACCACTGCATGACCTCCACCTCCGCCAACACCGCCAGCACCGCTGCAAAAAAAGACGTCCAGAAACTGCAGCGAGCCATTATTGATGGCCTGGAAGATGTGAAGGCGCAGGACATCCAGGTGTTTGACACGGAACACATCACCTCGCTGTTTGAGCGTGTGATCATCGCGTCGGGCACCTCCAACCGGCAAACCAAGGCGCTGGCAGCCAGCGTGCGCGATGCCGTGCGTGATGCCGGTTTTGCCAAGCCGCGTATCGAAGGTGAAGAAAACGGCGAATGGATCATCGTGGATTGCGGCGCGGCCGTGGCACACATCATGCAACCCGTGATTCGCCAGTATTACCACCTGGAAGAGTTGTGGGGCGACAAGCCCGTCAAACTCAAGCTGGGCGCGCCAGCGCCGCTGGTCAAGGCCTCCAAGCCTGATGCGGAGGCAGAAGCCAAGCCGGCGCCCCGCACACGTGCTGGCGCCAAAACCGCCGCCAAACCAACCAAAGAGGCCGCCAAACCCGCTGCGAAAAAAGCCGCCCGTACCGACGACGGTACCTATGTCGGCCGGGTTGGCAAAACCAACGACTGGACCGCCAAACGTAACGCCGCCGAACCGGCTGCAGATCCTGCGGCCAAACCCGTCCGAGCAGCAGCCAAACCCGCTGCTAAAAAAGCCGTAGCGAAAACACCGATTGTCAAAATCCCAGTTGCCAAAAAAGTAGCGGCGAAGAAAACCGCTGCCAAGACCGCGGCTAAAACAGCCGTGAAAAAACCGGCTGCCAAGAAAACCACGACCCGGAGCAAATGAGGCTGACGATTGTCGCCGTCGGCCAAAAAGTGCCCGATTGGGCGCAAACCGCTTACGACGACTACGCCAAGCGTTTTCCGCCCGAATTACGGGTAGAGATCAAGGCCGTCAAGACCGAGCCGCGCGCCTCCAAGACGCTGGACACGCTGCTGGCAGCAGAGCGCCAACGCATTGAGGCCGTGATTCCCCGGGGCACACGCATTGTGGCCCTGGACGAACGCGGCACGGCCGTGACCACCGTGGCCTTGTCTGACAAGCTCAAAGCCTGGCAGCGCGAAGGCGACGATGTCGCTATCGTTATCGGCGGCCCGGACGGCCTGGACCCAGCCTTCAAACAGGCCGCCCACGAACGCCTGCGCCTGTCCGACCTGACCCTGCCACATGCCATGGTGCGTGTGCTGCTGATCGAGCAGCTCTACCGGGCCTGGAGCATCACGGTCAACCATCCCTATCACAGGGAATGATGCCCCCACGGTTGCTCACTGCGTGTAGCGTCCTGCCCCCCGAGGGGGCCGCTGCGCCTGCGGTCCGGCAAAGCCGGTCCCGCGGCCCTGGCTGGGCTGAACCGGGGATGCGGCCCGCCTCGTGACCTGAAACATGACCGACTTTATTTACCTGGCATCCCAAAGCCCGCGGCGTCGGCAATTGCTTGAGCAGCTCGGGGTGTCCTGCCAGTTGCTGCTGCCGGACGCCGACGAGGACAGCGAGGCGCTGGAAGCAGTTTTTCCTGGCGAGGCGCCCACGGCTTATGTGCAGCGCGTGACGCAACTCAAACTGGACGCCGCCGTGGCTCGCTTGAAGCGGCGCGGTTTGCCGCCAGCGCCTGTGCTGTGTTCGGACACTACGGTTGCGCTGGCACGTCGCATCTACGGCAAGCCGGACGATGACAGCGACGCCATACGTATGCTGGGCGAACTGGCTGGCACGACACACCGCGTCCTGACCGCCGTGGCGGTGCAGCACGGGCGCAAGCGCCTGCAGGCCCTGAGTGTGTCGCGGGTGACTTTTGCGTCCATGAGCAAGCCGCAGATCCGCGCCTATGTGGCTTCCGGTGAACCCATGGGCAAGGCCGGCGCGTATGCGGTGCAGGGCAGGGTGGCCATGCACATCAGCCACATCAGCGGAAGTTATTCGGGCATCATGGGTTTGCCGCTGCATGAAACAGCACTGCTGCTCAAAGCCGCAGGCCTGAAAATATAGTTTTCCCCGAGACCCCATCATGCAACAAGACATCCTGATCAACTGGTCGCCCCAGGAAACCCGTGTGGCCGTGGTCGAATACGGCGCGGTGCAGGAATTACACGTCGAACGTACCCTGGAGCGCGGCCTGGTCGGCAACGTCTACCTCGGCAAGGTGGTACGGGTCCTGCCCGGCATGCAATCGGCGTTTATCGATATTGGCCTGGACCGGGCGGCTTTTTTGCATGTGGCCGACTTGATGAGCAGCATCAACAGCCGCCACGCCGATGCCGATGGCACCAGCCAGGGGGTGGCCCCCGCAGCGCAGCCGATAGAGAAACAGCTGTTCGAGGGCCAGGCCATGATGGTGCAGGTGCTCAAGGACCCGATAGGGACCAAAGGCGCCAGGCTGACCGCACAAGTCAGCATCGCCGGTCGCTTGCTGGTCTTTTTGCCGCAGGACAACCATATCGGCGTCTCGCAAAAAATCCCGACCGCGCAGCGGGAAGAGTTGCGCCAGCGCCTGCAGACCCTGACCGCCGACATGGGCGGCGGATTTATTTTGCGGACCAATGGCGAAGATGCGACGGACGCCGAACTGGGCGAAGACATCGCTTATTTGCGCAAGACCTGGGCACGTATCAAGGCCGCGGCGCTGCGCCTGCCGCCCACCTCGGTTTTGCACCAGGATTTGAGTCTGCTGCAACGTGTGTTGCGCGACATGGTGCTGGAAAACACCCAGAGCATACGCATCGACTCGCGCGAGCAGTTTGAAGAACTCAAGACCTTTGCCACCGAGTTCATGCCGGCCACCTTGCAAAGACTGCAGTTACACAGCGGCGAGCGGCCGATTTTTGATCTTTTCAATATCGACGAGGAAATTGCCAAGGCGCTGGGTCGCCGGGTGGAGTTGAAATCGGGCGGCTACCTGATCATCGACCAAACCGAAGCACTGACCACGGTGGATGTCAACACCGGCGGTTTTGTCGGCGCCCGCAATTTCGACGACACGATTTTCAAAACCAACCTGGAAGCCTCCCAGGCCATTGCGCGGCAACTGCGCCTGCGCAATCTGGGCGGCATTGTGATTGTCGACTTCATTGACATGATCAAGGACAACCACCGTGATGCGGTGCTGGCCGAGTTCCAGAAGCAGTTGGCGCGCGATCGCATCAAAACCAATGTCAACGGCTTCTCGGCCCTGGGCCTGCTGGAAATGACACGCAAACGGACCCGTGAGTCGCTGGCGCACCAGTTGTGCGAGCCTTGCAGCGCCTGCACGGGCAAAGGCGTGGTCAAGACCGCACGCAGCATCGGTTACGACATCCTGCGCGAAATCCTGCGCGAGGCACGCCAGTTCAATCCCAAGGAATTCCGGGTGATCGCCTCGCCCAAGGTGATCGAGCTGTTTCTCGACGAAGAAAGCCAGCACCTGGCCGGACTGAGCGACTTCATTGGCAAGCCGATTTCACTGCAGTCCGAAGCGGCGATGGCACAGGAACAATACGATATTGTTTTGCTGTAAGACGTCGAAATAAGAAGCTCCCGCATGCCAGATACCGCTGCCCACCATTCCCCTTCGATTCCGATTCTGGTCTACCACCAGATCAGCGAAGCGCCGCCCAAGGGCGCACCGTTTCGTGGTCTGTATGTGGCGCCGACCGCGTTTGCCCGGCAGATGGCCTGGCTCAAGCTGCTGGGCTACCAGGGCCTGTCCATGAGTGCGCTGCTACCTTACCTGCGCGGAGAGAAAAGTGGCAAGGTGGTGGGCATCACGTTTGACGATGGATATCTGAACAACCTGACCCAGGCCCTGCCGGTGTTGCAGCGCCACGGGTTTTCCTCGACCTGTTATGCGGTCAGCAATCTGCTGGGCAAGACCAACGAGTGGGACCGCGACATCGGCATCGCTCAGGTGCCGCTCATGACGGCTGACCAGTTGCGCCTGTGGGTGGCCGGCGGCCAGGAAGTGGGCTCACATACCCAAAACCACATACGTTTGCTGAAAAGTGATGCCGCGACGGCCTTGGCCGAAATGACGCAGGACAAGGCCGCGCTGGAAAGCCTGCTGGCAGCACCGGTCCAGCACTTTTGTTACCCCTATGGCGAATATGCGGAGCAACATGTGGCGATGGCGCGGCAGGCCGGTTTTCAAACCGTCACAACCACACGCCGTGGTCGTTGCGCGGTGCAAGGCAACTTGTTCGAATTGCCGCGAGTGCCCGTCGTGCGCTCCACCAGCTTGCCGGTTTTCTGGCTCAAAATTGCCACGGCTTACGAAGACCGGAAGAACGCATGACGTCGCCGCTATCGGAACAGCCCCGTCTGCGTATTGCTGTTTTGAATAGGATTTTTGAGGCCAGCGGTGGCGGGGCGGAGCGTTATTCCATCGCACTGGTCGAACAGCTTTCCTTGCGCCATGAGGTCCATGTGTTTGCCCAGCAGATCAGCCATGATGCACCTGGCGTGACCTACCACCAGGTGTCCATGCCCTTGCGCAAACCGCGCTGGCTCAACCAGCTCTGGTATGCCTTTGCCACCTGGCGAGCCACCCGCCAGGGTTTTGACATCGTTCATTCGCATGAAAACACCTGGCATGGGCAAGTGCAGACCGTGCATGTCCTGCCGGTGAAATACAACCTGTTCCACGGGCGAACCGGCTTCAAACGGGTTTTGCGCTGGGTCAAGGTGGTGACCAGCCCACGTTTGTTGACCTACCTGGGCCTGGAGCGAGCACGTTTCAGAAATGAGCCCACACGGCGGGTCGTGGTGACTTCGGACAGTCTGGGTGACAGGATGGCCGCGACCTATCCCGAGACCCGGACCGTGACCCATGTGATCACGCCAGGCGTCAGCTTGCCCGATCATCCGGCCAATGACGTGGAGAAAAGTGAAGCCCGCTCGCAACTTGGTTTGCCGCCAAGTGGTCGCTGCCTGCTGTTTGTCGGCAACGACTACCGAAAAAAAGGGTTGGACACCGTGCTGCGCGCACTGCCCAGCCTGCCGGCCGATGTGGTGCTGGCGGTGGTGGGTCATCCCGCGCAGATACCGGCGTTTAAACGGCAGGCCGAAGCCGAGGGCGTGGGCACCCGTGTATTTTTTCTGGGTGCGCTGCAGGACGTAACACCGGCCTACCGGGCCGCCGATGGCCTGGTGCACCCGACGCTGGAGGATACGTTTGCGATGGTGGTGCTCGAGGCCATGGCACATGGCTTGCCGGTGGTGGTGAGCAGTGCCAGGTATTGCGGTATCTCGGGCCTGTTAAGCCATGGCCGCAATGCGCTGATTCTTGACGATCCCCGCAATGCGGCCTTTCTGGCGGACGCGCTCCATCAAGTCGTCCATGACACGGCGTTGCAGCAGCGACTGGGTGTGCTGGCTCGCACTTTTGCGAGCCGCTACCAGTGGCAGGACATCGCGCGACAGCAGGAAGCCGTGTATTACTCGTCGCTGGCGGCAAGGCCTGCTTGAGCCTGCCCGGGCCTTGGTTCAGGCCACAAGTTTGAAGTGTTTGCGGCTGAAATCGCGGCCGGTCAACAGTTCGATTTTGCGCATCAGGTGGTACTTGTTTTCCTTGGGCGTGGGCTGGTAGGCCGGATCGATGTGCAGCTCTTGTTCGGCCCCTGTTTTGAGCCATTCCAGAACGGCCTGAGGATGGGTGCCGGTAAAGGCCTGCAGTGCCCGTGCATCAAACTGGCTGTACTTGATTTGCATCGTTGTTGAATCCGCCCAGTATTTGCTGACCTGATCGAGCTTTTTCTGCATGTCTTCATTACGGCGAATCCAGCCATAGTGAAAGATGTGGGCGTTGGCCAGGGCTGCCTGCGGATTGCGCGGGCGCTTGTGCTGGGTGGTGATCAGCCAGTATTGGCCGTCGGGTGCATAGGAACGCAGGGTATTGCGGATCAAGCGGCACTCGCGGCGGTACCAGCCGGGACTGACCGACACCCATTGCGCCGAGCCATAAAAGTGATGGTAATCGAACACCAGCGCTTCCACCGCCGGGTTGTCATGGTGTTGCTCCACGCTGGCGCGGATGGCCGCCAGTTCGCCTTCGTGGACCACCTCGTCGCCCTCCAAATAAAACGCCCAGTCACCCGTGCAGGCGTATTGCGCAATCATTTTCTGCTGGGCGTAGACAAACCCACGGTCCGCCATGCGTTCGTTCCAGATGGTTTCGATCACGCGGATTTTCGGGTCGCCAATGGCCAGCACACGCGCTAAGGTGTCGTCATTGCCGCGGCCCACCGCCACGACAAACTCGTCGACCAGCGGAAGCAGGGAGCGGATCGAGGCTTCAAACGGAAAGCCTAGCTCGACGCCGTTGCGAATAAAGGTAAAGCCACTGATGGAGATGGTCATGAGAGCTGCGCACTTGGGGCGCTTTGCGATAAATCGGAGTCGTACAAACCGAGTTTGTACAGGCGAGAGTAGGGGCCGTCGCGTTCAATCAGCTCGGCATGGGTGCCAGTCTCGACAATCCGGCCGGCATCCATGACCACAATCCGGCTGGCATGCTGAACGGTGGACAGCCGGTGCGCGATGACCAGCGTGGTCCGGTTGTGCATCAGCCGCTGCAGCGCTTCCTGCACCGCACGTTCGGATTCTGTGTCCAGCGCCGAGGTGGCTTCGTCCAGAATCAGCACCGGCGCATCCTTGTACAGGGCCTGGGCAATCGCCAAGCGCTGGCGCTGGCCGCCGGACAATTGCGTGGCGTTGTGCCCCACCACGGTGTCTATGCCCTGGGGCAGGTCGGCGATAAAACGCGCCAGATTGGCAGCCTGTAAACACGCCACGACTTTGTCCCGGTCCATGGGCATGCCCAGCGCCACATTGGCGGCCACCGTGTCGTTGAGCATCACCACATGTTGGCTGACCAACGCAAACTGCTGGCGCAAGGCATCCATCTGCCACTCGCGCAGGTCATGGCCATCGAGTTCTACGGTTCCGGACGTGGGTTCTATAAAACGCGGCAACAGATTCACCAGCGTGGTTTTGCCGGCGCCTGACGCGCCCACCAGCGCCACGGTTTCGCCGGGCGTGATGCTCAGGGTCAGGTCGTCCAGGGCTGGCGCGGCTTCATTGTTGTAGGCCACGTAGGCGTTGATGAAACGGATGTGCCCTTCCGCCCTGGGCTTGGAAAAACTTCCGCCCAGTTCATCTGGTGTTTTTTCCATCAGGTCCAGCCCACGCTCCAGCGCGGCCAGTCCCCGGGTGATCGGGCTGGCGACTTCCGACAGGTGTTTGATCGGCGCAACCAGCATCAACATCGCGGTCACAAAAGCCACGAAAGAACCCACGGAGGTACCGTCGGTGGCACTTTGCATCAGGGCAACCGAAATCACGGCAGATAGCGCCACGGCCGCCAGCATTTGTGTAGTCGGAGTCATGGCCGCCGATGCTGCTGTCGACTTCATCGACAGACGCCGCAAGGCATCACTCAAGAGCGAAAAGCGCTGCGCCTGCTCGGCTTGCGCCGCATGCAAGCGGATGACGCGATGCGCCAGCACGTTTTCCTCGACCACATAGGCCAGCGAATCGGTAGCCGTCTGGCTGGCTTTCGTCAGCCGGTACAGGCGACTGGAGAGCACTTGCATGACCCAGGCCACCGCCGGAATCAGCAACGCGACAATCAAGGTCAATTTCCAGTTCAGGTAAAGCAGGTAGCTGGACAAAGCCAGCAGGGTCAAACTGTCCCGCGTCAAGCCCATCACCGAATTGACCAGCATGGCGGAACCGTTTTGCACTTCATACACCACGGTATTGGCGAGTGCGCTGGCCGATTGGCTGGAAAAAAGACCCAGGCGTGCGGTCAGCAGTTTCCTGAACATAGCCTTGCGCAGTTCGAGCAAACCCAGGTTGGTCACCTTGGCCAGCGCAATCTGCGCGACAAAGCCGGCAAAACCACGCACACCGAACAGCAGCAACAAGGACACCGGAATCACCCAAAGGTCAATGCCGCCTTTCTGGAACCCTTTGTCCAGCAAAGGCTGCAGCAGGGCAGGGACCAATGGTTCGGTGGCAGATGCCACCACGGTAGCGCCTATGGCAATGGCCCAGGCGCTTTTGGACTGGTTGAAATACGGCCAGATACGGCGCAGGCGCTGGCCGATAGGTGCCGGTGAGAGGGCTGCGGACTTGGTGTCAGGGGTCGTCAAGCTGTGGCCTCGCGACTTGCAGGGTTGCGTGTTGGCGTTTGCCAGCCGAAGGGGGAGGAATCCATAAACCCAATCTTAGTGTAGGAACCGCGCTCCGGGAGCATTGTCGTCAGCTTGGCTACGGCCTTGAACAGGACCTGCGACAGAGCTGATGCGGCCTGGCCCACGGCGACAAGGCGAAAATGAATGGCAATTTTTGGCATGTATGCCGCGAAAGAGGACTGTGGAAAGAGCAACCCTGCATTATCGTGGAACAATTGGCGGCCAATTCCTACAAGCCGCCGCGCTCACAGCACCCAGAATGACTGACTTGTTCGCGCAGGTTTGCTTGGGGTAGCCGGCTTGAGAAATTCAACACCAACACCTCGCGCACCATGAGCCTGTCTGTCATCATCATCACCAAAAACGAAGAGGCCAATTTGCAGGCATGCTTGGAATCCGTGCGATTTGCCGACCAGTGGGTCGTGGTGGACAGCGCGAGTACGGACAACACACGGGCCATCGCCAGCGCTTTTGGGGCCGAGGTCACGACCACCCAGACCTGGCCCGGTTTTGGTCCGCAAAAAAATCTGGCCTTGGGTCTGGCCACGCAGGACTGGGTGCTCTCGCTGGATGCCGATGAACGTGTTACCCCCGAACTGGCCGCCGAAATCCGGCAGGCCATGCAAACCCCGGGGACCCATGCCTTTGAAATTCCACGGCTCACACAGTTTTGCGGCCAATGGATTCAGCACTGCGGCTGGACGCCGGACCACGTCTTGCGCCTGTTTCGCCGCGGTCAAGCCGAGTTCAGCAACGATCTGGTGCATGAACGTGTGATCCTGAAATCCGGCACGCTGGCGCGCTTGAAGTCCCAGCTCTTGCACTACAGCTATCCGACCCCCGCGCATTACTGGCGCAAGCTGGCGCAGTACAGCCAGGCTTGGGCCGAGCAGGCGCATGCACGCGGCAAGACCAGTTCCATGCCCAGGGCGGTAACATCGGGGCTGATGGCCTTCCTGAAAAGCTATATCTTTCGCCTCGGCATCCTCGATGGCAGCATGGGGTTCGCCGTGTGCGCCATGCAAGCCCAAGCTGCCTTTGGCAAATATTTCACCTTGTATTGTTTGAACCAGAAAAATGCATCCAGAAAAAACTGATTCGACTTCGTCGCCAGCCCTGTTGTCAGGACGGCGCACGTTTATCGCCGGCTTGACCGGTGGCCTGGGCTCCCTGGCCGTGTTTCCCACGTGGGCGCAATTCCGGGTCGAGGTCTCTGGTGTCGGCCTGACCCAGTTGCCGATTGCCATTGCAGCTTTTCGCGGCGATGCGCAGTCACCGCAAAAAATCGCAGCCATTGTGCAGGCCGACCTGGAAAGAAGCGGCCAGTTTCGCGCGGTCGATGCCAGCGGCAACGCCCTGGACGAAAGTGCCCGGCCCGATCTTTCGCTCTGGCGCCAGCGCGCCGCCGATTCACTGCTGACGGGCAGCGTGACGCGACTGGCGGATGGCCGCTACGACGTGCGTTGCCGCCTGTGGGATGTGGTGCGTGGACAAGACCTGGGCGGGCAAAGTTATGTGGTGCCGCAAGCTGACCTGCGCCTCTCAGCCCACCGCATTGCCGACTTTGTCTACGAAAAACTGACCGGCGACAAAGGGGTGTTCTCCACGCGTATTGCCTACGTGACCAAAGCTGGAACGCGCTACAACCTGTGGGTGGCCGACTCCGACGGTGAAGGCGCGCAGTCTGCGTTGACCAGTCCCGAGCCGATTATTTCGCCCTCGTGGTCGCCGAACGGATCGCAACTGGCTTATGTGTCTTTTGAATCGCGCAAGCCGGTCATTTATGCCCACGACGTGGTTTCCGGGAAGCGCCGCCTTCTGGCTAACTTCCGTGGCTCCAACAGCGCGCCGACCTGGGCGCCCGATGGCAATCAGTTGGTCGCCACGCTGAGCCGCGACGGCGGTTCGCAGCTGTATGCCATTTCCGCGTCAGGTGGCGAGCCGCGCCGCTTGACCCAGTCCGCGAGCATAGACACCGAGCCGGCCTTCTCACCGGATGGGAAATTCATTTATTTCGTCAGCGACCGGGGCGGCTCGCCGCAGATCTACCGCATGGGCGCAAGTGGCGGCAATGTTGAACGAATCACCTTTACCGGGAGTTACAACATATCTCCAGCCATCAGCCCGGACGGTCGCTGGCTCGCCTATATTTCACGCATCGGTGGCGCCTTCAAGCTGCATTTGATGCAGTTGGGCAAAGGTACTGGCGTGGCGATCACCGATACCAATGCCGATGAAAGCCCAAGCTTTGCGCCCAATAGCAAACTCATCGTCTATGCGACCCAGCAGTCAGGCAAGGAAGCCTTGTTGACCACGACGCTGGACGGCAAGATCAAAGCCCGCCTGACCGGCGCTACCGGAGACATCCGTGAGCCGGACTGGGGCCCTTTTCAGCGTTAAACCCGCATTTTTAAACCCCTCTTTTTTATCTTTTTTACCCCAAGGTACTCATCCATGAAACGCATTCTGATTTCACTCGCCACTGCCATCACCCTGACCGCCGCCCTGGTCGGCTGCAGCTCCGGCGTCAAGCTCAACGAAGTTCCTGTCGAAAACAGGGCTGCCAGCACAGCGGGGCAGGGCGCCACCGGTGACGCCTCCGGCGTGGCTGGCCGCGGCGTGGCGCCGGTGCAAATTGACGCCTCGGACGCTTCGCTGGCAGGCCCTCAAGGCGCGGCCAAAGTGATTTATTTCGACTACGACAGCTTTGTTGTCAAGCCGGAAGCCCAGGGCACCATCGAAGCCCATGCCCGTTTCTTGAACGCCAATAAAAACCGCAAACTGGTCATCGAAGGTAATACCGACGAACGTGGCGGCCGCGAATACAACCTGGCACTGGGCCAAAAACGTGCCGAAGCCGTGCGCCGCGCACTGGGCCTGATGGGTGCTGTTGATGCCCAGATCGAAGCTGTGAGCTTTGGCAAGGAAAAACCCGCGATCTCCGGCTCCGACGAAGCGGCTTACGCCAAAAACCGCCGCGCTGAATTCAACTACCGTTAAGCTGGAGCTTTGACCTTGAAGAACTTCCGGATCGCCCTGGTCGCCTTGGGCTGCGCGTTCGCCTTCAATGCCCATGCCGGTCTTTTCGAAGACGACGAAGCCCGCAAAGCCATTCTTGAAGTGCGTCAGCGGCTGGACGGCTCGCAGCAGCGCCTGACGGAGGAGTTGCGCAAGGCCAATGAAGACAACGCGCAACTGCGTCGCAGTCTGCTTGATTTGTCCAGCCAGCTCGAGGTCATGCGCAAAGAGATGGCGCAGATGCGCGGGCAGGATGAACAGATGGCGCGTGAACTCTCCGAAGTCCAGCGTCGCCAGAAGGACTTGTCGCAAGGCGTGGACGACAGGCTGCGCAAGTTCGAGCCGTCCAAGGTCACCGTGGACGGCAAGGAGTTTGTGGCCGATCCGGCTGAAAAGCAGGAGTTTGATGCGGCGCTGGCCGTCATGCGCAAAGGCGAGTTTGCGCCGGCGCAAGCGGCCTTCACGGCCTTCCTGAAGCGCTATCCGCAAAGCGGCTACAAGGCGCCTGCACTGTTCTGGCTCGGCAATGCCCAATACGCTTCGCGCAACTACCGCGACGCCATTGTCAATTTCCGCGCACTGGTTGCGGCTGATCCTGAACACATGCGTGCGCCTGAGGCGGTGTTGGCCGTGGCCAACTGCCAGGTCGAACTCAAAGACGTGAAAGCAGCGCGCAAGACACTGGAAGACCTGGTGAAAGCCTATCCCCAGTCGGAAGCCGCGTCGGTTGCCAAAGAGCGTCTGACCAAGCTCAAATAAAACGCCGGGAACACAGCCATGGGTCGACCACCCGTGGCTGATGGCCCCTGGCGCAAGCGGCGGCTCATTCACCCCCTAAAATTGGGGGGATGGATATTACCCAGCTCAACACACTCACCACCCAGGTTCTCTGGGCGGCCTTCATTCTCTCCATGCTGTTTGGCGCCATCGCCCAGCGCACGCATTTCTGCACCATGGGTGCCGTCAGCGACATCATCAACATGGGCGACTGGACCCGCATGCGCATGTGGGGCATGGCCATTGGCGTGGCTATGATCGGTTTTTACGGCATGGCTGCGGCCGGGATGATTGATCCCAGCAAAACCCTGTATGCCTCGAACCGCCTGATCTGGCTGTCCGCTCTGGTTGGCGGTCTGCTGTTTGGCTTTGGCATGGTGCTGGCGTCAGGCTGCGGCAGCAAGACGCTGGTGCGCATAGGCGGCGGCAACCTGAAATCGCTGGTGGTGTTTGTGGTCATGGGGGTGGCCGCGTTTGCAACACTCAAAGGCATCACCGCGGTGCTGCGTGTCGCAACCGTGGACCAGGTGGCGATCGACTTTTCCAGCAACGCCGCCTTGTCCAATTGGGCCGCTGGTCTGGCCGGTGTATCGCCGGCCCTGGCCGGGTTGGTGCTGGCGCTGGTGCTCGGCGGTGGCCTGATCATCTGGGCGCTGCTTGGCGCCGAGTTTCGCCGCTTTGATAATCTGCTGGCGGGCCTGGGCATAGGTGCCGTGATCGCCGGCATGTGGTGGGTCAGCGGCCATTTGGGCTATGTGGCCGAACATCCCGACACGCTGCAGGACGCTTTTCTGGCCACCAATTCCGGTCGTATGGAAGCTTTGAGTTTTGTATCGCCCGTGGCCTACACCATCGACTGGTTGATGTTTTTCAGTGACAAAAGCAAGCTGTTGACCATTGGTATCGTCTCGGTGTTTGGCGTGGTCGCGGGCTCGGCACTGTATTCGCTGCTGTCACGAGGCTTTCGCTGGGAAGGTTTTCGCGATGCCGAAGACACGGCCAACCACCTCGCCGGCGCTGTACTGATGGGTGTGGGCGGCGTCACGGCCATGGGCTGCACCATCGGACAAGGTCTGTCCGGCGTCTCAACGCTCAGTGCCACCAGTATTGTGGCCGTGGCAGCCATCGTGGCCGGTTGTGTCGTCGGTCTGCGCTACCAGGTCTGGCGGCTGGAGCGCAGCGCTTGATGATGGCCACGCTTTCGACGAAAGACGTGTCTCTTACTGCGGCCGGCGGGAAATAAGTCATGGCTGAAACTCTTGCCGATTTCCCTGCGGATCTGGAGCGCCGCTTTGGCGGCCTGGCGCGCCTTTATGGCGTGGCCGGCGCACAGAAGATTCGTGCAGCTCATGTGATCGTTGTGGGTCTGGGCGGCGTGGGCTCCTGGGCCGCTGAAGCCCTGGCACGCAGCGGCGTGGCCAGGCTGACCTTGATTGACCTGGACCACATTGCCGAGTCCAACATCAACCGGCAGATTCATGCGCTGGATACCACGCTGGGGCAAGCCAAGGTGATCGCCATGCGCGATCGTATTGCGCACATCAACCCTGACTGCCAGGTGTGTTGCGTCGAAGAATTTGTGGATGCCAGCAACTGGCCGGCGATTGCCGGACTGGACGCGCAAGGCGCCGACACGGTGTCGATGATTGACGCGTGTGATCAGGTCAGGGCAAAAACCGCCATGGCCGCCTGGGCTATCAAGAACAAAATCAACTTCATCAGTGTGGGTGCGGCGGGTGGCAAGCGTCACGCGCACAAGGTGGATATTGAAGACTTGTCCCTGGTCACACACGACCCCTTGCTGGCGCAACTGCGTTACCGCCTGCGCAAAGAGCAGGGCGCAGCCCGCAAGGGAAAAATCGGCCTTGCTTGTGTGTTCAGCCGCGAGGCCGTGCAGCAACCTGCAACCCTTGCCAAAACTGAAAACAGTACGTCCGCAGAAGGCGATGCCTGCGATCTCCCAAGCGATGCAGCCAGTGATGGCAGCCTGAATTGCCACGGTTACGGATCGGTGGTGAGTGTGACCTCGACCTTCGGTTTGTGTGCGGCCGGATGGGTTCTTGGAAAAATTGCTGAGCAAGTTTTTAAAGCGCCAAAAAATGACGCTATAATTTGAGGCTGTGCTGCAGACAATGTAGTGCAACCGGGAGAAATCCTGGGACCTTAGCTCAGTTGGTAGAGCAGCGGACTTTTAATCCGTTTGTCGTGGGTTCGACCCCCGCAGGTCCCACCAAATTTTAAAAGCGCCTGCCTGGAAGGGCTGGCGCTTTTTCTTTGGGACCTTAGCTCAGTTGGTAGAGCAGCGGACTTTTAATCCGTTTGTCGTGGGTTCGACCCCCGCAGGTCCCACCAGGTTTTTAAAAAGCGTCCGCCGAAAGGTTAACGCTTTTGGGTTCTTAGCTCAGCTGGTAGAGCAGCGGACTCTTAATCCGTAGGTCGCGAGTTCGAATCTCGCAGAACCCACCATATAAGCCTTACAGGTACTGAAAAGCTTGCTATCAAAACGATGGCAAGCTTTTTTCGTTTCTGAGCCGGTGACAGTCTGGTGACAGATTTGGCCGAGATGCCCCCTCAAAGAGCTTTTTTATTTTTCACGACTGCGCGCCTGGCTGTGTTGTCGAGATTGTGATTCGATCTTGCGCTCACTGTCACCAGACTGTCACCGGCTCAAGAATGAAAAGAGCCCGGCACGTGACCGGGCTTCCGTCTAACTGTCGAGCGTCTACATCGCAGTGGCGCTATTCAGCAACTGCTCGGGGCTCACCAGTTGCCCATGTCCATTAAACGCGCGCTCTAGCCAGCGAGGCGTAACAAACCGCCCATCCTCAACACAACCAGTCCCCCCTTGAGAGCCCGCGCCAAGTCTTTGCCTTGCTCGGGGTCCGCGCGATACATCTGACCCACAGCCGCATGCACACCGGCCACGGCCGCCTCGAAAGCATTCCCATACGGCCTGCTGTTTAATCCTGAACAGCAAGCCATTTTTGGGGGGCTGGTGCCATCAGCCCCCGCCCAGCACCTTGTACAGCGTGATGCGGTTGGCCTGTTCGGCCAGTTGCAGGCCGATCAGCGCTTGCTGCGCCAAGTAGAGCGAGCGCTGGGCGTCGAGCACCGTGAGGTAGTTGTCCACCCCGGCTTTGAAGCGTGCGTCTGACAGGGTAAAGGCGCGCTGCGTGGCGTCGAGCAGCGACGCCTGGGCGGCCAAGCGGTCGGCCAGGGTGGCGCGGTCTACCAGGGCGTCGGCCACTTCGCGGAAGGCGGTCTGCACGGTTTTCTCGTACTGCGCCACGGCGATGCCCTGGTTGGCTTCGGCCACCTGCAGATTGGCGCGGTTGCGTCCGGCATCGAAGATCGGCAGTCGGATTTGCGGAATGAAGCTCCAGGTGCCGTTACCGGTCTCAAACAAACCCGACAAGTCGCTGCTGGCAGTGCCGAGCGAGGCCGTGAGCGTGATGCTGGGGAAGAACGCGGCGCGCGCCGCGCCCACGCTGGCATAGCTGCCAAGCAGGCTGCGCTCGGCGGCCGTGACGTCGGGGCGCTGCAGCAGCACCGACGAAGGCAGGTCGGCGGGCAGGGCCAAGAGGGCCGCAACCGTCGCACCGGGGCCGGGCGCGGGCGGCAGCAACGGCGCCGGCACTGGCGCGCCCACCAGGGCCTGCAGCGCATTGCGGTCGCGCGCCACCTGGCTGGCGTAGCTGGCCACGTCGACGCGGGCGCTGTCCACCGTAGTCTGGTTTTGTGCCAGAACCAGGCCCGAGGTGGCGCCCAGGCTGTGCATGCGCTGGGTGAGCGTATATGAGGCCTCGCGGCTTTTCAGGGTGTCGCGCGCCAGTTGCAAGCGCTGCTGGTCGGCCGCCAGAGTGAGCCAGGCGTTGGCCACCTCAGCGATCAGGCTCAGCTGCACGCTGCGCTGGTTTTCGGTGATGCGCAAATATTCTTGCAGGGCCACGTCGTTCAGGTTGCGCACGCGGCCGAAAAAGTCGATCTCGTAGCTGCTGAAACCCAGTTGCGCGCTGTATTGGCTGCTGTCTTGGGCGCGGCCGCTGGTGGTCAGGTCGGCTGCGCTGCGGGTGCGGTTGCCCAGGCCGGTGGCGGCCACGCTGGGCAGCAGGTTGGCGCGTTCCACGCCGTATTGCGCGCGGGCTTTTTCAATCGCCAGCAGAGCCACGCGCAGGTCGCGGTTGTTGTCCAGCGCCAGCGCGATCAGCTCGCGCAGGGGCGGCGCCTGTACAAAGGCGCTCCAGTCCAGACGCTGAATCTCGCTACTGGCCGGGGCGGTGCCGGTGGCGGCGTTGCCCAAAGCAGGCGGCACAGGCAGGGCCGGGCGTTCGTAGTCGGATGCCAGGTTGGCGCAGCCGGTCAGCAAGGCGGTGGCGGCGAGCGCGCTCCAGCCGAGCTGGCGCAGGGGAAAGGACAGGGGGCGGCGCATCATGGTGCCGCCTCTTGGGCGGCGGCGGCGGGCGGCTCGGGGGCCTTGTCAGGCCGCGCGAACCAGCTGCGGATCAGCAGGAAGAAAACAGGCACAAAGAAAATTCCTAAAACAGTAGAGAACACCATGCCGCCGAGCACCGCCGTGCCAATCGCGTGGCGGCCACCGGCGCCGGCGCCCGTGCCCAGTGCCAGCGGCAGCACGCCAAAGCCGAAGGCCAGCGAGGTCATCAAGATGGGCCGCAGGCGCAGGCGCACAGCGCCCAGCACGGCGTCGAAGGCGCTGCGGCCCTGCTGCTGCAACTGGGTGGCGAACTCCACGATCAGGATGGCATTTTTGGCGGCCAGGCCCACGGTGGTGAGCAGGCCGACCTGGAAGTACACGTCGTTTGACAGGCCGCGCAGGCTGGTGAACAGCAGGGCGCCGATGACGCCCAGGGGCACGGCCAGAATCACCGACACGGGCACCGACCAGCTTTCGTACAGGGCGGCCAGGCACAGGAACACGAACAGGATGGAGATGGCATACAAGAGCGGCGCCTGGGCACCCGACAGGCGCTCCTGGTAGGAGGCACCGGTCCACTCATAACCAATGCCGGGGGGCATTTCTTTCATGATGTCTTCGATCACATCCATGGCCACGCCCGAACTCACACCGGCGCCGGGGTTTCCGACGAACTCGTAGCTTGGGGCGCCGTTGTAGCGTTGCAGCTGCGGTGAGCCATAGGTCCATTCGGTGGACATGAAGGCCGAGAACGGCACCATCTGGCCCAGGTTGTTGCGCACCGTCCAGGGGCCGATGTCTTGCGGCAGCATGCGATAGGGTGCGTCGCCCTGCATGTAGACGCGCTTGACGCGGCCGTTGTTCAAGAAGTCGTTGATGTAGGTGCCGCCCAGGGCGCTCGACAGCACGCTGTTGATGTCGCTGGTCGACAGCCCCAGGGCCGCGGCCTTGCGGTCGTCGATCAGCACGCCCAGCTGTGCGGTGTCGTCGAGGTTGCTGGCGCGCACATTGCTCAACTCGGGGTGTTCCCGCGCCAGCTTGAGCACCTTGTCGCGGGCTTCGACCAGGGCCGCATGGCCCAGGCCATTCAAGTCCTTGAGCTGGAAGTTGAAGCCGGCATTGGCGCCCAGGCCGCGCACGGCGGGTGGCAGCAGCACAAAGATGCGTGCATCGCGGATCGAAGCCAGGTCTTTGGTGGCCTTGCGCGCGATGGCCTCGGCGCTCTGGTCGGCGCGCTTGCGTTGGTCCCAGGGCGTCAGGCGCACGAAGCCGCGGGCCGAGCTTTGGTCGCCGCTCAGCCCGGTGATCGAGTTGAAGCTGATCACGTCGGGTTGTTTGCCCAGGTAGTCCTTCACCTCCTCCATCACCGCCTGCAGGCGTGCATTCGAGGCCCCGGCGGGCAAGGTGATCTGCACCTGCATGAAGCCCTGGTCTTCGTTGGGCAGAAAGGATGTGGGCAGGCGCATGAACAGCACCGCCATGCCCGCGCACAGCAGCAGGAACACCACGGCCATGCGTTTGCTGCGCCGCATCACACCGCCCACGGCGCCCTGGTAGCGCTCGGCCGTGCGATCGAAGTGGTGGTTGAACCAGGCAAAAAAGCGGTCGTTGAGCCCGAGCAGGCCCTTGCGCGGCGCGCTGCCATGGGGGCTGTGCTGGCCCTTGGCCACGGGTTTGAGCAAGGTGGCGCACAGGGCGGGGGTGAGCGTCAGGGCGACGAACACCGACAGCGCCATGGCCGAGACGATGGTGATCGAGAACTGGCGGTAGATCACGCCGGTCGAGCCGCCAAAGAAGGCCATGGGAATGAACACCGCCGATAGCGTGAGCGTAATGCCCACCAGCGCGGGCGTGATCTCGGCCATCGATTTGCGCGTGGCCTCCTTGGGCGACAGGCCTTCTTCGCTCATCACGCGCTCGACGTTTTCGACCACCACGATCGCATCGTCGACCAGCAGACCGATGGCCAGCACCAGACCGAACATGGTCAGGGTGTTGATCGAATAACCTGCCAGGGACAGCACGCCCAAGGTGCCCAGCAGCACCACCGGCACCGCAATCGCCGGGATCAGCGTGGCGCGGAAGTTCTGCAGGAACACGAACATCACGATCACCACCAGGATCATGGCCTCGATGAGTGTCACGATGACCTCGTGGGTCGAGGCGCGCACAAAGGGCGTGGAATCCGAGCTGATGAAGGGTTTGAGCTTGTAGGGAAAGAAGGGCTGCAGTTCGGCGATCTTGGCGTTCACCGCGTCCGACACGGCCATGGCGTTGGCGCCGTCGGCCAGCACAATGCCCATGCCGGCGCCAGGTTGGCCATTGAGGCGCGAGGTGACGGTGAGGTTTTCGGCGCCGAGCTCGACCCGGGCCACGTCCTTGAGCAGCACGGCGGCGCCGTCGGCCGCTGATTTGAGCAGGATGTTGTTGAACTCTTCGACCGTCTTGAGCTTGGTGCGCGCCGTGATGGTGGCGTTGAGCTGCTGCTCGCCCACGGCGGGCAGGGCGCCGAGCTGGCCGGCCGAAACCTGGGCATTTTGCGCATTGATGGCATTGCCCACATCCGAGGGCATGAGCCCGTATTTCTCCAGTTTGGCCGGGTCCATCCACACGCGCATGGCATAGCCGGTGCCGAACAGGCTCACGTCACCCACACCATCAATGCGGCCGATCACGTCGACCAGGCTGCTGCTGATGTAGTCGCCAATGTCCACCTGGCTCACGCTCGGGTCGGGCGAGGTGAAGGTGAAGGTCATGAGGTAGTCGTTGCCGCCCTTGGTGACGGTCACGCCGCGGCTTTGCACGGCGGGCGGCAGGCGCGACATGGCCTGCTGCAGCTTGTTTTGCACCTGCACCTGGGCCACGTCGATGTTGGTGCCGGGGTTGAAGGTGAGCGTGGTGCGCGAGCTGCCCGAGGCGTCGCTGGTCGAGCCCATGTAGAGCAGGTTGTCCAGGCCCTTGAGCTGCTGCTCGATGACCTGCGAGACCGAGTTTTCGACGGTCTCGGCCGAGGCACCGGTATAAAGGGCGAAGATGGACACGCGCGGCGGCGCGATGTCGGGGTATTGCTCGACCGGCAAGGTCTTGATGGCCATGGAGCCGCCAAGCATGATGACGATTGCCAACACCCAGGCAAAGATGGGGCGGTTGATAAAAAACTGTGCCATGGACGCCTTTTCAGAGAGCGCCGGAGGCGGCCGCGGATGCAGCCGGTGCTACCGCAGAGGTTTTGCCTGGTGTGGAAGGCTTGAGCACCACGTCCTTGGGGGCCACCACATCACCCACCTTGATCCGTTGCAAGCCATCCACGATCACGCGGTCACCCGCAGTCAGTCCGTCCGCAACCATCCAGCGGTTGCCGACGGCCCGGTCCACCTTGATAGCTCGGCGTTCTACCTTGTTGTCGACTCCTACCACCAGCGTGCTTGCCTTGCCGGTGGTGTCGCGGGTCACCGCTTGCTGCGGCACCATCAGCGCCTGCGGCGTCACGCCGGTTTCCAGCTGCGCGCGCACATACATGCCAGGCATCAGCACGCCGTTCGGGTTGGGCACCACGGCCCGCAAGGTCACTGCGCCGGTGCCCGGGTTCACGCTGACCCCGGCAAACTGCAGGCGGCCCGGGTTCGGGTAGGCGCTGCCGTCTTCGAGCTTGAGGTTGATGCGCGCATCGCCCTGGCCGACGCGCTCGAAACGGCCCTGCGCCAGCTCGCGCTTGAGCTGCAGCAACTCCGTGCTGGACTGGGTCACGTCCACATAGACCGGGTCGAGTTGCGAAACGGTGGTGAGCACGCTGGTCTGGTTGGCAGTGACCAGGGCGCCCGGGGTCACGGTGGACAGGCTGGTGCGCCCCGAGATGGGCGCCACGATGCGGGTGTAGTCGAGGTTGATGCGGGCGTTGTCGAGCGCAGCCTTGGCCACGGCCACGTCGGACGCCGTTTGCTGCACCGCCGCCTGGCTCTCGTCATAAACCTGGCGGCTGATGGCATCGATCTGCACCAACTCGGCGTTGCGCTTGGCATTGACTTCAGCGGTCTTGGCGACCGCCTGGGCCTTGGCCAGGGCGGCTTTGGCGCTGGCTTCGGCGACCTGGTAGGCGGCGGGGTCGATCTGGTACAGCGGCTGGCCGGCCTTGACCAGGGCGCCTTCGGTGAACAAGCGCTTTTGCACGATGCCGCTGATCTGCGGGCGGATCTCCGCGCTCATGAAGGCGCTGGTGCGGCCAGGCAATTCGGTGGAGAGGGTTTGGCTCTCGGGCTGCAGGGTGACCACGCCCACTTGCACCGGCGCCTTGGCGGTTTCCGGCGTGGCTGCGCTTTTGTCCGAGCAGGCCGTCAGCGCGCCGGCCAGGGCTATGGCCAACAGCACGGGTTGCAAACACTGTAAAGATGAAGGCGAGGGGGAGGGAAGAGCGGGGGATTGGCGAAGGCCGTCAGAGGACAAGAGTGGCATGGGCAAGCGGAATCCTTAATTTGTCCACATTTTGGCGGTGATTTGTGTCTATTTGATAAAGAGGGGTCTGTCGCGATAAGAAGAATGATGCGAATGGCGATGGATGTGGGCTGAACAATCCGGAACGACACCGAACATCGTCATCGCTCGAACATGCATGCAGCCGCGTTACTCTCATGCGCCCCAATTAGCATTGCCTCGAGGGCGCGACAAACTGGCTAAGCCGTGTGCCCCAGCAGCGGCACTTCCAGTTGCGCCTGCTGGGCCACCCGAATGCAATCTTTCATGTGTTCTTCCCCCAGGTAACGAATCGCCGCATACCCCACGGCGGCAGAGACAATCTGGCCGGCGAAGGGGACGTATTTGGCGAGCTGTTTGGTGGTCAGGCGCATGCCGATTTTGGTGGCGGCCTTCATCACCAGGTCGCGGCTGATGAACTTGCCAATCAAGACCGAGCCGACCAGGGTCACGGCTTTCTGGACTTGCTCGCGCTTTTTCGGCGCTAACTGGTCGAGCTGCTGGGGGCTCAAGCCGAACTCGCGGTTGATCTCGGGAATCAGCTTGGACAACATGGCGGCATCGACGGCCCAATCCAGGCCGGGGACCGGCACGGCGCTGGCCGCGGCGGCCACCAGGGCACGTTTGTTGAGCAGCTTGCGGCCACGGGCAACAGCGGCCTGGAGGGCTGCGTCGTTGGCAGCCATTTGAAGTGCGGAAGGCATGAAGGCACTTTAGCGCGAAACGTAAGCCGGGGTTAGGGCCGCAGCCCAAGCCCCGTTTTTTACGCCGTGGCGGTTTCGATTTGCTCGTTGAGCTCTAACCAGCGCTCTTCCAGCGTCCCGATTTCGTTCTCAATGGCTTTCAGACGTTTACCGGTCTGGGCCATTTCCGCCGGGGCGGTGATGGCTGCCAGCGAGGCCTGCAGGTTGTCGCGTTCTGTCGTCAAGGACAGCATGCGGGTATCAATTTTTTCCAGTTCCTTGCGCAGCGGTTTGGTGCTCTCTGACTGCTGCTGGCGGCGCTGGGCGTCGTCTTTTTTGTTCGCAGTCGATTTCTTGGCATCAAAAGTGGCCGTAGCCCCCGTGGATGGGGCGCTGGCAGCTACTGTTTTGGTAGCGACTGCGGCAGGTGCGGCGTTGCTGCTGGATTTTTTGGCTTCTTCGCGCTGGCGTTTGGCGTGGTCCAGCAAATACTTCTGGTAATCGTCCAGGTCGCCGTCAAACGGCGCGACACCACCTTGCGAGACCATCCAGAACTCGTCACACACGGCGCGCAGCAAGGCGCGGTCATGGCTGACCAGCATCACGGTGCCTTCAAACTCGTTGAGCGCCATCGACAGCGCCTCACGCGTGGCCAGGTCCAAGTGGTTGGTCGGCTCATCCAGCAGCAGCAGGTTGGGACGCTGCCAGACGATCATGCACAACACCAGCCGGGCTTTTTCGCCGCCGCTCATGCTGCCCACGGCCTGCTTGACCATGTCGCCGCCGAAGTTGAAATTGCCCAGGAAGCTGCGCAAATCCTGCTCGCGGGTGGGCTGGCTGCCCATCTTGCCGGCGGCCGTCACCTCTTTGACGAGGCGGATCATGTGTTCCAGCGGGTTGTCCGCGGGGCGCAGCACATCGAGTTCTTGCTGGGCGAAATAGCCGATGTTCAGGCCCTTGCCTTCGGTCATGTCGCCTTGAATCGGGGCGAGGGCGCGCGCCACGGTTTTGACCAGGGTCGATTTACCCTGGCCGTTGGCGCCCAGAATGCCGATGCGCTGGCCGGCCAGCACCGACTTGCTGACGTTTTGCACGATAACCGTGGGCGGTGTGCCTTCGGGCGCGTCTTCCGGTGCCGGGTAGCCAAAGTAGGCGTTCTGCATCGACAACATGGGGTTGGGCAGATTCGCCGGTTCCTTGAACTCGAAGGTGAAATCGGCTTCGGCCAGCAGCGGCGCGATTTTCTCCATGCGGTCCAGCGCCTTGACCCGGCTTTGCGCCTGCTTGGCCTTGCTGGCCTTGGCCTTGAAACGTGCGATAAATTTTTGCAGGTGGGCAATCTTGTCCTGCTGCTTGGAATAAGCACCCTGCTGCAGCGCCATCTGCTCGGCGCGCAGGTCTTCAAACTTGCTGTAGTTGCCGCCGTAACGCGTGAGTTTGGCGCTTTCGATGTGCACGGTGACATTGGTCACGGCATCCAGGAATTCGCGGTCATGGCTGATGACCAGCATGGTGCCTTGGTAACGTTTGAGCCAGGCTTCCAGCCAGACCAGGGCGTCCAAGTCCAGGTGATTGGTCGGTTCGTCAAGCAGCAGCAAGTCGGACGGGCACATTAGCGCACGCGCCAGTTGCAAACGCATGCGCCAGCCGCCGGAAAAACTGTTGACGGGGTTGTCGAGTTCGCTGAGCTTGAAACCCAGGCCCAGAATCAGTGCTTGCGCACGCGCTTGCGCGTCGTGTGCGCCGGCGTCGTAAAGCTCCATGTAGGCGTGGGCCATGCGGTCGCCGTCGCCGCTGGCCTCGGAGGCATCGACTTCGGCCTGGGCCGCCTGCAACACCACGTCGCCTTCGATCACGTAGTCGGTGGCGCTTTGCTCGGTCTCGGGCATGTCCTGCGCAACCTGCGCCATGCGCCACTGCGCGGGAATGTAAAACTCGCCGCCGTCTTCATGCAGCGTGCCGTTGAGCATGGCAAACAGCGAGGACTTGCCCGCGCCATTGCGCCCCACCAGGCCGACGTTTTCGCCGGGGTTGAGGGTGACAGACGCGCTGTCGAGAATCACTTTGGCGCCACGACGCAGCACCACGTTTTTAAGGGTAATCATTTAACAGACAGACTCAAGATAATTATTCGGGCGGCACGCTGCGCCACAGGTCATCGCCCGAGACGCAAGTCTCAAGCCAGTTGTTGGCGCGTGAGGAGCAGAACCTGGTCGGGGCCGGCGCTGGTTTCAAACCAGAGCGGTTCCAGGTGCGGGAAAGCGCGTTCAAAATGCTCGCGCTCGTTGCCGATTTCCAGCACCAACACCGCATTTTCGCTCATATGGCGGGCGGCGTTTAGAAAAAGGCTTCTTATAAAGTCCATGCCGTCGTCACCGCCGGCCAGCGCGAGGGCCGGTTCGGCCCGAAATTCGGCCGGCAAGGCGGCCATGGTGGCCGCGTTCACATAGGGCGGGTTGCACAAAATCAGGTCGTACGGGCCGCGGCAGGCGGCCAGGCCGTCGGAGGTGATCAGGGTGATGCGCTCGGCCAGCTGGTGTTTGTCCACATTGATGCGGGCCACGGCCAGGGCGTCCGGGCTGATGTCGGCGGCATCCACCGTCACGTCGGGGTAGACCATGGCGGCCAGCACGGCCAGGCTGCCGTTGCCGGTGCACAGGTCCAGCACGCGCTGCGTGTCTTCGCCCAGCCAGGGGTCTATGCTTTCGTCAAGCAGCAACTCGGCAATCAAAGAGCGCGGAATGATCACGCGTTCATCGACGTAAAAAGGCACACCCTGCAGCCAGGCTTCCTGGGTCAGGTAGGCGGCGGGCTGGCGGGTGCTGATGCGTGCTTCCAAAAGTGTAGCTACCTGAGCAACATCGGCGGGGGCTACAGGCCTGTTCTCTACTGAATCCAGATCATCCAGCGGCAAACCCAGGCGCCACAGGACCAGCCAGGCAGCTTCGTCAAAAGCAGTGAGGGTGCCCTGGCCAAAACCGTCGGACTGGCTCAGGCCGGCAGCTTCCAGCTGGTCGGCCCAGTGTTCAATCAGGGCCAGCACCGTCGGCTCGGGTGTCAAGGTGGTCATAAGGCGGCCAGACGCTCCAGCACGCCTTTGTAGATGTTTTTCAGCGGGTCCAGCGAGCTGACCAGCACATGTTCGTCAATTTTGTGGATGGAGGCGTTGATCGGGCCGAACTCGATCAGTTGCGGACAGATGCTGGCGATAAAACGCCCATCGCTGGTGCCGCCGGTGGTGGACAGCTCGGTGTTCACCCCGGTTTCGGCCTGGATGGCGCCGCTGACGGCTTGCACCAGCTCGCCCGGCGTGGTCAAAAAGGGCTGGCCGCCCAGGGTCCACTTCAGTGCGTAGTCGAGCTGGTGTTTTTGCAACACCGCCTCCAGCCGCGTTTTCAGGCTGCCGGCGGTGGATTCGGTGGAAAAGCGGAAGTTGAAGTCCACCACCAGCTCGCCCGGGATGATGTTGGACGCGCCAGTGCCGCCGTGCACATTCGACACCTGCCAGCTGGTCGCCGGAAAAAATGTATTGCCGGCATCCCACTCGGTGGCCACCAGCTCGGCCAGTGCCGGCGCAAAGCGGTGAATCGGGTTGTCGGCCAGGTGCGGGTAAGCGATGTGGCCTTGCACCCCTTTGACCGTGAGTTTGCCGCTCAGGGTGCCGCGCCTGCCGTTTTTGATCATGTCGCCGAGCTGCAGCACCGAGGTCGGTTCACCAACGATGCAGTAGTCCAGCACCTCGCCACGCGCCTTGAGCTGCTGGCAGACCACCACCGTGCCGTCATTGGCCGGGCCTTCTTCGTCGCTGGTGATCAAAAAAGCGATGGACAAATTCGGCTTGGGGTTGGCGGCCAGAAACTCTTCAACGGCCACGACCATGGCGGCGATCGAGGTTTTCATGTCGGCCGCGCCGCGGCCATACAAAACACCGTCGCGGTGGCTGGGCGTGAAGGGCGGGCTGGTCCATTGCTCCAGCGGACCGGTGGGCACCACGTCGGTATGGCCGGCGAAAACCAGGGTGCGCGGCGCCGAAGACGCTACTGAATCCATAGCTGTTTTCGCCCGTCCCGCCTGGGCCAGAGGGCTAAAACCTTTAAATTTCGCCCACAGGTTGGTGACGCGGAAGTGCTCAGGCCCGCTGACGATGGTTTCGCATTCGAAACCCAGCGGCTGGAGCCGCGCGGCGAGGATGGCCTGGCAGCCGGCGTCGTCCGGCGTGACCGAGGGGCGGGAGATCAGTTGTTCTGCAAGTCGAAGAGTGGAAGACATGAAAATGGGCCGGGGCCGCGTTTAAAGAGGGGTGAAGCCTGAGCTGCCGTATTTCGAGTCGTGCCGCACGTCCAGGGTGATTTCCGTGAAGGAGGCTTCGTCATCGTGGTCGTCTTCGGGCGCGATCGCCTTGGCGGCGATGGCAAAGTCGTTTTCCAGGCGCCACATCAGGTTGGTCGGCGAGTCGGCGTGTTGCAGGCCTTCCTTGCGCGTGACCGTGCCATTGCCAATCAGCTTGGCGATGTCCTGCTCGAAGGTCTGCGAGCCTTCGGCCATGGATTTTTCCATCGCTTCCTTGACGCCGGAAAAGTCGCCTTTTTCGATCAGCTCCGAAACTAGTTTTGTATTGAGCATGACCTCGACCGCCGGCGTGCGGCCGCCGGCCTGGGTGCGCAGCAGGCGCTGCGAGACGATGGCCTTCATGGCCGCGCCCAGGTCGCCCAGCATGGTGTTGCGCACCTCGACCGGGTAAAAACTCAGGATGCGGTTCAGCGCCTGGTAGCTGTTGTTGGCATGCATGGTAGCCAGGCACAGGTGGCCGGACTGCGCATAGGCAATCGCGGCCGACATGGTTTCGCGGTCGCGGATTTCGCCGATCATGATCACGTCAGGCGCCTGGCGCAGCGCGTTTTTCAGCGCGACTTGCAGGGACTGCGTGTCGCTGCCGACCTCGCGCTGGTTCACCACTGATTTTTTGTTGCTGAACAAAAACTCCACCGGGTCTTCAATCGTCAGGATATGGCCGGTCGTGGTCGCGTTGCGGTGGTCCAGCATGGACGCCAAGGTGGTGCTTTTGCCAGCGCCGGTGGAGCCGACCATCAGCAGCAGGCCGCGTTTTTCCATGATCAGGTCGGCCAGGATGGGCGGCAGGCTCAGGCTGTCCAGCGGCGGGATCTCGGTCGGCACATAACGAATCACCACGGCATAGGTGTTGCGCTGGCGGAAACCGCTGATGCGGAAATTGCCGACCCCCGCCAGCGGAAACGCCATGTTGAGCTCACCCAGCTCTTCCATTTCCTCGATACGCTCAGGTGGCAATATCTCGGCCAGCAGGTTGCGCGGCGCATCGGCCGGCAAGATCTGGCTGTTGATGGGGATGGCTTCGCCGTTGATCTTGATCAGGGCCGGGGAATGAGCCGACAGGTAAACGTCCGAGGCCTTTTTGTCAGCCATCAGACGCAGAATTCTTTCCATCGTGCTCATGTATCAGCCTCTGTTAAATTGCGATGCCGTTGCCACCGTGCCGCAACGGCCGCCGCGCCGGGCGCCCCAAGCAAGGCCCGCCCCCTCGGGGGCAGCGCCGTACGCGGAGCGACAAGCGTGAGGGCCATATTTTTAGTCGCGCAGCAAATCGTTCAGGCTGGTCGTGGCGCGGGTTTTTGCGTCCACACGTTTCACGATCACGGCGCAATACAAGCTGTACTTGCCGCCTGGCTTGGGCAGGTTGCCCGACACCACCACGGAACCGGCCGGAATGCGGCCATAACTCACGGTGTCGGATTCGCGGTCGTAAATCGGCGTGCTCTGGCCGATGTACACACCCATGGAGATCACCGAGTTTTCTTCGACGATCACACCTTCGACGATTTCGGAGCGTGCACCGATGAAGCAGTTGTCTTCAATGATGGTCGGGTTGGCCTGCAAAGGCTCGAGCACACCGCCCAGGCCCACACCACCGGAGAGGTGCACGTTTTTGCCAACTTGTGCGCAGCTGCCAACAGTCGCCCAAGCATCCACCATGGTGCCTTCATCGACATAAGCGCCGATGTTCACATAGCTGGGCATCAGGATCGCGCCCTTGGCGATGTAGCTGCCGCGGCGTGCCACGGCGGGCGGCACCACACGCACGCCGCTGGCCTTCATTTCTTCTTCGCTCAGGTGCGCAAACTTGGTCGGCACCTTGTCGTAAAAGCCGAGGTCGCCGGCGCGCATCAAGACGTTGTCTTTCAGGCGGAAGCTCAGCAGCACGGCTTTTTTGATCCACTGGTGCGTGGTCCACTGGCCCACGCCCTGGCGCGTGGCCACGCGCAGGCGACCGGCGTTGAGCTCGGCGATGGTATGTTCCACCGCGTCCTGTACTTCTTTGGAAGCAGCTGAGGGGGACAGGTTGGCGCGGTCTTCCCAGGCGGCGTCGATGATGCTTTGCAATTGGTTTTCAGTCATTTTTTAGATCAGGTGGATTGAATAAATTGAACAATTCGTGCGGCGGCTTCCGCACATTCAGCGGTTTCGGCCACCAGCGCCATGCGGATTCTTCCGGCGCCCGGGTTGTGGCCGCGGGCTTCGCGGGCCAGGTAACTGCCTGGCAACACCACGACATTGTAAAGAGCGAGGAGCTCGCTGGAAAACGCCGCGTCGTCATTGTTGAAACGCGTCGGGATTTGCGCCCACAGGTAAAAACCGGCATCGGGCAAAGCCACGTCCATCACCGCCGACAACATGGGCGTGACCTGGGCAAACTTCTCGCGGTACATGGCGCGGTTGTCGACCACATGTTGCTCGTCGTTCCAGGCGGAGATGCTGGCGGCCTGCACGATGGGGCTCATGGCGCTGCCGTGGTAAGTGCGGTAAAGCAGAAAAGGTTTGATCAGCGCCGCGTCGCCGGCGACAAAACCGCTGCGCAAACCGGGCACATTGCTGCGTTTGGACAAGCTGGTCAGGGCGATCAGGTTCTTGAAATCGTTGCGGCCCAGTTGCGCCGCGGCCTGCAAGGAACCCAGCGGCGGCTCGTCACGGAAATAAATCTCGCTGTAACACTCGTCCGACGCAATCACAAAACCATGGCGGTCGCTGAGTTCAAACAGCAGCTTCCATTCATCCAGGCCCATGACGGCGCCGGTGGGGTTGCCGGGCGAGCAGACAAACAACAACTGGGTCTTGGCCCAGACCGCTTCGGGCACGCCGGCCCAGTCAATCGCAAAGTTGCGCGCCGGGTCGCTGGGGGCAAACCAGGTCTGCGCGCCAGCCAGCAGCGCAGCGCCTTCGTAGATTTGATAAAACGGATTCGGGCAGACCACCGTGGCATCGAGCCGGGTCGGGTCTATCACTGTTTGCGCCAGCGCAAACAAGGCTTCGCGCGAGCCATTGACCGGCAAGACCTGGGTCGCCGGGTCCAGTGCCAGGCCGTAGCGGCGCATCATCCAGTCGACCATGGCTTGCCGCAGCTTGGGCTCCCCCGCGGTCGCGGGGTAGCTCGCCAGGCCGGCCAGGCTGGCGCTCAGCGCGGTTTTGATCAGCTCCGGCGTCGCGTGTTTGGGTTCCCCAATACCCAGGCTGATGGGCCGGTAAGCGGGGTTGGGCGTGACGCCGGCATGGAGTTGGCGCAGCCGCTCAAAAGGGTAGGGCTGCAGGCGGTTCAACAATGGATTCATGGCGGGGATTATCCAGCCTGAAACGCCGCTGGGTGACGCCAACTGCGGATGCGCAAAGGCTGCGCCTCTGTATTGCTACATTATTAATAGCTGCTGGCGCTTATGGGATAAGGGCTAGAGGCAAATTTGATGCATAAAACCGACAAAAACGGCGCTCTAGGCGCGCCAGATAGAAGCGGGTGCACAGCGTGACACCCTTTTTACAGCGGTCGCTCTGGCCGGCTCGGGTAACATTGCGGGCTTGTGCATTGCTTGAAGCGGTTGGGGCGCGCCTTAAAAGCGCCATACAAATCAACAAGTTAGCTTCAAAGCGCCAAGAAAAACAGGGTTGCCGTGCGTCTTAATTCAATCAAGTTATCCGGCTTCAAATCGTTTGCGGAGCCGACCAATTTTGTGCTGCCGGGCCAATTGATAGGTGTGGTGGGGCCTAACGGCTGCGGCAAGTCCAACATCATGGACGCCGTGCGCTGGGTGCTGGGCGAAAGCAAGGCTTCCGAGCTGCGCGGCGAGTCCATGCAGGACGTGATTTTTAACGGCACCAATACGCGCAAACCCGCCAGCCGCTCCAGCGTGGAGCTGGTGTTTGACAACGCCGACCAGCGCGCCGGCGGCCAGTGGGGGCATTTTGCCGAGATCGCCGTCAAACGTGTGCTGACCCGCGACGGCACTTCCAGTTATTACCTGAACAACCAGCCGGTGCGCCGCCGCGATGTGCAGGACGTGTTCCTGGGCACCGGCCTGGGCCCCCGCGCCTACGCCATCATCGGCCAGGGCACGATCAGCCGCATCATCGAGTCCAAACCTGAAGAGCTGCGCCTGTTTCTGGAAGAAGCGGCCGGTGTGTCCAAATACAAGGAACGCCGGCGCGAAACCGCCAACCGCCTCAGCGACACACGCGAAAACCTGACCCGCGTCGAAGACATCCTGCGCGAGCTCAATGCCAACCTTGACAAGCTGGAAAAACAGGCCGAGGTGGCGCTGCGCTACAACACCTTGCATGCCGATGGCATGCTCAAACAGCACCAGCTGTGGTTTCTCAAACGGACCGAAAGCGAGGCCGACCAGGCCAAGGTCAAGGCCGACGCCGCCAAATCGGTCAACGATCTGGAAAGCCGCATTGCCGACCTGCGCCACATCGAGGCCGAACTGGAAACCATTCGCCAGGCCCATTACGCCGCCGGCGACCAGGTCAACCAGGCCCAGGGCAAGTTGTATGAAGCCAGCGCCGAAGTCGGCCGGCTGGAAGGCGAAATCCGTTTTGTCGTCGAAGGCCGGCAACGTGTCGAGCAGCGCCTGGCGCAACTGAAAGAACAAACCAGCCAGTGGGCCGAGCGCAAGGACTCCGCGGCCATGGAAACCGAAAGCCTGGCCGAACAAGCCGTGCAGGCCGAAGAACAGGCCGAGCTGCTGGCCGCCCAGAGCGAAGACCAGGCCGGCCAGTTGCCCGCGCTCGAAGAAGCGCTGCGCGCTGCGCAGTCCAAGGCCAATGAACAACGCAGCAGCGTCGGCCAGGTGCAGCAGCAAATCCAGGTGCTGGCCGCCGACCAGCGCAACATCGAGGAACAGTCACGCGCGCTGAGCCTGCGCCACGAACGACTCAGCGCTGACAAAAACGCGCTGAACGCCCCTGACGAAGCGCGCCTGATCAACCTCAACACGCAGTTCGCCGCGGCTCAGGAAGCGCAGGAAGAAACCGAAGGCCGTCTGCATGAGCTGACCGACAGCGTGCCCCAGTTGGACGAAGACCGCCGCACGCGCCAGCAAATCGTCAACACCGAATCGGCGAAACAAGCCGAGTTGTCGGCGCGTATGGAAGCGCTGAAGGCGCTGCAGGAAAAAGTCAAAACCGACGGCAAACTCAAACCCTGGCTGGCCAAACATGGCCTGGACAGCTTGCAGGGTTTGTGGAGCCGCATCCACATCGAACAAGGCTGGGAAAATGCGCTGGAAGCCGCGCTGCGTGAACGGCTGGGCGCGCTGGAAGTCAGCCGCCTGGACATGGTGCGCGGTTTTGCCGGCACCGATGGCCGCGATACACCACCGGCCAAACTCTCGTTTTATTCGCCGCCGTCCGCCGCCGCACCCAGCAAGCCGTCCAGCCACAGCCTGAAACCGCTGGCCGAGCTGCTGCGCCTGAGTGATGCCGGCCAGGCCGCCTTGCTCGGCGACTGGTTACATGGCTGCTTCACCGCCGTCACCCTGGACGAAGCGCTGGCGGCGCGCCAGCAGTTGCAGGCCGGCGAAGTGATTTACGTGAAAAGCGGCCATGCCGTGAGCCTGCACAGCGTGAGTTTTTACGCCCAGGATTCTGAGCAGGCCGGTTTGCTGGCCAGGGCCCAGGAAATCGAAAACCTGGATAAACAATTACGCGCCCAGGCCCTGATCAGCGACGAAAGCCGCAGTGCCTTGATACGCGCCGAAGCGGCCTACGCCGACGCGGCCCAGCGTCTGGCCACGGCCCGCCGCGAAGCCGCCGAAGGCCAGAGCCGCACCCACGAGTTGCAGGTGGAGGTTTTGCGCCTGACCCAGTTGGCCGAACAAACCCGTGCCCGCAGCGAACAAATCGCCGCCGACCTCGGTGAAATCAACGCGCAGATGAATGACTTGCAGGAACGCAAGGTCACGGCCGAAGCGCGTTTTGAAGAGCTCGATATGCAACTGGCCGACAGCCAGGAGCGCCACGCCCAGCTGGACGATCGTGTGATCGAGGTCGAACGCAAACTCAACGAATCACGCGAGCAACAGCGGACGCTGGAGCGCCAGTCGCAGGAAGCCCAGTTTTCACTGCGCAGCCTGGCCTCGCGCCGCGACGAGTTGACACGCTCCATCGCCATTGCCGCGCAACAGGCCGCGTCGATTGCGACTGAGGAGGAGCGTGCCAAAGAGGAACTCTCGCGCCTGACCGATGCCGCCGCACAAGCCGGCTTGCAAAGTGCGCTCAGCGTCAAGCTGGAGCGCGAGGCCGACCTGGGCGCCAAACGCAGCCAGTACGACGACCTGACCACCAAGCTGCGTGCCAGCGACGAGCGGCGTTTGCAACTGGAACGCGAACTGGACCCTCTGCGCCAGCGCATCACCGAATTTCAGTTGAAAGAGCAGGCCGCCCGCCTGGGCTTTGAGCAATACGCCCAGTTGCTGCTGGACGCCCAAGCCGATCTGGTCGCGGTGGAGCAATCCATCCAGACCGGCAATGTGCGCCTGACCGGCTTGCAAAGCGAGATTGACCGCATCAACCGCGAGATCCAGTCCCTGGGCGCCGTCAACCTGGCCGCGCTGGACGAGTTGAGCAGCGCACGTGAACGCAAGCAGTTTCTCGATGCGCAGTCGGCCGACCTGAACGACGCCATGGCCACGTTGGAAGACGCAATCAAAAAAATCGACATGGAAACGCGTGACTTGTTGTCATCAACCTTCGAGACCGTGAACCGCCATTTTGGTGAGATGTTCCCGCGCCTGTTTGGCGGCGGCAATGCCAAACTGATGATGACCGGCGAGGAAATTCTGGATGCCGGCGTGCAGGTGCTGGCCCAGCCACCCGGCAAGAAGAACCAGACCATCCATTTGTTGTCAGGCGGCGAAAAAGCGCTGACAGCCATTGCGCTGGTGTTTGCGATTTTTCAGCTGAACCCCGCGCCATTTTGCTTGCTGGACGAGGTGGACGCGCCGTTGGACGACGCCAACACCGAGCGTTATGCCAAGCTGGTATCCAGCATGAGCAAGGAAACGCAGTTTCTTTTTATCAGCCACAACAAAATTGCCATGGAAATGGCCGAACAACTGATCGGTGTGACCATGCAGGAGCAGGGTGTGTCACGCATCGTGGCCGTCGACATGGAAGCAGCCCTCGGTTTTTCGGAAGCAGCATAAAAAATACAGATGAGCACACTTCAGATCAGTTTGGCAGTGATTGGCGGCATCCTGCTGGCCCTCGTGGTGGCGCACAGCGCCTGGTCGGCCCGCAAAAACCTGCCCAAGCAGCCCACACCCGATTCGGTGCCGCCGCCGTCCGAGCCGACCGGCGATATCGCCGTGGAGACATCACCCGCAGAGCGCCAGGAGCCCAGCTTTGACCAGGACTCCGGCCTGGACGCCCTGACGGCCATGACTGCGCCCGAGAAAAAACCGGGGCTCGATGCCTTGATCGACGTGATCGCCCCGATCGCCGTGGAAACACCGGTCTCGGGTGAAGCCGCGCTGGCCGCCATGCCCGCCACACGCCGCGCCGGCAGCAAACCGTTTGCCATCGAAGGCCTGTGTGTGACGACAGGCGCCTGGGAAACCCCGGCGCCGGGACAGCGTTACAGCGCCTTCCAGGCCGGCGTGCAACTGGCCAACCGCACCGGAGCCCTGAACCAGATCGAGTTTTCGGAATTTGTCATGAAGGCGCAAGCCTTTGCCGATGCGATGGACGGCCAGCCCGAGTTTCCCGAGATGGCGGACGAGGTGGCGCGTGCCCGTGAACTGGACAGTTTTGCCAGCGCCCACGATGCCCAGCTGAGCTTCACGCTGCGCGCCAAACACACGGCCTGGAGCCCGGGTTATGTGCAGCAAAGCGCCTCCAAACAGGGGTTTGTGGCGGGCGCCATTCCCGGCCGCATGGTGCTGCCGGCCAGCCAGTCCGGCCATGCGTCCATTTTGGGCCTGTCGTTTGATACGCAGGCGGCCATGGCCGACGACCCCGAACAAACCGCCTTGCGCGAGCTGACGCTGTCCTTGGACGTGCCGCAGGTGGCGCGTTCCGAGCAGCCTTTTGTGCGTATGTGCGAAACGGCGATTGCACTGGCCGCCAGCATGGACGGCGTGATCATTGACGACCAGGGCCAACTGATCCGTACCGAAACCATGGAAGTCATCCACGCCGACCTGGAGCAGCTCTACAACACGCTGGACGGCCGCGACATGGCGGCTGGCTCGGCGCTGGGTCGGCGTTTGTTCTCCTGAGTTTTCCTTTCCCTATGGCCACCCTTGACATGTTTGCGCAGCCGGACTCGCCGGCTGCCGAGCGCATCGCTGCCTTGCGCGCGCAGCTGCATACCCACGCCCACCGTTATTACGTGCTGGACGAACCGACGATTCCCGACGCCGAATACGACCGGCTGTTCCAGGAGCTGCAAGCCCTGGAGGCCCAACATCCCGAGCTGGCCAGCCCGGATTCGCCGACCATGCGGGTGGGCGGCAAGGCGCTGGACCAGTTTGCCAGCGTGCGCCATGCCATGCCCATGCTGAGCATTCGTACCGAGACCGATACCGAAGCCAGCGGCGCGCAAAACTTTGACACCCGCGTGCGCAAGGAATTAAGCCTGAACGAATCCGATCCGCCGGTCGACTACGTGGCCGAACTCAAGTTTGACGGCCTGGCCATGAGCTTGCGTTACGAAAGCGGTGTGTTGGTGCAAGCCGCGACCCGCGGTGATGGCGAGGTCGGCGAAGAGGTGACGCAGAACATCCGCACCATCCGCCAGATACCCTTGCGTTTGCCCGAAGACGCGCCGCCTGTCATCGAGGTACGCGGCGAGGTGTATATGCGCCGCGATGACTTTGAGTCGCTCAACGAGAAGCAGCGCGAAAAAATCGCCCAGGGCGCCAAAGGCGAAAAAACCTTCGTCAACCCGCGTAACGTGGCGGCCGGCGCGGTGCGCCAGCTGGACCCGGCGATTGCGGCCCAGCGCCCCCTGAGTTTTTTTGCCTACGGCCTGGGTCAAATCACCCCGCAGGAAGAAGGCGGCCCCGCGTTCGAGACCCACTTTGAGCTGCTGATGCGCTTGAAATCATGGGGGTTTCCGGTTGCAGCCCAGACTCAGAGGGCGCAAGGCGCTCCTGAATTAATAGCGTTTCACCAAAAGATAGGGCGCGAGCGCGACCAGTTGCCCTACGACATCGACGGTGTGGTCTACAAGGTCAACAGCCTGGCTTTGCAAAAAAAACTGGGTTTTGTGACGCGCGAGCCGCGCTGGGCGGTGGCCCACAAATACCCGGCCCAGGAACAGATGACCACCGTGCTGGCGATTGACGTGCAGGTGGGCCGCACCGGCAAACTCACGCCGGTTGCAAAATTAGCGCCGGTGTTTGTCGGCGGTGTCACCGTGACCAACGCCACCTTGCACAACGAGGACGAAGCGCGCCGCAAGGACGTGCGGGTCGGTGACACCGTGATCGTGCGCCGCGCCGGGGACGTGATTCCCGAAGTGGTCAGCGTGCTGCTGGACAAACGTGTGACCGATGCACCGCAGTTCACCATGCCGCGTGTGTGTCCGGTCTGTGGCTCGGCCGCCGTGCGGGAAGAAGGCGAGGCTGACTACCGCTGCACAGGCGGTCTGTTTTGCGGCGCGCAGCGCAAGGAAGCCATCCTGCATTACGCCCACCGCCGCGCCGTCGAGGTCGAGGGTCTGGGCGACAAACTGGTCGAGCAACTGGTCGATGCCAATGTGATCCGCACCTTGCCTGACCTGTATCGGCTGGGCCTGGTGGCGCTGGCGGGCCTGGACCGCATGGCAGAGAAGTCGGCCAAGAACCTGCTCGAAGCGCTGGAGAAATCCAAACAGACAACCTTGCCGCGTTTCCTGTTTGGCCTGGGCATTCGCCATGTCGGCGAAGCCACTGCCAAGGAACTGGCACGCCACTTCGGCAAGCTTGACGCCATCATGGACGCGACGGAAGAGCAGTTGCTCGAAGTCAACGACGTCGGCCCCATCGTCGCCAAAAGTCTGCGCACCTTCTTTGACCAGCCGCACAACCGCGAAGTGGTGGAGCAACTGCGTGCCTGCGGTGTGACCTGGGAAGAGGGCGAACCGGCGGCACGCGCGCCCCAGCCTTTCTCCGGAAAAACCTTTGTCATCACCGGCACGCTGCCCACCCTGAGCCGGGACGAAGCCAAAGAACGGGTGGAGGCGGCGGGCGGCAAGGTGGCGGGTTCGGTCAGCAAAAAAACCGACTACGTGGTTGCTGGCACCGAGGCCGGCAGCAAGCTGACCAAGGCGCAGGAACTGGGCGTGACCGTGATTGACGAAGCGGCCTTGCTGGCGCTGTTGACAGCGGCGGCTGCTTCGGCCTAAGCCGCACAGCCCGTCGGGGCCTGGGTTTACACCGCGTTACCGAGCTTTGCATTCGGTATGTCAGGCCGGGGCGCAGGGCCAGGCGTTAAAGCTCTGAACAACAGGAGCTTTTTATGAAAACCCTACGCTTTTCCGCCTTGCTGGCCATTGCTGGCTTGGCCGCAACCTTGTCCGGCTGCGTGGTGGCGCCCATAGGCCCGGATCCTGTCGCGGTCTACCCTTCCGGACCTTACGTCGCGCCGGTGGTGGTGGTGCCTTCCGTCCGGTTTAACTATGGCTACTACGGTTACCGTGGTTATTACGGTCAAGGCCGCCGTCACTGGCGATAAGACGGCAGGCAGCACCGATGATGGTGTACCGCGATAATTGAGGCATGACCATTCGCGACATCCTCAAAATGGGCGACCCGCGCCTGCTGCGCATCGCCCCGCCTGCCACCGAATTCGACACCGACGAGTTGCACCTGCTGGTGTCCGACATGTTCGACACCATGCGCGCCGTCAACGGCGCCGGTTTGGCCGCACCACAAATCGGCGTGGATTTGCAGTTGGTGATTTTTGGCACCAACGAAGTGAATCCGCGTTACCCGGATGCACCACTCGTGCCACGCACCGTGTTGCTGAACCCCATGATCACCCCCTTGTCCGACGATGAAGAAAGCGACTGGGAGGGTTGCCTGTCGGTACCCGGCCTGCGCGGTGTGGTGCCGCGTTTTTCACGCATACGTTACACCGGCATGGATCCTTATGGCGATCCGATTGACCGCACGGTGGACGGTTTCCATGCGCGGGTAGTGCAGCACGAGTGTGACCACCTGATCGGCATGCTTTACCCCATGCGTATCCGCGACTTCACGCAGTTCGGCTTCACCGAAGTCTTGTTTCCAGGCCTGGATGACGCGGAAGACTAAGCGCAACGCGTCTGGGCGTTAGCTGGCCCGCGAAGCCGGGGGATGGTCGGGCAATTTGTCCTTGTGGACGGTACCCAGCACAGAACGCCACCATTGGGCCGACCCGTCCGGGGGCACGGGCGCGGCCGTCATCGCGTCACGCGCCAGGTAGTCGATGGTGACGCGGCGGCGGTAACGTCCGACATCGTCACCGGCCATTTCGATCAGCGGGCGCGCAGCCCCTTGGCTTTGCACCAGCAACTGCTCGGGTTCTGCCCCAGCCTTCAGCAGAGCAGCCCGCACGGCCATGGCCCGGCGCTCTCCCATCAGCCAGAAAAACCGGTGGCTACCGGTGCCATAACTGTGGCCGGACACCACGACAGCGAATTCCGGATGCGTAGCGAGGTAAGCCCCGTGGGCTACCAGCATGTCGCCATAACTGTCTGGCACCAGCCAGTCGTCGGGTTCAAAAAATACCTGCTGGGCCAAGGGCCGGCCATCGCCGGCATGGGCGCCGGAGGCGCGTAAATCCTGCTCGCGGGCAAGAAGGGTCAGGGTCTGGTGGGGCACAAGAAACTCCTGGACTTGAGATCAATGACAAAGCGATCCACGGAAGTTGGCCTGGCCGGCACGATATCCACATCCGCTTTTCGATCAACCATTGTCTATCGCCTGGCCATGACAAATATGTCTCGTTCATAGCTGCTTTGTAACTTCAAGAACATCACCTAAGATATTGATTTAAATCAATAAAAGTTTTTCAAAACTACTTGCCTGGAGATGAAAGTGCTCACCGCGACACGCCGCTGTAACAGGCGGAAGGAGCTGCAAACCGATGGAGAAAAAGATGGCGCCAGGGCCAAAATAGACAGGGGCGAGCCTGCCGCTGGTTCAGGACGCCAGGGCTTCCAGCAGCTCGGTCTCGATCGCAATCTGCGCCTTGTTGTGCTGCAGTTCAGGACCGTCGATCAGGAAGGTGTCTTCCACACGTTCGCCCAGGGTGGTGACCTTGGCGAGCTGCAGGTTGATGCGGTGGCGGGCCAACACACGGGCAATCGAATACAGCAGGCCCACACGGTCGCTGGCGGACACGCTGAGCAGCCAGCGCTGGGCTTTGTCGTCGGGGCGCAGGTCCACGCGGGGGGTGATCGGAAAACTCTTGACGCGGCGTGAGACCCGGCCTTTGCCTGGCGGCGGCAAGGGGCCGTTTTCTTCAATCGCACGGTCCAGGTCGGCTTCAACCATGGCCACCAGTTCCCGATAGTGGTCGGTCAGGTTGGGGCTGACCACCTGGAAGGTATCCAGCGCATAACCGAGCGAACCTTTGCAAGGCTTGGCGGTATGCACCTTGGCATCCAGAATGCTGAAACCGGCCTCTTCAAAGTAACCGCAGATGCGGGCAAACAGATCGGGCGCATCGGGCGTGTAGACCAGTACCTGCAGGCCTTCGCCGGCCGAGGAGCGGCGGGCCCGAACGATGCAACGGGTGGTGCCGACGTGGCGTGACAGATGGCGTGCGTGCCAGGCAATGTCGGCGGCCTCGTGGCGCATGAAATAACTGATGTCCAGCGTGTCCCACAAGGCCTTGTGCGCTTCAAAAGGTTCGGCATGCAGGGCCAGAATGGTCAGCGCCTCGCGTTTGCGCGCTTCCACCTCGGCATTGGCGTCGGGCGCCCGGCCACCCAGCACACGCAGGGTGTAGCGGTACAGGTCTTCGAGCAGCTTGCCTTTCCAGGCGTTCCAGACCTTGGGACTGGTGCCGCGTATGTCGGCCACGGTCAGCAGGTAAAGCGCGGTCAGGTAACGCTCATTGCCGACACGTTTGGCAAACGCCGCAATCACCGCGGGATCGCTCAGGTCTTCCTTTTGCGCGATACGGCTCATGCTCAGGTGTTGACCGACCAGGAATTCAATCAGTTGCGCATCTTCGGCGGAAATGCCGTGCTGGCGGCAAAACACCCGCACATCGCGGCAGCCCAGTTCGGAGTGGTCGCCGCCGCGGCCTTTGGCGATGTCGTGAAACAGCGCGGCAATGTAGAGAATCCAGGGCTTGTCCCAGCCGGCGGCCAGTTGTGAACATGCGGGGTACTCATGCGCGTGTTCGGCCATGAAAAACCGCCGCATATTGCGCAACACCATCAGGATGTGCTGGTCCACCGTGTAGACGTGGAACAGGTCGTGCTGCATTTGCCCGACGATTTTGCGAAACACCCACAAATAACGGCCCAGCACCGAGGTCTGGTTCATCAGGCGCATGGCGTGGGTGATGCCCGAGGGTTGCTGCAGGATTTTCAGAAAAGTGGCGCGGTTCACCGGGTCACGCCGGAAGCTGGCGTCCATCACACCACGCGCGTTGTACAGCGCGCGCAGGGTGCGGGCCGACAAGCCTTTGATGCCTAGCGTGGTCTGGAACAGCAAAAAGGTTTCCAGGATGGCGTGCGGCTCGCGTTCGTACAGGTCGTCGCTGGCCACTTCCATCATGCCGGCCTTGTCGAAAAAACGCTCGTTGATAACACGCAGCGCCCCGGTGTGGGGGTTGAGCCGTTCTTCGATGTTGAGCAGCAGGATCTGGTTCAGCTGGGTCACAGCCTTGGCGGCCCAGTAATAACGCTTCATCAGCGCTTCGCTAGCGCGTCGTGGCAGCTTGCTGCCGTCGTCGGCTTGCGCCGAATAGCCGAATGACTCGGCCACAGCCGTCTGCAGGTCAAACACCAGGCGATCTTCACGCCGCCCGGAGATCAGGTGCAAGCGCGCGCGGATCAGGCTGAGCAGTGCTTCGTTGGCCTTGATCTGGCGCACTTCAAAAGCCGTCGCCAGGCCCTTGCGCGCCAGGTCGTCCCAGGACTTGCCCAGCCCGGCCGCACGCGCCACCCACAACACAACCTGCAGGTCGCGCAGGCCGCCTGGGGATTCCTTGCAATTGGGCTCCAAGGCGTAAGGCGTGTTTTCAAATTTGTTGTGGCGCTGGCGCAGTTCCAGCGTTTTGGCCACAAAAAAGGCCTGGGGGTCGAGCACCGCGTCCAATTGCGTGATCAATGCCGCAACAAGTGTTTTGGCGCCGGCCACCCAGCGGGCTTCCAGCAGCGAGGTTTGTACGGTCACGTCTTTGACGGCTTCTTCGACACAGTCGGTGACCGTACGTACGCTGGAGCCGATCTCCAGGCCGCTGTCCCAGCAAGCACCTATGAAGTGTTCAATCTTGCTTTTCAGCGCGGTATCGCCGTCCAGACAGGTCTCGTCGGGCAGCAGCAGCAACACGTCGACATCGGAATGGGGAAACAACTCGCCGCGGCCAAAGCCGCCCACGGCGACCAGCGCGCAGTCGGCTGGAAAATCGCTGCGCCGCCAGAGTTCACACAAGGTGGTGTCGGTGTGCCTGGCCAGCTTGCGCAAAAGACTGTGGATGCCGCGCGTCGCCGAGCCGCTGCCGGCCAGGGACGTCAGCAAGGCATTTTTGCCCGCCCGGTATTGTTCGCGCACCGAGGCCAGTTCGGTCACGGAAGGAGAAGTGGCCAGCGCGGAGAGCATTTGCTGCAGTAGGATGCGCTGGCGGCGCGGCCTCAGGCGGCCGAGTCGGCTGTCGCGGTTTGTGACTGCTGCGCCAGCACAAAGTCAGGGATCGGCGGGCTGCCAGCCGACAAAGTCAGCACTTCGTAGCCGGTTTCAGTGACCAGGATGGTGTGCTCCCATTGCGCCGTCAGCGAATGGTCGCGTGTCACGATGGTCCAGCCGTCTTTTTCGGGGCCGTCCTTGATGTCGCGCTTGCCGGCGTTGATCATGGGTTCGATGGTGAAGGTCATGCCGGGCTTGAGTTCTTCCAGCGTGCCGGGGCGGCCGTAATGCAGCACCTGTGGTTCTTCATGGAATTTTTTGCCGATGCCATGGCCGCAAAACTCACGCACCACCGTGAAACCCTGTTTTTCAGCAAAAGTTTGGATGGCGTGGCCGATATCGCCCAGGCGGGCGCCCGGTTTGACACGCATGATGCCCAGCCACATCGCCTCGTAGGTGACCTTGCACAGGCGTTTGGCAGCGATGGACACATCGCCAATCAGGTACATGCGGCTGTTGTCGCCGTACCAGCCGTCCTTGGTGATGACGGTGACATCGATGTTCATGATGTCGCCTTTCTTCAAGGGCTTGTCATTCGGGATGCCGTGGCACACCACGTGGTTCAGCGAGGTGCATAACGAAGCGGGGTAGGGCGGGTAACCCGGCGGCTGGTAACCCAGCGTGGCCGACACCGTGCCCTGCACGTTCACCATGTAGTCGTTGGCGAGTTTGTCGATTTCTTTGGTGGTGACACCGACCTTGACGAAAGGTGTCAGGTAATCCAGCACCTCGGAAGCCAGTTTGCAAGCGACCCGCATGCCTGCAATCCCGGCTGCATCTTTATACGTAATACTCATGGCCCGATTATCCCACCGCCGCAGCGGACCTGCATTTTTGGGCCGGCTTTGTAGCGTATGGCCTGCGGCGAGGGCTCTTGACCAGTCGCTGATAAAATTGCGGGTTAACGCTTAGCCCGCAGCCCAGGCGGCGTTAACACCCACAGCATGAGCTGCCCACCTCCCACTACAAAGCCACGCCACCGTGACCCTGCACCTGACGACTTTTGAGGGCGAAGCCCACGGCATCAGCGCCCTGAGCGACTTTCGCGTCCAGCAACTCCTGCCGCGCCTGCAGGCCATCCACGACAAAATCACGGGCATCAGCGCCCGTTTTGTGCATCTGGTGGCCAGCGAAACGCCGCCTTCCGACGCAGACAAGACCCGGCTGGCAGCCCTGCTGACTTATGGCGAGCCGTGCGCCGCTGCTGATTCGGACAGCCTGCTGTTCATCGTCTCGCCACGTTTTGGCACCGTCTCGCCCTGGGCCTCCAAGGCGACGGATATCGCCCACAACTGCGGCCTGGCCATCAAACGCATAGAACGCATCACCGAATACCGGCTGACGCTCAAGTCGGGCATTTTCAGCAAGACCGCTTTAACGGACGCCCAGCACGAACAGGTCGCGGCCTTGCTGCACGACCGCATGACCGAAAGCGTGATGGAAAGCCGCGCGCAGGCCGCCGGGCTGTTCACCGAACTGCAGGGCGCGCCGCTGCAGACCATTGACGTGCTGAAAGGCGGCCAGGCCGCGCTGGAAGCCGCCAACAGCGAGTTCGGCCTGGCACTGGCCGCCGACGAGATCGACTACCTGGTGAATGCCTTCACCCAGCTCCAGCGCAACCCGACCGACGTCGAGCTGATGATGTTTGCGCAGGCCAATAGCGAGCATTGCCGCCACAAGATTTTCAACGCCGACTTCACGATTGACGGCGTGGCCCAGGACAAAAGCCTGTTCGGCATGATCCGCAACACCGAAAAGCTGCATCCGCAACACACGGTGGTAGCGTATTCGGACAACGCTTCTGTCATGGAAGGCGGAAAAATCCAGCGCTTCTATGCCAAATCGGCCTCCAGCCCAGACGGGACGGGCGCAAGAAGCTCCCAAAGTTATAGCGCCTCCAATGACGTGTTGACCCACGTGCTGATGAAGGTCGAGACGCACAACCACCCGACGGCGATTTCGCCTTTCCCCGGCGCCTCCACCGGCGCCGGCGGCGAAATCCGCGACGAGGGCGCGACCGGACGCGGCTCCAAACCCAAGGCCGGCCTGACGGGTTTCACCGTGTCCAAATTGTTCGACGGCGATTTCGGCAAGCCGGAACACATCGCCAGCCCGCTTCAAATCATGACCGAAGGCCCACTGGGCGGCGCGGCCTTCAACAACGAGTTTGGCCGGCCCAACCTGGCCGGTTATTTCCGCGAGTACGAACAGACCGTGGGCGGCCAGCGCTGGGGTTACCACAAGCCCATCATGATCGCTGGCGGTGTAGGCACGATTGACGCCGAACTCACGAAGAAGATTCTGTTCCCGGCCGGCACCTTGCTGATCCAACTGGGCGGCCCCGGCATGCGTATCGGCATGGGCGGCAGCGCGGCCAGTTCCATGGCCTCGGGCGCCAACGCGGCCCAGCTTGACTTTGACTCCGTGCAGCGTGGCAACCCCGAGATTGAACGCCGTGCGCAAGAGGTGATCAACCAGTGCGCGCAGCTCGGTACCGCCAACCCGATTTTGGCGATCCACGACGTGGGCGCCGGTGGTTTGTCGAATGCCTTCCCCGAACTGGTGAATGACGCGGGACGCGGTGCGCGTTTTGATTTGCGCGCCGTACCGCTGGAAGAAAGCGGCCTGTCGCCCAAGGAAATCTGGAGCAACGAAAGCCAGGAGCGTTACGTCATGGCGATTGCGCCCGAATCGCTGGCGCAATTCCAGGCCTTTTGCGAGCGCGAGCGTTGCCCCTTTGCCGTGATTGGCGTGGCGACGGAAGAAAAACAACTGGTGTTGTCGGACAAGGATGCAGCGGCACCCGTCGACATGCCCATGAACGTGCTCTTGGGCAAACCGCCCAAGATGCACCGCGACGTGAGCAGCGTGGCGCACACCATCCAGCCCATCGATCTGACCGGCGTCGACCTGCAGAAAAGCGCGATCGCCGTGTTGAGCCACCCGACGGTGGCCTCCAAACGTTTCCTGATCACCATCGGTGACCGCACCGTGGGCGGCATGACACACCGCGACCAGATGGTTGGCCCCTGGCAGGTGCCGGTGGCCGATTGCGCCGTGACTCTGGCCGATTACCAGGGCTTTGCCGGCGAAGCCATGAGCATGGGTGAACGTACGCCGCTGGCGACCGTCAACGCCGCCGCGTCTGGCCGCATGGCGGTGGCCGAAGCCATCACCAATCTGCTGGCCGCACCGATTGAGCTGCCACGTGTCAAGCTGTCGGCCAACTGGATGGCCGCCTGCGGCGAGCCCGGCCAGGACGCCGCTTTGTTTGAGACCGTCAAGGCTGTGGGCATGGAACTGTGCCCGGCGCTGGGCGTGTCGATTCCGGTCGGCAAGGATTCGCTGTCCATGCGCACGGTCTGGACCGATGACAAGGAAAGCAAGAAGGTGACCTCGCCGGTCTCGCTGATCGTCAGCGCTTTCGCCACCCTGGCCGATGTGCGCGGCACGTTGACCCCGCAACTGGACGCGCAGGATGCCGACACCACCTTGATCCTGATCGACCTGGGCAAGGGCCAGAACCGCATGGGCGGCTCCATCCTGGCGCAGACCCTGGACAAGGAAGAGGGCGCCGTCCCCGATCTGGACGATGCCCAGGACCTGGTGAATCTCGTCAACGCCATCAACGCGCTGCGCCAGCAGGGCCGGCTGATGGCCTACCACGACCGCAGCGACGGCGGCCTGTTTGCCACCGTCTGCGAAATGGCCTTTGCGGGCCATGTGGGGGTGTCGCTCAATATCGACATGTTGCTGCTCGAAGGCGATGGCATTTCCGACAGCCGCATGGACGCCGGCGACAGCAAAAACTGGGCCTCGCAAGTGGGTGCGCGCCGCGAAGAACTCACGCTGAAAGCCCTGTTCAACGAAGAGCTGGGCGCCGTGATCCAGGTGGCGACCGCCGTACGCAACGAGGTGATGCAAACCCTGCGCGAACACGGCCTCTCCAAGTTCAGTCATTTCATCGGCAAGACTCGCCCGCAACATGCTTCGCTCGAAGTGGGCAAGGGCCAAGTCCAGGTCTGGCGCGACACCAAGGCGGTGTTCAGCGCCAAACTGCAAGACCTGCACCAGGTCTGGGACTCGGTCAGCTGGAAAATCAACCAGCAGCGTGACAACCCGGCCTGCGCCGATGCGGAACATGCGGCAGCCGGTGACCCGCTGGACCCGGGTTTGCATGTCTTTTTGGCATCAAACCAGCCTCCAGCCCTTACCCTACCTACGCAAGCAGCTACTGAATCCATAGCGAGCCCGGCCCTGATGTTGTCGCGCCCCAAGGTGGCGGTGCTGCGGGAGCAGGGCGTCAACTCGCATGTGGAGATGGCTTACGCCTTCACCCAGGCCGGTTTTGAGGCGTACGACGTGCACATGACCGACTTGCAGACCGGCCGCGCACAACTGGCTGACTTTGCGGGCGTGGTGGCCTGCGGCGGCTTCAGCTACGGCGACACCCTGGGCGCCGGCATAGGCTGGGCCCGCTCCATCACCTTCAACCCGGTGTTGTCGGAACAGTTCAAGGCCTTCTTCGGCCGCAGCGACACCTTCGGGCTGGGCGTGTGCAACGGCTGCCAGATGTTTGCCGAGCTGGCCGACATCATTCCGGGCGCCGAGGCTTGGCCGCGTTTCACCACCAACCGCAGCGAGCGTTTCGAAGCCCGCCTGAGCCAGGTCGAAGTGCTGGACTCTCCTAGCCTGTTCCTGCAAGGCATGGCCGGCAACCGCCTGCCGATTGCCGTGGCGCACGGCGAGGGATTTGCCAACTTTGCCCACCGCGGCGACGCATCCAAGGTGATTGCGGCCATGCGTTTTACCGACAACCACGGCCAGCCGACCGAAGCCTACCCGGCCAATCCGAATGGCAGCGCAGGCGGCCTGACGGCGGTGACCACGGCGGACGGCCGCTTCACGGCCATGATGCCGCACCCCGAACGGGTATTCCGCAACATCCAGATGAGCTGGACCTCGGGTGAGGCCAGTCAGCTCAGCCCGTGGATGCAGCTCTGGCGCAATGCGCGCAAGTGGGTGGGGTAATTAGCGACATTTTTTGAGACTTCAGAAGCGCGCAAGTTGTAGCTGTTTGTTTTTTGGTCACAAAAAGCCAAAAAGAAATTTCAGTATTTCAACTGCAAAGGCGGCCATATCCAGCCCGCCGCGCTTCTGAGGAATCATCAGTGGTCAAGAAGAAGAGACATGCATCCCGTCACTATTCCCCATTGCCTTGGCCCAGGACCTGGGTGCTTGGCACCATTGCCACCCTGATCGGCAGCATCGCCACAGACAGTCGGGCCGCCTGCACGCCCACGACCACGCCGGGGTCCAACACCACCGTCATTTGCTCCGGACCCTACCCCCCCGAACCCCTCGGTCGTGGCCGCGCCGCTCTCCACCACCGTCACCATCATCCTCGATCCGGGGACCATCTTCACCACCAACGCCGCGCAGGCACTGGCGGTCCAGGATGCGAGCTTCATCACCAACGCGGGCCAGATCACCATCTCAGGCGGGGGCGCGGCACTGGTGGGTATAGGCAGCGGCAACCTGCTGACCAACAACGGCAGCATCACTACAACGGGTGGCGGCACAATTGGCATCACAGATGGGCCTGTCGGAACCACCAACCAGGTGATTAACAACGGGGCGATCGCCACCAGCGGCAGCAGTTCTCACGGCATCGCTCTTACGGGTCCGGGCAACAGCGTGATCAACACCGGAACCATCACTGTGACGGGCTCGGCGTCCAAAGGCATTTTCCTCACCGGCGGCAGCGGGGCCGCCAATGTGGTGATCAACAGCGGCACCATTCATACGACGGGCAACAATACGGGGGGCTTTGCCGCCGGGGTCCAATCCAACACGACAGGGGGCGCTTTCCTTGCGCGAGTAGAAAACCTCGCAAACGGACGCATCATCAGCGACCAATCCCATGCGCTGCGCGGTAACAACGGCAGCGAAACTTTCATCAACTCAGGTTATCTGGAAGGGCACGGAGGCGCTGGCGACGAGGCCATTCTTATGGGGGCGGGCGGTGGCACATTGATCCTGCGCACCGGCTCTGTGATCCGGGGCGGCGCCGTCGGCGGTGGCGTAAACAACAGCGCTTTTCTCGAAGGCAGCGGCACGGTCGACAACAACTTCCGCAACTTCCAGAACCTGACCATGCGCGGAACTGCCTGGTCGTGGCTCACCAATGCCAGCTTCTCCGACAGCATTCAGGTCCAGACGGGCACCTTGACCTTCAGCAGCACCCTGACCAGCCCGGTGATCAACGTGTTGGCCGGCAGCAGCGTCGCGGGTACCGGCACCTTTGTCGGCAACGTCACCAGCCAGGGCACCCTGCTGCCGGGGCCAGGTGCGGGCAACGGCTTTGGTGCCCTGACCGTGCGCGGCAATTACACCGGCACCAATGCCTCACTGCGGCTCAACGCCGCCTTGGGCAGCGACAACTCGCCGGCCAACCGGCTGGTCATAGACGGCGGAATAGCAAGTGGCAATACCGGCGTCCAGGTTGTCAATCTTGGCGGCGCTGGCGCAAGCACGACCGCCGACGGCATCTTGCTGGTCCAGGCGGTCAATGGGGCGTCCACCGGTGGCAGTGCATTTGCGTTGGCCCAACCGGCTCAGGCGGGGGCTTACGACTACCGGTTGACGACTACCGGTTGTTCAAGGGCGGCGCGACCGGCAACAACCCGGACAACTGGTACTTGCGGTCCACGGCGTTTGCCGTGGGTGGCGTCGTCGTCGCGACCCAGGCGCAAGCCACCGCCCTGGCCGCGGTGAACAACCTGCCGGTGGAGGCCGTTGTCCTGTACCGGCCAGAAGTGGCTTTGTACAGCAGTGTGCCCATGGCCGTGCGTCAGGGCGGCTTGATGCAACTGGGCACCTTTCACCAGCGCCAGGGCAGCCAGCGCTTGTTGGCGCAGGACGGCGAGCGCTCGCCGTCCTGGGGGCGGGTCTTCGGCCAAAGCCTCAAGCAAAGCCAGAACGGTGATGCGACGCCCCAATTTGACGGCACGGCGAGTGGTTTTCAGGTGGGCCGCGACTTGGGCCTCCAGCATGGCGAGGAGGGCAAACACAGCCGCGTCGGCTGGTTTGCCGGCTACACCCGGACCCGCGGTGATGCCAGCGGTTTTGTCGGTGGTGTGCGGAACCTAGTACATCAACACGCAAGTTTCGAAACATAGTATCGCCCAAGCTTTGTATCTGCATCCTGCCGAGTGAATTTCCACTCGATGGTTCGCTGAAGGGCGTTTCGAGCTTGCTGCCAAGCATCG